>LLEU01000025.1 GCA_001567505.1 Acidobacteria bacterium OLB17 | reverse complement strand
CGCGAGGCCGAGCATTATCAGGCCGATGATGCCGAGCAGCCAAGGGCTTACGCCGTTGCCTTCGTCGTGCACGTGGCCGGCCGCGGCGGCCTTTGCGGCGGCGACCGCATGAGAACTCTTTGTCGGGACGCCCGGTTCCGGAGGCGCAGGCGGGGTCGGCCTCGGCGGCGGCGGCCACATCATCTTTCCTTCGTGAAGGACGATAGCACCGCGAATGACCTCGTCGTCGAGATCGATATTGAGCCTGGTTTCAGACGCCGATGTTTGACCATCACCGGGCACACTCCCGTCCGACGGGCCCACCCTTACGGTCGGGCTGCTGACACCCTCCGCAGTGCCATCGGCGAGCAGCTCCTCAAGGAGGGCGGTAAGGCAAGCGCCGTAAAGCTGGCTCGACATCGAAGCCATTCGCGAGGGAAGGTCGGTGTAGCCGATGATGGTGACGCCCTTGTGGTTTACGACCTTTCCGGGCTGGGTGAGTGCGCAGTTGCCGCCTTGTTCGGCCGCGAGATCGACGATCACGGAGCCCGGCCGCATCGATTCGACCATTCCGGTCGTGATCAATTTTGGTGCGGGTTTGCCGGGGATCAGCGCGGTCGTGATGATGATATCGACCTGCATCGCCTGCTGAGCAAAGAGTGCCATTTCGGCCTTCAGAAAGGCGTCGGACATCTCCTTCGCGTATCCGCCTTTGCCCTCGCCTTCTTCTTTGATGTCGAGCTCGAGGAACTCCGCGCCCATCGACGCGACCTGGTCCTTTGTCGCCGAACGCGGATCGAAAGCACGCACGATCGCTCCCAAACCCTTTGCGGCGCCGATCGCCGAAAGCCCGGCCACGCCTGCGCCTATCACAAGCACCTTCGCGGGGTTGATCTTGCCGGCGGCGGTGATCTGTCCG
The DNA here is from genome assembly GCA_001567505.1 of Acidobacteria bacterium OLB17. GTDB lineage: Bacteria > Acidobacteriota > Blastocatellia > Pyrinomonadales > Pyrinomonadaceae > OLB17. The sequence goes on along the minus strand of LLEU01000025.1, from coordinate 183,844 downwards.
GTAAAGAATCGCGGATAATGTGCCGCGGCCTCGATGACGGCACGGTATCCGGCGATGTTCGCTATTGCGGAAAGCGTGTCCATCTTCTGCGCGCGTGTGATGCGCGGGATCGCATCCATCGCGAATACGTTCGCTTTGCGCGTTGCGAGCCGTTCGAGGAGCTCCTTGTGCTGTGCGGGCCAGATGAACCCGATCAGGGTCGCACCTTTGCGCAGAAGTTCGGCCTCGTGAACGTGCAGGGCCTCGTTCATCTCGGGCGGACGGACCTTCAGGATGACATCGGCCGATCCCCAAAGGTCGTTCGTGTCCGCGATGACCTCGGCGCCCGCTTCCTGATACTCGGCGTCCGTTACGCTGATGCCTTCGCCCGCGTGAGCCTCGACCGCGACCTCGAATCCTAGCTTTCGAAGCTTCAGGACTGTCTCGGGCGTTGCCGCAACTCTCTTTTCGCCGGGATTGATCTCTTTGGGAATGCCGATCTTTACCATAGTTTTGAATACTATAAGGCAGGTGCGGCCAGACTGTAAATCGCGGGCCTGTGTTAGGCATCGAAAAGCGTCGAGTTGTCGAACGGAAGGCGCAAGAATACGGGCCCGCGAACTTGCCGTGAACACGTGCGGCAAGACGGAGCCCGCGTAGAAGGGAACGGTTCGGCCTAGGCCCGAGCTTCGAAAACGCGATTGAACGGCGTTTCCGCAACGCGTTCGAACGACGTGAATCCGCCGCCCATCGCCGCTGAGCGAAGTTTGTCCTCGGTCGCGACGGCGCCGAGAGCGGAACCGCCTTGTGCGATAGCGTTCGGCGTACAGCACAAGGTCGATGCGGCGGAGAATGTCCTGCCGATCGGGTTGAAATTCTCTTCCGGAGTGTTGCCCGCCATCGGTTCGACTATAAGTACGCTTCCATTCGGAGCAAGGCATTCACGCGAATGCTTTAATGCACCCACCGGGTCGCCCATATCGTGGAGGCAGTCGAAAAAGCAGATCAGGTCGTACTTATTGTCCGGGAAATCGTCGGCGCGCGCCGTAGCAAAGGCCGAGCGGTCAGCGATACCGGCTTTGGCGGCACGTTCTTTTGCGATCTCGATCGAATCCGGATGGCTGTCAAAACCGAAGTATTCGGACTTAGGGAATGCCTTTGCCATAACGACTGTCGAGGCTCCGTGTCCGCACCCGATATCCGCGATCTTTGCACCCGCTTTTAATTTTTCTTCAATACCGTTAAGGGCCGGTATCCATTGCGTTGTAAGAAAGGCGGAATAGCCCGGACGGAAGAACTTCTCGGTGCCGACGAACAGATCGGGGTCGTGGTCGCCCCAATGCATTCCGCCGCCCGACCTGAATAGTTCGGCGATGCGCGGCTGTGCATTTACCATTGCCTTTACGACGTAGAATCCGCCGCCGACAAAGTACGGGCTGGATTCGTCCGTAAGCGCCTCGCGCTGTTCGGGCAGCATCGAATATTTGCCCGTGGCGGCGTCGTACGAAAGATAGTCGCCCGAAGCCTGATTGAGAAGCCATTCGCGAATATATCGTTCGTTCGTTCCGGTCTTTGCGGCAAGTTCTTCCGACGTCATTCCGTCGGAATCGGCAAGCGCGTCGTAAAGGCCGAGCTTCAGCCCTATAAACCCAAGCACCGAGCTAAGGCTCGCGCCAAAATCACTCACTACCTTTCCAAGAAAGGCGTGCATCTTTTCCTCGTTGATCGTCTGTTTTGCTACAGGCTGCGACATAGAAACCTCCAAAAATGAGCTAGAGTTTTCGTCGTCGGTCGTGGGGCCTCGGCGGCGGTGTTTTCAAGCACGAGTTACGTGCGCGGGCGATTATATACACAAAGAGGCCGGCAGGCAAATTGAGCAGCCTTTAGGAAAGCATCGCCGAACCCGCCCAAATATAGATGCCGCAGAGGACCGCTTCGCCGAGAAGGATCGCGAGGATGAACTTCCAATATTCGAGTCGGACGATGCCTGCGACGTAGCAGACGGCATCGGTCGGGGCGAGAGGGAAGAACGCCCAGGCCGCCACGAACGCGAGGCCCCAAGGCGTTTCGAGTTTGCGGTGAAGGCTGTATACGAGTTCGGGTTTTCGCCTTTCAAAGAAATCGTCAAAGCCGAGAGCCTCGGAGAAGAAGTAGATCATCGTGGATGAAAGTGCGATCCCGATTAGCGAAACGAGAAATACCGCGAGCGGCTCGCTCGGGAAGAGTATCGTCCCGGCGATTACGAGCGGCGTGCTTGGTAAAAGCGTGAGGCCGCGAAGGGCCGAAACAAGAAGGTATGCGATCCAAATGTTGCCGGCGTTCGCCTTTAGGAACTCGGCGATCTTTGCGGCGGTAAACGCTGCGGGGTCGAGCAGGTAAGCCGTGAGGGCAGCGACGATCACCGCCGCCCACACGAGGATGAGTGCGACCCGAATGACCTTTGAGATTCCGGAGATCGTCGCCATTCGGGGCTTGAGATCGGGCCTTTCTAGGCGGACTTGCCCGCGGCTTCCATATCGGGACGCCAGCGAAGCACGGGTTTGCGTGCAGCAGCGGCCTCATCGAGGCGTCCGATGCGTGTCGAATGCGGTGCGTTCTTTACGAGCTCGGGGTCTTCCTTTGCCTCGCGATCGATATCGATCATCGCCTCCGCGAACGCATCGAGGTCGGCACGGCCGACGGACTCGGTCGGCTCGATAAGCATCGCGCCTTCCACGACGAGCGGGAAATATACGGTCATCGGATGAAAGCCGTAGTCGATCAGGCGTTTTGCGATGTCGAGCGTGACGACGCCGTTCTTTGCCTGGTTCTTGTGCGAGAAGATCGCCTCGTGCATACCGTCCGACGGGAATGGTTTGTCGAAGGTGCCTTCGAGTTTGTGCCCGAGATACCGCGCGTTGAGCACGGGCGGCCTCGGTCGCCTCTTTGAGGCCGTCGTTCCCGTGCGTGTAAATGTAAGAAAGTGCGCGGACCATCATCCCGAAGTTGCCGAAGAAGGCCTTAACGCGGCCGATCGAATTCGGGAGGTTGTAGTCGAGGCGGAACTTTGCGTCGGGCGACGCCGCTTCCAACACGACACGCGGCACCGGCAGGAACTCGGCGAGCTCGGCCGTGCAGCAGCAAGGGCCGCAGCCCGGGCCGCCGCCTCCGTGCGGGGTCGAAAAGGTCTTGTGCAAATTCAGGTGGATCACATCGACGCCCATATCGCCGGGGCGTGCGACGCCGACAAGCGCGTTCATATTCGCGCCGTCCATATAGACGAGGCCGCCGGCGTTGTGCACCGTGTCGCAGATCTCTTTGATGTTGCGTTCGAAGATGCCGACCGTGTTCGGGTTCGTGAACATAACGCCCGCGACGCCGCCCTCATTGCAGAGCTCGCGCAGGTGATCCATATCGGTTATGCCGTCGGCGGTCGAGCGGATCGTCTTTACGGTAAATCCGGCGAGTGCGGCCGAGGCGGGATTCGTTCCGTGTGCGGAATCGGGAATCAGCATCACACGGCGTTCTTTTGAGGCCTCGCCGTCGCGCTTATCAAGAAAAGCACGTATCAGCATTACGCCCGTCATCTCGCCCTGCGCACCGGCGGCCGGCTGCAGGGAAACGCCGGGAAGGCCCGTGATCTCGGCGAGAGCTTCCTGAAGGCGGTAGATCAGTTCGAGTGCGCCCTGCGATTCTTCTTCGGGTGCAAGCGGATGAAGGCCGGCGAATCCAGGAATGCGTGCGACCTTTTCGTTGAGCCGCGAGTTGTACTTCATCGTGCACGAACCGAGCGGATAAAGGCCGAGGTCGATCGAATAATTCCAACTGGACATCCGCGTAAAATGCCGCACGACATCGACCTCGGAGACCTCAGGGACGCCCGCGAGGCCGTCGTCACGCCGAAGCTCCTTCGGGATCAGCGAATCCAAATTCGCCTCTTCGACGTCAAGCTTTGCGAGACGATACCCGACGCGGCCCGCCTGCGAACGCTCGAAGATCAATGCCTCGTTCTGTGTTGGATGTGAAGTTACTTTCTTAATGCTCATTTTTCTTTCGTCGTATCTAAATTATATGTCGGCTTCGTGCCCTAAAAGGTCTCTTATGCTTTAGGCAGCCCGTTCTTTGCCACGCTTTCGACAACATCGCAAAAGCGGTCAAGTTCCCACAATGTCGTATAGACATTCGGCGTAATGCGAATGCCGGTGAATTCGGCATGAACGATCGGCGTCGTGTAGATCTTGTGTTTTGCCATCAAATGGCTGCCAAGAGCGACCGGATCGACGCCCTCTACGCGGAAGTTCGCGATCGCACAGGATTGTTTCGGATCGAACGAAGTATTAAAGCCGACCTTCGGCACGGCCTTTAGTCGGTTCATCCAATAGCGCGACAGATATCGAAGGCGTTCTTCCTTTCGCTTTGCTCCGATGGCGCGGTTGAATAGGATCGCTTCACCGATCGCAAGCCGCATTGCGGCCGAATGTGTGCCGATCTCCTCGAATTTGCGAATGTCGGCCTTGTTCTTTTCTTCGCTCGCCATCAAGGCCCAGATCTTCGGTATCTTGTCCTTTTTTACATAGAGCATTCCCGTGCCTTTCGGCGCGTATGTCCATTTGTGAAGGCTTGTGCCGAAATAATCGCAGCCGAGGTCGTCACGCTTGAAATCGAACTGAGAGAACGAATGTGCACCGTCAACTATTGTCTCGATGCCCCGCTTGCGTGCCATTTCGCAGACCTGTTTGACAGGCATTATCTGTCCCGTCAAGTTGATCTGATGCGATATCAGGATGAGCTTGGTTCGCGCCGTTACGGAGCGTTCGAATGCGGCGGCGATCTCGCCGACATCGGCGGGAGCGATCGGGACTTTGATCAGGTTGAGCTTCAGGCCTTCGCGGAGTTCGCGTTGCTTTAGCGTCGTCAACATACGCGGATAATCCTGCGTCGTTGTGAGTATCTCGTCGCCGGACTTCAAGTCCATACCCATCAAAAGGATCTCTAGCGACTCGCTTGCGTTCCGAGTGATCGCGATCTCTTCCTTGTCGCAGCCGAACATCTCCGCAAGGCCCGCCCGCACGGTCTCGGACTGCGGTTCGAGGATCTGCCACATCGTATATGCCGTTGCATCCTCCTGCTGCCAGGTGTATCGGACGAACGCTTCGGTGACCATTCGCGGACTCGGGCTGACGCCGCCATTGTTCAGGTTGATGATGCCGCGCGTGACCGAGAACGATTGCTGGATAACAGACCAAAAATCCTCGTCCGCCGCGACCTCCAACGGCGAAAGATGATCGACCGCCTTCCCCGCAGCTTTCACATCTTTCCACAGCGAAGCGACCGTCGCCGATGATAATGCCATCAGCCCAAGGCCCTTGCCAATGGACGACAGGAATCTGCGGCGAACAATGCGGTCAGTCTTCATTTCTTCTTCATAAAGTCGAGGAATAGCAGTTTTTCCTTCGCATCTTCGTTCTCAAATTTTAGGTTCCAACGTTCTTCCATGAACTTTAACAGCATCATCCCTCGTTTACGAATACTGTCAGGATTCCACTCCTTATATTCCTTAGCAACCTCAATTGCAGAATCTGAGCCATTAGAATAGCCCTGTACCTTTTCGGCAAAAGAGTTATTCTGCAAACTCGAATTGATGCTTTGGGAAAGGGCCAACAGGTTGCCCAATGTTCCTTGAAAAAAAACCTGCTCTTCTTCTTTATATTGCCCAAAACTCTTTTTCCAGGCCTCATCAGTTGGCGTCTGCGGATAGATATGTTCGATAGAAACCTTATCCTTCTCATTCTTTACAAAAGGTTCCCAATCAATTTTCTGATGTCTGCTGTCCAGAGCTTTCTCCATTTCGTACTCATAAAGAAAATACCGAAGGCCGTTCCAAGCGTAAAAACCGCCTCTATCGTTAAATTGTCTGTCTAGGAAGTTTTTGAAGTCTCCAAACTTAAAGTATCTCTCCCCGTCGCTTTTAGATTGATAGAAGAAAAACCTATTGATGAGGTCGTCAAGTCTCCCGATCACTTCTTCAACGGAAGTCTTACCGGTTCTTAATTCTCTCGCCTTTCTGTAGAATTCACTGTTCCCGAAATTTGCCATCGAGCGGCTCATCCTAAAGACAATAAAGATAAACCGTTCAATTGCTTTGAATAGTTGGCCCCTTTGTTCAGGTGATATATCGGGGCCTAAAAACGATGCAGTTACAAGCGGCCGAAAATAGTTGATGCCGATCCTGTTTAGTCGTTCGAGCCAGTCAATTTCTTCTTTCGATATGTTTTGGTCGTGCTTCGGATAATATGTACGATACCAAGGGCCTGCGGTTGCTTGTAGACTGTCCACATAGTCTTTAATTTCCTCTGGTGAAAGCTTGGAACCTGAACCAACGGCTTCATCTTGCCCGTTTGCTTCAGCGTCTTCCTGGTAGGTCTCGTCGTCCTCTCTGACCTCTTCAAACTCGTGTAAAGAATAATAGTCTAGGCCTGTCGTTCCGTAAACACTTTGGGGTGTGAACTTTTGCCCTAATAAAAAGCTATTGTAAGAGTTAGCCTTCTTCCTCGTATATTGGAAGTAAATGATCCAATGAGCCCGCAAGAAATCGTTGTCATCGAGCGGATTCTCTTTGTTTCTGCCAAGTTGATGATATATCTCCTTCCAGGCGTCATTGATCTTATCTCTTAACGAAAGCTTTTCGTTGTCCTGTAACTCCTCATCCTTGTACAACGTTGTCAGATATATCAGGCGGTTTTTTGAGCAGTTCTAGAGTTGACAGTGGCTTGCCCCGGTTATTCATCGTCTCGAACGCAACAAAAACATCAAAATCATCGTCGATAACGTAAACGTTGAACATTAGATTTTGCGTTACTTTTGTGAATAATGCTTCTATTCCAGTTAAGCCATTCTCTTTGTAATACTCGTCAAGATAGCCCTTGAAGAACTCCTTTGCCTTCTCAAGGTTGAGCGTGTAAAAGGTTTCTTGGCTTGCTTCGCTGTGCGGTTCTAAGAAAATTTTTTCTCGCAAAAACTTGAAACTTGGATTATCTACTTCATAGCCGAATTTGTATGTTTTGTTAGTAAATTCAGGCGGCTCTTCGATCACCAAATATTCTTCTTTGATCGTTTTCAAGCTTAAAGAGCCAAGAGAAATTTCTTCGTCCTTTTTGTCTTTGTTTTCCGGAATTGATTTGAGTTTCTCGTAAATTACTTGAATGAAAATTACAAATGTTGTCAAACGCTGTTGTCCGTCAACGATGTGGAAAGGTATAAATCCTCTGTCTTTAACGAGGGAACGCTCTTCCTTCCAATTTTCCCAAACCTTATTATCAACTTTTCTCAACGAAAGTAGTCCCGTGTAGTGAAACCGATTCGAGGGCAGGTTCACCAGATCGTCCCAAAAGTCTTCTAATTGTCTTTTCGTCCAAGCGTAGCCACGTTGGTAGTCAGGGACTCGAAATATTCCCGTTTTAAAGATGTCCTCAAGACATACTAACTTGCTCTTAGTGTTGAAGGGCGTGTCGTTATTCCGGGGATCAGAGCTTAGCATGGAATTAGGTTGATAGTGGAGTTTAGAATGGGAGAACCTGCCGTAAAAGATCCTGAAACGTAGCGGCCAGACTTGCCATTAACACACATCGTTAGAACAATTGTTCAGATAGTCATCTCAGAGAATCCAGTAGCAAATCGATACTCTCACGTGCTGCGGTCTCCGTTACGCACACGAGGAACTCGTTCTCGCGGCCGGGGTAGTACTTCGAGAGAGCGAGGCCGCCGATGATGCCTTTTTCGCGGGCGGCCTCGAGGATCTCGTTTGCCGGGCGAGGGCCGCGGACGACGAATTCATTGAATGTCGGCGCTGAGAACGGGATCGAATAGCCGTCGATCGCGGCGATCGCATTTTTCGCGTAAGCGGCCTTTTGGGCGTTCTGCACGGCGACCTCTTCGAGGCCCTGCTTGCCCATCGCCTCCATATAGATAGTGGCGGCGAGTGCGATGAGGCCCTGATTCGTGCAGATGTTCGACGTGGCCTTTTCGCGGCGGATATGCTGCTCGCGTGTCGAGAGCGTTAGCGTGAAGCCGCGTTTGCCGTCCTTGTCGTAAGCTACGCCGCAGAGGCGTCCCGGCATCTGACGCACGAACTTCTCCCTCGTTGCAAAGAAGCCGACGTGCGGGCCGCCAAAGCTTGCGGGGATGCCCCAGGACTGGCCTTCGCCGACGACGATGTCCGCGTCGCAGGCTCCGGGAGCCTTCAGCAGGCCGAGCGAGATCGCTTCGGTAACGACGACGATGAACAGGGCACCGACCTCGTGCGCTTTTGCGGCGAGTTCGCTCAGGTCTTCGATGCAGCCGAAAAAGTTCGGCGACTGAACGACCAAGGCCGCCGTCTTGTCGTCGAGAGCCGACAGGTCGGCGAGGCGTCCCGTCGCTTCATCAAATGCAGCTTCGACGATCTCGGCATCGCCGTGCTTCGTGTATGTGCGGGCGACCTCGCGATACTCAGGGTGGACGCTTGTCGCAACGACTATCTTATTCCGCCGTGTGACACGCTGCGCCATCAGGTAGCTCTCGGCCATTGCCGTCGAACCGTCGTACATTGACGCGTTCGCGACCTCCATCGCGGTCAACTGGGCGACGAGCGTCTGGAACTCGAAGATGTACTGCAGCGTACCCTGCGAGATCTCGGGCTGATACGGCGTGTAGCTCGTGAAGAATTCGCTCCGCTGAAGCAGATGATCGACGATCGTCGGCGAATAATGCGAATAGACTCCGGCGCCGAGGAACGATGGCTTTTGCGTTGCCGTGTTGCGGGCCGCCATGCCCTCGAACGCGGCGATTATCTCGTTCTCGGCGAGCGGTTCGCTCACATTCAATGGCCTTGCGAGGCGAATGTCGCCCGGGATCGTCCTGAAGAGTTCCTCTGCCGACGAAAGGCCAATTTCCTTGAGCATTTCTTCACGCTCTTGCGGTGAATTGGGTATATATCTCATTTCCTGAATTTTCGATACAAACTGAAATAATATCAAAGGTTTTGAAGGCGACAAATCGGGCGAGAGGGAATTGCCGGGAGAACGAGAAAAGCTCCGAACCGCACGAGACGGATCGGAGCTCAAAAGCACTTATCTAAGCAAAAAGGCCGCGGCCTATTCGCTCGCCTTAAGATATTCCTCGTATTCGGCTGCGGAGAGCAGGGCATCGGCTTCGCCCGCATTCTCCATCTTCATCTTGATCATCCAACCGGCTTCGTACGGGTCGTTATTGACCGATTCCGGCGCATCGTTCAGGCCGTCGTTCACCTCTGTGACCTCGCCTCCGAGCGGCGTAAAGATCTCGGAGACCGCCTTTACGGATTCGACCGAGCCGAACGATTCGTGAGTGCCGAATTTATCGCCCACGCGCGGCAGGTCAACATAGACAACATCCCCGAGGGAGTGCTGTGCATAATCGGTGATACCAATTGTCGCGACATCGCCATCGACGGCGATCCATTCATGGTCTTTGCTGTATCGTAAGTTCTCTGGAATGTTTGACATAGTTTTTTATCTTGAATTGAGTCACCCTAAACTGCGTAAAGCTCCAAAAACCCGCAACGCGAACATCGTAGTGCCCTGACGTCCTTTGTGGGCCTATCCAGCATCTCTACATTAGTGCCGGTAATGCCGAGGAACGTGGGGTTGACCGGTTCGCCCTCGGCCCATTTCGCCAAAAAATAGGAACGCTCGCTGTAATCAGCGATAAAACCCCGCACCATCTCGCCCGCGCATTTGACGCATTTGTAAACGTCGTCGGCCATCTACTTAGCCCGCTTATAGAACGGCGTCGGGACGACCTCGGCAGCGAGACGTTTTCCTCTAACGTCAATTCTAATTTGCTGTCCGGCATTTGCCAATTCGGGCGGAAGGAATGCGAGCCCGATGTTCTTCTTTAGAAAAGGAGCGGGTGAACCGGACGTAACCACGCCGACCTTCTCATCTCCGGAATAGATCTCGCAGCCGTCGCGGGCGATGCCCGGCTCGCGCATCTCGAATCCGGCGATCTTGCGCGTGATGCCGCTTTCTTTCAACTTCTCGATCGCGTCGCAGCCGATAAAACCGCCTTCTTTCTTGAGCTTTGTGATCCAGCCGAGATTTGCTTCGAGCGGCGAGATGTCGTCGCCGAGTTCGTGCCCGTAAAGCGACATCGCGGCCTCAAGCCGAAGGGTGTTTCGTGCGGCAAGCCCGCACGGAAGAATGCCTTCGCCGGAGCCTTCGGCAAGCATACGCTCCCAAAGCTGGACGGCCTTGTCGGCGGCGGCATAGACCTCGAATCCGTCCTCGCCCGTGTAACCCGTACGCGAGATGATCGCGTCAACGCCGTCAACCCTGCCGTTCACGAAATGGTAATACGCAATAGGCGAAAGTTCAGTTTCCGTGAGGCCCTGAAGGATCGAGAGGGCGTTCGGCCCCTGGATCGCGATCTGGCAGAGATCGGAAGAGGCATTCTTGAGCGTGACGTCCTCATCGCGTTTTTGTGCAGTGATCCAGTCCCAGTCCTTATCGGTCGTTCCGGCGTTGACCACGAGGAGCAGCTTTTCCGGGCCGAACCGATAGACGAGCAGGTCGTCAACACAGCCGCCGGCCTCATTCGGCAGGACGGAATAATGTGCCTGGCCGTCAACAAGCTTCGTCACGTCGTTGGTCGTTATGCGATTGACGAAGGCGATCGCATCCGGGCCTTCCACCCAGATCTCGCCCATATGCGAGACATCGAAAAGCCCGACGCTCGTTCGGCAGCGCATATGCTCTTCGATAACGCCGGCCGAATATTGGACGGGCATACCCCAGCCGCCAAAATCAACCATTTTGCCGCCGAGCGAACGATGAGCTTCGTTGAGCGGTGTTCGTTTCAGTTCGTTTTCCGACATAAAGAAAGAGTGTAATTGAGAGGCGCATTTGCGGCAAACGCGCGAACCCATATCCTCTTGCCCGTCGTGAAAATTATGAAGGGAGTTTTGCGACCGAAGCCGTGACCTCGTCGCAGAGTTCGATGATCTTCGAGATGATGCCGGTCTCGATGCGATCTTGGGTCTTTGCGCCTTCCGCTTGAAGTAGGGGTTTGTAGCGTTCGGCGGCAGCGGCTAGGTTGCGGACCGCGACCGGAAAGACCTCCTTGAAGGTCTTCGGTTTTCGTTCGGTGACATCAGCCACCATCAAATTCGGGCGCTCCGCGGTGGTGTCGATGTCATCGATCGCCTTCTGCATTATCGAGCGAATGTCGCCGAGCAGTTCGGCGCGAGTGCCTGTAGGTTCGGGCCCCCATTCAGTCTTATCCTTTTTCTTTGGAACTGCGGCCTTCGGGTCGATACCGAGGGCGGTAAACCGTCGATCCATTATTTTGACGAGCACGTTTACGCGATTGTCCAACTGCTGCGTCTCGCGGACGATCTCGATCTCGGCGTCGGTCAGATAATCCCGGTGCTGTGCCGACGCGGCCGTCACTGAAAGAATGGCGACCAGCGTCGCAAAGAAGAAAAATGTGAGATCGCGTGCTGTCATTTGTCCGAATTCGGTACGGCGACGACGTTGTCTGCGAACATCGGCTTGAGAGCTGCGTCGCGGGTGTCCTGAAGATAATGGATCGTCTTTACGGCGAAATCCTCATACCTTGCCGGCATTTCGGCCCGCAGATTCTCGAGCCTGAGGAGGAATTTGCGAAGTCCGATGTCGTACTTTTTAAGGGCTCGCAGATCCTGCCGTCCTCGTGCGTCGTAAACAAGAAGTGCGCTGAGTGTCCGGTGCATAATTGCGCAGAACTGGCCGAGTTCCTTGTATGCCAATTCGAGATCTCCGGCCGAGCTCGCCGCCTCGGCCTTTGAAAGATGCGCGGATAAGGCCTCGAGCGAAAGTTCGGCCTTGTCGCGGTTGTCTTCCGGAGCAAGGATGCGTGCCAACTCTTCTTTTGATGCAACAAGCAGCGGCGGCGGTGCACTGTCAAGCAAAGTTTGCTGCTGCGCGGGTGCGTGGTGCGAGAAAATGAGAGCTTCGGCAATAAGCAGGCCGCAAAGAAGAGCGAGGCGGGCACTGCGTGCACCGATCCGACGAAACACAAAGCAGGGAACGTTTGCATCGAACATCTTAGCTTCTACACCTCGCGCGTTGAACACGCTATTTTGACCCGCGTGCCAATTTCTCGACCGCCGGCAGCCTCAGAGTGACCTGATCGATCTGGAGCTTGTGCGCGGCCGGATCTGCATTTCTCAAGAATAATTGATAGTTTGCCACTGCATTGCGGTAATCGCCAAGATGATCTTGCGTTATCGCGACAAAATAATACGCGACCGGAAGGCCTTGTTTGTGATCGACGAGCCACTGATACTGCTCGCGGGCCTGAGCATAGGCCTTCAGCTCGAAATACGCGAGTGCGAGATTCGTGCGGACGGTGGCGTTGTCGGGCGCGAATTCCACGAGTTTTTTCGCAAGTGCGGCGGCCTGTGCGAATTGCCGTGCCTGGATCAATGCTCCCGAATATCCGATCGCGTGTGCGATATTCTCGGGGTCGGCTTCGCTCGCACGACGGCAGTATTCCAGGGCCTTCTCGGGTGCCGAAATGCGGTTGATGACGCAGAGCCGGCCAAGTATCGCCGCGTTCGACGGGTCGTCCTTAAGGCGGCGCTCGAGGTCGGGTGCATCCTCGGACGAAGCGACACGAAGCGAGTCGGCCAGCTTTTGCGATTCGGCCGTCTTTAGGGACGAGAGCGTCCTTAACGCCTCTTCCGGTTTGCCTTGTGCAGAAAGAAGCCGAGCCCTGAACAGGATGAACGCGGGGTCGGCCGCGCCGTCGGGTTCGAGCTTTCTGAAGATCTCGGCTGCTGCGTTCACATCGCCCGATCTAAGTTCCGATTCACCGAGCAGGATCAACGCATTTCGATCTTCGGGTGCGGCCTGGAGAGCGCGTTTGAGGCTCTCTTTTGCGGCGTTCGTGTCGTTAAGGGAACGCTCGAGTATGCTTCGGACGATCCAGAGCGAAGCGGGAATGTTCGACTTGCCGTCAGAAAGTTCGCGGAGTTTCGCGAGCGTCGTCCCGCGCACATCCGCCGATGCGCCCGAAGCAACGCGAAGGTCGGCAAGCGCGATCCACGCGGGGATATTGTCGGCGTCGAGCTTCACGGCCTTCTGCAGGACGTCGTCAGCCTTGGAGCGTATCGCTTGAGCTTCCGCGCCGGTTGCGGACGCCGTCTTATATTTCCTGACGAGAAGGTCGCCAAGTGCCGTTAGCGGCAGCGACCAATCGGGGCGTGAGCTGACCGCCGCTCGGAAAGCTTCCTCGGCCTCGGCAGGTTTCTTTAAGGAAAGATACGCGGAGCCGATCTGATATTCGGCTTCGGGCAGGCCCGGAGCGGCTTCGAGGATCTTCTTATAAAGCTCGATCGCCTTTTCATAATCGCCCTTCTCGTGCACATCCTGAGCGGTGCGGAACATCCCGGCAATATCCGGTTCGTCGCCGTCCTGCGCGAAGATCGCGGCCGCAGGGACGAGAAATAGCAGGATGAACACGACGTGAAAGGCTTTCATATAAGAAGTAACGCGATTATATCACTCGAAAATAGAAAATTGTGTTCGCTGCTGCGGCATCATTGCTCAGTGTATTTGCCACTCGCACATCTCTAAGTTATTATTTTAGTTCGATTTGAGCGGAGCTTTGTTCCACAATGATCGCCTTACAGGAAATCGCCGCCGCGGCCGCCGCCAAAGTAACAACGGCCGATAAAGAACGCACCCTGCGTTCTCTGATGCGCAAACTTCAACGAGTGTTGGTCGCATACTCTGGAGGTGTCGATAGTTCCTATCTTGCCAAGATCGCAACGGAAGAGCTGGGCGAGGACGCAGCTTGCGTCATTGGCCTCTCGCCGAGCGTTTCTCAATATCAAAGGGAGAACGCGCTTCGCATCGCACGGGCGAACGGTTTCAATATCAGGACACTTGAAACTTACGAGCTCTCGGACCCGAATTATGCCGCAAATGCCGGCGATCGATGCTATTTCTGCAAATCGGAATTATATTCAAAGCTCTCTGAGGCAGCGGCCGAGACGAATGCGGTGATCCTTGACGGAACGAATGCCGACGATCTCGGAGGCCATCGCCCGGGACTTACGGCCGCAAGGGAACACGCCGTCCGAAGTCCGCTCGCGGAACTTGGTTTTACGAAAAGTGAGATCAGGGAATTGAGTAGGGCCGCGGGCCTCGAGACATGGGATCAGCCGGCTGCCCCGTGCCTTTCGTCGCGCGTTGCGGTCGGAGTACCGGTGACGCTTGAAAGGCTCTCGCGTATCGAACGGGCCGAGGAAGTTCTGCGTTCGCTCGGCTTTGTAGAATTCCGAGTTCGCGTCCACGATGATCTCGCGCGCGTCGAGATCTCGCCTGCGGAGCTGCAGGCCGCACTCAATATTACGACCGCGGCCGCGATCGCACGCGAGCTGAAGGCAATAGGTTTTAAGTTTGTGACGCTCGACCTCGAAGGTTTTCGTTCTGGGTCGTTGAATGTCTCAGACAATACAGTAAAGAACTAACTAATTTTGGAGAATCTCATAAAAATGGCAAATCCGATGGCCGATGATATGCGGCGTTTCAAAGGCAGCGACGAGAAGAATCCGTTCGAAGCAATGAGCGAACGGTTCGATCGCGCGGCAAAGCTCTTGGGGCTCGACGACGACCTTTACGCCGTAATGCGTGTGCCGAGCAGGGAGATCAAGGTTTACGTTCCCGTTCGTATGGACGACGGACACATACAGGTGTTCGAGGGATTTCGTGTACAGCACAACTTCGCACGCGGCCCGGCAAAGGGCGGCATTCGATACGCACCGGACGTGAATATCGACGAGGTGAAGGCCCTTTCAGCCTGGATGACGTGGAAATGCGCGGTCGTGAACGTGCCTTTCGGCGGCGGAAAAGGCGGGATCGTTTGCGATCCTCGGCAGATGTCGATCGGCGAACTCGAACGCCTCACACGACGCTATACGGCGGAACTCATCGACTTCATCGGCCCGGACAAGGACGTTCCTGCGCCGGATATGAATACTAACGAGCAGACGATGGCCTGGATCATGGATACATATTCGATGCATGCACGCCATACCGTTACTGCGGTCGTGACCGGCAAGCCCGTCGCTCTCGGCGGAAGCTTGGCCGTCGCGAGGCAACAGGCCGCGGCCTGCTGATCTCGATCGGCGAGGCGATCAAGCGTTTCAACCTTACGCCGGAGAAGACCTCGATCATCGTACAGGGCTCGGGCAATGTCGGCGGCCTCGGCGCACGCCTGATGTACGAAGCAGGCTACAAGGTCGTCGGTATCTCAGAGATCGGCGGCGGCATCTACAACCCGAACGGGCTTAAGATCCCGCATGTGCTGGAGTATCTCCAGAAGAATCGATCTTTCGAGGGTTATCCGGACGTCGATCATGTGGATAATAAGGAACTTCTCGAGATCGAGTGCGACGTTCTTGCACCTTGTGCGACCGAGAACCAGATCACGTCCGAGAATGCCGACCGCATTAAATGCCGCATCCTCGCAGAGGGAGCGAACGGACCGACAACGCCGAAGGCAGACAAGATCCTTCACGACAAGGGTATCTTCGTCGTGCCGGACATCCTTGCGAATGCGGGCGGCGTTACGGTCTCGTACTTCGAATGGGTGCAGGATCGAATGGGCTACTTCTGGTCGGAAGAGGAAGTGAACAATCGATTGGCCGAGAAGATGGTCGCAAGCTTTAACGAGCTTGTGCATTATGCCGAGAAGCATAATGTGGATTCTCGGACGGCGGCATATATGCTCGCGATCGACCGTGTCGCATACGACACGCGGATGCGCGGCATCTATGCATAGAGGCCAAAATGCCGCAAATCGCTAAAAATGCTTGATTTTACGAGTGATTTGTTTTAGTGTTTTATCGGGAGATGAATGTCGAGCGGAATATCCGTGTATTGACATCGCGCTTTACTCCCTATTAAATTGCTGAAATTGGCCTTGGTTCTTTCGACTTTTTGTTGGGCGGCCCGGACTTTGCATATTTGGAAAGTCGGGAACGCTGTGTAATAATGCAAGTTGTTTTTTTGAGGACATTTAACTGGCTGAAGCGCAGCCACCTTTTGACTTTCAATTATGATTCGGCGGAGGAATGTGATGAAACTCGCTAAGAAGGCGTACTTGAGTACGCTCGTTATTTTGACACTCGTATTCGCGGCCATGGCGCAGGAAAAACACCAGCGTCCTGACAGCGATCCGAGGAATACTGCACCGACGGTCGGCACCGGCGGAGCTGTCGGGGGCCCGACGGGACTGTTTACGGTCTATGACGGCCAGAATCTCCGAAAGGGTGAGTTCACCTTCTCGGCAGCCGTCAGCAACTACGACCGCGATCCCGGTGATGTTGATATTACGGACATACCGTTGAGCTTCCAGGTCGGTTTGACCGATCACATCGAGCTCTTTTTCTCGACGGATCTCTATAAAGGTATCAAGGTGAATTCGCCGCGGAACCTTTCGGGATTCTATCTGCCGAATTCGCAGGTCAAGATCGGAGGCGTGTGGACGCAGGCCCCGGCGATCGTTATGTCGCCCGGAACCAGCCCGTACGGTGCGGTATATCGCCCGGCCGGTGCTCCGTGGGTACAGTTCCCGTACTTCGGCGGCAACGCCGGAACGTATGGTTTGACCCCGCCGGCATATTCCGGCCCGGTCTTCGGCTTCCCCGCAGGAACGAACGCCCTTCTTGGCGGCGCGACCGGCGGCGGCAGCGCAAGCAACTTCCGCGGTATCGGTTCGGTTTACGGCAGCATCCTGCCCGGCCTCGTGCTTTCTACGACGAACGTCATTAGCCCGACCGGCGCACCTGCAGGTACGATCCCGAGCGTCTTCACGCTTGCACCGTCGTATCTGCCCGATGCACCGTTCATCAACCGCACCTACGGCGAAAGCGCTTTCAACCAGTTCACCTTCGGCGGCAAGATCCGCTTTACAAGTGTTGACAACCCGATCGGCCTCGGCCTTGTGGCTTCGTACACTTGGTGGACGGATCGTGCGAGCGATTTTGCAGGCTTTAACCAGATGCAGCGTGGCGCAGGCCCGGGCGGAAATCGCGGCGACATCGCCGTGACCTTCGTTGCGGATGCACGCGTTGCAAAATGGGCGAATCTTTCGGCCAACGTCGGTTACAACTGGACCGCGTCCGCCAAGGGCGATTTCCCGGGCGGAACCTATACGCTCCTTGATCGTCCGGATGAACTCCAGGCCGGCATCGCAGCCGACTTCCCGGTCAACAAATGGTTCCAGCCGATCGCTGAACTGCGTGCTACCCGCTACATGGCCGGCCGCACCCCGAACGCTTTCGAGAACCATCCGATGGACGGTATCGCGGGTGCCCGCGTCTTCTTTACGCGTTGGGCAGGTATGAGCTTCGCTTATCGTTATAACTTCAACCAGCAGGATGAGGATTACTTCGATGAGGACAAGAGCTTCAGTGCCAGCGTTACCAACCCTTGCGGAAACGTAACGGCTTGTATCCCGCAGACCTATACGACGAGCTGGCGTGGTGTTCCTCCGGGATTCCGTACGTCCGGTGACCCGCACGGCTACATCTTCCAGTTCTTCGTCGGACGCCGTAACGAGCGTGCGAAGGAACTTGTCAATCAGCCTGCTTCGATCAACAGCGTGAACCTGAGCTCGAATGTTATCACCATCGGCTGCCAGCCGGGCTACAAGTCGGCTTCCGGCTCGTGTGATGATAACCGCTCGATCAGCGTTTCGACGAGTGCTTCGGATCCTGAGAACGATCCTCTTGTTTACAACTACACCGTTTCGGGCGGACGCATTGTCGGCTCGGGTGCGAACGTAACCTGGGATCTCTCGGGCGTCGAAAAGGGCACCTACACGATCACGACCGGTGTTGACGATGGCTGCGGCGTTTGCGGCAAGACCGACACGAAGACGATCGAGGTCAAGGAATGCGCAGACTGCGTTAAGATCTGCGATTGCCCGAGCGTCTCGGTCAGCGGACCTGCCGGCATCACGAATCCCGGACAGTCGATGACCTTCACCGCCAACGTAAGCGGCGGTGCGAACGTCACGTATAACTGGACGGTCTCAGCCGGTACGATCTCGAGCGGCCAAGGCACGTCGAGCATCACGGTCGATACGACCCGCGAGATGGCGAATTCATCCGTCACCGCAACGGTCGAGATCGGCGGCCTCGACGCGAACTGCAACTGCCCGAATACCGCAAGTGAAACTGCAGGTATCGCAGGCAGGGAAGTTCCGAATCTGGTTGACGAGTTCGGCAAGCAGAAAGATGATGAGGTCAAGGCACGCGTTGACAACTTCTATATCCAGTTGAACAACGATCCGACCGCGACCGGCTACATCATCAATTACGGAACGCCGGCCCAGATGCGTCATCGCAGGGCTCAGATCATGAAGGCGATCAACTTCCGCAAATACGACAAGAATCGCGTCGTGTTTGTTGACGGCGGTGACAACGGACAAGGTGAATACACCAAGTTCTGGGTCAAACCGGCCGCTGCGGATGCGCCGACACCGTAAGCTGGTTAGCACATTAGCTTCACCCATCGGGTGAACATTTCGAACGGTCGTGGCTTTACATCACAAGTCACGGCCGTTCTTCTACTTTTACGCTTAAGCGCTTAAAAAAATTTGCCCTACCCAGCTTCGTTCGCTACAATAGGCTCTTGGCACGTGCCATTATCGAAATTCCTGCAAACGAGGCTTTGTCCGTTCGCATCTAGTTCTATGGTGGTTTGCCCGTTTAATTCGCAAGCCTTTTCGTGACCGAAGTGGTCGTTTTCACATTGGTCTCTTGCCTCGAACCGATTACCTATGCCAAAAGCAAGTTTGTTTTACCGTTCTCTTTCTTTCCTGGCAATTTTTGCCATGCTTGGCGTCGTTCCGTCCTTTGCAGATATCGAGATCGTTCCGGACGATCCGGCCGCGGCCGCATTCACGCGATGGACGGTCTCCGGGCCGGACGGCGGCGATGTCAGGGTCGTAACGATCGACCCGAAAGACAAGGACCGACTATATATAAGCACCCTTGACGGCCAGATCTTCACCTCAGCGAACGCGGGAAAGACCTGGCGTCTGCTTGCGAATCTCAACGAGCCGCAGCTTATCCTCGATAATCTGATGGTCGATTCAGTCGATTCGAAGATCATCTATGCTTCGGGCCACAGGCATAAGGCTCCGGGCGGTTTCTTCCGCTCGATCGACGGCGGCGCCACCTGGAAAGAATCAAAAGAGCTGCATAAGGCCTCGGTGCACTCGCTTGCGCAGTCGCCGACCGATCCTTCGATCCTTGTTGCGGGAACGACGGATGGAGCATGGATGTCGCGCGACAAAGGAGCGAACTGGAAGAAGATCTCGTCCCCGACGATGCCCGTGAACATTGATTCGCTCGCGATCGACCCGCGAAGCGCGGACACGATCTACGCAGGCACCTGGTGGCGGGCTTATAAGACGACGGACGCCGGCGCCAACTGGAAACTCATCCGCGACGGAATGATCGACGATTCGGACGTTTTCGCTATCACGATCAATCCGCGAAATCCTGAATACATCGTCGCATCGGCCTGCAGCGGCATTTACGAATCGCAGAATGGCGGGGAACGCTGGCAGAAGATCAACGGCATTCCCTCGCAGTCGCGGCGAACACGCGACATCGTTCAGCATCCGAGCCGCGAAGGCACGATCTACGCGGCGACGACCGAAGGCTTCTGGATGAGCGTGAACGGCGGCAAGTCCTGGTCGCTGACAACGCAGAGGAATCTTGAGATCAATTCGATCGCCGTCCACCCGGACGCGCCGGATCGCGTCTTTATCGCGACGAATAACTACGGCGTGATGGTCTCGAACGACGGCGGCCGCAACTTTACGCAGACGAACGGCGACCTTACGACGCGATTCACATACGCGGTCGTGCCCGATCGCGAGCGAGCCGATCGCCTTTACGCAGCGACGCGAAATACTGCGACGGGCGGCGGTTTCTTCTTCATCAGCGAGAATGGCGGCGCTACCTGGCGGCCGTCCGCGAGCATTGACGTGAACCGAACGGCCCCGTTCGCGATCCTTCAGGATCGTGTGAATGGGAACGTGATGTATATGGGGACGAATGGCGGCATTCTTCGCTCGATGGATCGCGGCGTGACGTGGAATCCGCTTCCGGCGGCGAAGATCGCGACGGCAAAACCCGCCGCGAAACCTTCGCGGAGCCGCACGCGGTCGAAGAAGGCGGTAAAACCCGCCGCTCCCGCTCCGACGGCGAAGGGCCCCGTTATGGTCGCTTCGCTCAAGTCGAATGTGAAGGTGCTTGCGTTCACCGAGGACGGTAAGAACGGCATCATCGCAGGGACGGATTCGGGCCTCTATCGCTCGTACGATGTGACAAAGGGCTGGGAGAAGCTCGACCTCGGTGCGGGCATTAACCAGAATATCTTTGCGATCCACGTTGCACCTGAGCGTCCCGAGACCATCTGGGTAGGCACGGCGACCTCCGGCGTTATGGTCTCAAGGGATAACGGCAAGACGTTCGCGAATGCGGGCGGAGCGGTTGCGGGCGTGCCCGTAAGCGCGATCGAGACCGACCCGACGCGCCCAGACTATATTTACGTTGGGACGACGCAGACCTTCTACCTTAGCCGTGACAACGGCGCGACCTGGAAACGCAGGGGCGGCCATCTTCCGCTGGGGAATTTTGCTTCGATCCTGATCGACCCGAAGGATCCGAACGAGATCATCATCGGAAGCGCGATCGAGACGGACGGCGGTATCTACATTTCGCGTGACGCAGGCGAACAGTGGAAGCGTATCGACACGAAGACGATGGATCTGCCGAGCAGGCGCGTCTGGTCGATGGCATTCGACCCGCACGACCCGAACCGCATCTACGCGGGCACGCATTCTTCAGGCGTCTATAAGATCGAGCTTAAGGATGCTGATGCCGGTTCGAGCGCCGCCGAGAACCAGCCTCCGGCGAAAGTTCAGGCGGTTCCTGAACGTCCCGTCGCATCAAAGGAACCCGTCGCGGCCCCGAAACCCGCAAAACTGACGGTCGGCGAGCGGCCCAGGATACTCCCGGGGCAGTAAGTTCGCTGCGAGTTCGACTTTGAAGGCCGTATTGACCGCGAGGGTCAGTACGGCCTTTTCAATTTGAGGTCGAGAAACCAAGCCACTATAATTTAGCTTCAAGGGAGCTGAATTTTTGACGGAAGAAAGTGCCTGTCCTTCTTTGGCTGCAAGCGGATCGCTTCGTGTAGAATCGATCCCATTTTCGCGCATTCCGGGCCAGTCAAAGCTCTTCATTCAGTACCAAACCGACCGCGAGAGCCTCCGACGCTTCTATCCGAACGCCCCGAATTCTCTCGACGACATTTGCGAGTTCGCCGGGCAGGTGACGGCAGCCTATAAGCCTGAGCGGAACGCGATCGCGGACGCCTTAGCTGCCCTGAATCGAAGCATTGACGCGGGCGAAAGGGTGCGGGCCGCGATCGAGAGGCTGCGTGAACCCGGGACGGTCGCCGTTTTCACCGGGCAGCAATCGGGCCTGTTCGGCGGGCCGCTCTATACGATCTACAAAGCCCTGACGGCGATCAAGGCCGCAGCGGAGCTGACCCGGAAAGGCACGCCGGCCGTCGCGATGTTCTGGGCGGCGACCGAAGACCACGATTTCGACGAGGTCGCAAGCGTGACGATCGCCGGGAATGACGAACTCATCCGACTTCATTATTCCGACACGGACGAGCGGGAGATACCGGTCGGCGGCCGTACGCTCACCACGGAGATCGGGTCGCTGATCGCGGAACTCGAACGCGAGATGCCGCAGACGGAATTCAGCCGCGAGGCCGTCGCACAGCTTCGCGACTCGTGGACCGCGGGCGAAGGTTTTGGGCGGGCATTCCTGCGGCAGCTTGCAAAGCAGCTCGGCTGTTTCGGGATGATCTTCGTCGATCCGCAGGACGCCGAACTCAAGCGGCTTTCGGCACCGATAATGAGGCTTGCGGCCGAGAAGGCACCCGAGATCACGGCGGCGATCCGCGATCGTGATGCCGCTCTGGCGGAGGCCGGCCTGCATCGGCAGGTACTTGTCGAGGACAACTATTTTCCGCTTTTTTGGCAGACGGATGACGGTATCCGCACACCGCTTCGGCTTTACGGCGATGGCGTAAAGGCCCGTGCCGTAAATCGTGAATTCTCGATCGCGGAACTGTGTGATTTGATCGAGAAAGAACCCGAACGCTTCAGCGCCGGTGTGATGCTGCGTGCCGTCGTGCAGGATTATCTATTCCCGACGGTACTTTATGTCGGCGGCGCGGCCGAGATCGCGTATTTTGCGCAGAGCGGAGCGGCTTACGAAGTGCTTCAGCGGCCCGCAACTCCGATCGTACACCGGCAGAGCTTTACCGTTGTCGAGCCGCGGCATCAGCGCACGTTTGCGGCATACGATCTGAAGTTTGACGCGGTCTTTGAGGATCGCGAAGATGTGCGGACGCGGGTCGTCGAGCAGGTCATCGGGCAGGACGCCGCACGCCTTTTTGCCGAAACGGAGGAGGAAGTGAATATTCAGCTTCGCCGTCTGGATGAGTATTTTGCGAAGGTCGATCCGACGCTTGCCGCGAACCTTGCCAAGAGGCGGCGGAAGATGCTGTATCACATCGCGGCCCTGCGAAAGAAGGCTTATGATTCGGAGATCCGGCGAAATTCCGACGCCGACCGTCGTTTGCGGCGGGCCTTTGAAGAACTCTATCCGGGCGACGCCCTGCAGGAGCGTACGCTGAATATCGTCGGCCTTATAGACCGATACGGCATCGACGTGATCGACTGGATCTACTCGGCGATCGATCTCGATGACAAGGGGCATCGCGTCATCTATCTATGAACAAGATACGCGTTCTTTCGGACAATCTTGCGAATCAGATCGCGGCCGGAGAGGTCGTCGAACGGCCCGCGTCCGTCGTAAAAGAACTGATCGAGAACGCGATAGATGCCGGTGCCGGCAGGATCGCGGTCGAGATAGAGTTGGGCGGCCGGCGACTTATTCGGATCTCGGATGACGGTGTCGGAATGGTGCGTGACGATGCGATCCTTGCGTTCGAGAGGCACGCAACGTCGAAGATCAGGTCGCTTGAGGACCTTGCCGCGATCGGGACGCTCGGTTTTCGCGGTGAAGCCCTCGCATCCATCGCCTCAGTAGCAAAGATCGAACTGATCACCAAGACCGAAGGCGATGTTGCGGCGACTCGCGTCGTGATCGAAGGCGGACGCCTCGTTGACGTCAAAGACGCGGGCCGCGATAAAGGCACGACGATCGCGATCCGCGACCTTTTCTTCAACACGCCGGCACGTCGGAAATTCATGCGTTCCGAGGCGACGGAGAATTACCACCTGACACAGATCGTTACGCATTACGCGCTTGCCCATCCGGAGATCGCGTTCCTGCTCACGAACAACGGCCGAGAGACGCTGAACGCCGCACCGGCAAAGGACCTTCGTGAACGAGCGTTCCAGATCTTCGGGGGCGGCCTGCTCGAAAGCCTCCTGCCGGTTTCCGGCGGCCGCGAATTCGTAGCGAAGGTCTCGGGCTATGTTTCGGCTCCGCGGGAGCGGCGAACTTCTCGCGACCAGCAGTATTTCTTTGTCAATAAACGATTTGTTCGCGACAAGACGATCGCGGGCGGCCTGCTCGAAGGCTATCGTTCCGTCCTCCCGCACGGTGTGTATCCTGTCGCATTCCTTTTCATCGAACTGCCGCTCGAAGAGGTCGATGTGAACGTGCATCCGTCGAAGACCGAGGTGCGTTTTCGCCGAACGGAGGCTGTTAAGGACGCGGTTGCCGAGGCAGTGCGATCGGCACTTTCGAGTGCGGGCGTAGTTGCCGAAGAAACTGCCGCCGAAGCAGCCTTGCCGGAAACGCGGGTCGAGACGCAAACGCAGGAACCGCCGAAACACGTGCAGGAGACGATCGATTTTGTCGCCGGCAATATTCCGCTCGAACCGGATTTCGATCGCGGCATCGCCGATCTTGCATTCGAACGGGCAGAGAACGTGCCGTCTGTGGCCGAGCGTGAATTCGCTGCGGACGTCCGACAAGAAGCCGCCAACGAGGCCACGGCGAGGCTTTTCGAAGAACAGCCACTTGCGAATGCGGCGGCTGCGAGCGAAGTTCGGGCGGCCGATGCGGCCGCCGCTCCGACGTCTTCGGCTTTGCCTGAGCTGCCGCCGTTGAATTCGGCAAGCCACCTTGCAAAGCGTGCTGACCCGGAGTCGCTCTCCTATTCGAAGATCAGGCCGCTTGGGCAGCTTCGCGAGAGCTTTATCATCGCCGTGGACGACGAAGGCCTGCTCCTCGTCGATCAGCACGTCGCTCACGAGCGAATATTGTTCGATAAATTCAGGCGATCCGAGACGGACCGTGTCACGGAGTCGCAGAATCTTCTGCTGCCGGAGACGTTCGACCTTTCGCCGGCGCAGTCCGAGGCCTTCGCTCTCGTCGAAGAGGACCTTGCACACTTCGGATTCGGAACGATGCGGCTTTCGGGACGAACCGTTGCGATAAAGAGCGTTCCAACTGACCTGCCTGCGGCCGAGGCACGTAACCTTTTCGCCGAGATACTCGACACCGTCGAGTCAGAGAAACGAAAAGGGCCGAAAACGACGCTTCGGGATGACATTGCGGCCTCGCTCGCGTGCCGGGCTGCGGTCAAGATCAATATGAAGCTTACGCCGGAGAAGATGGCTTGGCTGATCGACAACCTCGTGCAGACGACCTCGCCCACGACCTGTCCGCACGGACGGCCAGTCATTCTACGCTTGTCGATGAAGGATATCGAACGCGGATTTCATCGCACGTAAAGCGAGAGCTTTGACCCGCGAGTGAGAAAATAACCGCTCTCTCTTGACCGATCTTCAAATACCGTATATTTTCTTATTTGGAGTTCGAAGAACTACTATGACGCAGAACATTTTCGGCTTTAGCTTTTTTAACAGCTACTTTGCGAACTACTTTTCGCAAAGTGCGGCCGGAAGCTGTGTCCCGATGTAAACCGGAGATACGATAAAGTTTCGATACGAGGGCCGCGAATGTGAAAGTTCGCGGCCTTTTTGCTTGCTTTTATGAACCTAGACGACTGGCGTAAGGAAATTGACGACGTTGACAGCGAGATCGTGAGCCTGCTTGCACGGCGTGTGCAGATCGCAAGAGAGATCTCGCGTCTGAAGCAGATCTCCGGGGCACCGATACGCGACCGGGAACGCGAGACGAAGATCTTCGACCGAGTGCGCGGCCTGAGCGGCGGCACGGTAGAGCCGCGTGTCGTGGATCGCGTCTATAAGGCGATCCTTTCAGAATCGCGGCGAATGCAGGCCGTCGAACGCTCTCGGGAACTCGGCATCGCGGACGACTGCGAGCTAAAGAAGGTCGCGATCCAAGGTGCGCAAGGATCGTACAGCGAAGCCGCCGCTCACTTGGCCCTGGGGGCGAACATCGAGATCCTCGGGTGTGACACGTTCGATGAGGCCTTTGCGTTGCTTCGGTCGGGGGTGGCCGAGGCCGCCGTCATACCGAGGGAGAATTCGATCGTCGGCGAGATCGGTTCGACGTGTGAGCATCTGAAGGCGGCGGACCTGAAGGCCGTTGACAGCGTGAAGGTCGAGGTGCGGCACGTTCTCGCCGGTATTCCCGACGCGAGGATCGAGAATATCACGCACATCTATTCGCACAGGGAAGCCCTGCGTCAGTGCGGCAGTTTCCTGCGTGCAAACCCGCAATTCAAGAGTGTTGAGACGGTCGATACAGCGGCGAGCATTCGCGATATCGTTTGGGAGAATGATGGCCGTGCGGCGGCGATATGCAGCGAGTCCGCGGCGAGGCTTTACGGCGGCGTGATCCTGCAGCGGGATATTGCCGACGATCGGGATAATTTTACGACGTTCGTTGTTTTGGAGAACGCTACTCGATAGAGAGAAGAATTTGTCCGGCGTTGACGGTGTCGCCGTCGGAGACACGGACCGAGGCAACAACGCCGTTCTTCGGTGCACGGATCTCGTTCTGCATCTTCATCGCCTCGACGACGATCACCGGATCGCCCTTTTCGACCGTATCACCGACGGCAGCGATCAGGCGGACGACCTTTCCGGGCATTGCCGTCTTCACGTCGGCCGCACCGGCGGCGTCCGCATCTGCACCTGCCGAACCACGAAGGCGACGAGGATCAATAAGCTCTACCTCGATCGCGTGCCCGTCGATCCAGACGACCGACCTGCCTTCTGCGTTGACAAACACACGGGCCTCGACCTTCTTTCCCGCGTCCGAAAGCAGCGTGAACCGCCCGGCCTCGGGTTCGAGGGTTTCGAATTCATACTTTCGGCCGTCGATCTCCGCGAACACGCGGCCGGCTTCGCGGCGGATGGATGCCGCGGAGGTTTCGTCGCCAATTTTTGCCTGAAGTTTCATTTGTTTACGGCGCCGCCCCGGCCTACTCGTCGTCGGCCTCCGGGAGCGGCTCTGCAGGCCTTACACGCAGCACGAGTATTCGTTTTTCGTCGGCCTTTATTACTTCGAGGTCGAGGCCGCGAAGCGTAAATTTCTCGCCCGGTTTCGGGACGTAACCGAGGTCGCTGGTTACGAGCCCCGCGATGGTAGTGAAGTCCTCGTCTTCGAGTTCGATGTCGAAGAGCCGCTCGATCTTGTCGATCTCGGTAGAGCCAAGTACGTCAAAATAGCCATTCTCGCCCTCGATGATCTCGATGATCTCATCGGGCTGAGTGTCCTCATCCTCGATCTCGCCGACGATCTCTTCAATGATATCCTCAACGCTTATCAAACCCGCAACCCCGCCGTATTCATCAATAACGACGGCGATCTGCGCGTGATTAAGCTGAAGGATCTTGAGCAGCTCGTCAGCTGGTTTCGTTTCCGGCACGAAAAGCGTCGGCCGCATGACCTGCGAAACGGGCGTTTGCTCCATACCTTCGGCCCACGCGTGGAGGAGGTCGCGGACGTAGATCATACCTTCGATATTCTCGATGGATCCACGATAGACCGGAAGGCGCGAATACTTCTCCTCGATCATCAGGTCGCGTGCCTCGCGGATCGTTGCATCACTGCGGATAGCGACGATCTCGGTCCGCGGCGTCATAATGTCGGCGGCGATCGTGTCGCTGAACTCGATCATGGTCTCGATCAGCTCACGATCCTTTTCCTCGATAATGCCCTCGGCCTCGCCGACCTCGATCAGGGCGTTAAGTTCGTCCGCATTGTCCGCGTCATCGCCGGCTGAATCCGGCGTAACGGACATTTCGATCTTTGCGTCGTCCTTTGCCGTGCGGAACGAGAACGGCGCCGTTAGCCAATTCCCGATGACGAAAATGGGCCGCACGGCGGGCAGCAGTGCGAGGAGTTTCCTCTCGGTCTCGTGCCGGACGATCAGCCGCGGCAGGATCTGACGGCCGAATACTGCGGCAAGCGCGCCGAAGATGAAGGCGACGAGGAACGTCGTCCGCTCCGGCAGGGCTTCGAGCAGAATGAGCGTTATGAGCACGATGAACGCGATCAGCGTTATCTGAAGTGCTGAAGAAAGCGTGAAACGAAATCGCGGACGGTCATCAAGTATCGAACGGAGAAGCGTCGCCGCAGAGTGATGTTCCGCCTCGATGTCCGACACCATCCGGCGCAACGCGACGTCTGAAAGATAAGCGAACGCAAGGTCGATCGTCGCAAGGAAGATCAGAAGCAGAAGGAGAACGACAGCGGCAACTATCTGAATTTCCATACTACTCGGTGATATTCTTCCACTCGCAGCCGTCATCGGCCAGGAGTTTGTCGGCTTCGGCCGGCCCCCAAGAGCCGGACGCGTAGTTCGGGAAGCCACGCGGCGGGATCGCCTGCCAAACGTCAATTATCGGCGTTACGATGCTCCAGGCGGCTTCGACCATATCCGCACGCTGGAAGAGCGTGGCATCGCCGATCATACAATCAAAGAGAAGCCTTTCGTAGCCCGTTGCGATCTGTTCGCCGAAATGTTCGACGTAGTTGAAGTCCATATCGACGGCGCCGACATTCACGACGGGCCCCGGGATCTTCGCCCCGAAATGAAGGGTTATGCCTTCGTCGGGCTGAATGTGGATGACGAGGCGATTCGTGGTGAGTTTCTCGACCGGCGTATCGCGGAAAAGCACGAAAGGCGCCGCCTTGAACTGAATGACGATACTCGAATGTCGTGCCTTAAGCCGCTTGCCCGTTCGAAGATAGAACGGCACACCGGCCCAACGCCAGTTGTCGATCGAGAGTTTTAGTGCCGCAAAGGTCTCGGTATTCGAGTTCGGCGCAACGTTCGGTTCGTCGCGATAAGCGGGAACGTTCTTGTCGTTGATCGCCCCGGCGCCGTATTGGCCTCGCACGGTCTTTGTCAGAACATCCTGATCGGAGAACTGCTGTATCGCGTGAAGGATCTTTGCCTGCTCGTCGCGTACCGCGTGAGCCTCGAACGAGACGGGCGGTTCCATTGCCGTCAGCGTCGTAAGCTGAAATAGGTGATTCGGGATCATATCGCGAAGTGCACCCGCGGAATCGTAATAGCCGCCGCGTTGTTCGACGCCGAGAGTTTCGGCGACAGTGATCTGCACGTGGTCGATGAAGTTGCGGTTCCAGATCGGCTCGAAGATCGAATTGCCGAAGCGAAAGACCAAGATGTTCTGGACGGTTTCCTTGCCGAGGTAATGATCGATGCGGTAGATCTGATCTTCTTTTATGAGTTTGGAAAGGGACGCGTTCAGCTTTTTTGCAGAATCGAGGTCGCGGCCGAACGGCTTCTCAAAGATAAAACGGCGCCAATTGCCATTCTCTTCTTTTCCAAACCCGTTCTTTACGACCTTTTGCGTTACGTTCGCAAAAAGCTGCGGCGGCGTCGCAAGGTAGAAGAAATAGTTCTCGGCGATCTGGTGCGTCGTGGTGACATCGCCAAGCAACGCCTTTAGGTCGCCGAACAACTTCTTGTCATCGTCAAAGTCGCCGCCCGTGTAGTACGAACGCTCTTCGAACCAGTCGAGTAGTTTCTTGTCGGGCGGCTGCGGAAGGAACGTCTTGAGATCATCGACGACCATCTTGCGAAAATCTTCCGATGTCATCTCCTGACGCCCGACACCGACGATCGCGAACTTATGCGGTAGAAAGTCGCCTTCCGCAAGGTTGTAGAGTGCAGGGAGCAGTTTGCGTTTCGTGAGGTCTCCGGTCGCTCCGAAGATGATCATCACGCAGGGATCGGCAGTTTTTGGTCTTTCGCTCACAGATGGTATTGAAGATACGATTTTACCCTATTTGCGGCATATCGTTGAAGACCGCGGGAGAAAAGCTAGATATCGAGCGTGTCGCGGAGCTCGAGTTCGAGTGCGTTCATCTCGCCGTTGTCGGTCTCATGATCGTAGCCGCAAAGGTGAAGGACGCCGTGAAGGATGAGCTGCTTGATCTCGTTCTCGAGCGACAGGCCGTTCTCAGCGGCTTGTTTGCGGGCCTGTTCCGCGGAGATGACAATGTCGCCGAGATTCTTTGTTTCCGGCTCGAACGGTTCGGCCTCGAAGGGAAATGAAAGCACATCCGTCGTGGACGCCTTGCCGCGAAAGGCAGCATTCAGCTGCTTCATACGGTCGTCGCTGATGAAGGCGACCGAGAACTCCGAACCCGCGGCCTGCGGTATCTTTTCGGGAAGCGAGGCCGCGAATGCTCGAATGGCGGCGATATCGAACTTGACCTTTCGTTGTAGGTCGATAACCTGCGTCATTCTAACCTTCGACGTCGCCAGCATGATCTTCGTAGGCCTTTACGATCATCTGTACGAGCTTGTGCCGGACGACATCCTTTTCTGAGAAATGGACGAACTCGATCATATCGATGTCGGTAAGGACACGCTGAGCCTCTCGAAGGCCGCTCTTTTGGCCGCGAGGCAGATCGATCTGCGTGATGTCGCCGGTGACGACGGCCTTTGACCCAAAGCCGATGCGCGTCAGGAACATCTTCATCTGTTCGCTCGTCGTGTTCTGAGCTTCGTCGAGGATGATGAAGGCGTCCGAGAGAGTTCGGCCGCGCATAAAGGCAAGCGGTGCGATCTCGATGATGCGCTTTTCGAGCATTTTTGTTACCTTCTCAGCATCGACGAGGTCAAAGAGCGCGTCGTATAGCGGACGAAGGTAAGGATCGACCTTGTCCTGAAGATCGCCGGGAAGAAAGCCGAGCCGCTCGCCTGCTTCTACGGCAGGACGCGTAAGGATGATGCGGCTGACCTGTTTCTTAAAGAGTGCATCGACGGCCATCGCGACCGCAAGAAAGCTCTTTCCCGTTCCCGCGACGCCAATCCCGAAAACGAGGTCGTTCTTCGCGATCGCGTCGAGATACTTGCGTTGATTGGCGGTCTTCGGAGCGACGGTCTTCTTTCCCGAAGGATTGAATCTCGCTTTCTGGAAGTGATCTTTTAAGCTGTACGCTCGATCCTCTGCGATCTGCTTGAACGCGTCCTTTAATTCCTTGTCGCTGAACGTGCTGCCGTCGGCGAATATCTCGCGAAAGTCGTCAAGGATATGCTGGACGGTCGCAATGTCGTCGGGTTCGCCGTCGATAAGAAGTTCGTTCCCGCGAACGCCGATCCGGACGTCAAGAAGCGATTCGAGGAATTTGATGTTCTGGTCCTGGACGCCGAACAGCGTATTAAGGCCTTGGGTAGGAAGTTCGAGTTTGCGCGAGTCGGTCAAATTGGTCGTGCGAAGAACCGCAGGCAAATGCGGCCTTTCATTCATTTCAGGCTACAAGAATGGGCTTGGTGCTGTCAATCGGGTCGCGTTAACCCGGAGGACTCTGTCTCTCGCCTCTTTCGGCGTGAGGGCTTTCGATCGTTCGCGGCGGTTTGTATGGCGTGGCGGCCATTCGCTTTTGCTCAAGGCACCGGCCTGTGCTATTCTAATTGCTTTGTAAATTTAGCGATTTTCTCATTTTAAGAGGAGCACTTTTAACAAGAATGGCGAACGAAGGAAATGGTCAGGTCGGGACAGTAGTTCAGATCATCGGGCCCGTGGTTGACGTAGAGTTTTCGGACTATTTGCCGCCGATCTATCAGGCGTTGCGAATTACCAGCGAAGGCTTCGACGTTGAAGAAAAGGTGGACGTTGTCGCCGAGGTGCAGCAGCACTTGGGCGAAGGCCGTGTTCGTGCGGTCTCGATGCTGCCGACGGACGGAATGGTCCGCGGGATGAAGGCGATCGACCTCGGCGGCCCGATCACCGTGCCGGTCGGCGGGCCTACGCTTGGCCGTGTGATGAACGTCGTGGGCGAGCCTGTGGACGAGCTCGGCGAGATCGTCAGCGACACGCGTTATCCGATCCACCGACACGCCCCGTCGTTCGACGAGCAATCGACCTCGCTCGAAATGTTCGAGACCGGCATTAAGGTCATCGACCTCGTACAGCCCTTCCTTCGCGGCGGCAAGATCGGCCTCTTCGGCGGTGCCGGCGTCGGTAAGACGGTGCTCATCATGGAGCTTATCAACAACGTCGCAAAGGGACGCGAGGGCTTCTCGGTGTTCGCGGGCGTCGGTGAACGTACTCGTGAGGGAAATGACCTCCTTCGCGAAATGGTCGAATCCGGCGTTATCAAATACGGCGAGGACTTCAAGCATTCAATGGAAGAGACCGGAGCTTTCGACCTCTCGAAGGTCGATAAGGCCGCTCTCAAAGATTCCAAGGTGTCGCTGATCTACGGCCAGATGACGGAACCGCCGGGAGCACGACTCCGCGTGGCTCTTTCGGGCCTGACGGTCGCCGAATATTTCCGCGATCAGGGCAACGACGTGCTTTTCTTCGTTGATAACATTTTCCGCTTCACGCAGGCCGGTTCCGAGGTGTCGGCGCTTCTCGGCCGTATGCCTTCGGCTGTGGGCTACCAGCCGAACCTTGCGACCGAAATGGGCGAGATGCAGGAACGCATCACATCGACAAAGACCGGTGCCATCACGTCGATCCAGGCCGTTTACGTGCCCGCGGACGACTACACGGACCCCGCACCGGCGACGACGTTCGCCCACCTCGACGCCGTTACGGCGCTTTCGCGTCAGATCGTTGAGCTTGGTATCTACCCGGCGGTCGATCCGCTCGCCTCGAACTCGCGTATCCTCGATCCGCAGGTCGTCGGCGACGAGCATTACAACACTGCTCAGGAAGTCAAACGTATCCTTCAGCGTTACAAGGATCTGCAGGACATCATTGCGATCCTCGGCCTCGACGAGCTTAGCGAAGACGATAAGCTCACCGTGGCACGTGCCCGCAAGATCCAGCGTTTCTTCTCGCAGCCCTTTACGGTCGGCGAACAGTTCACCGGCCTCAAGGGCGAATACGTCAAGGTCGAAGACACGATCAAGGGCTTCCGCGAGATCCTCGACGGTAAGTGCGATGATATGCCCGAACAGGCGTTCTATATGGTCGGGACGATCGAACAGGCTCGCGAAAAGGCGAAGAAGATGGCGGCTGCTGCGTAACGAAACAAGGCGACGGTTCGAGGCAGCGTATTGACGCCTCGAACCGCGGCCGATCTAAATACGAAAAATGCTTAAACTTGAGATCGTAACGCCGGAAAAACGCGTATTCGACGCAGATGTCGAGTCCGTGACCGTTCCAACCGCAAGCGGCGAAGCAGGTATCTTCCCGAATCACGCACCGCTCGTCTCGGCCTTGAAGCCCGGGATCCTGAGCTATTCGCTGAAGGGCAATACGGAAAAGCTTGCGGTGTCCGGCGGTTTTGTCGAAGTAAGTGAGAATCGTGTCTCGGTGCTTGCCGATACGGCAGAGACCGCGGACGAAGTTGACCTCGAAGCCGCTCGCAGTGACCGCGAAGCTGCCGAGAAGGCGCTTGCGGCATCGGCCGCTTCGCCCGTTGAGGAGAATGAGCCGATGCGGGAGAAACTTGAGGCGGCAAACGCACGAATAGCGGTCGCGGGCGGAACGAAGTAGGGAAGCGCGATGGACGCAGAGAATTGATAGGCCCTTGTCATAACTGGCAAGGGCTTATTTATTTTCAAGCAGCAAGGATCCGGGGCCGAAACTGCGGGCCGAAAAAGCTTCGTTTGACATCACTCCCGAAGAGGTGTAATTTCTCTTAATGAAAGTGATTTTCATTTGCAACAATATATGATCCTTAAAATTCTAAAAGAGCAGACCCGCGCGCAGCACGAAGAGGTTGAAGCGGCGGTCGATGTAATGAACCAGATGTTCGACCTTGATGCGTACAAGCGGCTTGTCGGAGGGTTCTGGAGTTTCTATGCGGCATATGAACCACTGATCCCGATCGAGGAGCTTCGTGCGGCCGGGTTCGATTATGCCGAGCGGGTGAAGCTGCCGCTGCTTGAGCGTGATGCACGAGCTCTTGGCCTTGAACTAGAGGCGTGCAACGCGCAAATGCCGGACCTTGGATCGGCCGCAAAGGCCTTTGGCAGCCTCTACGTGATCGAAGGCTCGACGCTTGGCGGCCAGGTCATCTCGCGGCACCTGAAAGAGACGCTGGCGATCACGCCCGAGAACGGCGGCGAGTTCTATGCCGGTTACGGAAAGGAGACCGGCCCGATGTGGAAGGCCTTTGGCGAGAGCATAACGGCGTTTGCCGATGGAAAGAGCCTTGACGATGAGATAGTCGATTCGGCAAAGGCTACTTTTGCTGTGATAACTGAATGGGTCGGCAGAAAAACCTCGGCGGCCGCAACAATAAAATAGTGGACCTACGGGCGGCCTATCTTCTCGGCCGCCTTTTTTCATTAATATGTCATTCTTCATAAATAAACTAAGTCGCATGGGAGCATTGTGCGGGCTTCTTGTTTTACTCGCCGCTGCGTCGGTTTTCGCACAGACGCAGCAAGGCATTGACGTGACCGTCAAAGATGCGAATGAGACGGCAATTGCAGGAGCAAAGGTCGATCTCACCATCGGCGGCCTTTCGGTCGGGACCGCAGTTACTAACGACGAAGGCATCGCGCATTTTGACGTTCAGCGGGCAGGAGATTATCGGATATCCGTCGATGCGACGGGCTTCGCGTCGATGACGAGAGAGGTCGCTTATTCCCCGGGAACGGGACTCCGGGAAACGTTCCGGCTCGACATCAACGGGATCAGCGAGACGGTGACCGTGACCGCGACCCGCACGCAGGTGACGACCGAGGAGACTGCCGTACCGGTTTCCGTCGTTGGAAGGAAAGAGATCGAGGAACAGGGCATCAACACGATCGGCGATATCTTTCGTACGCTGCCCGGAACTTCGACCGTTAATGAAGGCGCGTTTCAGGTGCGTCCGCGGATCCGCGGACTCGACAGCAACCGCGTGCTCATACTCGTCGATGGCGAAAGGCTGAACAACAGCCGAACATCGACGGGCCAGTCCGGCGTTGAGACGGGACTGATCGACACGGGCGAGATCGAATCGGTCGAGGTCGTCCGCGGCAGCGGTTCTGTCCTCTACGGCACGGACGCTCTTGCGGGTACGATCAACATCATCACAAGCGACACCGGCCGGCGCGTCGTGACAAGGGTTTCCGATTCGGCGGCCGCCTCGATACTTTCTACAGTTCGAACGAAGACACGCTTCGCGGTTCGCTTGGGCTGACAGGCTCGACGCGATACTTTGCATTCCGCGTGGCACAGTCGCTTGAGCGGGCAGGGAATTACTTTACGGGCAAGCCTAAGGGCTCGTTCCTCACGGAGCTTCGTGACCAGGGCATCGGCATCACGGACGAAGGTGAGGTCCTGAATTCACAGTCGCACGGCAGCAACACCTCGATAACAACGCGCTTCTTTTTGAACGATCTGAACACGATAAAGGCCGGCTACGATCGCCGTCGCGGAGCGAATATAGGTTCTGCGGGCCTGGTCGGCGCCTTCAGCGGGAATTTCCCATACTCGAACCGCGATAAGGTGAACCTGCGTTACGATGCAGCGTCCATCACGAAAGAGCTGCTTCGCGTATCGCTTTCGGGTTACTACCAGAAGCAGGATCGTAATTTTACGAACGTCCTGACCGTGGACCCGATGCCGCCGTACTTTCCGGGGATGTACCGCTTCAGCGAAACGATCACGGACACGCGCACGACGGGAGCGGACCTGCAGACCGATTGGAAGATCGGCAGCCGCAATATGCTTACTGCGGGTGCGAGCTTTTTCCGTGATTCGAACAAGGACGTGCGGACCATCATCAATGCCTTTACGCCGACGTCGCCCGTCCAGTCGATCGATAACTCGAAGAGCGTGCCCGACGCGACGCTTACGAATTTCGCCGCGTTCGCACAGAACGAGTTTCGCGTGACGAAGCGGTTCAAATTGACGGGCGGCATTCGCATCGACAAGTTCCTAACGAAAGCTGAGCCGACGACAGGCTTCGGCCTGCCGCAGCTTCGGCCAGACCAGATCCACGACCTTGGGATCGACAGTCTCGCGAACGGAATGGATGTCTCGACGACGGCCGTTACCGGCGATTTCGGTGCGGTCTTTAACCTGACGGATCAGATCACGCTTGCCGGCCGCGTCGGCCGCTCGTTCCGAACGCCGAATATCTTTGAGATCTTCTTTACGGATTCGGGCTCGATCGGCGGATTCGTTGTCGGAAATCCGAGACTAAAGCCCGAGACGGGCGTGAATTTCGATGCGACGGTTCGCTTTAAGAATAAGCATTTTGCGGGTTCCGCGACCTATTTCTCGAACAGCTATCGGAATTTTATGTCCACGCCCGCTGCGTTCGACAGCCGCGGCTGCCCGATCTTTATCGTTCAGCCCGGGACCGTCTATGACGCGGACAACTGCCATATCGTAAGTTCGCCTCCGGGACGGGCTCCGATCCGCGTCTATCAAACGCAGAACGTTGATACTGCACGCATTCAAGGCTTTGAGGCGGAGTTCGAGGTCCCGATCAAGGTGAGGCTCGGCCTTTTGACGCCGAACGGTAACTTCAGCTATCTTCGCGGCGACGACACGCAGAAGGACGTGCCGCTTGATATCATCAGCCCGTTCCGAACGAACGTCGGCGTCCGATGGCAGAATTTCGGCCGCAACTACTTCTTTGATTACACGGCGAGGATCGTCGCAACGCAGAAACGGCTTTCGCCGCAGTTCCTGCTTCCCGTGAATCAGGGCGGGAACGGCGGCCCCGAGCCGGGGTTTGTGACGCACAACGTTTCGGGCGGTTACTATTTCCGCCGAGAAAGATTCAATTTCAACATCAATGTCGGGGTTTCGAATCTTGCGAACCGCGCGTACAGCGAGCAGTTCAACTTCGCACCGGCACGCGGCCGTTCCTTCACGTTCGGCACGTCCTGGGAGATCAAGTAAGCAAGGGAAGAATGGGCCGCGTTGCTCAGCGGCCGTAAACCACTGTCGAACGCGAGAATTCGGAGGCTGCTGCCTCGCGGACCTCTCGCGTTCGATATTCGTAATATTGACCGGGCTTTGTCGGCCGATCGACGAAGGTCGGCCGCCCTGTGGTCGTAATGAGTTCCCAACCGGCGGTGTCGCCTTCGCGACGCCAAACCTCTAGCCGGCGAGGTCTGTCATCAGCAAAGCGAAGTTCGATCCTGCGTGAGTGTGCTGTTGCTTCGCAAGGCGGTGGCGGAGTTAGTTCATCCATCTGTCAGAGGCCCAAGTTCGCTTCTTTAGGGCGGCTTCGTTCCAAAAGGCTTTCGTCAAAGTGATCGTCGGCTCTCCGTCGCGTGGGGCAAGGACAGTGACGACATCGTAGCGGACCGGCATATCTCGAACGCCGAAGATCCGTCGATAGACGCGAGCCGTTCGCGTGATCTGCCGCATTTTCTGCCGATCGACCGCGGCTATCGCGGGTACAAGTTCCTCTGACCGACGCGTCTTTACCTCAATAAAACACAGTGTGCGGCCGTCAAGTGCAATGATGTCGATCTCGCCCGTGACGGCGGCACCGGCACGATTACGGCCGACGGGCACCTTGAAGTTCGTAACGACGATGCGGTAGCCGCAGCTTTGTAAATACGCGCTTGCGAGGGCCTCGCCCCTTGCACCGAGAAGATAATTTTCCGCCTGAGTGGCCAAAATTTAACTCCCGTTCGCGGACTTCAAAATGCAGGCTCTTCGTAGATGCCGTAAACGTCACGAAGAGCGACGCAGATCTCTTCCACGGTCGCGTATGCGGCCACGGCGTTTATGATCGCGGGCATCGTGTTCTCGTCGGCGACGGCAGCTTTTCTCAGGGCATCAAGCGACTTTGCGACGGCGCCGTTATCTCGCGTATCCTTCGTCTTTTGAAGCCTTGCGAGCTGATGATCGCGGACGGATTCGTCGATCTGCAGGATGTCGGTCTTGTGGATCTCTTCGTCCATCACGTAATTGTTTACACCGACGATCGTCTGTTCGTTGCGTTCTACGGCTTTCTGATACTGATACGCGGACTCCTGGATCTCACGCTGCGGAAAACCTGCTTCGATCGCCTCGACCATTCCGCCGAAACCGTCGATCTTCTCGAAATAATCAAAGCAGCCTTCGATCATCTTTTCCGTCAGGGATTCCACGTAGTAGCTTCCGCCGAGCGGATCGACCGTGTTCGCAACGCCCGTTTCCTCGGCAATGATCTGCTGCGTCCGCAGGGCGATCAGAGCGGCGTTGTCGGTCGGCAGAGCGAGGGCCTCGTCATAAGAGTCCGTATGCAGGGACTGTGTGCCGCCGAGGACGCCCGCAAGAGCCTGGATCGCAACGCGGGCAATGTTGTTGAGCGGCTGCTGCACGGTCAGGGAAACTCCGGCCGTCTGCGTGTGGAACCGCAGCTGCATCGTCCGAGGATTTTTGGCGCCGAATCGCTCCTTCATCGTCCGGGCCCAGATTACACGGGCCGCACGATATTTGGCGATCTCCTCGAAGAAGTCGTTATGGGCGTTAAAGAAGAATGAGAGTCGCGGCACGAACTCATCAACATTCAAGCCGCGATCTACGCCGTACTGCACGTACTCGACACCGTCACGAAGCGTAAACGCAAGCTCCTGAAGGGCCGTTGCGCCGGCCTCGCGAATGTGATAACCGCTCACCGAGATCGGGTTGTATTTCGGCACGTGCTTTGAGCAGTACTCGAACGTGTCGATAACGAGCTTCATCGCCGGTTTGATCGGATAGATCCATTCCTTTTGGGCGATGTACTCCTTTAGGATGTCGTTCTGAAGCGTGCCGGAGATCTTGTTGAGATCGGCCTTCTGCTTTTCCGCGACAACGAGATACATCGCAAGAAAGATCGGTGCCGGGGCATTGATCGTTTGAGAAACGGTAACTCCTTCAAGCGGAATGCCGGCAAAGAGCGCTTCAAAATCCGCGAGCGAAGATACCGCGACGCCGCATTTACCGACCTCGCCTTCGCTGAGCGGCGAATCGGCATCAAGCCCCATCAGGGCCGGCAGGTCGTAAGCGACCGAAAGGCCGGTCTGTCCCTGTTCGAGAAGATACTTGAAGCGGCGGTTCGTTTCTTCCGGAGACGAGAAGCCCGCGAACTGGCGCATCGTCCAAAGCTTCCCGCGGTAGCCCGTCGGGTGAATACCGCGTTTGTACGGGTATTCGCCGGGGAAACCGACATCGATCGATTCGGCGTCGGCCGCGGAATACAACGTTTCGACCGGCTCGAGTGAAACCCCTTCGAATGTCGCCTTGCGTTCCGGGCGTTTCGCGATCGCGGGTTTGAGCGTTTCGGTCTCCCAACGCTCTTTTTCGCTTACATTGGCAGTTTGCGCTTGCTTTGTCTCTGGTGTCATAAGAGAAGGATCTTCGATCACAACGTTTAGAATATCACGATTTTGCAGCCAGGAACGAAGGCCGAACGGGCGGCCCGAGCGTCTTCGCCTTTTGCGTTAAGCCGGGCAATTCTGTAAGGTGAAATGGTTCGCTTCTGGTTTTTCTTAGTTCATTCGGCTGTCCAAGATCGTGAAAATTTTCCACATAGTACTGATCTCGCTGCTGCTTTCGGCATTTGGATGCGCCGGAAGCGGGAATAATACCGCTCCCGCGTCGAACTCGAACGCGAACGTCAATTCCGAAGCTAATTCGGCGAATTCGAACCTCGAAGAGCTCCGGCTGCTCATAAATGTCCCGTACGAGGCCGAAGATCTCGTCTGGAAAAAAGAAGTTGGCTCGGAAAAACTCGTCGCCGTCCTGCGTTTTACTCCCGAAGATGCCGACAAGATCGTCGCGGGATCGGGCCCGGCGAAGGGAAAGGTGAGCATCTCGCCGGAAAGCTGGTATCCGAGCGAATTGACGGCTCAGAGCGAGACGTCTGGCGACAGCGCCTGGACGGCACGGCGTATGACCCGAAACTCTTCGTGCTGGCTCCGTATTCCAGCGGACGGCTGATCCGGATCGACGGAACCAACTATTTCCTTTTAGAACTCTCCTGAGGTTTTTCACTATGCCTCGTGCGCTGAAATTTCTTCGATTTTAGTATGAGACCGTGTTCGTGTTAGCATCTTTTTCAGACGAGAATTCCCCTTTCATCAGATGCGATCTTGCTGGGCCTGCTGCATTTTGATCCTGTTGTTCTTACTGTGTTCGCCGGCAGGCGCTCAGCAGACGAATCCCGTTGACCGCCAGGTCGCAAACCCGATCACAGATACTCCGAATATCAACCCGATCTCGCCCGGCAAGGGCGTAATAGCGCCAAAAGGCCAAAAGCCGAAGGACAAGGTCGAACCCGAAGGCGGCGACGGCGAGGTCGTCGTTTATTCGGAAAAGCAGTCGGTCGAGGGTACGGCCGGGCACCGCGTCGTCACGCACGAAGGCAATGTGGATGCGCATTACGGGATCTACAGGATGCAGGCCGACAAGATCGTTATTTACGAGGCCGAGAACAGGATGGTCGCCACCGGCAACGTGATCTTTGATAAAGGGAACGACGAACGGATCACGGGCGTGCGTTCGGAGTGGAATTACAAGACGAAACTCGGCTGGTTCGAAGACGCGACCGGATTTACGAATCAAACGAATGACGGCACCGTATTGTATTTTACGGCCGCGCGTGTCGAACGCGTCTCGCTGAACGAGCTTCAGGTAACGAACGGCGAATTCACTGCCTGCGATGAGGCCGTGCCGAAATGGAGCTTTACGGCAAAATCAGCCCGCATCAAGATCGGCGACCGCGTTCGGCTCAAGAATGTGAAATTCCTCGTCAAGAACGTGCCGCTGGTCGCGCTTCCGTTCGCATCGCTCCCGATCGACAAGGAGGATCGAAAGTCGGGCTTTCTGACGCCGGCCTTCGGGTTTTCGCCGACAAAAGGCCTTCAGATCTCGGGTGCGTATTTCCAGACGCTCGGGCGGTCCGCAGACGTAACCTTCCGCGGTGATATCTATACATCACGCGGATTCGGATACGGAGCGGAACTGCGGACGAGGTCGAATTCGCGGTCGTATTTCAACATCGGATTCTTTGCGGTAAAGGACCGCGTCTTTGGTGCAGGCGAAGACAAGGACCACCCGGACCAGGGCGGCACGACGGTCTTCGCCGAGGGCGTTCAGTATTTTCCGAACGGGTTTACGGCTTCGGCAGATGTTCGTATCACATCGAATCTTGCTTTCCGACAGGTGTTTCTCGAAGGCATTCAACAGATAATCTCGCCGATCGAAAGATCGCAGGTCTTTGTGAACAAGAGTTGGACGAACTACACACTGAACGTTCTCGCCCGCTCGCAGGTGATCTCGATCCCGAATGTCCGCGTCAAAACACGAAATCTGCCGAGCATCTCATTCGAGAAGCGTCCGTCCCGGATCTCGTTCTTCAAGAACGCATATTTCTCATTCAAAACTTCGCTCGAAGGCATCTCGCGGCGAGAACAGGTTGACGATATCGGTATCTACCGAATGCTGAATCAACAAGAGCCGACTATCACACCGGCCATAATGCAGCGGTTCGATGTCTATCCTGAGTTTACGCTGCCGATATACACGAAATATCTTAACGTCACGGCATCGGTCGCGGCGCGTGCGACGTATTACTCGAACTCGCTCGACTTCCGCCGGAACGTGATAAGCACGGATGTGACCCGTAAATACGGGCAGTTCACGCTCGACATACGGCCCGTCGCCCTTGCGAGGAACTTCTACGGAAAAGGGAATAAGTTCAAGTTCCGGCATGTCATCGAGCCGTTCCTGACGTATCGGTTCGTCAAGGGAGTGAACAACTTCAATCGGATCATTCGTTTTGACTATATCGACACGATAACCGACACGAACGAGATCGAGTACGGCATTACGAATCGCATCTACACAAGGCGCTATGCCGAGGCCGTTACCGAAGATGCTCAAAAGCGTTTGCGGGACGAGGACGAGGCAAAACGCGACGGCCTCTCGATCCAGCCGTACGAGTTGTTTACCGTGACGGTGCGAGGGAAATACTTTTTCGATAAGACGTTCGGCGGCGCTCTGATCGCAGGGCGGCGAAATCAGATCGAACCGATCACGGCCCTGAGTTTTTATTCATTCGGCGGTGCGGCTCGAAGGTTCTCGCCGATCAACATCGAGGCGACCTACCGCCCGCAGAAAACCGTCTTCGTGAGCACCCGCATGGACTGGGGCTTGTATGGTGACGGCCTTCGCGACATTGCAGCGACCGTCGGCTATGACACGAAGATGTTCAAGTTCTTCCAGACGCTCTACTATACGCGTCGCGTGACGCTGATCCCGTCGCTTGCTCAATATGCGCGGCCTGACGGGTCAGAGCCGGGGACGCTTCGCGGAGCCCAATGGAGTCCTTCCGTCTTTGTCGGCAATCGCGACAAAGGGCCGTATGCCGGAACATCGCTGTTCTTTGATTTTGAGAATCGAAGAGCAGCAAATCTGAATCCGCTGATCAGCTCGCTTTACACGATCGGCTACGCTTACGACTGCTGTTCGCTGGCACTGCAATACTACACGTTCAATGTCGGTGCACGCCGTGAGAATAAGGTCGTTTTCAGTTTTAGGCTGAACGGTATCGGCAGCTTCGGAACTGAGCAGTTCGCCCAGGGCTTCAGATAAGGAGCAAGCTTATGCAAAAAGGCCAATGGGAGGACCCGATAAGGGTGACCCGCCATTGGCCATTCTATTTTTTTTTGCGAAAAACCTACTTAGGCGTTAGCCGTTTTTTTTTTCAGGATTCACGTAGGTGAGCCATTCGGCGCCGAACGGAGCTTCGCGTTCGCCGTGGATCACCTTGAAGAATTCGTCCTGCAAGCGTTCGGTTACGGGCCCGCGTTTTCCTGCTCCGACCGTGATGCGATCGACCGAACGGATCGGCGTGATCTCGGCGGCCGTGCCGGTGAAGAACGCTTCGTCCGCAACGTAAAGGGCCGAGCGTTGAATTGCGGTCTCGACCACCTCGATGCCAAGCTCGCGAGCGATCTGAATGACCGAATCCCGCGTGATGCCCGGCAGGATCGAAGCTCCGAGAGGCGGCGTGAGAAGCTTGCCGTTGTTAACGAGGAATAGATTCTCGCCCGAACCTTCCGACAGATAGCCGCGGTCGTCGAGTGCGATTCCTTCTGAGAATCCGCCAAGCAGTGCCTCCATCTTGATGAGCTGCGAATTCATATAGTTCGCACCTGCTTTTGCCATCGCCGGCATCGAATTCGACGTGATACGCGTCCAGCTCGACACGCAAACGTCGATCCCGGATTCGAGGGCCTCGTCGCCAAGATACTTGCCCCACTGCCAAACCGCGATATAGGAATCGATCGGGTTCGGGAACGGATTAACGCCGAAGGCCGGCTTATCGTGATCGAGCCCGCGGAAGATGAGCGGGCGAATGTAGCAGTGGTCGAGGCCGCTGTCTTTTATCACATCGATCGTGCCCTGGCAGAACTCTTCGCGGGTGAATTTCGAGTCCATTCGATAGATCTTGGCCGAATTCAGCAGCCGCTGCATATGCTCGGTAAGGCGAAAGACGGCGGGGCCGTTCGAGGTGGTATAACAACGTATGCCCTCGAAAACACTCGACCCGTAATTGACCACGTGTGACATCACATGGATCTTCGCATCGTCCCATTCGACGAGCTCGCCATTTTTCCAAACCTTCGGCGCAATAAGCATTGTGCTAACGTCTTTTCCGGCCATATTTCTATCAGTACTCCTTATTCGTAAAAAGAATCTCTAATGTAGATAAACGTTGAAAGGGACGGTAGTCGCAAAAATTTTCGTTATTACCGCATAACCTAAAGGATAATATACCCCGCTAGCAGAGGCAAACACGGTTTGTGCCGGCCGTGAAGCAAGTTGGCCCGAATCGGCCTGAGAAAGAGCGAAAAAAGGCGAGGCTGCAAGAGCCTCGCCCGTGTTGTTAGGCCGTTCTAAGGGCGTCAGAGAATGGTCGTACGCGGTGCCTGATCGTCAAGACGGGAAGCGAACACATTACCATTGATCGCAACGATCACGACGACAGGCTGATCTCCCGCGCCGTTAAGGTGGTCGGTCAATTCAAAATCCTGCGCATAGATACCCGGCTCGACCTCGACAGGGTCGGCCGTGATCGCAACAAACCGATTTTGGCCCAGCCCAATACGTATGTTGATGACGCCCGCCCCGATACGCGGGTTGAAACCGGTCATATAGAGGCGAAGCCGCGTCGGGACGCGTCCGAATGGCCTTATCCGCCTCGTTCTGACCGTAAATGGTTCGGTCGTATGTACGCGGTTCGTAACGTTAAAGAGCTTTGCTCGACCGCCCGGGCCCTCAAGTCCTTCAAAGCTGTAAACGTCCGGCCTTGCGGGGACAAGAACGACCTGCGTACGCATTACCGTGCCGTTATTGTTAAGCACAAGGTCATAGGTTGTGCCTTCGACGGCCGCAGGGAGGCCGCGCGGAACGACAAAGTCGATCCTATGGCGGCTTACACGCACGAGGCCGCAGGCGAACCCGTTGATCGTCATCGTTACGCCGCTCAACTGGATCGGCAGCTGGAAGCTCCGCTGCATGGAACCGACTCCTGATCGCTCAACGAATGGGCGATCGATACCGGCCTGAAAGTTCATAATCGCCCGCATTCCCGGTGCAAGCCCGAAAACGGCCGGAGGTGACTG
This sequence comes from Acidobacteria bacterium OLB17, assembly GCA_001567505.1. GTDB lineage: Bacteria > Acidobacteriota > Blastocatellia > Pyrinomonadales > Pyrinomonadaceae > OLB17. The sequence goes on along the minus strand of LLEU01000025.1, from coordinate 139,811 downwards.
CGGAGTGGGCGTCGGTGTTGGCGTCGGTGATGCGGTCGGAGACGGCGACGGTGAAGGCGATGGTGTCGGCGTTGCCGTTGGGCTCGGGGACGGGACCACGGTCGGCGAGACCGGGATCTTACTTGCTCCGGTGGCAAAGTTCGCCGAAATTCGTGTCTCGTTTATCGCCGTCGGTGTGAGCATATAATAGACTTCCGGCGAGGAATCGAGGTTGCCGCCGCCGAGCTCGGTAAGCGACATATTGAACGCGAAACGCTGCGCCGAATCCGATGTCAAAGCTCGTGTAGAAGCCAGAAAAACATTCGGCGAAGGGAACTTTGCGATCCGCGTAAATGCGGCATTTGCGGGCGGCACGTTCAGCGGATAGGTGTAAAGCTGCGCCGGACGATTCGGGTTCGGGTTCAGTCCGTCGGCTGCGGTCGCGGGAATGGTACCGTCGGCCTTTATATTCATCCTTGTTTCGACGATCAGGGTGGACGGCGTGCCTGCCAGATCGGTATCGGTGAATGAACCGTAACGCTGGAGGTCGCCGCCGAGGGCCGCAGAGTCGGCATCGCTCCGCGGCAGAACGCGACGGAAGGAATTCGCCGCAATGTCGTATAGATACGTCGCGAACGAAGAGTAATTCGTGCCGCTGTTCTCGTTCGCGAGGTCGGCGTATGAATCGAAGACCACAAGATTTCCGTCGCGGCTCATTCTTCGCCCGAGGTCGAGAATGTTCACGATCGCTCCGGGCGTGTCGGGGTCGTGACGGTCACTTGTTTCTTGAGAGTGCCGACGTCGCCGGTCGCGGTCAGGTCGGAGACGAATATCTCCTCGTTCCGGCTCGAAGCCGGATTGTCGCCGCCGGTCATTCCCACGATCGGGTTGTCGCCCGTGCTCGCAAAGACGACCCGCCCGCCGTTGCCGGAGATCGTTGGATTCTTGTTGTAGATCGGGTCCGATATCACGCCACGCGGGGTTTTCGTGATCTGGTTCAGCGTTGAGGTCGGGCGATGGAATGTGAATATCTCATCGTTATCCTCGTTGAGCGGGAACGAATTGCCCACTCCCGGAACGAGGTCACGCGTAGAGACGAATGCGATCGTACTTCCGTCGTCGGAAATGCTCGCGTCGTGGTTATCGTCAGCGATGAATGCTCCGGCGTTTTGGGTGCCGCCGCGAGGCAGTTGGCTCGGGACCGTATTCGTAACTCGCGTGAAGGTGCCGCCTGCAAGTTCCTGATACGGGACCTCGACGCCGCTCGTCATATCGGGAACGGGCGAGAAGACCGGCATCTGGTAGATCCACATCTCGAGGTTTGCGTCGCGCGTCAACGGATTCGGTGCCGGCGAAGGGCTCGGACTTGGACTGCCGGAGGGCGTCGGCGTCGGGCTCGTAAAAGAGTTGCCGTCGAACGAGCCGGGATTTGTGGTGCTGATAACGGGAGGATTCGTGTCATCGCCCGGATACGCGATCGTCGCATTCGACGAGAATGCGATCCATTTGCCGTCGTGACTGATGATCGGCCTCGTGTTGACGATGCTTATACGAACATTGCTAAAGACGTTCTCGCCGTTGACATCGTAAAGAACGTTCTTCGTATCGGTGATCTGAAAGATCCTTCGCTGGGCGTAATCGAAAACGAAGATCTCGATGTTGTGATCGCTGTTGCGTGGGTTCTCGGTCGCGACGTCGCCGTTCGATTCAAAGACGACAAAGCGGCCATCGCCGCTGATCCCGCCGGCATAAGATTCGGCCGGGGCATTCGTGATCTGGCCGATCACGGAATCAAGCTGCGCCGACGCCTGCGAACTGATGCCGAGACAAAAGATAATTGCAAAAAATAAAATACTAAAGCGAAATGTCACAGATTCCTCCGGAGGACTTTTCGAAGCTAATGCCGCGTGCGAGCAGATCTCATTCGTCGGCAAGGACTCAAAAACAATAGATTTTAAGCCGTTTACCGCACTTGAGGCAAACGCACTCGATCATCATTTTCGCCAATATCGCGATATACAAAAACTGCACGCTTTGATGCACGAAGTTCCACCTGCGGTTGTAAACTATCGCGGGCTGTATATCATTTAGTTTTAACGGTTTACGCAACAAGTGCCAACATCGGGAAAAATATTGATCGTGGCCGGCGAGGCCTCCGGCGATAAGCACGCCGCAAGCCTTGTCGAGGCCCTTCAGGATCTTGCCGGCGGGGAGCTGCATTTCGTTGGCTCGGCTGGCCCGAAAATGCGTGCTGCGGGTGTTTCTGCGGTTGTCGAGGCGGACAGGCTTTCGATCATGGGCCTGCTTGAGGTCGCGGGCGCATTGCCGATGTTCCTCGCGGCAATGCGGAAGCTCACAGAAGCCGCTGCCGCAGAACGCCCGGATGCGGCGGTGCTTGTCGATTTTCCGGAATTCAACCTAAAGCTTGCCAAAAAGCTGCGAAAGCTCGGCGTTCCGGTCGTCTATTACATTTCGCCGCAAGTTTGGGCTTGGCGCGAATATCGTGTCGAGGCTTTGAAACGCGACGTCGAACTTCTACTGACGATCCTTCCATTCGAGAAGGAATGGTATGAACGCCGCGGCCTTGAGCACGTCGAGTACGTCGGGAATCCGCTTGCTCGCGAAGTATTTGCCACCCGATCCCGCGAGGATCTCGCAAAGGAACATCAACTCGACGCTGAACGGCCGATCATCGCGTTGCTCCCGGGAAGCCGTCATAAAGAGATCGTCCGGATACTGCCTGTCCTGCTCGAAACCGCGAAACTCCTCGCGGGGAACGACGCTGCGAGGCAGTTCATCGTCCCGCTCGCGGCCGAGAAGGACCGGCCGGACGCGGAACGCTTTATCGCAGCCGCAGGGGTTCCCGTCAAAGTTGCCGTAGGCCAGACGTATGACGTGCTTAATGCATCGGACGCGGCGGCGGTCACAAGCGGCACCGCAACGCTCGAGGCCGGGATCATCGGGACGCCGATGGCCGTCGTTTATAAGACCTCGTCATTGAATTACAAGCTGTTCGTCCCGCTGATCTCGGTAGAGCACTACGGCCTAATAAATCTGATCGCGGGCGAAAGGATCGTAAAAGAGTTCCTGCAGGATGAGTTCACGCCACAAACACTGGCCGACGAGATCGAGCGGCTGCTCATACCCGACGTGAATAGGGAAGTTCGGGCGAAGTTGAAAGAAGCGGCGGAAAAACTAGGCCACGGCGGAGCGTCGAAGCGGGCCGCTGAGGCGATCCTGAAGCTTATTGGCCTTCGTCCCGCTCAATGAGCCCGCGAAGTCGTTTGACCTCCTCCTTGAGCCTTCCAAGGCCCTTGACGAGGGCATTCTGTCGCTTGTAATCATCGAGCGGCTGCACGGGTGTGCCCCACCAGACACCTTTGCGGACGATCTTGCCCGGCAGGACGCCGGCCTGAGAACCGATAACGGCACCCGAGAGCACGCGGGCGTGGTCGCCCATACCGACCTGTCCGCCGATGACGCAGTCATCCTCGATCACTGTGCTGCCGGAAATGCCGGTCTGGGCCGCAATGACGACGCGTTTACCGATCTTCACGTTGTGTGCTATCTGGACGAGATTGTCGATCTTTGTCCCGTCGCCGATCTCGGTCACGCCGAGAGCCCCGCGATCGACGCACGAGTTCGCCCCGATCTCGACCTCGTCGCCGATCGAGACCGAGCCCGCCTGCGGAAACTTCACATACCCGTTGGCACCGTCTCGCACAAATCCGAATCCGTCCGCACCGATCGTACATCCGGCGTGGATCGTGCAGTTCTCGCCGATAGTTACATTCTCGTAAATTGTGCAATTAGGGAAGATGCGGGTCCCGCGGCCGATCTTTACACCGCTTCCGACGTAGCAGCCGGCGTGGATCTCGACGTCCGCATCGACCTCGGCGGCCGATTCGATCACGACATTTGCTCCGATGAAGGACGCGCGAACGTCGGCCTCGGCAGCGACCTTCGCCGATTGATCGATGCCGGCAAGGCGGCGAGGCGGGAAGAGCTTTGCGACCACCTTTGCAAAGGCGAGTTTAGGGTCCTTTACAACGATAACGGCGGCTTCGCCGGTCGGAGGTTCAACGTCTTCACCGATAAGCAGGCAGCCCGCGTGTGTTTCGGGCATCGTACCGCTTCCGGCAAAGAAACTTACGTCGCCCTCTCGGGCGGCCCCAAGCTCGGCAAACCCGGAGATCGTGACGTCTCCTCGACCGATCAGTTTTCCGCCTAGGTACGCGGCGAGTTCGGCTGAATCCATACACGGGAGATTATATGCCGAGAGTTGTCTGCAGGAAAAAGGGGCGGACTAGGCTCCGCGCTCGACGAGGTCGATGGCAGATTGAAGGAATATCTCAAGGCCGTTCACCTCGATGCCGTCGGTCTCGATCAGGCGTTTGACGACCGCCGCAGACTCGCTGTCGAGGAAATCAAGGTCGGCGAGGTCGATCATCACGCCTTTTGACTCCTCTTCAACGAGGCCTTTCGCGATCCGCTCAAGCAAGACCGCATCCTCAAGAAAAAGGTCTCCCTCGACGCGAAGAACGATCTTTCCTGTCTCAGAATGAACTGTCTCGGTGATATTTGTCGGCATCGCTTCCTCGTTGACCGGATCCCGGCGGATATGGCCATTTTACGCGCGTTTTCGGGAATTGGTTGCAAAATCTGATAACGGCAGCCACCTATGCGGCCGCTTTCGCTGTTCGACGGGTGGCTATGAAGAGACCCGCGAATACGAGCAGCGAGGCGAGAATGAACCCAAGTCCCATCTCTTCTTTGAGGAAAACGACGGCGAGAATGACGCCGAGCACCGGCTGAAGGTATATGAAAACAGCCACGGTTGAAGGATCGACACGCGTCGCAGCATACGCATTGAGGAGATACGGAGCGGCGGTCGCACCAACGCCGATGTACAGGATCAACGCCCAGATCTGCGGCGAAAGCTGCGAGACTTCGACGCTCGAAATGCTGAATGCTCCAACGGGAATAGCAACAATGCTCGAAAAAACGAATACCCACATCATCGAGCGGAAAGGGCCGTTCCGCGAGATGATGTTTTTCGATATCGCGACGTAGATCCCGAAGGCGAGCGAATTCAGGATCATCAGCAGATCGCCCTGGGTCGTTGCGCTGTCAAATGAAGCCTTTCTCGGGTCGATCAGGAAGACCACGCCGGCCGCCGCAAGGGCGATCCCGACCGCCTTTATCAAATACAGCCTTTCGTAACGAAAGAGCGCGCTCAAAAGAAGCGTGAAGATCGGTATCGTGATCGCGAGGATCGATGCGTTCGAAGCTCGCGTCAGAGCAAGCCCGCCGATGAACAGATATTGATTGAGCAGCACACCGAAGACGCTAAGGCCTGCAAGCCGAAGATAGTCCCGTCTGTCGGCAAGCCAAACTCGTCCGCGAATCGTCTGCACAATGGCTAGGACGGCCGCCGTGATCCCGATACGAAATCCTACGAGTGCGAAAGGCGGAATGTGCGTAAGGACGACCTTGCCGGCAACCGGCAGAGTGCCGTAGAAGAGCTGAACGGCAACGAGTGCCGCAAACGCACTAACATGGCCGTCAGCAGGCGCCGGCGTGGCCTCGTTCGGTTTTGAGTTTCTATCGAGCAAGGTTGATAATACCAAACGGCCGCGATTTGCGGCGACAAATTTTACTTTCAATAAGGAAATTATGAGATCAAGAACCGATCGCGGGCGCCTGCCCGCCTTTATCCTTAGTGCGGCCATGCTGGCGGCCTTCATTTCGCCTGCTGCCGCACAGACGGCCGCTCCCGCACGGCCGGTCGCCGATCAGCTCCGCGAGAGCATTACCGTACAGTCGATCGCCGACAGTACGAAGGCGTTGGCGGCTCCCGAAATGGAGGGCCGCGGGACGGGCCAACCCGGCGGTGAGAAGGCCGCGAACTGGATCGCCGAGAAGTTCAAGGCGCTTGGAATGAAGCCCTTAGGCGACAAGGGCAGCTATCTTCAGAAGGTCGGGTTTACCGAGACCGTTATCGATCCGGCAACGTCATTCTCCGCCGGTGACACCATGCTCGAGTACGGCAAAGATTTCGCGTTCATGCCGCGCACGGGTGATCGTCGGGCCAGCGGGGACATCGTTTTTGTCGGTTATGCGATCCAGGGCAAGGCCGCAGGCATCGACCAACTTGCCGATGTTGATATTGCCGGCAAGTTCGTTGCGATGATCGAAGGGCCGCCGCCGGGATTTTCGAAAGAGATCTGGAAAAAACAGAAGCTGCAGCGAGCGATCATGCGGAATCTCTACAGCAAGGGACCGGCCGGGATCATCACCTTTAGCCGAGGTGACGAAGAACAGACCGAAGACCAGGCCGTTGACTATTTCAGCCGCCGGCAGGTCAGTCTTGGCGGCGAGAGCAAAAATTTGCCTGAAGGGGCACCCGTTTTCGTCTCGATGACGGCAAAGGGCATCGAGAAGGTCTTCGCGGCCGCCGGGATGACACGTGAGAAGGCGATCGAGCTTGCCGGCGATCCGAAATTTCGCGGCAAGGACCTCAAGGTGAAGGCAAAGGCCATCTCGAAACTTACGACGAGCAAGGTGACGGCATACAACGTTGTCGGGCTGATCGAGGGAAGCGACCCGAACCTGAGCAAAGAGGCCGTACTCTTTTCCGCACACTACGATGCCTACGGCAAACTGAACGGTAGCATCTATGCCGGAGCGGCCGATAACGCCCTCGGTACCGCTGAAATGCTTTCGGTTGCCGAGGCCTACACAAAGCTCGGGCGGAAGCCTAAGCGTTCGATGATCTTTCTTGCCGTAACCGGCGAGGAATACGGCCTGCTCGGATCGAAATATTGGGCGAAAGAGCGACCTGGGACATCAAAAAGGTCGCGGCTGACCTGAATCTTGACGGTATCGGATCTGAGGTCTATGGACCGGTGAAGACCATCGTCGGATACGGAGCGGAACATTCCACGCTTGGCCCGATGCTCGATAGTGTCGCTCGTTCGCTTGACCTGAACGTGATCCCGGACCCGATGCCGGATGAGAAGGTCTTTTACCGGTCGGATCATTACTCTTTTGTCGAGCGTGGCGTGCCGTCTCTGATGCTTTTGGGGGCGCCGGCCGGCGAGAAAGAGATCTGGATAAAGCGTATAAAAGAATGGGAGAAGGGCGATTATCACCAGCCTGGCGATACGGTCAAGGACACGTGGGCTTGGGAAGGTGCTGAGACCGTAGCCGAAGTGATGGCCATTCTCGGATGGCAGATCGCGGAAGATGAGCAAATGCCTTCGTGGCTGAAAACTTCGCGATTCTCAAAATACGACCGTGGCAACTCGAAGCCCATTCCGGAGGACGAGTCGGAAGAGCAATAGACCGCTGCAAGGCGATAAAACAACAAGAAGGCCGCCTTTTCCGGCGGCCTTCTTTTCGTTATCGCGTACAATGCCCGGGAAAGGTCACGCGAACATCAGAGCAGGTTGTTCAAGCATCCTTGCAAGGGTATCGAGGAATTTCGCACCCGTCGCTCCATCGATCACGCGATGGTCGCATGACATCGTGATGTTCATGATCGAGCGGATGACGATCTGGCCGTCGCGGACGACAGGCGTCGGCGTCGCGGCTCCGACGGCAATGATCCCGGCTTCCGGCGGATTGATGATCGCCGTGAATTCCTTGATGCCGAACATTCCAAGGTTCGAGATCGAGAACGTTGCCCCGGTATATTCCTCGGGCTGGAGTTTCTTGTCGCGTGCACGGGCGGCGAGCGACCGGATCTCGGCCCCGATCTCGACAAAGCCCTTGAGATCTGCGCCGCGAACTACCGGCGTTATCAGGCCTTCGTCGATCGCGACGGCGACGCCGATGTCAGCCTGCTCGTAAAAGCGGATCGTGCGGTCCTGATACGAAGCGTTCACGAAGGGATGCTTCCTCAGGGCCATCGCGACGGCCTTGACGATGATGTCATTTACGCTGACCTTTTCTGATTCCGGCTGCGAAGCATTTATTGCCTTTCGAAGCGAAAGCACGTTGTCCATCTCTACCTCACGCGTGAGGTAGAAGGTCGGCACGGGGCCGATAGATTCTGCCAGGCGGCTCGCGATCACACGACGCATCTGCGAGGTAGGCTCTTCGCGATAGGCGGAAGCACCGACGACGGTCGAGGGCGTAAATGCGGGCGTAGCCGTGCGCGCGGAAGGAGAGGCTCCGGCAAGGGCAGTTTCGATATCACGTTTGATGATGCGTCCGTTGGGGCCGGAACCTGCGACCGACTTTAGGTCAAGTCCGTTCTCGGCGGCCATGCGTGCGGCGATCGGCGAGACGAGAAGTCTGCCATTCGTCGGCGCAGAAACAGCGGGAGGAGCCGTCGGAGCAACTGCGGCGACGGGCGCTTGCACCGCTGCCTTTGGTGCGGGTGCTTCCTCGGCCTTCTTTGCGGCAGGAGCCGCAGGAGAGGCCTCGGCCAGCAGTGCGGAGATGTCCTCGCCTTTTTGGCCGATGATCGCGATCGCTTCTCCGAGAGCCGCCGTGTCGCCGGCGCCTTTCAGGATCTTCAAGAGTGTCCCGCCGGAAAGGGCGGTCATCTCCATCGTCGCCTTGTCGGTATCGACCTCGGCCAGCGTTTCGTTCGCCTCGAACGCATCGCCCTCGTTCTTTACCCAGCGAGAGATCTGCCCTTCTTCCATCGTGGGCGAAAGTTTCGGCATTAAGAATTTTTCAGCCATAGAGTCCTTAAAATCGTTCTAAATTCTTGCGATCCAGCATCCGGGTCACTGAGCGGCGAAAGACTACTCCGCGTGTCCGCGAGACCGGGCCGCGATCCGATGCAGGCGTTCTTCGCGAGTGATCGGCCGATCGTTGAAGCCCGCATCCCCGAACGGTGACAGTTTTTCAAGCCAAAGAAGCTCGAGCGCTTCGAGGTCGGCCGTGATGTCAAGGTTCGCGTCCCTAGGCGGCGGAAGTTCCTCAAGGATCTCGAACGCAAAATTCGAACCGCCCGATCTATCCCATGCGGCCAGCAGTTCACGGTTCCCATGAACGCCGGCTTCAAGCTGGAATCGGTGTCGGTTGAAGATCGCATCCAGGTTCTTGCTCGCACCGACGAATACCTTGTCGCTTGCAAGATCGCGGATCTGAAATACACCCGCCGGGCGTCGCCCGAGCTTGTATTCGACTTTTGCCGCCTTTTTGTCCATTAAAGGTAGCAAACCTCTTTTACGGCCGCGATGATCTTATCGACGCTCGGCAGTGCGGCCGCCTCAAGATTCTTCGCGTAGGGCATCGGCGTTTCGGCCGTCGAGATGCGCTTTACGGGCGCGTCAAGATGATCGAATGCTGTCTCCATTATCTGATGCGAGATCTCTGCCCCGACCGAAGCAAAGGCGTGCGATTCTTCGACGATAACCAGCCGATTCGTTTTCCTGACGGAATTTGCGATCGTGTCGATATCAAGCGGCTTGATGGTACGCGGATCGACGACCTCGACGGACACATCGAACTGTTCGCGGATCTTTTCGGCGGCATCCAGGGCCATCGGGACGGTCATCGAGCGCGCGACGATCGTGCAGTCCGTACCCTCGCGTTTGACGTCAGCGACGCCGAGCGGGATCGTGAAATCATCGTCTTCCGGAACTTCGCCCTTCATACCGTACATCCGCTCCTGCTCCATAAATATGACGGGGTTGTCGTCGCGGATCGCGGATTTCAGGAGGCCCTTTGCGTCCGCGGCATTTGAAGGCATCACGACCTTCAGGCCGGGGAAGTTGGCATAGAGGGCTTCGAGCGCCTGAGAGTGCTGCGACGAGACCTGAAATGCAGAGCCGTTCGGGCCGCGGAACACGATCGGGATATTGAATTCGCCGCCGGACATATAGAGCATTTTCGCGGCGTGATTGATGATCTGATCGGCGGCGAGGATCGAGAAGTTCCAGGTCATGAATTCGATCACCGGCCGCAAGCCGGCCATTGCCGCACCGACACCGAGGCCGGCAAACCCGAGTTCCGTGATCGGGGCATCGACGACGCGTTTGTCGCCGAACTCCTTCCAAAGGCCGCGCGTCACCTTGTAGGCGCCGTCATATTCGGCGACCTCTTCGCCCATAATGAAAACGTTCTCGTCCCGTATCAATTCTTCGCGAAGGGCCTGATTCAGGGCGTCGCGGATCGTTAATGTAGCCATATAAAAACTCGATCGGATCTTTGCTTAAATGGCGGCCTGCATCCTTAACAGTCGCCGCCGCTGCTCAAAAAAACTTACCATTCACGCGTACGCGAGTTCGGTTCAAGATCTGCCATGAACCGGCTCGGCGAGCGTTCAGGCATAAACGTCGGTCAGGAGTTCGCTCTCGTCCGGGAACGGGCTTTCGTCCGCGAATTTGAGCGCCCGGTCGGTCGCTTCGATCGCTTCGCGTTCGATCTGCTCGAAGTCCTTGTCGCTGAGCACCTTTGCTTCCTTCAGACTGTCCTTGAAGAGAACGATCGGGTCGCGTTCCTGATACTTTTGGATCTCTTCGCGAGTGCGGTAATTTCCCGGATCCGACATTGAATGGCCCATATAACGATAGGCCCGGATCTCAAGCAGCGTCGGCCGGCTCTCATTCCGCGCGCGTTCGATCGCGCGAAGGGTTGCGGCCCTGACGGCCATTACGTCCATTCCATCGACGAATTCGTTCGCCATCTCGTACGAACCGGCCTTTCTCGCGATGCTGCTTGCGCTCATCGCACGCTCCTGCGAAGTGCCCATTCCGTATCGGTTGTTCTCGCAAATATAGATGCAGGGAAGCCCCCAGAGCTCCGCCATGTTCAGGGATTCGTGAAATATGCCCTGATTGACGGCCGCCTCGCCGAAGAAGCAGAGGACGACCTGTCCCGTGTTCTTGTATTTCGCGGCATAGGCCATTCCCGTTGCGACGCCGATCTGGCCGCCGACAATGCCGTGCCCGCCGAAGAATTCGTGCTCCTTCGAGAACATATGCATCGAGCCGCCTTTGCCCTTTACGCATCCGCCTTCCTTACCGTAGAGCTCGGCCATCACGCTTTCGGGCGAGAGGCCTTTGACCATCGCCTGAACGTGGTCGCGATAAGACGTGATCACCATATCGGAAGGCTCGAGGGCGGTCATCGAACCGACGCCGATCGCCTCCTGGCCGATATAAAGATGGCAAAACCCGCCGATCTTTCCCATTCGGTAAACCTCGGCGCACTTCTCTTCGAAATGCCTGCCGAGAACCATCTGGTAGAGCATTTCACGAAGAACTTTCTTATCGGTGGTCTTTATTGCGCGGAGCTGCGAGGCTTTTCGGTCTTCGTATTCCTTGATCGCCTCTTCGACGTCGCGAAACGCCGCAGAAGTTGCGGTGCCTTTTGAGGCCTTTCCATTACCCTTAGCCGAGGTCAAATTGGCCCGTTTCTCAGGCTTTCGGCTTGTAGCTGCTTTTGGCAAGATGTCATCCTCCCTCAATCCTTGTAAATCGGCAAAAATAAATAAGATGCCCGAACATTCCATTATAGGAGACCGCGCCGAGAACTGCAAAAATGGAACGGCAAAGTGAGCGGTGTTCGGAGAAACTTGGTATAGTGTGATTTTCGGCCGTATGACGCGTTTTTTTCTACTTCCCATACTGATACTTCTTGCGGCATCCGCGGCCCTTGCGCAGGATCCTGTCAAGTGGCGTCTTGAGGCCGCGCCTGCGAGTGTTCAAAAGAGCGAAAAGGGAAGCCGGATCGACGCCGCGCTCATCGCGAATATAGACGAAGGCTGGCATCTTTACGCACTTGACCAACCCGCGGGCGGGCCGGTCGCAACGACGATAAAGGCGGGAACGGATTCACCCTGGAAGATCGACGGCGATATCAAAAGTCCGAAACCGATCGTCAGGCCGGATCCGAATTTTACGGTAGATGGCAAACCGCTTGAGACGCGGTCGTTCACGAGCGAAGCGAAGTTCGTGGTGCCGCTTGCGGGCGGTGTCGATGCAAAGCTCGAACAGATCGCGTTGGACGTTCGTTTTCAGGCCTGCAACGATACACTTTGCCTGCCGCCGCGTACGATGCGCGTGACACTCTCGGGTGCAGAACGCGTTACGAAGTCCTCGACATCGACCGACGATCCAGTTGAAACTTCGGTGCAGCCGCCGCCGACAAACGCCTCGACACTGCCGCAGGATATCTGGCCGTTCATTTGGCTTGCGATCACGCTAGGTGCGCTCTCGCTGCTGACGCCGTGCGTCTTCCCGATGATCCCGATCACGGTCTCCTATTTCGCGAACCACTCCGGCGGCAGCCGCTCACATTCGGTCAAGCTTGCGCTCATCTATTCATTCGGGATCATCGCGACATTCACGGCCGCCGGAATGCTGCTTGCGATATTTATGGGGGCGGCGGGCGTCAATCTCCTTGCCGCAAACCCGTGGGTAAACCTCCTCATTACGGCGATATTCCTCTTTTTTGCGTTCAATCTTTTCGGCGCGTATGAGATCGCGATACCGTCCGGCGTTCTGACGAAACTCGACGCCCTGACACGGCAGGAGGAAGGGAAAGGCAGCGGTGTTGTAGGTGCATTGCTGATGGGACTGACGTTCACGCTTACTTCCTTGACCTGCACGTCGCCGTTCGTCGGCACGATCCTTGTTTCTGCGTCACAAGGGAACTGGCGGATGCCGCTCGTCGGGATGCTCGCATTTTCGGTGGTCTTTGCACTGCCGTTCTTTGTGCTTGCCCTTGCGCCGCAGCTCGTCAACCAGCTTCCGCGTTCCGGCGGCTGGATGAATTCGGTAAAGGTCGCGATGGGCTTTCTAGAAGTGGCGGCCGCGATGAAATTCCTCTCGAACGCGGATCTCGTGTGGCATTGGGGGATCTTTACGCGTCCGGTGGTCCTCGCGATCTGGATCGCTATCTTTATCGTCCTTGCCGTTTATCTGCTTGGAAAGTTTCAACTCTCGCATGACCCGAGGCCGGAAAAGCTCGGGGCCGTCAGGCTTATGGCCTCGATCGCAAGCTTTGCGGTCGCGTTCTATCTTTTGACCGGCCTTTTCGGTGCGAGACTTGGCGAGGTCGAGTCTTTTCTGCCTCCGGCAAAGGCGGGCGAGCCTCAACTCTTTTCGCCGAAGGACGAACCGAAATGGATCGAGAACGACCTTGAAGCCGCCATGGCGAAAGCGCGGGCCGAAGGGAAGCCGGTTTTTATTGATTTTACGGGCTACACCTGCACGAATTGCCGCTGGATGGAGGCAAATATGTTCCCGCGTGAGGACGTAAGGAAAGAACTTGGCCGCTTCGTCCTTGCAAAACTTTATACGGACGGATCGGGCGAGGTGTATGAAAAACAGCAGCGTTTCGAGGAAGAGCGTTTTGGCACCGTAGCGATGCCGTTCTACGCGATAATCGACGCCGAAGGACGGACGCGCGCGACCTTTCCGGGCCTGACAAGAAACCCGTCTGAATTCATTGACTTTTTACGCGAATCAAAGAAGAATTAGCCTATGCAGCCGATCCCTGTTTTAGACCTCGTTGAAGGCCTCAGATCGATCCCGGACGAAGAGTTCGTGACAGACAATGTTTACGAATTCCTGGCCAAGAATCCCGTAACGATCGAGTCGCTCGAGCCCTATTTTTTCTGGAGCCCGGATTTCTATACACGTAACCTTGTTTACAAGGACGATCGCTTTGAGATGCTCGCGATCTGTTGGGAAAAAGGGCAGATCTCGCCGGTTCACAACCACTGGGACCAGAAGTGCTGGATGATGGTGCCTGTGGGACGCCTCCGCGGGCTGAATTTCGCCGTCGAAGAGATCGATGAATCACAGCGCAGATGCAAACTTCGCGAGACAGAGACCTTTGAATTGAAGGATTGCCTTGCGGCGAAGGTCGATCTCGAGGAGCCGATACATCAGGTCCTGAATCTTGCCGAATTCGACGAACGGGCGGTCAGCATACATATTTACTCAAAGCCCTATGACCGCTGCCTCTCGTATTGCCGCGACACCGACACATACAAAGAAGTGCTTCTGAAATATTCGAGCATCAACGGCGAGCTCTGTCCCGGCGTAACGGCGTCACGCTAGCCGTTCATTTTCGGCGCCAACGCATTCCGTCCTTCGTGTCCTCGATGATGATCCCTTTTGCGGCGAGTTCGTCGCGGATCTCGTCCGAGCGAGCGAAGTTCCGCCGCCGTCGAGCTTCCTGCCTCTCGGCGATCAGAGCATCGATCTCTTCATCAAGAAGGCCGCAATCTTCCTTGCCAAAAATGCCGAGAACGGAGTCGATCTTTTCGATCGCTTCGAGTGCTGCGGCTTTTCCTTCCGTTGTTAGGCCGTCGGCCGCAAGGATCGTGTTGACCTCACGGACCATGTCGTGGACGGCGGCAAGTGCGGCGGCCGTGTTCAGATCATCATCCATCGCAGCCTCGAACGCCTTCATCGCCGCAGAAACCGCATCAATCGCCCTTGTATCAGCCGGAGCTTCAGGTATCCGAGCCTCGCGGACGAGCTGCCGAAAGTTTCGCAGCCGCTCGGTCGTCGATTCAGCCGCCTTCAGGCCCTCAAAAGTGAAGTTGAGCTGTTTTCGGTAGGGAACCGAGAGGAGCAGGTAGCGGATGGCAAGCGGCGAATATCCTTGTTCGCGAAGGTCGCGGAACGTGAAGAAGTTTCCCTTCGATTTCGACATAGTGACATCGTCGATCTTCAGGAATTCGCTGTGTACCCAATATTTTGAGAAGAGCTTGCCGGTCGCACCTTCGCTTTGCGCGATCTCATTCTCGTGATGCGGGAATTGCAGGTCCATGCCGCCCGCATGCAGGTCGAACGTCTCGCCGAGATACTTCATCGACATCGCCGAACATTCGATGTGCCATCCCGGACGGCCGCGTCCGAATGGTGCGTCCCATCCCGGCTCTTCGTCTGCGCCGACGAGTTTCCAAAGGGCGAAATCACGAGCATCCTCTTTCTCGTATTTGTCCGTATCAACGCGTTCGCTAGCACCCGCGATATTGCCCTCAAAACTGATCTTCGAAAGTTTGCCGTACTCGGGGAAGGCCGCGATCCGATAATAGATCGAACCGTCGGATTCGTACGCGCGGCCGTTCTCGATAAGTTTTGCGATGATGTCGATCATCTCGGCGATGTGTTCGGTGGCGCGAGGTGTTACTTCCGGCCGCTCATTGCCGAGCGCGTCGAAATCTTCCCAGAAATACTCAATATACGGCGCGGTAAACTCGCCGATCGAGATATTCCGTTTGGCCGCCTCGTTAATGATGCGGTCGTCGATATCCGTAAGGTTAAAGACGTGCGTCATTTCGAACCCTTTGTATTTCAAATACCGCCGCAGGATGTCACCGAAAATGAAGGTTCGGAAGTTCCCAATGTGCGCAAAATTCCAGACCGTCGGGCCGCAGATATACATCCGCACTTTGCCAGCCTCGAGCGGCACGAATTCTTCAAGCTGTCGCGAAAGTGTATTAAAAAGTTTGAGCATTAATCGTCGTTCCAACCGCTCGTAACCGCGGGGAACCTTACTACAATAACACCCACAACGTTCTTTGGCGCACCCGCGACGAGAAACGGACGAAATTTCCAAAGCTTGGCCGCATTGGACGCCGCCTGCGAAAAGAACTGCAATGCGTCAACGCCGCGGGCGAACCTGACCTTTCCTTCCTTATCGACCGCCACCAGTACGCGAACCTCTTTCTGTTGTGAGCACATTCCCAGCGTTCTTGCAACACCCGGACAAGTGCCAAAAACATCCGTTTCTACTTGCTTCTCCAGAAGCTCGTTAGAAAGCCGCACTGTTTCTTCAACAGGGAACTCTTTGAACTGGAGGCCTTCGAGATCGACCTCAGAACGTGACCCGTAAGGCGTGCTGCAGTCGAGCGGCCGGATCGTAAAAACGACCGTTGCATTTTCCCGATAGCCGCCGTCAAGGAACGTGAGCTTCTCGCTGGATCCCATACCGAGAATGACTTTTGCTTTGACGCTCGCGGTCATCTTTTCGACCTCATCAAAGGCCGTCTCGCGTCCGCCATAAACGTAGATAATGCCTCGTGCTTTGGGAGGGAGCGAATATAACTTTTCGCGAAAATCGCGGATCACCTTTTCGAGCCGCACTGTGTCGCTGTAGATCACCTCATCGAACAGGAAGGACGCCGGAGCGAGGCACTGTGCGACGCTAGATGCCTGATCATCATCGTCATCTTCATCGTCGCCGTCGTCCTGTGCGTGGACCGCGACCGAGAGAGCGACCAACAAAATAACGGTAAGGAAAGGGAGCAGCTTCGATCTTAACATACAGCCTCGCTATCGCTCGAAGGCCGCGTGCCGCCGATCCGATCTGTCAGATAAGATCCGGCCCCACGAATGTCTTTCTCGCCTCTTCGGAAAACAGCAGCTCCCGCGAATAAGACCGCAGCGGAAGGTCCTTGTCGAGTAGCTCGGCCGCCTCGCGTGCGATCTCGGCAAGCGGAAGCTGCCGACGTTCTTTCCAAAGATCGTGAACCGCATTCATCCAAAAAATGGTGAGCGTTTCGTGGTAAGGCATCTCGACGCCAAGATCGACGCCAAAGCCGTGTTCGAGCAAACGTAAGATGCCGCGACGCATCTTTTCCGTTGCAGCGGGCAGGTCAAATTTCGAAACATAAACAAGAGCGACGAGAACGTGTTCGCGATGCTTCCACTCATCACGAGGGATCGAACAGTTCTCGAATCGTTCGACGAGGCGAAATATATCGTCGTCAGTAGAATAGCTCTGTGTCGGCGCGTAATCCATTCGATCCCGGCGTTGTCCGTTCCTACGCGGCCGAGTGTGGATCGGCCGGCTTATCTGCGTAAACCGTCAAACTATACACACCGACATCAGCCTGTTTCAAGGCCGCCAGTTCGGCATCACTCAAGTATCGCTTTAGTATGTCGTCCGGGATCTCGATCTTCCGTTCTTTTTGCACGGTGATGTTCGCAAATCCGCTTGTCCGGATCGCATCGAGATAAGTGTCTCGCGAGACCGCACCGGAGACGCATCCTGCATACATCTCGGCAGCATTCCTGACGGCCGCCGGCAGTTCGCCTGAAACGACGATGTCCGAGATACTGAAATGCCCGCCGGGCTTTAGCGTACGAAAGATCTCCTCGAAGACCTTCTTTTTGTTCGGTACAAGGTTCAGAACGCAGTTGCTTACGATGACATCAGCGAAGTCGTCTTCGACCGGCAAATTCTCAATGTCACCCTTTCGGAACTCGACGTTCGAGTATCCGAGTTTATCAGCGTTCTCGCGTGCCCGATCGAGCATCGCGTCCGTGAAATCGATGCCAATGACCGTGCCTGTTTCTCCGACCGCATATCGAGCGATGAAACAGTCGTTCCCGGCACCGCTCCCAAGATCAATGACCGTGTCGCCCGGCGCGATCTTTGCGAATTGCGTAGGGAGCCCGCATCCAAGCCCAAGATCGGCCTCGGGTGCATAGCCCGCAAGGGTGTCGTGATCCTCGGTCATTATGTTGTAAACCTCGTCAGAGCACGCGCCCGAGCCGCAGCACGATGCTCGATTCTCGGCGACATCCCGCGATGCGATCTCACCATACTTTTGCCGTACGAGTTCCTTGACCCGAGACGGATCCTCTATATTCAACATTTTTGTGAACCTCCCTTTGTCGTTCTATTCGTAATTCTTGCCAAATATCCTTGGAGCTTGAGGAGCGCCTCCTTCTCGATGCAGTAACAGATCGCGTTCCGCCGGATGCTGCCTTTGATCAGGCCCGCATCCTTGAGCTCCCGAAGGTGCTGAGATATCGTTGGCTGCGAGAGTCCCACCTCATCAACAATATCCATACAGATACAACCCTCAGCCCGGAGCAGATACTCAATTATCGCGACCCGTGCCGGATGCCCAAGCGCCTTGGCGATCGTCGCGATGAGATTCTGCTCGTCGCTAAATAGGTCTGTTTTTGAAGCCCCCATATCTCTAGTTGAGTCCCGGCTGCTCGTTGAGTCCCGGCTGTGCTCCTGCCGCCATCAAGATGCAAAACACACAGTATGCTGACCACACGGTATTCCGATCACACGGTAGGCAAACTACACAGTATGCTAACCACACAGGATGTTAACCACACGGCCATCCATCTGTAATATTGCAATATTACTATTGGTAACTCTGGCGTGTCAAATCGAATTGTTTTGTTGGAGTCGGGATATCGGATTTTTGTTGAAGTGGGGATATGGCCTTTGCAGGGTTGGAGATGCCGAAGCTAATTGTTGGGACTGACGATCAGAATGCTACAGAATAGCCTCCAACGGATCAGATCATTACCCGAACTCAACGCGAAAGAGAGAACTTCGCACACACGCCAAAAGTCGTCACGTTCGCCGCAGGACTATGCAACGGCCTTGAGCCTTTCGTCATCGCCGGTTTCGTCGATGAAGAGATACTTTTTCCACTCAGGGCGAGATTCGGCATAGTGGCAGAGCAGAACGTGGTCCAGCCCGAGGCGAAGTAGCTTTTGCGATGTGAGTAGCGGCATACGAGCCTGTTCTGGAGTGCGGTTGCCCTTTCGCTGGTTGCACCGGACGCAAGCGGTGACGAGGTTCTGAGGAGTGTGCTCGCCGCCTTGAGCGCGCGGAAGAATGTGGTCCAGCGTCAGGTCCTTCGCGTGACGATGTTCGCCGCAATATTGGCATCGATAACGATCGCGGATATAGATGCGCGCCCGCTTCATGGAATTCTCATTATTCTTGCGGCGTAGGTGGATATAGTGTCGCAGGCGAACGACCGACGGAACAGGGAAGACGGTCGAGGGCGAATGCAGGACATTGTCGCCATCGTTCTCTTCCACAAAAACGGCACCGCGAAACCAAAGGCAGACCGCGCGTGCAACGCCGACCGTGCCAAGCGGCTCATACGAAAAGTTCAATAGCAGTACGCGTCCGGTCAGCAAATTGTGGTTCCTCCTTCGATGGTCGTTCGTCCTGCAAAGCACGCTGTCGCGGCCTTAAAATATCCCACGCGGTCGACCTTACAGGCTCAAAATGCAAATTTACTCCTAAATCGCAATAGAACGCAAGCACAATCTATTGATGCGACGCGGACCGTTATAAACAATATGTAGGGCTTGGCAAGGAGACTAGGCTCATCGCGAAGCGCGGAGATCGGCGTTCCATTGCCCCAGAAGACAAGGAAATGTGGTTGAACAGATCGCGTCACGCGGGTAGACTATCGTTCCCACAATTTTTCGACAGGAGTCATTTATGAGAAACGCAATGGTGATCGTCCGGACCTTACTGGGATTACTTTTTATCTTTGCGTCTGTGGTCGTTCTCTTCGACCTTGTCGAGAAGCCCGAACTTTCCGGCGTCGCTAAAACTTTCAACGACGGGATCTTTGCGGTCGGATATTTTATCCCGATGCTGAAGATCGTCGAACTCACGTGCGGCATCCTATTCGTCATCGGGCGGTTCGTACCGCTTGCGACAGTTCTTATTGCGCCTGTGATCGTGAATATCTTTATGTTTCACGCGTTCATCGATAATTCCGGACTCCCGGTCGCGATATTTCTCGTGATCGCGAACATTTTTGTCGCGTGCAGTTACCGAGATGCCCATCGGGGTTTACTTGCAGCGAGATAGGGTTCTTTGTGAAAGGCCGGCAGGGAAAATTCACTCTGCCTATGAGTATGCCAAATTTCTGATCGCCCCGTGGCTCTCGGCGGGCTCTCAAAAATGTTGAAAACCCATTGGCTTAAGTTCCTCGATGCCTGCCGCACCCGAGATCGTGACCTTGCCGGCATCTCCGGTGATATGGCCGATCTCGATCGCGCCGGATGCTTCTGCTTCGGCCGCACGGTCGGCGGGAACCGTAAAAAGAAGCTCGAAGTCCTCGCCGCCGTGGAGTGCCATTTCGAGCGACGCACCTTCGGCGATGGGAATTGCGGCGGCATCTAAATGAGCTCCGACACCGCTAGCTTCGCAGATGTGGGCAAGATCTGAGGAAAGGCCATCGCTGATATCGATCGCCGAGGAAGCTAACGCGTTGTTCAACAATAGTTTGCCGAACGCTACCTGCGGGCGTGGTTTAAGTTGTCGTAAGATCGCGGCCTGGCCCGGACAACCGTCCAGTTGCTTGAAACGCTCTCCTTTTTCAAGAAGCGAAAGGCCGAGTGCGGCGCCGCCAAGGGGCCCGGTTACGAACATCTTGTCGCCTGCCTGCGCTGACGATCTTCGAATAGCTTGTCCTCTTGCAGCCTCGCCTACGACGAATGAATCTATCGTAAGGCCGCTAGGCGATCGTGAAATGTCGCCGCCAACAAGCTCAACCTCGAACTCAGTCGCAAGGCGATGCCAACCTTCATAAAATCGATCGAGGAAGGACGTTTTCCACAGGTTGTCAGGCACGCCGAGCGAGAGTAATGCATATTTAGGCGATCCGCCCATTGCGGCTATATCTGAAAGCGACACTGCGAGCGCCTTATGGCCAAGAAACTCGGGCGTAGTCCATTCAAGGCGAAAATCTATATTCTCTATCAAGAGATCGACCGTAAATAGTTGATCTGATTGAGTATCCTTTGGGAGGATCGCGCAGTCATCACCTATTACATTAAGTGTGTAGTTGGCTTTAATGTGATTGATGAGGTCGAATTCGCTCCGCATACTATTCTATTGACACAAGTCCTGTAAATTCATACAATAACGCTCGACCGTGTTATAGAATACCTTAACACAAATCTTTTGATGGTGACTGTGGATAACGTAATTCCGGACAAGATCTTTTTCAAGATCGGCGAGGTGTGTGAGCTTGTTGGTGTGCAGGCGCACGTACTTCGCTACTGGGAGACGGAGTTTCCTACGTTCTCCCCGCAAAAGAATAAGTCGGGCCAGCGCAGCTATCGCCGCAAGGACGTTGAGATCGCGCTAAAGATCAAACAGCTTCTTTACAAAGAGATGTTCACGATCGCGGGTGCCCGTCAGAAACTTCAAGCCGAGGCGAGGGCAGCACAAAAGCCTGAGAAGCCGCCGGCCGCGCACGATGTTCCCAAACCCACACTGTCGGATATTCCGACACTTTTTGACTCCCTCCAGGACGATGGAACGCTAGAATCTATCGCCGCATCTTCCGGCCTCACGCCCGAACAAAGAAAGGCACTCCGCCGACTCGCCGCTCACCTCGTCGAGCTTAGAGAAATGCTCGCTCGTGATATTCACTAACAGACCGCTCAATCATCAAAGCGATGACGCCAACTGCGAAGCGCGTAGACGCGTACTCCGATCGCGATAAGGCACGAGTTATCGGCCGCCGATATCCCTCAATTATTTGACTTTTCCGGCACCGGAACTTAACCTAAACAATCGTATATCGGGACGTAGCGCAGTCTGGTAGCGCGTTCGCTTGGGGTGCGAGAGGTCGTGAGTTCAAATCTCGCCGTCCCGACCAATTAAAAGGAGCCTTCAGCGATTTGCTGAAGGCTCTTTTTGTTTTTTGCCTGAGGTGCCTACTTGAGCTTAGCTGCCTGCCGGCGATCATCTTCGGTTCGCTAGGACTCGATATGGAGGCCGTTTCGAGCTGGGCATGAGTTTGTCGAAGCGTCTTCCCGCCCAGCCTAAGTTCAGCGCTCCTCCGACAGCAAGGCGCAGTAATTTTTTTCAAAGTCGAGCGGGAGTGCCGTTCTGTGGCACTTCGGCCGTGTTATATTTTTTCAAAGTGAGTGGAGCGGTTCGACAGAATGTATATCTTAGGGCGTTAAAGAGGATCACTGACATCCACCTTGAGATCGCTAAGGGGAAGTTTCCGTCGGTCGCGACGCTTGCGGAAAAAATGGGAGTCAGCATTCGGACGATCAAGCGCGACCTCTCGATGCTAAAGAATGAGTTTGGCGGGCCGATCATTTATGACTATGTAAAGAAAGGATTTTGCTATACCACACCGGGGTGGTCCTTGCCGCTTCAGCCGATTACGGAAGGTGACCTGCTTGCATTCTTCATTGCGGAGCACGCACTCAGGTTTACCGGTAAGACGGCTGAAGCGGTCCAATTGGCCGCAACGTTTACGAAGCTCGCATCGATGTTCCCACAAGAGCTTTCGGTCGATCTGGCAACGTTGAGTGACAACACCAGCTTCCAGGATCTACCAAATGTTGCGGCCGATCCGAAATCCTGGAGCGTCTTGCTCGTGCCGCGATGGCGCAGGAAACGGTCGCGTTCGACTATTTTTCACCGCACACAGGAAAGCACTCGAAACGCACGGCGGACATTCATCTTCTTCACAATTTTGCCGGCGATTGGTACGCGATCTCGTTCGATCATAAGGCGAAGGATTTTCGCGATTTCCATGTCGGGCGGATCTCGAATCTTGCATTGACCGGACGCACGTTCGAGAAGCAGAGAAAGTGGGATCGAGACAGATACTTGAGCCGCGGTTTTTTTATGACACGCGGCGGACGCTCGACCACGGTCTCGATCGTATTTGACAGCTATCAAGCGCAATGGATGCGGGAACGTGGCGCATTCCACCCGACGGAAAGCCGTGAGGAACTCCCGGACGGACGCCTTCGCCTTGTCTTCAAGACCGGCGAGAACGGACTCGAAGCAGTCGCTCGCTTCTGTCTCACATACGCCGGGAACTGCACCGCAGAAAAGCCAAAAAAGCTTCGCGACTTGATCGCCGCCAAGGCCCAAAAGGCCTGCGAGCTGCACCGCCACGCAGTTGACGGCCGCGCAAGCCGCTAGGCGAAGGTTATGTCTGAGACGACGCGTTGGATCTTGCCGTCGGCGCTTGGAGTGTCGGGTAGGAGTCCGCAGGCAAGGGAAGAATAGAGGCCGAGGGTTTGGGCGCAGAGAACATAGATAGGCGTCAGCAGATCGTCCGCCAGGCCTTTTGGGATGGACAGGCTGACACTGAGATCTGCGATCGCTTCGGCGGCGCAGTCGGCCGGTGCGATCGCAAGGATCGAACCCGCCGCCTTTTTCCCCCGAACTTCCGAAAGAAGGCCGAGCTCGACCTTCGCCGTTTCAGGATCATTCGAGACGAAACCGACAACGAGCGCGCTCTTATTCAGCCAAGAGAGCGGGCCGTGCCTTAGGCCGAGAAAGGATTCGGCCATCGTTGAATGATAGCCGCCGGAGAGTTCGAGCACCTTCAGCGCGCTCTCATCTGCAACGGCCTTTAGGGCACCGCTTCCGAGAAAGCAGATCCGGTCGTGCTTTTCCTGAGCGACGCTCCGTGCAATTTCGGAGATCTTATTTAGTTGGAGTCTTGCGATCTTCGAGATCTGCGAGATCGTCGATCCAAGATCGTCAAGCCTGTGAATTTGAGCAAGCGAGAGGCCTGCGACGACCATATTCGTGAACGAGCTCGTCATCGCAAGCCCGCGATCGTTCACCTTGTCGTCAAGAACGAGACACAGGACGTTCTCTCGTCCCTTTGACATCTCGGCCATACGCCCGTCCTTGCTGCACGTTATTATCAAGTGGTGAATATCGGCGTATCGCTCGAACGCCCGCTCGAGGATCTTCACGCCCTCAAAACTGTCGCCCGAACGAGAGAACGATATCCAAAGATCTCGGTGATCCGTCGAGCCCGCCTCGACGAACTTGTCCATTTCGGTCAGCAGATCGGTGCTCGGGATCGCGGCCACATTCGTCTTCCATTCTTGTCGAAGCGCAGGCGCGACGGCCCGTCCAATGTAGTCGGATGTTCCCGCCCCAATCAGCAGAACGTTGGTCGGACGGCATTCGGCAAGGAAGTTCTCGACCCGCGAGCGGTAAGAACTTACGATCTCCACAGTTTCTCCCCAAGTTTCGGGTTGCTGTGCGATCTCAGATGGGGTATATTTCAAACCGAATGCGGCCTTCTCATCATCCGAGAGCCGCAGGATCTCTTCGAGCGTTAATAGATCAGGTCGATCGATCACAGTTTTTTTTGCGAGCGTCCACTCAAGCGGTTCAGCATTCTACCGGACGTATCTCGTGTATTTCTAAAGTCCGAAAAATTACTTGTTCTTTTCAGGTTTCTATAATATATTACGCTTCTCAAAAATGCCGAAGGCGATGTAAGTAAACCAACCAGTCTGGAGGGACTAGTGTGTCGAATTCCAACGAGATCGTAGTGATCGGAGAGTTGAATGTTGACCTTATCGCGTCGGGCGTAGCCACGTGCCCGGTCCTTGGCAACGAGGTGTTGGCTTCGGATTTCAATGTCGCGCTCGGCAGTGCGTCGGCCATCTTTGCCTGCGGGATCGCACGTCTCGGGCATAGTGTCACGTTCGTGAGCAAGATCGGGAACGACGATTTTGGCCATTTTTGCCTTGAAGCTCTCGCAAAAAAGGGAGATCGCCACCGACCGGATCGAGATCGATGTGCAAACCAAGACCGGCGTCACGGTGGTCGTGAGCACGGCGGAGGACCGAGCAATGGTCACGTTCTTGGGCGCGATCGCGGAGCTCTCGCTTGCGGAGGTTCCGTCCGACATATTTCGCGGACACAGGCACCTTCATCTCACATCGTACTATCTCCAAAAAGCCTTGCAGCCTGACTTTTTCTACCTGCTCGACACGGCTCGAGCTTCGGGAGCGACGACCTCGTTCGATCCGAATTCGGACCCGAATCAAGGGCGAGACGAGAACGTGCTCGAGATATGCAGGCACACCGATATCCTCTTTATGAACGAGGATGAAGCGAAGCTGATGGCAGATACGTCGGACGTCGAGGCCGCCGGCCGCTGCCTTAACGAGATCTGTCCGACGGTCGCCATAAAACTCGGGGCAAAAGGCGCGATCGGATTTCGTGGGGAAGAGGTCGTTCGTGTCGAGGGATTTAAGATCGACGCCGTGGATTCGACCGGAGCGGGCGATTCGTTCGCCGCCGGATTCGTTCACGCATTCCTTGACGGCGGCGACCTTCGCAAATGTCTCACGATCGGAAATGCCTGTGGTGCATTCTCCGCATCGCGGCCCGGCGGAACTGACGGGCAACCCGACCAAGAAGAGCTCGCGAGGTTTTTGATGTATGCGTCGCTCAGGGCCTAGATGTGGGTTTTTTAAGTGAGTTTTGTTGAAGCAATATAGAACTTCGAATGCGATCTGAACTTTTTTCCGAGCTTGGCCTCACACCGAGCCGCATCCTTCTCAATGCAGCAAGAGAAGGACGCTGCGCCGTCGCCGCTCTGAATTTTTACAATGCCGAGACGCTTCGCGCCCACATAAATGCTGCCAACGAGTGCAACGCATCCATAATTCTGCAAACGACGGCCTCGACGATCGATTATCTCGGTATCGAACTTGTTGTCGCGATGGCCGGCGCGGCCTCTCGAATGTCCTCGCAGCCGATCGCCCTGCATCTCGATCACGGCGGGAGTTTTGAACTTGCAAAGCGGTGCATCGACGCAGGCTACTCGTCAGTGATGATCGACGGTTCGAAACTGCCGTTCGAGGAGAATATCGCATTAACGCGAAGCGTCGTCGAGATCGCGCACAGGGCCGGCGTCTCGGTCGAAGGCGAGTTGGGCCACGTCACTCAGAATGCCGACAACGAGAACATCGCCGACTACTTCACGAGACCCGAAGATGCTCGAAGGTTCGTCGATGAGACCGGCGTTGACGCGCTTGCTGTCGCGATCGGCACGGCGCACGGTTTTTACAAAGGCGAAGTAAAGCTCGACCTTCCGCGGCTTCGGGAAATTCGGGATGCGGTCGGCGACACCGCGCTTGTGCTTCACGGCGGATCGGGAGTTCCGGACGAACTGATGCGCGACGCGATCCGAAGCGGGATCGGCGAAGATCAACTTCGGCACCGAACTCAAGAATGCGTTCACGCTCGCGGTAAAAGGATCGCTTGCGGCAAGCGACGACATCGACCTTCGTCGCACGTTCGCTCCGGCGGTGAAGGCCGTCGAGGCGGTCTCGATGTCGAAGATCCGCGTGTGTCAGCTCGCGTAAATAGTTTTTTCTGCGTTTCTGGGGGATCTTGTGCAAGTAACTCTAATTGATTGGGTAATTGCGTTCGTCGCCGTTGCGATCTGTTTTTTACCCGCATTATTCGTCAGCAAACGGTCGTCGAAAAATACGTCGGAATTCTTCGCATCGGGGCGGTCAGTGCCGTGGTGGCTCGCGGGCCTGTCGATGGTCGCAACGACGTTCAGCAGCGATACGCCGAATCTTGTTACCGACATCGTACGACGCAACGGCGTTGCAGGGAATTGGGTCTGGTGGGCTTTTGTGCTTACGGGCGTCGCAACGGTCTTCTTTTACGCACGCCTTTGGCGCCGTTCGGGCGTGCTTACCGACCTTGAATTCTACGAGATCCGCTATTCGGGCACGGCTGCGGCGGCCGTTCGCGGGTTTCGCGCCGTCTATCTCGGCTTTTTGTTCAACTGCCTGATCATGGCAACGGTGAATCTTGCGGCCTGCAAGATCGCGGCGGTCCTTTTCGGGCTCGACCCGTGGCAGACCCTTCTCGTGGTCGGACTGCTCAATGTCGCCTTCGCGGCTCACTCCGGATTGTGGGGCGTGCTCGTCATCGATATGATCCAGTTCTTTATCAAGATGACGGCCGTCGTCGCGGCCGCATATTTTGCCCTAACGCTGCCGCAGGTCGGCGGACTGAGCGGAATGGTGGAAAAGGTCTCTGCGATGAAAGGGCCGGGCGGCATTGAATATTTGAACATCCTGCCCGATTTCAGTAATAACTGGGAGATCGCGGTCGCCGTCTTTATTATGCCGATCGCGGTGCAGTGGTGGGCGGTTTGGTATCCGGGGGCGGAGCCGGGCGGCGGCAGCTATATCGCTCAGCGAATGCTTGCATCAAAAAGCGAGAAGGATTCGCTCGGCGCCGTACTATTTTTCAATCTCGCGCATTATGTACTCCGTCCCTGGCCGTGGATACTCGTCGGCCTTTGCTCGCTGATCGTCTATCCGCAGCTTTCCGACATTCAGGCCGCGTATCCGCATCTCGATCCGAGTTTGATAAACCACGACATCGCGTTTCCCGCGATGCTCAAATTCCTTCCGGTCGGATTTGTCGGTCTGATGGTGGGAGGACTTGTTGCCGCGAATTCTTCCACGATACTCACGCACCTGAACTGGGGAGCATCCTACCTTGTCCATGATTTTTATCGGCGGTTCATCAAAAAGGACGGCAGCGAACATCATTACGTCACGATGGGGCGAGTCGCGACGATCCTGCTCTTTTTTGTTTCGTCCGCGATGGTCTTCGTTCTTGACTCTGCGAAGAATGCGTTCGATATCATCCTTCAGGTTGGTGCGGGCACGGGCCTCCTGTATCTGCTTCGCTGGTACTGGTGGCGTATCAACGCGTGGTGCGAGGTCGTTGCGATGATAAGTTCGTTCGTCGTCTCGGTCGGATTTATCGTACTTGAGAAGGAAGGCGTTCTCGCAATGGACTCTGCTCCGAAACTGATCCTGACGGTCGTGATAACGACGGTGTGCTGGCTTTTGGCGGCATACCTTGCACCTCAGACCGACCGGCAAACGCTCATTGAGTTCTACAAAAAGGTGCATCCTGCGGGCCCGGGCTGGGAGGTGATCCGAAAGGAGGCCGGTGTCTCGAAAGAGACGGCCCGAGAGAATGGCGACAACATTCCGATGGCGCTTCTTGGGTGGGTTTCCGGCTGTGCGATGATCTGGTCTGCGTTGTTCTCGCTCGGTAATTTTCTTTATGGCCGCCTCGATTACGGCTTCGGGCTTCTCGTCGTCTTCATTGTCAGCAGCGTCGTCCTGCTTCGGGTCGTTTCCCGGCTCTGGGCACCACGGCTCGATGGCTCGTCCGAAGATACTGCAAATGCCTGATAAGGATGATAAGTTCATTGAGATGGTAACTGCTTCGGCTCACGTTGAGCTGCCGCTTTCGGATTTCGCACCGAAGCATGGCCTTCGCGTTCCCGTGAGCGAGGTGCCGCGCTCAAAGTTCCCGTCGATCGACTACCACAATCATCTCGATGCACAGTCGCCGGCCGAAGTGCTCAAGATCATGGACGCGTGCGGCATCGAGCGGATCGTTAATATTACGATGCGAGTTGGCGAAGAGGCGTTCGAGATGCACCGTAAATTCAAGAGCGTCTCGGAGACGCGTTTTGAGACGATAGCCTGGTTCGATTGGAGCGACCTTCAGACCGAGGGCTTTTGGACGCGGTGCGTAGATCGGCTTGAACGCTTTCGTGATGCAGGATTCTGCGGGATAAAGATCTGGAAAGACCTTGGGCTTTCGCTCAAGGATGCTGACGGGTCCGTGATCCGGGTTGACGATGAACGTCTCGCCCTTTTTGAGAAGGCCGGCGAACTGAAGATGCCCGTAATGTTCCACACTGCCGACCCGGACGCATTCTTTCTGCCGATCGACCGATTCAACGAGCGATACGAAGAGCTTGCGGCCCATCCCGACTGGGGTTTTTATGGTTCACATTTCTCAAAGGAAGAGCTGCTTGCTCAACGCGATAGGATCTTTCTGCGGCATCCGCGAACGCAGTTCGTTTGCGCGCATCTTGCTGAAAGGCCGGAAGACCTCTCTTACGTCGGACGGCTTCTCGATGAGTGCCCGAACCTTTCGGTCGATATCGGCGCGCGGACGGCGGAGCTCGGCAGGCAGCCATATACCGCACGGCGATTTTTCCTGAAGTATGCCGACCGCATCTTGTTCGGGACCGACCTCGTGCCGGACGTCGAGATGTATCGGCTTCATTTTCGCTTTCTCGAAACGTGGGACGAATATTTCGATTATCCGACGCACGCATCCCGACAGCAGGTGGCAGATCTACGGCGTCGGTTTGCCCGATGACGTACTCGAAAAGGTCTATCGCGAGAATGCCATGAGGCTGCTTTCCTTGACGAAGTAGATGACAAGAACGGACAACAAGATCGTGCTCGAGGTGTGTGTGGATTCGGTCGAATCTGCAATGGCGGCGGAGAAAGGCGGCGCCGATCGCGTCGAACTGTGCGACAACCTGGTTGAGGGCGGCACGACGCCAAGCTCGGGTGCCATCGCGCTTGCACGCGAGAAACTCTCACTTGGACTGCACGTGATCATAAGGCCTCGCGGTGGTGATTTTCTTTATTCCGGAGTGGAATTCGAGGTAATGAAACGCGACATCGGCGTTGCCAAACAGAACGGGGCTGACGGCGTCGTGATCGGCATCTTGTCGCCCGACGGAACCATCGACCGGGCAAGGACAAGCGAACTTACAAGGCTCGCACGGCCGATGTCCGTAACATTCCATCGGGCGTTCGATATGACGCGCGACCCGTTCGAGGCCCTCGAAACGCTGATAGAGATCGGCGTTGACCGTATCCTGACCTCCGGCCAAGAGGCTACGGCCGAACGCGGGGCAAAACTCATCGGCGAACTCGTCGAACGGGCCTCCGGCCGCATTACGATAATGGCCTGCGGCGAAATACGAGAGGCGAATGTGCGGTCGATAATTCGCAAGACCGGTGTTCGTGAGATACACGCGACGGGCTTCGTTGCGTGCGAGAGCGGAATGACGTTCCGCAACCCGCGCGTCTATATGGGCGGCGAGGACCTTGACGCCGAGTACACAAGGAAGGTCACGGATGCGGCAACGATAGCAGCCTTGCGAGGAGCAGCCGAGGAATGATCATCTGCGTTTCCGCGAATCCTGCGATCGATAAGCGTCTGATGATCGACGAGCTTCGCGTCGGTGAGGTCAACCGTACGAACTCCGTTACGCCGTTCGCGGGCGGTAAGGCGGCGCACGTGGCAATGGCGGCAAAAGCCCTTGGCGAAGACGTCATCTGGATCGGGCTTCTCGGCGGAGAATCCGGAAATGAGATCGCGCGGCAGCTTCGCGATCTTGGGATCGGCGTCGTCGCGATCCCGACAAGGTCGGCAACACGCACGAATCTTGAGATCATCGCTCGCGACGGCAAGATCACGGAGATCCTTGAGCCCGGCGGTGCTGTCGAGTCTGCCGAGCTCGGCAAGTTCCGCGATGTTTTTTCGGATATCGTCGGGAAGACGGGCGAGGAGGCGATCGTGGCCCTTTCCGGGAGCCTGCCGCCCGGAATGCCGGTCGATGAATACTACGCGCTAACATCCTCGGCAAAAAAGGCCGGTGCGAAAGTGATCGTGGATGCGAGCGGCCCGGCACTTACTGCGGCTCTTGCTGGCAGGCCGGACCTCATCAAGCCGAATCGAAGCGAGGCCGAGTCAGCGACCGGGATCTCGATCGAGAACCCGGTGGATGCGATCGCGGCAGTCCGTGAATTAAAAGAGCGCGGAGCAGGTGCGGTTGCTTTGACGCTCGGTGCGGACGGACTGATGTTTTGTCGCGATGTTGAGGCCCGATCCTTCGTGCGGCCGCCGAAGTCGAGGTTATCTCGACGGTCGGCTGCGGCGACGCAACAGTGGCGGGCTTTGCCGTGGCGATGAGGCGTGGATTGAACGATGAGGACGCGGTGCGACTTGCCGCGGCGTGCGGAGCGGCGAACTGCTTGGCGACGCTGCCCGGGCAGATCACCCGCGAAAATGTCGAAATGCTTCGCGGAAAGGTAAAGTTGGGCCGAAGTTTTGAAAAATAGACGATCCCGGCAGGATGATCGTCCCCCGCCGGGATCGCTTTGCCTGACACAAGTTCTTATTGTGCCCGAACCGTCAGGTAGATCGTCTGTCCTTGCCGTGACACAAGCAGAAGAACAGGCTTGTCTTTCGAATCGGCAAGAGCGCTTTTTACGTCGGCGGCCGACGAGATCGCCTTTCGGTTGACCTCAAGAATGACGTCGCCGCGGGTGATGCCGGCCGCAGCCGCCGGGCCGCTCGGATCTACGTCGGAGACGACAAGCCCTTCCGTTGAATCGAGGCCTAACTGCTTCTGTATCTGAGGCGTGATCGGCGAAAGGGAAAGGCCGAGCTTGCCGGATCCGTCGCTGTTTGGCGAGTCAGACGGCGAATTGGGATTGTTCTTGTCAGCGTTCGGCGTCTCGAACTCATCCAGGGTCGCGTTGACGTCCATCGCAGTACCGCTGCGGTCGATCGTAAGTTTGATCTCAGTGCCGGGCTGTGCGCTTGCGACCTTATTTCGGAGGGCGTTCGTGTCCTCGATCTTCTCGCCGTTTATTGCCTTGATCACATCGCCGCGTTTAAGGCCGGCTTTGTCCGCGGCACTGCCCGCTTTCACTCCGCTGATCAGGACGCCTTCGGTGGTGCCGAGTTCAAGGGCTTTGGCCGTGTCTTCGGTGATGTTCTGGATCGTTACACCGAGCATCCCGCGGTGAACTTTTCCGTCCTTTAGAAGCTGCTCCATCACGCTTTTCGCCATATTTGACGGAATGGAGAAGCCGATGCCGATATTCCCGCCCATCGAACCTCCGGGCGAAAGGATCTGCGAGTTGATGCCGATCAGCTCACCGTTGAGGTTTACAAGGGCTCCGCCGGAATTCCCGCGATTGATCGGTGCATCCGTTTGGAGGAAATCCTCAAAACTGCCGTCGCTTAGGCCGGTGCGGCGGCCTTTTGCGGAAATGATGCCTGCCGTAACCGTCTCACCGATGTCGAGCGGATTACCGATCGCAAGGACAATATCGCCGACGCGGACCTCATCCGAGTTCCCAAGCGTCAGGAACGGCAGGTTTTCGGCCTCGATCTTTATAACGGCAAGGTCGCTTGGAGCGTCCGTGCCGATGATCTTTGCCTCGTAGGTCTTGTTGTCGCTCGTGAAGACAGTGATCTTCTCGGCGCCGTCGATCACGTGATTGTTGGTCAGGATCGTGCCGTTCGAGTTTACGATCACGCCGGAACCGGCACCGCGTTCGATACGCGGGCCGCGATTCGGCATCGGTTGCCCGAATTGCCGAAAGAAGTCGTCACCGAACGGCAGCTGCATCGGGCCGGTATCCGCCGCCTGTTTGCGTTCCATACGGATCTGAACAACGGCCGGCGATGTCTTTTCCACCACATCGGCATAGGACGTGCGGATGCCGTTGACGACCACGGGCGCCGAAGAAGGCGTGTTGTTCGGGCTTGGCGGTGCCGCCTCAGTGCCGGGCAGCAGGCCGCCTGCACAAGAAAAACTGAGGCCTGCCGCTGCAATTACGGTTAATAAAAGGATCTTTTGATTACGCATTGGAACTATCTCCTGAAAAACAAATCAACGACGAAGAATGACGGATCGAGGCTCGTGCGGCGAGCTCGGTTCGAGGGTATTTACTTCGGTATCAAACAACTGCAAGCCCGACCTTCGGGGCCTGCTCCCTAAAGATATACGCGAGAGATTTATAAACGAGTTTCGAGCAAAGGAACGCAACGGCATCCTGCCCGGGGACGTAAGAATACTCGACGAGATCCATTCCGACGACCCGTTTTGATCCGGCGAGTTTGCGAATGAGCTCTAAAGTTTCGTACCAGCCCAAGCCGCCGGGTTCGGGCGTTCCGGTCGTCGGGACGATACTTGGGTCGAGGCCGTCGATGTCGATCGTAAGATAGACATTCTCAGTGAGGGAATTGACCGCGTCGTCGATCCAGTCGGTGCGGCCGACGATGTCGCGCGCCCAGAAGATCCTGGTCGGCAGGCCTTCCTTTAATGACCGAGCTTCTTCGGACGAGATCGAGCGGATCCCGACCTGAACGGACGGGATCTTCAGGTCTTTGACGACGCGCGCCATTATTGATGCGTGCGAGTGTTCGGTTCCGTCGTAGGAATCGCGAAGGTCCGCGTGTGCGTCTATCTGCAGGACACTCAAATTCTCGTACTTTTCGGCGTGTGCACGTATTACCGGCGCCGAGACGGAATGCTCCCCGCCGAGCATACAGACGAATTTGTCGAGGCCGACAAGACGCTTTGCTTCCTCGTAAAGGTCGCCCATCATCTCGGCCGGCGTCGGCCGCGGTTTGAATTCCGCGAGGGTATGAATGCCGAGCTTATAGACCTCTGCGTCGGTTTCTTCCTCGTAGAGTTCCATATTTCGCGATGCATCGACGATCGCCATCGCTCCGGCCTCGGTCCCGGTGCCGTAAGAGACCGTGCCTTCATAGGCGACAGGCCACACAAGTATCTCAGCGGTATCGAGGCTAGAGTATTTCTCATCCTCGATACCGCCGAAATTCATCGGAAGACTGGCAGATTCACTCATAAATTACGGGACATCGATGGTCATCGTCTGCCCCGAGAACGAAAAGTTGGGGCGCTTCCGGCCTTTCATGAACTTGGCTGCAGTTTGCGAAAGAGCGGTGATGATCATCGGCAGTGCTATCGACGGATCGCAAGGCACGAATGCCGTGGTCGCACCTTTGTGCAGCTTTCCGAACGCGCTTGTGTGATTGCTGCCATAGCTCGGTGTTCGCTGGTCGAGAGGTACGGAGTCGGTCGAGATAGATATCGCATATTTGTGTCCACGAACATTTCCACGCGAAATATAGGAAGAAAGTTCCGTAAGATCTACCATTCCGCGGCTCGAGGTGCTTCCGCAGGCGATCATCGCAGAATTTCGCGACTTTGCATTGATCTGCATCATATCGAGCGTATCCTGGCCGAGATCGAAGCCTACGTGGATCTTTTTCTCGAACTTTACACGCGCAAGGCCGATCGCGATCTCGGAACCGGAAATGTCGGGGCAAAAGACCGGAATGCGCGACTTATAGGACGAGGTCAGAACGCCGTCCTCGTGGGCGATCTCTGCGAGTTCGCGGCCCATCAGATGGAGGAAATCGCGGCAGGAATAAGTGCGGGTAAGGTCGAGTTGATTTATCACACTGCCGATCCATTCATCGGCTTCCTGATATTCCTCGGCGTTGCCGAGAACGTCACCGATCCGGGTGACCGCAGCTGCGGTAAGGTCCTCATCGAGCATGCTTGGGTGCGCTTGATAATGCTCCCGGCCGAGCGTTTCGTGAATATCGTGATAAAGCACGTTGCCGGAGGCAACGACGACATCAACGAAGCGGTTCTTGATAACGTAAGAGATCAAGCGGCGCATTCCCGCCGTGATCACGTTCCCGCTCAGGCAAAGATAGATCGTCGAATTGTCGTCGAGCATATCGAGCCAAATTCGATGAGCTTCGGCGAGCTGCCTTGCGCCGAAACCGGCGCCTTCCATTTTTTCCAAAAGCCCTGCGACCGAGCGGTCTCGGTCGATCGGGACCGGCCTCGTCGGTACGGTCAAGAATTTAGATGCTTTTGATTTTTTTTGAGCTACCATAATGTCTCCCTGGATTATTGTTCCGCTGCACCTGCCTTTTTCTCTTTAGCGGCAAGAAAGTGCGGTATCAAGTAGGTGTAACTGTCCACCTGGCTTTCGTAATAGTCGATAAGGTCATTTCCTTCTTTCGAGGTTAGGTCGCCGTCCTTTATCTTCTGCAGGACAGCACGTCGGAATGTGTCGTGCAGTTGGACGGCGTCATATCTAACGCTTGAAACCGCATCGCCGAGCGTTGCTCCAAAAATGACCTTCTTGATGATGTATCCGTCATCGCCGATAAAGATATGTGCCTCGTGGGGTACGCCAAATAGGTTGTGGTTGTTTCCCATCACCTCTTGATATGCACCGACGAGCATCATCGCAATGTAGTAAGGCTCGCCCTTTACGAGCTTATGAAGCTCAAGGACGGGCTTAACGTCGTGAAGATCGACGAATTTATCGACGATACCGTCCGAATCGCACGTAATATCGCAGAACGTTGCGAATTCGGTCGGGGTTTTGTTGAGCTTGTGGATCGGGACGATAGGGAAGAGCTGTTCGAGAGCCCAGTTGTCGGGCATCGATCGAAAAACGGAGAAATTCGCAAGATACTTTGCGCACATCAACCGTCGCAGGTCGTCAAACTCCTCGCTAACGTATTTCTTCATCTGCGCGTAGCCATCGGCCTTTTCGCAGATATCCCAAAAGAGCACCTCGCCCGCTCCCTTATCCTCGAGCGAGATCAATCCGAGGTTGAACATCGTAAAGAGTTCTTCGCGATGTTCGAGAGCGTCGTGATAATACTCCCGATAATTCTTTGCGTTGATCGTCTCGCGCAGGTCATGGAGTTCGCGGACGACCTCCGGGACGTTGCCGGACATATTCAGGGGCGTAAGGTCCTCAACGACCGTCTCGATCTCATCCTGAACGTTCGTAACGAGGATCGCGTGATAGGCCGAGAGGTAACGGCCCGACTCCTGGATGATCGTCGGATGCGGGACATTCTCGTCGTCGCAGACGGTCTTGATCACGTAGATAACGTCGTTGGCGAACTCTCTCGCGTTGTAATTTGCCGAGGACTCGAACGAGGTTCGCGATCCGTCATAATCGACGGCCATTCCGCCGCCGACATCCAAATATTCGATCGGGATCCCCATTTGGCGGATCTTCGAATAGGTTCGGGCCGCCTCCTTCATAGCATTCTTAATGCGTTTTATGTCGGTAAGCTGGGAGCCGATGTGGAAATGGAGCAGACGGAGAAGGTCGGTCCGTCCGGCCTCCTGGAGCCGGCGGATGACCTCAAGGATCTCGGTGGTCGTAAGACCGAACTTTGCTGCTTCGCCGCCTGATTTTTCCCATTTACCGGAGCCCTTGGCGTAAAGCTTGACACGAACGCCGAGCATCGGGATCTTCATCCCAGGATTTGCCTTCTGCGTTTCGTCCGCGA
This sequence comes from Acidobacteria bacterium OLB17, assembly GCA_001567505.1. Taxonomy (GTDB): domain Bacteria; phylum Acidobacteriota; class Blastocatellia; order Pyrinomonadales; family Pyrinomonadaceae; genus OLB17. The sequence continues at coordinate 104,306 of LLEU01000025.1, read as the reverse complement.
TGGAGAGTGCGTGATCGAGTTCGCTGAGCTTTTCGATCACGATGACCACATTCTTGCCGGCCGCCGCACCTGCAAAAGCGAGCTGAATGAATTCGCGATCTTTGAATCCGTTGAGTACAAGCAGGCTGTCTTTCGCCTGCTCGAGCCCGAGAGCGGCATAAAGCTCCGCCTTTGAGCCGGCTTCGAGGCCGAAGTTATAACGCGAGCCCTCGCGAAGGTATTCCTCGATGACCGAACGGTTTTGGTTGACCTTCATCGGGAATACGCAGAGGTGATCGCCCTCGTATTCGAATTCCTTGATCGACTTGCGGAATGCAACCTGAAGCTTGCGGATCTGGCCGAAGATCAGCTGCGGGAAGCGCAAGAGAACAGGCGCGTTAACGCCTCGCTTTTGCAGATCGTCAATTATCTCTTTGATGTCGGCCGTTAGGGCTTCATTCTCAGGAGCCCTTACGATCAAGTTGCCCTTCTTGTTAATGCCGAAGTAGTCGGCTCCCCAGTTATCAATCCCGTAGGTTTCCAGGGTCTTATCAATGACTGCTGTCAATTCGGTTTACTCCATATTGGAATGCCCAGATCGCCAGCACGCGTCGGGCACAAAAAATAATCAGCGTAATCCCAAATTTACCAAAAAACAAAACTGCAAACAACACCCTCATTTTCAGAGCCTAAGGTCGGGCCGAGATTCGGATGGCACGCTCTTTGCTCGATAGAGTGCGGATTTTGGGCGACTCAGCCGCCCACAGGCACGAAAATGGCAGAACATATTGATTCTACGTGCTTTTGTTGCCGCAAGTTGTCAATTTGATATGACAAAAAATGTCACTCTGCCGGATCTTGAGGTTTGATCTATGAAGGACGAAAGCGGATTTTCCCTAATTGAATTATTGCTGGTCGTCGCGGTGATAGCGATCATTGCCACCCTCGCCGTTCCCGCATTGCAGAAGGCGACCCGAGCTGCCGAGAACGGAAACACGTTCGCAACGATGAGAACGATGTCATCGACGCAGATGAGCTTTATGTCTCAGAACGGCCGATTCGCGCGCCTCGCCGAACTTAACTCGGCATCGTCAAACGCACTGGGAACCGTAAGCGGCCTTCAGCTGATCCGCGGCAAATTCATATTCGAGATGCCCGGCAATCCGACGGATACGGATCTTCGCGGCCGATATACGATCACGGCGACCCGCAATGTTGCGACCGAAGGCGTCGTTTACAAATACGAGATCGATCAGTCCGGAGAGATTCGGCAGATCCTCCCGTAGTTTACTTCCCCAAACTCCGATAGCCGCCTGCCCCAAATAGGTACGAGTTATGAATATTTTCGAAGATCTCGTCCTCGAGCTAAAAGAAGAGAATCTCCTGGAGAATACGTTCCTCGATGAACTCGAGGCGCGCTCTCGCGAGGTCGAAGGCAGCGATGCCGCACCGGCGAGCAATGCGCGGGCGGGGCTCAATGATGAGGCTGTTCCCGAGTACTCGGACATCATCGACACGCCGGGTGAAGCTCGCGAAGCAGAACGTCACGAGATCGTTCATCAAACAGCGGAAAGGATCGAGGCCGATGCCCCAGAAGTTGCCGACTTGCAGTTGATGGGGAGCGACGAGACGATCGAGATCCGACGGCCGGCCTCGGACACAGAATTTTTTAAGAAAAGGGCGAATGGCGAGGTTCTAAGCCTTCAGCTTGTCGAACACGTCGTTTCGGCCCTTGAACGAGAGCACCTAAAGATCATCCCCAAGACCTACGACGATCTCAGCGTAAAAAAAGCCCTGCACAGGTTTATGCAGGTCGCCGACGATTCGGCTTCAGATGCACACAAAGAAGCAGAATTTCAGCTTATGCAGGAGATCGAGGCGTGGTGTTCGGCCCTTGCCAAGCGCGATGCCGAGATCTCGATCGCCGCTCTTCGCCGATACTGCGAGAACTGCCGGCCGAAACTTAGTTCGCAGGCAATGCTCGCCCTTGCTCGATTCTATCGAAATCTTCCATACAACGAAGACGTTCGCGGTAAGTTCGATTACATCGTGACACGGCTGTTCTCACGCCCGGTCTCGGACAACACGCGAAAGCTCCTTTTTACCGGCTCGGAGATGTTCGGCCACATAAAGGCACTTTATGCGGATTGGTCGAGCATTCCGCTCTATTCGGCGGATGATGAGGAGAACATCGGCCTTTCGGCCGCAAGTTTTCGAGAGCTCCAGCAGGAAGCAGAGGATGCGGCGGAGTTCGACGACCTGATCAGGAGCGACTTCTTCGGCCGCATTCAGCTTTTCAAAGAGAACATTGCGGAACTCTTTTTCGCTCCGACGGTGATCACTGCCGCGATCGAATGTAACGTTAGTGTCGGGAATGCCTACGTTAAGCTTCTCGACAAGGAACGTCTTGCGTCCGGTGCGGCGGTAACTCACGAAAAGTACGGCTCGATCGACAACGAGGCAGTATCGGAGGCGGCAGCACGCACGCTAGAACTGGATTCGACCCTTCGAAGCCTGATCGACCCGGCCGCGGCACGTGAAGAGGACGACGAACCGTCAGAACACGCTCCGGAACACGCCGAACCGGTCGAAACGATCGACCTTTCGACGCCGAAACCTGAGCGCTCTCCGGCTGCCATCAGAAAGCGAAAGTCCCTTCTTGAGACGATCCGCGAGAGATGTTTCGGGATCAATCCATTCCTTCTGATCGGTTCGGTCGGATTGATCTTGATCTCGGTGGGCATATACGCGTGGGCGGGTTGGTACGTCGAAGAAGATACGGCACTCTCCAAGAACGTCGTAATGGTGAAACTCGATCCGATCCCATTCAAAGAGAACCTGAAGCTCGCGAAAAAGAGCGGCGATACATTCTATGGGGTCGTTCTTCCGGGCTGGGAGACGATGACGAACGAGAAGCGGGAAGAATTCCTGCGCGCCGTTACCGACTACGGAAAGACGGGCGGCTGGGTCAACGTCAACCTCCTGAACGGCCAAGGAAAGACCGTCGGATACGCCTCGCCCGGACATTTCGAGATAATCGACAAGCCGCAATAAAGGATCTCCCACGACCTTTGGCCTCGCAGAGCTGTCAGGACCGATCCTGACAGCTCTTTTTCTGCAATTGGCTACAACTTCGTGCGGCTTTTGAAACTTTTTGCCGATAATATAGTATTAACCTCGAAGGTACTTACTTCAAAATAATCCAAAAAAGTCCGTGCGTAACGCATTTCTGATCCGGCGTAGCGCCCGCGAGGAATACGTAACTCTATGAAAAAACACTTTCTTAGGGTGCTCGGCGCCCTACTAGTCGTTCAATTAACGATCCTCCCGATGCTTACGGCCGCCCAAACGGCCGATCGAGCCTCGGTGTACACGAAGATCCGAAAGGAAGGCCTTGAAAATTCCAAGATAATGCGTGTTCTGCATTATTTTACGGATGTTTATGGCCCGCGGCTGACCGGCAGCGAGAACCATGTGAATGCGGCGAAATGGGCCGCCGCAGAGATGAAGAATTGGGGCTTCGATAAGGCAGAACTCGAAGCTTGGGAGTTCGGTCATCCGGGCTGGCAGAATGGCCGCAATACCGGCCTGATGCTCTCGCCGCAGGAGGACACTTTGACCTACGAAGTGCTCGCATGGACGCCTTCGACCAAGGGTCCGGTCACGGGCGAGGTCGTAAGTTTGGTCACGCCGACATTTCCTTCGGCGGAGAACCCGGCGATCAAGCAGGGGCCGACGCAAGCAGAGCTTACGGCGTACTTCGACAGTATGAAGGCCGCGGTCAAAGGCAAGATGGTTCTTGTCGGCTTGCCGGCATTTATCGACCAATCAACGGAACCGCGTCCCAAGCATATCTCGATGGACGCCCTTGTTTGCCGTCTTGACCCGACGAAAAAGCCTGAAGACTGCGGCGGTCCTGCGTTCAACTTTCCGCGTTTCCAGGGCGTCAAGCCGCGGCCGGGCGCTCTGAATGCTCGCGAGGTCGATCAACAGCTGGATAAGTTCCTACTCGACAATGGTGCGCTTGTCCGCATCAATGAATCTCAGCTCGATCGCGGTGCCGTTCGGGCGTTCAACAACCGCACGTTCGATATCTCGAAGGTGATCCCGACGGTCGTGATGAGAAATGAGGATTTCGGACGCATTTACCGGATCCTTCAGGACAACACGCCCGTGCGTCTGGAATTCAATCTTCAGAGCCGGATCATCCCTTCGGGCGTAACGAGCTACAACCTTATTGGTGAGATAACCGGATCTGACAAGAAGGACGAGGTCATAATGCTCGGCGGCCATCTCGACTCGTGGCATTCGGCGACCGGCGCGACAGATAACGCGATCGGCTGCGCGACGATGATGGAAGCTGCGCGCATCCTCAAAGCGATCGGCGTAAAGCCGCGTCGCACGATCCGTGTTGCTTGCTGGAGCGGCGAGGAGCAGGGCCTTCTTGGTTCGCAGGCCTATGTGAAATCGCATTTCGGCTCAGCCGAGGATCCGAAGCCTGAGTACGAGAAATTCGGCGGGTACTTCAACATCGACAGCGGCACGGGACGCGTCCGATCAATGTCGGTCTTCGGTCCTGAGGAAGCCGCGGAGATCTTGCGTGAAGCACTCGCTCCGTTCCAGGACCTGGGCTTCGGCGGCGTGACTGCTACCAAGAGCCGCAACCTCGGCGGTACCGACAGCACTTCGTTCAACCACGCGGGCCTTCCCGGGATCGGCGGTTCGCAGGATCCGATCGAATACTTCGGCGTGACCTGGCATACTAACCTCGATACATACGAACGTATCATCGAGCCGGATGTTAAGGCCTCAGCGATCATTTTCGCGGCCGCGGTCTATACGCTTGCGATGCGCGATGAGCTGCTTCCGAGGTTCCCGAAAGACCAAATGCCTCCGCTGCCAACTCCTAATCGCTAAGCAGCTTTAGGTTTTGCTTTTCCAATGCGTGCCTGCTGTTATTTGGACGGCGGGCACGCATTATTTCTTCTTGCGGGATTGGTCCGGATAGAAGAGTTCCTTCGACGGACAGATGTCGGCAAGGACACATTCGAGGCATTTCGGCTTTCGTGCGATGCAAACCGCCCTTCCGTGCGATATCAACCAGTGCGGCAGCATTATCCAGTCCTTTTTTGGAACGGCCGCCTCAAGGTCCTTCTCGATCTTCTCGGGCGTTTTGTTCTTGGTAAGGCCGAGGCGTTGGCTTAGACGCGAAACGTGCGTGTCGACGACGACGCCGGACGCGATCCCGAACGCATTCCCCATAACGACATTTGCCGTCTTTCTCGCGACCCCGGCGAGCGAAAGCAGGTCATCCATCCTATTTGGGACCTCGCCGCCGTAAACGTCGAGTATGCGGCGGCAAGCGGCCTGGATATTTCGGGCCTTGTTGCGGAAAAAGCCGGTCGAGTGAATGTCGCGTTCGAGTTCCGATGTCTTTGCGTTCGCAAGGTCGGCGGGCCCATGGTATTTCCTAAAAAGATCCGCGGTCACGATATTGACCCGAGCGTCGGTGCATTGGGCCGAGAGGATCGTAGCGATCAGCAGCTGAAATGGATTCGTATGCTCGAGTGCGCAGTGGGCGTCAGGGTATTCGCGTTTCAGGCGGCGTATCACCGCAGCGGCTTGTTTTTTAACGTCGATCGACACAACTAAAAACTAGAAAGCTTAGGGCGAAAATGCAAATTGCGGAAATTTTGCTAAAATCAGGCAAACTTTCGGTGCAGTGCTTTCGATACTAAATGGCCTCGGATCTCGTAAAACTCTCGACCAGGAAAGGAATTCCAAAACTCGGCATTACGGCGGCGATAGCGTCGTCTTCGTGATCGGCTGGATGTCGGTCCGAAGGGAATTCGGCAATATGATCGCCGAAATGACCGTGCCGACAGATCCGGCCGCCCGCGAACTGCTTGCGTCGGCACAAAGGTTCGCGCCCGGCGACCCGATGAGTTTCTGGCTCGCGTCCGGCATCGAACGCCAGGCATTCTCGCCCGAATCCGCCACGCGATCGATGAACCTTATGGAAGAGGCCGTAAAGCTCTCGCCATACGACTACCGCTGGTGGATCGAGCTCGGGCGAGCATCGGAACAGGCAGGGAATGCGGAACGCGCGGAAACGGCATTTCGTCACGCGGTCGAACTTGCTCCCACCTACACGATCCCACGATGCAGATCGGGAATTTCTACATCCGCGAAGGAGAGATAGAAAAAGCCGAACCGGAGCTGAAACGCGCGACAGTAAATAATTACAAATATCGGATGCAGGTGTTCGGGCTCGCCTGGGATTTTTTCGACCACGACCCGCAAAAGGTCGAGGAACTTGCCGCCGACGGCTCGGACGTGCTCGTGTCGCTTACGATGTTCTACGCCCAACGCGGACAGGCGGCCGACGCACTTCGGATCTGGAACAAGTTGAGCGATGCGGATAAAGCAAAATTCCCGGAGATCTCGTCGGTCGTGGTGCAGGGACTGTTCGACAAGCGTGCATTCCCTGAAGCTCTTGAATTCTCAAGGCAGCTGAACATCGATGCTGATGCCCGTGCCGAGGCCGTCTCGAATGCGGGTTTCGAGCGGATAATCAACAATTCCGAACCGTCCTATTTTGGTTGGCAATTCCCGAAGCAGGGAAAGGTCGATGTCCTTTGGGACGGGGCCGTAAAACATACGGGTTCCAAGAGTCTTCGCCTGAGCTTTAAGAATTATTCGGCGACGTCGCTTTTTACGGCCTCGCAGCTTGTCGTCGTAAAACCTTCGAAGAAGTATCGGCTGACGTTCTGGGTGCGGACGGAGAATCTGCGAAGTGCCGGGCCTCCGCAGATCGATGTTACGAATGCGATCGACGACCGATTGATCGTCTCAAGCCAGCCAATGCCGCAAGGTACGAACGATTGGCAGCAGATCTCGGTTGATTTTACGGCACCTGAGAACTGCACGGCGATCTCGATCCGCACGACAAGAGTTTTCTGTGGGGACGGCTGCCCGCTCATCGGCAGCCTTTGGTATGACGACTTTGAGCTGACCGCACAATGAAGATCCTCAATAGCTCGATATTTGTTTCCCTTTGTGTGATCGTTGCGATCGCGACGCTCGCCTACGGCACCGTTCACCAGCCGACGCTTGCCCTTTTTTACCTCGTTATGACAGCGATCGCGTTGATCTGGCTGGCCGCAGGACTTATCAACGGTGAGGTTGTCTTCAGCAGGCATTTTATTCAGTTGCCTTTGATCGCCGGTGCGATCTATGCGTTCATCCAAACCATCCCGTTCGGCCACATCGCCGACATTGCGGGCGTCGGCGGAATACCGAGGACGCTATCGCTTTCGCCGTTTGACACGACGATGGCGGCACTGCATATGCTCGTGCTCGCGGTCTTCTTTGGCTTGATGCTTGCGACGGTCGATAGGGCAAAACGCATCGAGAAGATCGTGAATTTCGTCTTGATCTTCGGGTTCGCGTATGCGTTCTTTGCGATCTTGCAGTCTTTCCTTTCGCCAACGCGGATCTACGGCGTCCTCGAACGCCTCAGTCCGTTCGGCTCTTTCGTGAATCGGCACAATTTCGCCGCCTTCATCGAAATGACCATCGCCCTGCCGCTCGGGATGCTGATGTCGGGTGCTGTCCGAAGGGACAGGAAGCTTTTCTATATCACCGCCGTCGTCTGGATGGGGATCGCGCTTCTGATGAGCGGCTCTCGCGGCGGGCTTGTGGCGATGTTGGCGGCGGTCGGCCTGATCTTTGTGCTGACGACGAGCGCTCACGGCAAAAAGAAGAAACTCATACTGATCGGCGTTACGGCGGTCACGATCGCGGTCATTGTCTCTGGAGCGATCATGATCGGCGGCGAGACCTCGCTTTCGCGTTTTGCCGAGACGGCCGAGGCCGGTGACGTTACGACCGACCGCCTGCAGATCTGGACGGTCACGCTGCGGGTAATTTCCGCGAACCTGCCTTTTGGGGCCGGTATCGGAGCCTTTGGGCAAGCCTACACGCCCTTTGATACCTCGAACGGGCTTTCGCGGGTCGAACAGGCTCACAACGACTACCTGGAGGTTCTCGCCAACGCGGGCCTGATCGGTGCGGTTATCGCCGGTGCCTTCCTCTATCTCGTGTTCACGGCGATCAGGAAGAATACTCGCGTCGAGAATGGATTTCGGCGGGGCGTTGCTGTCGGAGCCGCCGCAGGGGTCTTTGCGGTGCTAGTACACAGCCTTTTTGACTTCGTGCTGCACACCACAGCCGTAACGCTGATGTTCATCACGCTCCTCAGTCTGTTGATCGCCTCCGGAAGGCAGTATGATGACGATGTCCGTGATATGGACGGAAGGCCGCAGCACCGACGCCGCCGGAAGGCAAGCGTTACGCCGCTCGAATCCCAGGGGAATGTCAGGATCGGCCGCGGAATCGATCAGTGATCGTGAGCGGCTTCCGTTTCGATCTCGGCACCCATCGTCGGCTTTAAGAAGATCGCACGAAATACCCAAAGGACGAGGCCGTGTGCCGCATATACGCCCGCAACGATCAAAAGGGAATATTGCGAGTAAAGGTAGATGCCGGTCGCGAATGCCGCTATCGCAAGCACCAGGAAAAACCCTTGCCGCCCCGAACCTGCGGTCTTAAAGCTGAAGTAGCGGATCTTGCTGACCATCAGGATCCCAAGGACAGCGACGATCGCAAGCAGGCAGTAGGAATAAAGCTGCGCCGCCTCTTTTCCCAAGGAGACAAGCGGTGCCGGCGAAAAGTGAACAAGTGCGGCGAGCAGACCGCCTGCGGTAGGTATCGGCAAGCCCACAAAGTAGCGTTTATCGACCTTCACATTGCCTTCGGCAAGCACTCTCGGCCTCGTCGCAAGAAGGTTGAACCTTGCAAGGCGGAACGCCCCGCACATCAGGAACATAAAGAGCAGGAACAACCCGAAGCCATGAGCTCTTCCCGTTTCGTCAAACGCACCGCCGACCGCCCAGGCATATACGAGTGCGGCAGGTGCGATCCCGAACGTTAGGATATCCGCCAGGGAATCAAACTGGACGCCGATCTCGGTCGCGGTGTGTGTCGCACGGGCGACCCTTCCGTCGAGCGTGTCAAAAAGGATCGCAAGGCCGATCCCCAAAGCCGCGGTGTCAAAGTAATGGGCCGCGAGAGCGACATCCGTGAATGAGGCGTGATAGCCGCGGATCGACGAGATCACCGCCAAGAAGCCCATTCCGATATTCGCCGCCGTAAAAAGCGTCGGGATAACGTAGAGGCCTTTCCTAAGGCCGCGATGAGGCGGCCGTGTAGCGTTTACTTCTGCCATTTATGAGATGATCCGCGCAATTATGGTCTCGCCTCCGCGGACATGGTCGCCGATGTTCACAGTCACCTTATAGCCCGCAGGAACAAGGACGTCCGTTCGGGAGCTGAACTTGATCAGGCCAAAGCGTTCGCCGCGTTCGAGCTTATCACCGATCTTTGGCCAGCAGACAATTCGCCTGGCCATTATACCTGCGATCTGCGTACACGAAACAGTCACGCCCTCGCCCTCGATGATGAGCGTATTCCGCTCGTTCTCGTAACTTGCCTCGTTCCGCGTTGCCGGAAGCTTGCGCCCCTTTGCGTAAACGATGTCCGTGATCGTGCCCGTGATCGGTGAGCGGTTGATATGCACATCAAAGGGCGACATAAAAACGCTGACAAGCGTTCCGTCATCGCAGTTCGTGATCCTCGTCACGCGGCCGTCAGCGGCGGCAAGGATCGTGTCGCCGTTCGCGGGAACGGTTCGGTGCGGGTCGCGAAAGAAATACGCCAGAAAGGCGGCGACGAGCACAAGTGCAACGACGCCGATCCAAAGGCCGAAGATCGCGAATATCCCGGCGATCGCAAGTGCGACTAAAATGAACGGTAATCCTTCTTTCGCCATCAAATGAACAATCGTAAATACTACTAAAACCTTTGCGTTAAACGAAATGAAGAAAAAAGCCCGATGTCGGCAAACATCGGGCAAAGAGGAGGATTGTATTGAAGAAAACCTCAGCTTCTGACAGGATTATCCTTTGCGTAGCTGTACGCACACCAGGCGGCGATAAGATGAACTACCCACCCAAGCAAGCCCGCCGAACCGATCCACGAAAAGCCGGTCAAGACCAGCCAAATGATCCCGATAAGGATCCGTCCGTTATAGATCTGGCCAACGCCCGGTATCAGCAGGCTTAAAATACCGGCTAGTAATGGTTCCCGCATAGCAAAAGTCGCCTCCAGAGAAACATACGACAGGAAGAACGGAATGTTTCAGCTAATTCAATGGAAGGCGCTCGAAAGTGCAAGATCGAGTGCGAAGAATAGGCCGACGCCGAGGAACATCGCGATCGTTACGAAAACGCTGCGGCCCGAATGATGATTTATCTCGGGAACGAGGTCGCTTGCCGCAACGTAAAGCGTCACGCCGGCGGCGAGCGGAAGAGCGTACCGCACGAGCGAGCTCACGCCTTCGCCCGCGATGTGGAACAGCATCGCGCCGAGCAACGTCGTGAGGCCAAGCGTGATCGTCGCCATCATTACTGTCGATCTTCCTTTTCCGGCGGCAAGCACCATCGACCCGACCGTCAGGCCTTCGGGGAATTTGTGAAGGACGACCGCGAGAAAGACAAGAAATCCGAGGCCGGCACTCAACTCGCTTGCCGCCGCGATCATCACTCCGTCAAAGAAAGTGTGGATGCCCATACCGGCGACCGCCGCGTATGCAGAGTGGACAGAAATGCCGTCGTCCGCGTGTACCTCTTCGCCGAGATGAAAGTGCGGGGCGATCGTGTGCTCAAGTAGTTGGGTAAGCAAATAGCCGGCAAGCAGGAGGATCATCGGGGCCGCATCGCCGATCTCCGAACCGCCGCCTTCGCGATGCCATAGCTCGATCGTCTTCGGAAGGATCTCGATGAACGTAACGGCAAGCATAAAGCCCGCTCCGACCGCGAGGATATGGCGGACCGAGCTTTTGGCGTATGTTTGGAATTTCGAAGGGAACAGCACGAGGCCGCCGAGGATATTTCCGAGGGCGGCGAGAGCACCGAAGATGAAGATCTGCCAAAAGCTTGAGGTCATTAAGTTTACGGCGAAGGCCGCCCGTATCAAATGCTACCCAACGCGGCCGCCTTTCACAAAACGAGTCCGAAATGGACTCGCTCAATATTTGTTAAGATTTATGCTGATGTTTAAGACGCGGCCGAAAGATTCCTATTGACAGAAGCTGATATGAGCCGTAGAATCCTTTTTAGCATTGAGTTTGACGGTTTTCGCCGGTCATTGCTTTGAAAGGACTGCTTAAGCACTTAAACGAAGCTGGCTAGGCTGTGATCACACTCCTTGCTGCCCAAGGCCCCGAGAACTTTTCGGTACGACGCACCGAATTCCGAAGGCCAAAGACCCTTTAACTTAGAAAATTTTCCGTTAGTCCCACACTTTTTGGTGCGGGGCATAATGTGCAGACGGCTTGCTCTTTGAAGATGCAAAGTTCCAGCGCTGAGTTCACACATCAGACGGTGCTTCGCGACGAGGTTGTCGAGTTTGTCCGAAAGGGCAGCGGCGCGGTCGTTATTGACGCAACGCTCGGCCTCGGCGGGCATTCCGAGGCGATCTTGAGATCGACGGAATTCGATGTGATCGGCCTCGATCAGGACGCGAAGGCGGTCGAGATGGCAAAGGCTCGGCTGGCCGAGTTCGGCGGGCGTTTTCGGGCTGTAAATACGAATTTCGAGGCGATCGCCGACATTGATGCTGGAGATGGCGTTGCCGCGATAGTTGCCGACCTTGGGGTCTCCTCGATGCAGCTTGATGATGCCGCGCGTGGATTCAGCTTCAATGCGCCGGCCGAACTCGATATGAGGATGAACCGAGGATCCGGCCAGTCGGCCGCGGAACTCCTCGCAAATTCGACTGAGGCCGAGATCGCCGACATCCTTTATTACTATGGCGAGGAAAGGAAATCCCGGCGCATCGCCCGATGGATCACAGAAAGGAATGAGGCCGGTGATCCGATCAAGACGACGGATGACCTCGCGAGCTTGGTCGAGCGTGCCGTGGGAAGGCGTCCCGGCGCAAAGATCCATCCGGCAACCCGAACTTTCCAGGCGATCAGGATCGCAGTGAATAGGGAATTGGATGTCTTGAAAGCGTTCGTGCCGGCGGCGATTGAAAAATTGAACGAGGGCGGGATACTCGCGATCATCAGCTTTCACTCGCTCGAAGATCGCATTGTAAAACAGGCCTTTCAAAGGCTTTCCGGGAAATGCAGCTGCCCGCCGCGCATTCCCAAATGCATTTGCGGTGCGGAAAAGAAGATCGAGATCCTCACGAAGAAGCCGATCGTGCCGTCCGATGACGAGCAGAAAAAGAATAAGCGTTCACGGAGCTCAAAACTGAGAGTCGCCCGCCGTATCGGCAGTTAGGCGGCCAAAAAACTGAATCCTCAGGAGGAATCCCTTATGACCACCACGACAATTCGCAGAAACACGAAAAACAAGGCCGGCAAAAAGGCCGGGCTTGGCCTGCATTTTCGGATCTACGCAACGATGGTGCTCGCGGGGGCGATCGTTGTTTCCGGCTTCTTCCTTGCCGCGACGCAGCATTTCTCGTTCTGGGACCTCAGTATAAAGAACTCACGCCTTCGCGATCAGATCGAGGAACTTCGCGCCGAGAAGCGGCGGCTTCTCGTTGCGCGCGAGGTGTCGCTTTCGCCCGATGAGATCAAGAAAGCGGCCGAACGAACCTCTTCGCTCGTAGCAGAGCCTCAGGCGGCGGTTCGCTCGCCATTGAATCCGAGCACGAAGGCGGAAGTTGTCGCAGCGAAAAAAGAGCCTTCAAAGGCGGGTGCGGATGCAGTAACGACCGTTGTGAAGACGACGTTCGTACGGCCTGCCGTGCAGGCGAACGCGCCGGTTCAGGTCGCCAAGCGAACTAACCCCGAATCCGAACGACGGCGTGTCGTCGCGAACGCGGAATAGGCGTAGGCATTCTTTACATCCCCGGCAGAGCTTTAGATCGATATCTGAACTGCAATGAAAAAGGCCTCAAAGCGGAAGAAAAAGGCAGATCCCAGACAGGTCGCGTACGCGCGCTTTATGTTCATCGCGGCGATCTTTGGGTTTTGGTTCGTCGGCATCGGCGTGCGTCTCGTTCACCTCCAGGTGTCGCAAAGCGATTGGCTGCGTGAGCGAGCGATCGATCAGCGCCAGGACACGAAAAAGACGAAATTGCTCCGCGGAACGATCTATGATCGCGACGAGCATCCGCTTGCGATGAGCATACGGGTCTCGACGCTCTATGCCGACCCGACCGAGATCGACGACGTGGATCGTGCGGCAAAAGCTATTGCGAAGATCCTAAAGCTGGACCAAAAGGCCGTCGCAAAAGACCTGCGTGAAGGCCGCGAGGCAAAGAAGCGATACGTCCCGATCGCGAAAAAGCTCGAGGATGACCAGGTGCGGGCGGTAAACAAAGAACTTTACGACCCTGATATAAAAAAGGCCGATGAACCGCGTTACGCCGGTTTTCACTGGGTGGACGACCAGAAACGGACCTATCCCTATCGCGAGCTTGCGGCACAGGTCATCGGCTTCAGCGATGCGGCGGATGAAGGCCAGGCCGGCATCGAACGCTCGCAGGACGAACTTCTCCACGGAGCCATCATCAAGAAGCTGCAGGAACGCGACCGCCTTGGCCGCGTCTATGATGAAACGGTCTTCGAGCGCGAGCGTCCGGGCGACGTGGTGCTGACGATCTCGACTTCATTGCAGTACAAAACGGAGAAGGCGCTTGCCGACGGTGTCGCTGCGGCGAACGCACGGTCGGGGATGGCAGTCGTAATGGATCCGAAAACAGGCGAGATCCTCGCAATGGCGAACTATCCCACGTTCGACCCGAATTCGATCCGCGATGCGGTCCCCGCGAATTTCAAGAATAACGTTGTGCAGTCCGCGTATTCGCCCGGATCGGTCTTTAAGCTCGTAACGTACAGCTCCGGCCTTGAAAAGAACCTTTTCTCGCCGAGCGATATGATCGATGCCGGGAACGGCACGATCGAGGTCGCAAAACACACGTTCCGTGATTCGCATAACGTCGGCTCGGTCACGTATTCCGAGGCGTTGGCACATTCGAGCAACGTTTGTGCGATCAAGACAGGGCTGCGCGTCGGCAAGGAAGATTTCTATTCGACATTGAAAAAACTTGGTTTTGGGTCGAAGACCGGGATCGATCTTCCGGCCGAGACCGCCGGGATCGTGCGCTCGCCGGAGAAGTGGAACGGCGACTCCCTTGCGTCGATGTCGATCGGCTATGAAATTGGGGTGACTGCGTTGCAAATGACCAGTGCTTTTGCGACGATAGCAAACAACGGAATCCGTGTTCAGCCGCACGTGATCAAGCAGATCCGTAAGGACGGAGCCTCGCCGACGGGCCCGCAACTTGCTGAGAATACAAGGGTTGTGAGCGAAGAGACCGCTCGTGAGCTTCGAGAGATGCTCAAGCAGGTCGTGCTGACGGGAACCGGCCGCAGGGCCCAGCTTGACGGCTATACGGCGGCGGGAAAAACGGGTACGGCCTGGAAGTTCAACGCGGACACAAAGCGTGTAGATCCGACGAAATATATTTCGTCATTTATCGGTATGGCTCCGGCGGATAGCCCGCAAGTTGTCATTGCCGTTGTAATGGACGAACCGCGTACCGGTGCACGCGACGGCGGCATGGTTTCGGCTCCCGTTTTTAAGAATATCGCCGAGCAGATCCTCCCCGAACTCGGCGTCGAAAGGGACGGGACTCCGGCAAAGAATGCTGCGGTCGCCGAGATCGTGCCCGAAACACCTGCGGACCCAAGTTTGCTGCCCGTGTCCGACGACGAGTCGCCGAAACCTTCGGCCGATCCGAAGCCGAAGAAGGCCGCACCGGCAGTCAGAAAGGAAGTTCCTGAGGACCGTACGGCGAAGACCGAAAAAAAGAAGACCGACGCGAGTAAAAAGAAAACTTGAAGCTAGGAAAACTAATTGAATCCATCAACGGAAAGACGTCCGAGGCTCGCCCGTCGTTGCCGGAATGTGAAGTTGATACCTTTGTTATCGATTCGCGAGAGGTAAAGGCGGGCGACGTCTTTTTCGCGCTTTCGCAGCCTGAATACAAGAACAACGGCTTTAACGGCGAGTTCGAGGATTCGACCGCGTTCGTTCGCGGGGCGTTCGCGGCCGGCGCGGTCGCCTGCGTCGTTCGCAAGGATCGGTTTGAAGAACACAAGGCCGAGCTCGAAGAATTCCGTGACCGGCTGATATTCGTCGATGATTCGATCGCGGCCCTTCAGGCACTTGCTCACGCCGTTTATCTCGAATGGAACAAGCCTGTGGTTGCAGTAACGGGAAGCGCCGGCAAGACGACCGCGAAAGAGCTGACGGCCCACGTGCTTGCTTCCTCCGGCAGGAAAGTTCTCCGCAATATCAAGAACTTCAACAATGGGCTTGGGCATCCGTTGACAGTCTTGCGGCTTGCAAAGGAACCCGATCACGACGTCGCGGTGCTTGAGATGGGAATGTCCACCCCGCTGCACGAGATCGCGAGGCTTTGCCGGATCACGCCGCCCGACGTCGCCATCGAGCTGAATGTCCTGCCCGTACACTTGGAGCATCTCGGCTCGATCGAAGCGATCGCCGCCGCGAAGGCCGAGCTCGTCGAAGGAATGAAACCCGGTGGTACTGCCGTTCTGAATGCTGACGATCCGCGTGTTGCGGCGATGGCGAACGCAGCGAAGGGGAACGTCGTGACCTACGGCATAGAGAATGACGCATTTGTACGAGCGTCCGACATAGCGGTCAAAGGATTCGGTGAGACGACGTTCACGCTTGCTGTCGGCGCCGAACGATCGAAAGTTTCTTTCCCATTGAACGGCCGACACAATATTTTGAATGCCCTGGCTGCGGCCTCGGCGGGACACATTTTCGGGATGAGCGTGACGGAACTCGCAACCTCGCTTTCGAGTGTTGCGCCGCCGCCGCAGCGTGGCGAGATCCTTCGTTTTACGAAGGGGTTTATCGTCGTGAACGATTCGTATAATTCGAATCCGGACGCGTTGCTCTCGATGGTGTCGATGCTTTGCGATTCGGCTCCTAAAGCAGCTCGAAAGATAGTTGTTGCGGGCGAGATGCTCGAACTCGGGCCGGACGCAGCCGCAATTCATCGTCGGACGGGTGAGGCGATCGCGTCACGCGGCATCGACGTGCTTTTGGGAGTTAGAGGCTTTGCTAAGGAGCTTGTCGATGGAGCAAAGACGGGCGGTATTGCCGATGAGATCTTTGCAGCGGATTCAAACGTGGCGGCAAGGGCTCTGTGTGACATGGTCGAGGCGGGCGATGTCGTCCTGGTGAAGGGGTCGCGAGGCGTGCGGACCGAGAAGGTGATCGAGGCACTTCTTGAGAATTTCGAGTTGGAGGGTGACAGCGTTGCCGCAGGCTAGAGGCTGCGAAAACCGCAAGACGAGAAATGCTTTTCCACCTGCTCTACCAGTTCCTGTATAGGTCATTCGGCACGGCGCCGGACTCACCCTATTTCTATAAGGTACTCAACGTTTTTCCAGTACGTGACCTTTCGAACGGCGTGGGCGACGATCACCGCCCTTCTGATCTCGCTCCTGTTGGGCAAGACCGTGATCAGGAAACTTCGCGAGATGAAGGTCGGGCAGGAGATCCGCGAGGAGCTTTCCGAAGAACATCAGGCGAAGAAAGGGACGCCGACAATGGGCGGCGTGCTCATCATCGGGTCGGTGATCATCTCGACGCTGCTATGGGCCAAACTCGACGGCGTGTACCTATGGCTTGCATTAGGAGCCACGACCGCTTTTGCAGCGATCGGTTTCGCGGATGACTACATCAAGATCGTAAAGAAACGCAGCCTTGGCCTTACGGGCAAGCAAAAGCTTTTCGGCCAACTTATAACGGCGTTGGCGGTTTTCGGCGTGCTGTACTGGTTCACGAACTATTCATGGAACCTTAGCATTCCGTTCATCAAGGAGACGGCGGATACCGGCGGCATCAGCGTCATCCCGGCCGGGATCTATCTCGTCTTTATGGTTTTCATCCTGCTCGGTTCATCGAATGCAGTAAACCTGACGGACGGGCTCGACGGGCTTGCGACAAGCGTGACGTTCATCGCGATGTCGGCTCTCACGGCCCTTACGTATGTCGGCAGCGATAAGCGTTGGGCAGAGTATCTTGATCTTACGTTTAACCCGTCATCGGGTGAGCTGACCGTTTTCTGCGGGGCGATGGTCGGTGCGAGTCTCGGGTTCTTGTGGTTCAATTCGCCGCCGGCCGAGGTCTTTATGGGCGATGTCGGGAGCCTCGCGATCGGCGGTGCGTTGGGGACGGTCGCCATTTTGACGAAGCAGGAGTTCCTGCTGCCGTTCATCGGCGGCGTCTTTATTCTGGAAGCTCTCTCGGTGATGCTGCAAGTGTCATACTTCAAGTTCACGAAGCGAAGTACTGGCGTCGGAAAACGCATATTCCTGCAGGCTCCGCTGCATCATCATTTTCAGATGTCGGGCTGGAAGGAACCGAAGATCGTGTTCCGCTTCGTGATCGTGGCGATCCTTTTCGCCTTGCTTAGTCTCTCGACCCTGAAGCTAAGGTAGTGTTCTTGGGCCAGTCGAAAGGCCTTTTGCGGATCGCCGCAGGCGACGCCGTTCTTGTGATTCTCTCAAATGGAAATTTCCGGTAGAAAAGCGTTGGTCCTCGGTGCGGGTAAGTCTGGCATCTCGTCTGCAAAATTCCTTGCGGATCGAGGTGCGACCGTCGCCCTGCACGACAAAAAGCCCGTAGAAGAATGGGCGGAAGCGGCGCGGAGCTTGAAGGCATCGCACAACGTCGGGTTGCTCGGCGGCGACATTCCTTCGTGGCTGCTCGACCAGATCGACCTGGTCGTCATTTCGCCCGGCGTGCCGAAAACAACGCTGCCTGCTCGATATGTCGATCGAAAGGATGGCGAGGTCATCGGTGAGGTCGAGCTCGCATATCGTTTCTTGAAAGGCCGGATCGTCGGCATCACGGGCTCGAACGGAAAAACGACCACGACGGCCTTGATCGGCGAGATCCTGCGCGCCGGCGGACTTCCGACACAGGTCGGCGGCAATATCGGCACGCCTCTGCTTGACCTTGTCGAAAGCTCGCGTGAGGATGGTTGGACTGTCGTCGAGCTTTCGAGCTTTCAGCTTGAGACGATCGTGGATCTTCGCTGCGACGTCGCTCTTTGCTTGAACGTAACGCCGAATCACCTCGACCGCTACGACTCGTTCCTAAGCTACGCCGCGGCGAAACATCGCATCTTTCTAAATCAAACGGCAGACGATACCGCGATCCTGAACGCGGATAACGCGGTTACGAACGAATGGGCCGCGGGCCTGAAAGCGGGCGTCATCAAGTTCAGCGTGAAGGAGTTCCCCGAGCACGGCGTTTTCCTGCGTGGCCGCGATCTCGTGAGCTCCCTCGGCGACGAGGAGACGCTGTTGACCACGCGCGATGAGATCTTTCTTCGCGGGCTTCACAATGTCGAGAATGTGCTTGCGGCGTTCGCGGCGGCACTTACTTGCGGTGTCGATCCGGCGACGATACGAAAGGCCGTCTCGGAGTTCAAAGGCGTCGAGCATCGGATCGAGTTCGTCGAGGAGATCGACGGAGTCCGATTCTACAATGATTCGAAAGCTACATCTGTCGATGCTACGGCGAAAGCTCTCAGCGCATTGAGCGAGGACGCGGGAAAGACGATCCTGATCCTCGGCGGCCGGGGCAAGAACGCACCGTACGCGCCGCTGATCCCGTTGATCCGTAAATGTGTTCGCCGCGTGGTCGTGCTTGGAGAAGACGCCGAGAATATCGCAACTCAACTCGCAGGCGAAGTCGAGATCGAGCGGGCCGCGAGCCTAGAGGACGCAGTCGCTGCAGGGTTTGCCAAGGCGGAGTCAGGCGATTCGGTGCTGCTTGCGCCCGCATGTGCGAGCTTTGATATGTTCAAGAGCTTTGAGGAGCGCGGAACGAAATTCAAAGAGGCAGTTCGAGCATTGATATCGAAAAAGGCGGCAAAGTGAACGTGGCTCAAGAACAACGCACAGATTGGTTCATGTTCGCCCTCGCGGCCGGTTTGGCGCTGTTCGGGACGTTGATGGTTTACAGCGCGTCGGCGATGATCGCGTACCGCGAGAGCCAGGAAACGAGCCAGTTCGGCTACTTTTACAAGCAGCTTGCGTTCGCGTTGATCGGCATTGTATTGATGTTCATCATTAGCCGTGTCGATTACCGGATCTTGAATAACCGCGCCGTCGTTTACGGTATCGTAGCGATCACGACGGTTATGCTCGTTGCCGTTTTCTTCTTTCCGGCGATCAACGGAGCAAAACGCTGGATACGGTTCGGCGGCTTCTCGCTGCAGCCGTCGGAGATCGCAAAGCTCGCCCTGCCCGTCTTTCTTGCGTGGCTGCTGACGAAGAATGAGGATTCGGTCGGCGATCTGAGAAAGACCGTGTTCCCGTGCGTGCTTGGCCTTCTCCTGCTTGCCGGCCTTGTAATGGCCGAGAAGGACCTCGGTACGACGATGGTACTGTGTGCGATCTTCTCCGCGCTCTACTTTGCGGCCGGAGCGAGGGTCTTGCATATTGGAATTGTCGCCGCCGCGATGGTGTTCGCAGGTTTGACGGCTCTGATCGTTACGCCGTGGCGAGTGGCGCGGTTGATGGCGTTCCTCGATCCATATAAGTATTCAGACGATGCCGGTTATCAGGTCGTCCAGTCGCTTTACGCGATCGGCTCGGGCGGGATCCTTGGTGAAGGGTTCGCGCAGGGGCAGGCGAAGCTATTCTATTTACCGTATCCGTACTCGGATTTTATTTTTTCCGTTGTCGGCGAGGAACTCGGGCTCATCGGGACGCTCGGTGTTGTCCTCGCATTCGCATTCCTTTTCTGGCGGGGAACTCGGGCCGCACTGCTCGCTCCGGATCGTTTCGGGATGCTTCTCGGCATCGGTCTGATCACGGGCCTTATCGTGCAGGCTTTGTTCAATATTAGCGTCGTTATCTCGATCCTGCCTGCAAAGGGAATTCCGCTTCCGTTCATCTCTTATGGCGGCTCATCCGTCGTTGCATCGCTTGCGGCGGTCGGTGTTCTGCTGAGCATTTCCAGATTTGCGGGAGAGCCTGAAAAAGTACAGCCGGCGCGCCGCGCCAACGGGCGTCGTCGCAGATAAACATTATGCCGAGAGTGCTGATAGCAGCCGGCGGGACCGGCGGACATATTTATCCGGGGATCGCGGTCGCGAAGGAACTAATGCGTCGCGATGAGACCTCAGAAGTGCTTTTTGTCGGGACGGCGAAGGGCCTCGAAACCCGCATCGTACCCGAGAACGGGTTTCAGCTCTCGGTCATCAAGAGCAGCGGCTTAAAGAACGTTGGGCTTAAGGGAAAGATCCGCGGGATGATGGTCCTGCCGAAAAGTTTTCTCGAAGCGTGGAAATTGATCCGCGATTATCGGCCGAATGTTGTCATCGGTGCGGGTGGTTACGTCAGCGGCCCGGTCCTGCTCATGGCAGCTTTGATGGGCAGGCGAACGCTCGTCATGGATTCGAACGCGCTTCCGGGTTTTACAAATCGAAAGCTGGCTAAATTCGTCGATAAGGCCGCACTTACCTTTGAAGATGCGGTGCCGTTTTTTGGGAAGAAGGCCGTCGTCACGGGAAATCCCGTCCGTGATGAGTTCTTCGATATCGACTTCGAGGAGCCGCACACGCCGCTTCGGCTGCTCATTTTTGGCGGTTCGCAAGGCTCGCAGGCGATCAACCGTGCGGTCACGGCGTCGCTTGGATTCTTGGACAAGGATGCCGTCTCGATCGTCCACCAAACAGGCGAGGCCGATCTTGAGGCCGTCGCGGCGGAATATGCCTCCGCAGGCCGCACAGCAGATGTCCGTCCGTATATCACGAATATCGTTGATTCATTTCGCGATGCCGACCTGATAATTTGCCGGGCAGGTGCAACAACTTGCGCGGAAGTTGCAGCTGCCGGGAAACCTGCAATAATGATACCGCTGCCGACCGCTGCCGACGATCATCAACGGAAGAACGCCGAAGCTCTCGTTCGCGTCGGTGCGGCAGAAATGATCCTTCAGAACGAATTGACGGGCGAAAGCCTCGCAGCAAAGATCAACGAGCTTCGGGCAAACCCGGATCGCCTTATCGAGATGTCACGATCTGCGAGAAAACTTGCGCGGCCGGATGCCGCAGCCGCGACCGTTGATATAATAGAAGAGTTAGCAAGGAAATGATCGGAAAGTTTTAATGTTCAGACACGTAACAAAGATACATTTTGTCGGAATTGGCGGTATCGGTATGAGCGGTATCGCCGAAGTGCTTTTGAGTTTGAAATTCACAGTTTCGGGCTCCGACCTGAGGCGCGGCCCGAATACCGAAAGATTAATAAAGACCTTCAATCTGAAGTTTTTTGAGGGCCATGCCGCCGAGAATATCGGCGATGCAGAGGTGGTCGTGTATTCGTCGGCCGTAAAGGATGACAACCCGGAGATCGCGGCCGCAAAGGAACGCGGTATTCCCGTGATTCCGCGAGCAGAAATGCTTGCCGAGTTGATGGTGTTAAAGCCATATGCGGTCGCCGTATCGGGAACGCATGGCAAGACGACCACGACATCTATGGTCGCGACGATCCTCGGCCACGCCGGTATCGAGCCCACGGCCGTCGTCGGCGGCATAGTCGAGAGACTTGGGTCAAATGCAAGCCTCGGCAAATCGGAGTGGTTCGTAACCGAGGCCGACGAGAGCGATCGCTCGTTCCTGATGCTCTATCCGACGATCGCCGTCGTCACGAACATCGATAAAGAGCATATGGAATCCTACAAAGGCATGGACGATGTCGTTCAATGTTTTACGGATTTTGTGAATAAGGTACCTTTCTTCGGTGCTGCGATCATTTGCCTTGATGACCCGAACGTTCAATTGATAATCCCGCACATAAAGCGCCGCCGTGTGACCTATGGGATGACCGCCCAAGCAGATATTTCGGCCCACGAGATCCGTTACGACAGCGAATTCGGATCGAGATTCATGGTGTGGAAGGGCGATAATGTCCTCGGCGAACTCTACCTTCCCGTTCCCGGAAAACACAACGTTTACAACGCTCTTGCCGCAACGGCGGTTGCTCTCGAGATGAATATTCCGTTCGAGACCGTCGTTGAAGCATTCGCGACCTTCAGGAACGCGGACAGGCGTTTTCAGTTCAAGGGCGAGGCGAACGGCATCACGGTCGTTGACGATTACGGCCATCATCCGACCGAAATACTTGCAACTCTCGGCGCCGCGAAGAATGCTGCTGCCGGGCGGCGTACGGTCGTGATCTTCCAACCGCACCGCTACACGCGAACGCAAGAACTGATGGACGATTTCGTTGTCGCGTTCAATAATGCAGACGCGCTGTATGTGCTCGATATCTATGCAGCAAGCGAACCGCCGATCGAAGGTATTACGGCCGAGGTGTTGACCGAGAATATAAAGCGTTTCGGACATAAGAACGTGACCTATATCGGCGACATCGAGAACGCGGCCGAGCGTGTCGTTCCCGACCTTCTTCCCGGCGACCTTGTAATCACACTTGGCGCCGGAACCGTAACTCGCCTCTCGGACGAGATCGTTGCTAAAATAAGCGGGAAGTAGATGGCGAAAGGGAAAAAGAGCAAGAGCAGCCGAACAAAGAAAAAAGCGCGGCGTTCGAACGTCGATCCGCAGCTGAGCGAGAGTATCGGCAAAGCGATCGTCGGCACCGTCGTTGTCTTGCTGCTGCTTGCCGGGATCGGTTTTCTTGCCTTCAACGCGTACCGCTCGGCGGTAAACTCTTCGTTCTTCGACCTCAAGGCCGTGAAGATAGTCGGGACGGACCGCTCCTCCGAAGAGGACATTCGAAGGATCGTCCTCGCGGGTTCTGAAAAGACGGGCGTCTGGGAAAGCGATATCGCGGGTATCCGCCAAAAGATCGAAACGCTGCCTTTTGTGAGATCAGCTTCGGTCTCGCTGGCACTGCCATCGGGGATCCGGGTCGAGGTAGTTGAACGCGTGCCCGTTGCGATCGTGAGGCTCGATAACGGCGATCAGCTTGTCGATGATTCCGGAATGCTGCTGGCCCCGGTAACGAAGCCCGAACCGAATTTGCCCTTCGCGATGCGCGGCTGGGATCGATCTAAGTCGCCGAACGCGCTCGAAGATAATCTCTCGAGGATAAAACTATATAAGAAGATGGTCGAGGACTGGACCGACTTCGGCCTTGCGACGCGTGTCAAAGAAGTGAACCTTGCGAACCTTCGTGAGCCTAATGCCGTGATCGAGGACAGTGGGCGTCCGATCAATGTCTTTCTTGCAAAGGACAATCTTGCGAAAAGCCTAAAGGCCGCTCTTGAGGCGGTTGCCGGCAAGGGCGAAAAAGTTCAGGCAGTAAATGCCGCAGGTATCTATCCCATACTTGAATACTTAAACAATTAGGTTATACTCTCTATCGTAAACCGCTGATGAATAATGACATGCATGCAATTGGCCTCGACGTGGGAACCAGCCGCGTGCGTTGTATCGTCGCCGAGCCTGCGAACGATGGAAAGCTGAACATTATCGGCGTTGGCGAGGCGGAATCTCGCGGTATGCGTCGCGGCATCGTGACCTCGACAGAGGCGGTCGCCGACGCGATCCGGAAGGCCGTCGGAGAGGCCGAACGCGTAAGCGGCCTCGAGATCGATTCGGCTACGGTCAACCTTTCCGGCGAGCATTTTCAAGGTGAGAACAAGGCCGGCGTCGTTGCGGTCGCAGGACAGAACAAGGAAATTTCTGAGGACGACATCGAACGCGCGATCGATTCCGCGAGTGCGATGCCGCTGCAGCCCGGCTGGGAGATCGTCGAGCGGCTGCCGCAGGAATTTATCGTCGACGGCCAGGACGGGATCATCGAACCGATCGGAATGACAGGCTCGCGGCTTGAGGCCAGAGTTCACGTTGTGACCAGCCCGAGTGCGGGAAGGCAGAATCTCGCAAAGGCGGTCGAGCGTGCAGGGCTCGATATCGAACAGAGCATTCTCGAACCTCTTGCCGCGGCCGAGAGTGCGATCACGGATGACGATCGCGAATATGGATGCGCGGTGGTGAACTTCGGGGCCGAATTGACGAACCTAACGATCTATACTCGCGGCGCGGTCCAGCACACGGCCGTGTTCCCGTTCGGCAGTACGCATTTTACGAAAGACCTTGCCGTCGGCCTTCGCGTCTCCATTCCGCAGGCGAACAAGATCAAGCACGATTTTGGCTGCGTGGCGGGTTTCTTGCTCGATGACGACGAACGCCAAGAGGTGATCGAGATAATGCCCGTCGGCAGGAATGAGAAACGCGGCCTTTCAAAAGAGATACTCGCCGACATTATGCAGCCGCGTGCGGTCGAACTGCTCCAGCATATTGCGCGCGAGACGCGAAAGGTACCGCTTCAGATATCGAGCGGCGTCGTTCTTACGGGCGGCGGCTCGATGGTCCGCGGGCTTTGTGAGGTCGCTGAACAGGTCTTCGACGCACCGACACGCCTCGGTTTCCCCGAAAAACACTTCTTTGGCGGCCTTATCGAACAGGTCGAAACTCCCGCCTGGGCCGTTGCTTGCGGCCTTGCAAGCCATTCCTTCCGTGCCGCCCTTCGCGAAGAGAACGCCCACGGACGCGGAACTGTCCGCCGCGTCGCGAATTGGTTCGAGGGCTGGAGAAAAAAAATTAAATAAATGCTAAAATTCGATTGGCTTTTTATCACCAATCGTTGTATGCTTTTTAGCCGTCAGCACTATATCTAGTTGCGACGGTTTAAGTGCTTAAGGACTCGCGTTCCCAACGACAATTTTCAATCTTTTAGCTGATCTGATCTTAGGAGGATGGCCTGCAAGTGAGCAATACAGGGATCAAAATGTTTATCGATGAACCGCCGATCACGGGTGCGCGGATCAAAGTGATCGGGGTTGGCGGCGGCGGCGGCAACGCGGTGAATCGGATGATCGAGGCCGGCATCAAAGGCGTCGAGTTCATCGTTGCGAACACTGACCTTCAGGCTCTTGAGGCGTCGGCCGCTCCGGTGAAGATCCAGCTCGGTACGAAGTCCACTCGAGGGCTCGGAGCCGGTTCGAATCCGGAGATCGGCCGCGCGGCCGCCCTTGAGGATCATCAAAAACTGCTCGACATCCTTGAAGGTTCGGATATGGTCTTCGTGACCGCCGGCATGGGCGGCGGAACCGGAACCGGTGCCGCGCCCGTTGTCGCTTCGCTCGCAACCGAGCTTGGAGCTCTGACGGTCGCCGTCGTGACGAAGCCTTTCACGGTCGAAGGCCGTCGGCGAATGGCACAGGCCGAGGACGGGCTTGCCGACCTTCGCGGCGTTGTCGATACACTGATCACGATCCCGAACTCGAAGCTTCGCGAGGTCGAAGAAAAGATCACGATCCTTGACGCATTCAGGCGTGCTGACGACGTTCTGCTTCAGGCGGTTCAGGGCATCACGGATCTCATTATGACGCCGGGCATCATCAACCTCGATTTTGCCGATGTGACGTCCGTTATGCGTGGAAAAGGCGTTGCACTTATGGGCGTCGGCCGCGGTGACGGCGAAGAGGCGGCCTCCAAAGCGATGCGCGCCGCTCTTGATTACAAACTTCTTGAAGAGAACTCGATCAAGGGTGCGAAGGCGGCCCTTATCAACGTCACGGGCGGGCCGGATATGATCCTCAGCGAGGTCGAGGACGCGATCGGAATGATCGAGAACGAGGCTGACGACAATGCGGACATCATCTGGGGCAGCGTCATCAAGGACGATATGGCAAGCGAGATCAAGATCACGGTCATCGCGACCGGTTTTGATACGGCAGCGTCCGTTTCGCTTCCTTCGCCGAAGGTAGTTGAGGCCGTCGCAGTTGCTGCGAACGCACGGGCGAACTTCACGCCGATGCCCGATATCGTCGGGAGCGACGATCTTGAGACGCCGACCTTCCTTCGTCGGCAGGCAGATTAGCCTTCGTTGCGGTTTGCGGCGCAAATTGCCGATAATCAGGCTATGACGCTGAAGCCGCGAATTGCGATCACGATCGGGGATGCCGCCGGGATCGGGCCTGAGGTGACCCTTAAGGCGATCGAGAACCGGGACTTTTCCGCACTAGCAGAGATCACCCTTGTAGGCGACGCCGCTCATTTGAGCGCCGTCGCCTCTCGCTTTTGCAAGGCTGGCAAGATACCCGCCGTTGCCATTGAGGACCTCGCGAACCTGCCGTCCGAGGTCGTTTACGGCGTTGATTCCGCGCAAACCGGAAAGGCCGCCGCGGAGAATATCGTTCGGGCGGTCGAGCTTTGGAAGGCCGGAAAGATCGAAGCGATCGTCACGGCTCCGATCAGCAAGAACGCGATCAAACTCGGCGGTTTTGATTTTCCCGGGCACACCGAGTTCTTAGCGCATCTTACGAACACGAAAGAATTTGCGATGAGCTTTTTCGCGGGCCCGCTGCGCGTCGCCCTGCTTTCGACACACTTGCCGCTAACGCAGGCTATCGAGTTCGTTACGGCCGAGCGCGTCTCGGACTTGATCCGGTTCTGCGACCGCGAGTTCTCACGGCTGCTCGGCCGGAGGCCGTCGATCGCAGTTGCGGGGATCAATCCGCATGCGTCCGAAGGCGGCCGTTTTGGTTTCGAGGAGCGGGACGAGATCACGCCCGCGATCGTGGATTGCCGGGCCGCTTCGATAGAAGTTACGGGGCCGCATCCCGCGGATACGGTGTTCCATAACGCGATGGCCGGGAAATTCGATGTCGTCGTCGCAATGTACCACGATCAGGCGACGATACCCGTAAAGACGGTCGCATTCGACCGTGCGGTCAATGTTACGCTTGGCCTTCCGGTGATACGCACGTCCGTCGATCACGGGACCGCGTACGATATCGCCGGCAATGGCACGGCGAGTGCCGAAAATATGATCGCTGCGATCGACCTTGCGATCGAGCTTGTCCGGGCCGCTAAGTAGTGAAACTGCGGCGGCAATCTGCTAAACTGTCCCATCGAAAGAAGCTGGCCGGAACGCGCCCGAACACGCTTGCTATCGACAAAGAAATCACCTGTGGAAAAAGTGAAACTCTTATTGGCCGATGATTCGGTCGCAATTCGAAAAGTCATCGAACTCACCTTTGCAGAGGAGGGTTACGACGTCACGACCGTTGGCGACGGGAACGCGGCGATGGAGAAATTCGTCGAGATCTCGCCGGATTGTGTTATCGCGGACGTGAATATGCCGGGGATGGGCGGCTACCAACTGTGCGAGATGATAAAGGGCGACGATTCGACGAGGACGATCCCCGTGATCCTGGTGGTCGGCTCGTTCGAGGCGTTCGATCCCGGCGAGGCTTCGCGCGTCGGCGCCGATCATTATTTCACAAAGCCGTTCCAGTCGCTCCGAGATGTCGTCACAAAGGTCGGCGAGCTTCTCGCGGTCAAGGATTTTAGGGAGGTTCAGCCCTTCGAGACCGAGGACATCGAAAGCCTTTATGCAGAATCGATCATCGAGGACGATCCGGACGTTGAGGTCGAGAGCGAGATCGAGCAGGAATATGCATCGAATGGTGACGGATTCATTGAGCCCGACGAACTTATAGCGGAATCAATGCCGGAGACGAATTCCGACGAGACGGAGCCGGCGGCCGAGGGGCGAGCCGCTCTTCACGCGAGCGAATTGAATCAGGAGTTCGAAGAGATCACGCGTCAGATCGACAATGCACCGGAAGTCCGGACGCTTGTGCCGCACGAGCCTTTCGTTCTCGCGGAAGCCGAAGCGGCACCGGAGATCGAGCTGCCGAGCGACGATGTCGGGCCGTTGCGGACAGGCGAAGATGCCCTGATCCGCGTCTTTGATTTTGCTGCGGGTGACGATGAGTTGATCGATACATTGAAATTCGAGCATCCGGCGGAAGCGGCTCCGCCGCCGGCCTATTCGACCGTCGAAGACCCAGAAATGCTGGCGGAGGATATCGATCCGTTCAGGGAAATTGCCGGTAGTGCCCGACAGTCGATCACGAGGTTGGATCGGCCGGGCATGAGGTCAAATTAGATGAGCCGGAACATAGTGCCCCGGTCGCCCTTGAAGGTGAAAAGGCGAGCGAGCAGACATTTCCGCCCGAGTTGATCGAGGCGGTCGCACGGCGTGTTATGGACCGGCTTTCGGAGAAGGCTGTTCGTGAGGCCGCACGCGAGGCCGTGCCGCGGATCGCGGAAAAACTCATCCGCGAGGCCCTCGAAGAAGAAAGTAAGCGGCATTGACCGCGACTCAGACGAACTTCTACGGGCGGTTTTCAGCCGATGCTGTAAACCGCCTCGTCTTGTTTTAGAATTGATATTTTGTTGATCGCAATTTATGGAACTAGCAAAGGCATTTGACCCAAAGACCGCCGAGGGGCATTACAAGGAGTGGGAGGAGAACGGATTTTTCGCCCCCGAGATCAACGAGGACGCGTCGGCTCCGACCTATTCGATCGTAATTCCGCCGCCGAACGTCACGGGCAGCCTTCATATGGGGCACGCGCTCCAGCACACGCTGATGGACGTCCTGACGCGTTGGAAGCGAATGCAGGGCTTCCGGACGCTCTGGCTTCCGGGCACGGACCACGCGGGCATTTCTGTCCAGAGGAAGGTCGTAGAACAGCTCAGGAAGGACGAGGGACTATCGCCGATCGACATCGGGCGTGAAGAATTCATTTCGCGTGCGTGGAAGTGGAAAGAGCAGTACGGGAACACGATCACCGAGCAGATGCGTCGGGAAGGTGCTTCGGTAGATTGGTCGCGTGAGCGATTTACGATGGATGCCGATCTTTCGCTTGCGGTTCGAAGCGTTTTCGTCGCACTTTACGAAGAAGGGAATATCTATCGCGGCCTGCGGATCGTAAATTGGTGCCCGAAGGACAAGACGGTGCTCTCAGATCTTGAGGTCAAGGAAGAGACGCGAAAGGACGGCACGCTCACATATCTAAAATACCCTGTCAAAGGAACCGACCGAACCGTGACGGTCGCAACAACGCGTCCGGAAACGATGCTCGGCGATACTGCGGTCGCCGTTAACCCGACAGATGAGCGGTATGCCGACCTGATCGGCAAGACGATCATGCTTCCGCTCGCGGGCCGCGAGATACCGATCGTTGCCGACGAATACGTCGATAAGGAATTCGGTACCGGAGCTGTAAAGATCACGCCGGCCCACGACCCGAACGATTATCAGATCGGCGAACGGCACGGGCTCGAAAAGCTGCTCGTGATGGACGAGGCCGGGAAGATGAATGCCGCTGCGGGCCCCGATTTCGAGGGCCTTGACCGATTCGAGGCTCGCGAAAAGGTTGTTGCAAGGTTCGAAGAGCTCGGCCTTCTCGAAAAGGTCGAGGCGTATGAGATCACGCTCCCGATCTGCGAACGCTGCAAGACGATCGTCGAACCGATCTTGAGCGAGCAATGGTTCGTGAAAATGGATGAGATGCGCGACATTGCCCTCGATGTAATGCGATCCGAAGGCGTTCCGCATTTCTTTCCGCAAGTTCCTCACGAGAAGGTCTATACGAACTGGCTCGAGAACCTGAAAGATTGGACGATCTCGCGTCAGCTTTGGTGGGGCCACCAGATACCGGCCTGGTATGACGACGAAGGCAATGTTTACGTCGCACTAACGGAGGCCGAGGCACGGGAGAAAGCAGGCGGCAAGCAGCTCCGGCAAGATCAGGACGTTCTTGATACGTGGTTCTCTAGCGGCCTTTGGGCGTTCTCGACCTTTGGTTGGACAGGCAAGGGCGGCGTTCTGAATACGCCGGATCTTGACAGTTTTTTACCCACGGACGTCCTGGTTACCGGCCGCGACATCATTTTCCTTTGGGTGTCGCGAATGGTGATGTTGACGAAAAAATTCACGGGAAAGATCCCGTTCAGCGACGTCGTGGTCACAGGGACCGTTCTTGGAAAGGACGGCAAGCCGATGTCGAAATCGCGCAACAACGGCGTCGATCCGATCGCGATGTTCGATAAGTTCGGTGTTGACGCTACTCGGATCTAT
Organism: Acidobacteria bacterium OLB17; assembly: GCA_001567505.1. Classification (GTDB taxonomy): domain Bacteria; phylum Acidobacteriota; class Blastocatellia; order Pyrinomonadales; family Pyrinomonadaceae; genus OLB17. The sequence goes on along the minus strand of LLEU01000025.1, from coordinate 74,215 downwards.
CTTGCGTCGATCGCGACCGGTGCGGACATCAAGTGGAACGATCTCCTTATCGAGACGTACCGCAACTTCGCGAACAAGATATGGAACGCGACGAGATTCTGTCTGCTGAACTCTGCCAATGCGTTGGTCAAAGTGTTCGAGCCGGCCGAGGTCAAGGCGCTTCCGGCAGCCGACCGCTGGATCCTTTCGCGGCTTTCGCGAACGGCCGCAGCGGTGAATCGAGCACTTGATACGTATCAATATCACGAGGCTGTATCGCTGCTCTACCACTTTTTCTGGGACGATTTTTGCGACTGGTACATCGAGCTTAAAAAGGACGAGATCAACAGCGGCGATGCGGCGGCGAGTTCGTTCATTCTCTCGGTACTCGAGCAGGCTCTGCGGCTGCTGCATCCGTTCATGCCGTATCTAACTGAGGAATTGTGGCAAAAGCTTCCGGGGATCGGCAGCAGCTTGCACCATCCGGCCTACAGGTCGGCAAAGCTCTCGATAATGCTCGCCGATTTTCCGAAAGGAAGCGATACGTTCATTGACGATGCAGCGGAGAATGAGGTCTCGGCAGTGATCGAGGTGATCAAGAAGGTGAGAAATATTCGAGCCGAAATGAACATTTCGCCTTCGGTACGGTTCGTCGTACACGTTGCGGGCAGCGAAAAACTTCGCGATGTCCTTCATGCCAATGAAGGCCAGATCCTAAAACTTGCACGGGCTGAGAAAGTGATACTCTCGGACTCCCTGGTCGTGCCAAAGGCCTCCGCAAGGGCCGTACTCTCGGGCGGCGGCGAGGTAGCGATCCCGCTCGAAGGGCTTATCGATTTCGAGAAAGAACGGATCCGCCTACAGGGCCAGATCGACAAACTCGATACCGAGCTCGAACGCATCAGCGGGCAATTATCGAATGCGAATTTCGTCGAGCGGGCACCGGCCGAGAAGGTCCAGGAGCTTCGCGACCGAAAGGATGAGATCGAACGACAGGCCGCAACGCTCGCGGCGAATATCGAGGTGTTGAACTGACAGCTCCAAAGGTTCTTCTTAATGAGAGACGGCCGGGCGAACCCGGCCGTGATCAGGATAAAAGGGAGATGAAATGCTTGCGAGGAGTTAGTCCTCTTCGTCCGGCTGTGATGTTCCGGGAGCAACGGTGATCGTCTCGGACTTCGAGTCTTTCTTCTCGCCGTTCTCGTTGTACATTTCAGCGACGACCTTAAAAGTACCGCCGGCCGTGCTTGAGTATGTCTGGTAATGGTATTTGGCCACAGCATCGCCCTCCATATCGAGGTTCACGACGCTGTTCTCAATGACGGTGCCCGGAGCGACGCCCTTCATATTCTCGACCTGGATGTACATCTTTACCTTGACCTTTCCTGGATTGTTGGAAACGTCGGCGACCGCGTATATCGTGTCACCCGCCGCGAAACTGTTGGACGGACTGGTAACATCGGCGTTCTTTCCGGTCTTAAGGCTGCTAAGGTTCGCCGTGCTGAAATTACAGGCAAAAGCTGCGGTAAAGAGCACCGCGGCAATGATCAAAAGGGTTGCAGCGTTACGCATATTTGTTCTCTCCGATCTATCGATCTCCTATTTAGTTTCTGAGGACGGAAAAGCGTAGCCCGAAACCGTTTTGGTGTCAATCAACAACGGGGCGATTGACACGTTTTTTTTCGTGACGTATCATTGACCTTTATGAATACTCTTGACAGCAGCGAGTTAATGGCCGCGATCGGGCAGTTCTTGGCCGAGGATATCGGAAGAGGCGATATTACGACGCGGGCCTGTGTTCCCACCGATCGAATGGGAAACGGCCGCTTCCTTGCGAAGGAATATATGGTCGTCTGCGGCCTGGATGTGGCCGAGGCCGTGTTCTTTCATATCGACCCGGATTCGCCCGAGATCGAGAGCAGCTTTAACGAAGGCGATGAGGTCGAGGAAGGCACGGTCATTGGCACCTTGAGCGGTTTCGCGGACGTTCTGCTGACAGGCGAAAGGCTTGCCCTGAATCTCCTTCAGCGTATGTCCGGAGTCGCCACGCTGACCCGGCAATTCGTAAAGGCCGTTCAGGGTACGCAAGCGGCGATCGTGGATACGCGAAAGACCACACCGGGCCTTCGTATGCTTGAGAAGTATGCTGTCCGGGTTGGCGGCGGAAAGAATCATCGCTTGGGACTGGATGACGGTATTCTGATAAAAGATAACCATATTGCGTTGGCCGGCGGCATCACGGAGGCGGTGAACGCCGCTCGCGATCAGGCCGGGCATTTGCACAAGGTCGAGGTCGAGATCAGCAATTGGGCCCAGCTTCGCGAGGCTATCGAAGCCGGGGCCGAGATCGTAATGCTCGATAATCAAACGCCGGAAGAGGCCGCGAAACTCGTCGATATGGCGCGTAACTTGAATCCGCACGTTCTCATCGAGGCTTCGGGGAATATGAGTCTCGATCGGGTACGGTCGTTTGCTGAGGCAGGCGTCGACCTTATTTCCGTCGGAAAGCTTACGCACTCGGCGAGGGCGGTTGATATCAGCTTCAAGATCCAGTCGGCGTAACGTGTCGAGGACGCGACAGCTCGGCGACCCGCTCATCGCGGGCAAGGCCGGGAAATAGGTAGATCGCCGCGATCAACAGCAGAAGGGCGATCGTACATCCGACACTTCCTTCGATCCCGTAGGCTTCGCCAGTGAGCCATTTCGGGCCGTGGTCTGACTCGACAAGCAAAGAAACGGGCGACAGGAACTTCAAGCCGCTCACTTCGATCCCAAAGATCGAGCCCTGAGCAAAATTCCACATAAAATGGAGGCCGAACGGCAGCCAAAGGTCGAGGGTCTTTAAGTACGCGAGGCTAAAGACGATCCCTGCGAGGACGGTGTTCACGGTCGATATCTGATCGGCTGCCGGATTCGCGAGATGAACCAGGCCGAAGATCGCGGAGGTTAGCAGGATCGCAAGCCACGCCAGGCCGCTTCTTGCGAAGGTCTGAAGAATGTAGCCGCGAAAAAGAGCCTCTTCAAATGCCGCACCAAGAGCAAAGAAAAGTAGTGATATGCCGATCTGATACGCGATCTCGGATGACGACCCGACGGTGACAGCAAAGGATAGGTTTCCGCTTACGAAAGCCGGCAGGATCGCAAATGCGATCGCAAGGAGCCCGAGAAGATTCCCGATCGCAAGATGCCGCAGCCAGCCTTTTGAAAAAGAAGCGCCAAAGGCCGCGAACGGGAGTTTCTCGAAGAGCCAACCGCATCCCCACGCGGCACCGACGGCGATGAATAGGTTGGCCGCCAGCCCGACGAGGCCCACGAGTCGCTGGTCGGCCGTCTCGCTTTGGAATCTGTGCGTTGCCGCGAGAACGAAGGCCTGCGCCGCAACACTAACGAAACCGAAGAGCACGAGGAAGAATAACGCACGCCAGCCGCTTCTGATCGTGCCGTTCGCGTCAAAAAATACTGCAGAAACTGTCATTTGAGTTGGCTGTCAGGCACATCAGCGATAGTTTGCGGCCCTCGCGTATCTCCGTGTCTCGACGTAGTTTATGATAACATCCAGTTCGTAATGGCGACTTCCGAAGGCCCCAAGAAAAAGCGTTTTTCACCCTGGATCTTGGGCGTGATCGTTCTGCTTCTGTTCGTCTTCCTCATACTGCTCCAAACATCTAATCTGTGGAAGAATCTTGCGGTTGAAACCACGAGCGACACACTGCTGCTTTACGCGCTTTCGTCCTTCAACTTCATTGCGCTCATCGTTTTCGGGTTCATCTTCTTTCGGAGCATCGTAAAACTAGCCCGGGAACGCAAGGCCCTGAAGCTCGGGTCGCAGATCAAGACGCGGCTGCTGTTCTACTTCTTTCTCGTAAGCCTCCTGCCGATAATTGCGATGGCGGTCTTCTCGTACCTGTTTATGAACCGCGCGCTCGAACGCTGGTTCACGCAGATACCGGAGAATGTCGTTCGGCAGGCCCGCGAGCTGCAGGGCCATTCCCTTAGCGATCGAACTACGAAACTCGACGAGGCAGCACAGATGCTTGCATCCTCATTCGGGACGCGAAAATTGACGAATGATGATCTCGCGAGGGTCGCGGTCGCGGGAAACCTCTCATACATCGAGATCGTTGCCGGCGACGGGCGAACGATCGACTCGTACGAGCGGGAAGTGCCGGATGCACAGCGAAATGAACTCGCAAAGGTCGTCGATTCGATACACGCGGGCCAGACCGAAGATGCGAACTTCCGCGATGGCCGCGGATTTGACGTCGCAATGGCCGAGATGCCCGGCGGCCGCACGCTCGTCATCATTCCTGATCCGTTCGGCGAGCAGACCGTCTCGCAGATCGTTGACAGCAGCCTGCGCGAGTTCGACGAGCTGAAGGACAAGCAGATAACCGTGCGGCAAGTCGGGCTTCTGACGCTAGGCGTGCTGACCTTTGTACTCATCTTTGCCTCGTCCTGGATAGCCTTTTACGTCGCCCGCGGCATTACGATACCGATACAAGCGCTTGCCGGCGGTGCAAGAGAAGTGGCTGGCGGGAATCTCGGTTATCAAGTTGACGCGCTTGCCGAGGACGAACTCGAGTTGCTCGTGGCGGCCTTTAACGAGATGTCGGCGACGCTTGCTTCGAATTCGACCGAGCTTAACGAAAGGAAAAAATATATCGAGACGATCCTTGCGAGTTTGCCGACCGGGGTCGTTGCCTTTGATTCGGAGAACAGGGTGACGAGCATTAACCCTGCGGCCGCAGGAATGTTGAACGAGACCGACCCGGATGTAACGCAGGTTTCGGGAGAGTCGCTTTTTGATGCCGACAACGCGCTTATTGTGACGCGTCTGCTTAACCGGGCAAGGCGTGTCGGCCGTGCCGCCGAGCAGGTCACGCTTGCGGGGCACGGCGTCGGGCGTGAGATAATGGCCGCACTATCGGCGACCGCTCTGCCTTCGGGCGGCGGTGTCGTGCTCGTCCTTGAAGATCTTTCGGAGCTAATTTCGGCGCAAAGGGCCGCGGCATGGCAGGAAGTTGCCCGACGTATGGCTCACGAGATCAAGAATCCGCTGACGCCGATCCAGCTTTCGGCCGAGCGCATCGCAAAACGTTTCGGCAACGAACACACGACCGACAATCCGGACCGTCCGCCGATCGGCGACGTCGTCGAGCAGAGCACCGAGACCATCCTTCGCGAGGTCGCATCGCTAAAGTCGATGGTGGACGAATTCTCGCGATTCGCTCGCTTGCCGGACATTAAGCTTACGCCCGGCTCGGTTAATGATGCGATACTAAAGGCGGTAGATTCTTACGAAGGGCGGCATCCCGATATTACGCTGGACGTGCGGCTTTCTGGGAATCTGCCGGAGATACCGATCGACGACGAGCAGCTTGGGCGCGTGTTCGTGAATCTGATCGAGAATGCCGTTGAAGCGTTCGGCGATAGTGCGAAAGAGAAGCGTATCGACGTCCGAACTCGGTTCGACGCGGCCCGCGACCTGATCGTCGCCGAGGTCTCGGATAACGGGAACGGAATTCCGCCGTCCGATCTTCCAAAGATCTTTCAGCCGTATTTTTCAACGAAGGGACGCGGCACGGGATTGGGTCTTGCGATCGTCAGACGGATAATAGTTGAGCATAAAGGCCGCATATTTGCGGCGGCGAATTCCACGGGCGGTGCGAAATTTACGATCGAACTTCCCGGCTCTTAAAGAACCTATGCCCGAAAAGATCCTGATCGTCGATGATGAACGCGGTATCCGCGATACTCTTCGAGGTGTCCTCGAGGACGAAGGCTTTGTTGTCTCGACGGCCGTCTCCGGCGAAGAATGCCTGGATGCGATCAAGCAGGAGACGTTCTCGTGCATTTTGCTCGACATTTGGCTTGGCGCCGGTATCGACGGGCTCCAGACGCTGGAACATTTATTCAAAGCAGGGTGTGATGCCGCGGTCGTGATGATCTCGGGGCACGGGAATATCGAAACTGCCGTTCGCTCAACAAAGCTCGGTGCTTTCGATTTTATCGAAAAGCCCCTTAGCCTCGAACGCACGATCGTCACCGTAAAGAACGCGATCCGCCAGCGTAAACTCGAGCGAACGAATACGCAGCTTCGGCGGGAGCTTGCGGAGCGATACGAGATGGTCGGCGAGTCGATCGCAATGCGGGCCCTTCGCAAGCAGATCTCTATAGTTGCCCCGACGGAAGGCCGCGTTCTCATTTCCGGCGAGAGCGGAACGGGCAAGGAGCTCGTCGCGCGTGCGATCCATAATCAGTCGCTTCGTTCGGGAGCGCCGTTCGTTGAGATAAATTCGGCTGCGATCCCGGAAGAATTGGTCGAGAGTGAACTTTTTGGCCATGCGAAAGGTGCGTTCTCAGGCGCCACGAAGGCAAAGAAAGGGAAGTTTCAGATCGCCGACGGAGCAACGCTCTTTCTGGACGAGATCGGCGATATGTCGCCGACGGTACAGGCAAAGATGCTGCGTGTGCTTGAGGAACAGCGGTTCGAGCCGGTCGGCAGCAATACGGCGATCACGGTCGACGTACGGGTGATCTCCGCGACGAACAAATCCCTCGATTCGCTGATCGAGAGCGGAGATTTTCGCGCCGATCTATTCTATCGGCTGAATGTCATTCCGTTTCAGGTGCCGCCTCTTCGTGAACGGCCCGAAGACGTTCCGCTCTTGATCGAACACTTCAACAAACGCTTTAGCGCCGACTACGGCAAGCCTCCAAAGCATTTCGCCGACGCGACGGTCACAAAACTTCAGGAGTACGCATGGCCGGGCAATGTCCGCGAGCTGAAGAATACGGTCGAGCGTGTTGTCATCATGGCGGGTGATCACGAGGTCGGGCCTGACGGCCTGCCGGAGCTTTCGGGCGAGGCGACGGAACCTGCACACTTTCGGTTCCAGAAATTCAAGGACGCGACCGACGCGTATCAACGCGAGTTCATTCGCCATAAACTTGCGCAGTTTGAAGGCAATGTAGCAAAGGCTGCGGAAGATATGGGTGTCGACCGCAGCCATCTATACCGCAGAATGCGGAACCTCGGGATAAAGTAGCCTACTTGTTCTTCGGAACGGGAAATCCTCGATCCAGCATCAGAGCCTCAACACGTGCGTCGTGGCCGCGGAAGAGTCGATAGCCTTCAAGCGGATCGATCGTATTGCCGATCGAAAAGACATATTTCTTCAGCTTGGCGGCGACCTTTTTATCGTACGGGCCTCCGGCTTCCGTGAACGCCGTGAAAGCATCGGCTGAGTGAACCTCCGACCAGAGATAGCTGTAATAGCCGGCCGAGTAATCGTCACTTCCGAAAATGTGCCGGAATTGCGTCGTGCGATGCCGCATCACGATCTCCTTCGGCATATTCAGAGCGGTGAGCGTTTCTCGTTCGAATTTGTCCGGATCGATCGCGGCGTCGCCGGCAAGGTGCATTTTCATATCGACGAGTGCGCTTGCAAGATACTCGGTCGTATCAAATCCCTGTTTGAAGGTCGAAGCCTTGCGAATCTTCTCAACGAGCTCTGCCGGTATCGGCTTGCCGGTCTTGTAGTGGACAGCGAACTTGTTTAGGACCTCGGGCGTCGAGAGCCACTGCTCAAGAAGCTGCGAAGGGAATTCAACATAGTCGGAAGGTACGGCCGTCCCCGAGAGCGTCGGATATGTGACGTTCGAGGAGAGGCCGTGGAGAGCGTGCCCGAACTCATGGAACATCGTTACCGCGTCATCCCAAGAGATAAGAACGGGTTCGCCGGGCCGTGCCTTCACGAAATTCGAGTTGTTCGAGACGATGGTGGTGATCTCTTTGCCGTCGATTCGTGATTGGTTGCGGTACTGATTCATCCACGCACCGCTGTCCTTGCCATCGCGTGCGTACGGGTCAAAGTACCAAAGCCCGATGTGCTTGCCGGACCTCTTATCGGTCACGTCATAAACCGTGACGTCAGGATGGAAAACGGGAAGGCCATCGACTTTCTTGAAGTTCATTCCAAACAGCTCGCCGGCGACCCAGAACATTGCCTCGCGCATCTTGTCGAGCTGAAGGTAAGGCTTGACCTCATTCTGGTCGAGATCGTATTTTGCCTTGCGGACCTTCTCCATATAGTAATGGTAATCCCAGGGCTCGATCTTTACGCCCTTGCCTTCGGCATCCGCGATCTTTTGCATATCTGCGACCTCTTCGTGGACACGTCCGATGGCGGCCGGCCAGACGGCCTCCATCAATTTCATCGCGTTCTCGGGCGTCTTTGCCATCTTCTGTTCAAGGATCCAGTGAGCATGCGTCTTGAAGCCGAAAAGCTTCGCACGCTCGGCCCTGAGCTTTAGGATTCGGGTAATGAGAGCCTTGTTGTCGCGGCTGTCGTTGTTGTCGCCGCGGCTTACGAACATCTTCCACACTTTCTCACGGAGGCCGCGATCGTCGGCATAGGTAAGGAACGGGTCTGTAGATGAGCGCGTATTCCTGATCATCCAGCCCTTTTTACCCTTCGAGGCAGCGTCGGCAGCGGCCGCGTCCTTTATCGACTGCGGCAGGCCGGAGAGCTGAGCTTCGTCATCGATGAGGACGTAGAGCTCGCTTTCTTCGCCCTGAAGATTCTGATTAAATTTCGCAAACAGGCCGGCGAGTTCCTGATTCAGGGCCGAGACTTTCGCCTTGCTCGCTGCATCGAGCCGCGCGCCCGAATGAACAAAGTTGTCGTAATAGACCTTTACGAGCCGCTGCTGCTCGGGTGTAAGTTTCTTAACATCCTTTGATGTGTAGATCGCGTTGATGCGCTCGAAAAGCTTGGAGTTCTGAACTATCTTGTCGTAATGGGCGGCCAGCTTCGGCTGCATTTCGGCCTGGATCGGTGCGAACTCGGGCGAGTTCATACTTGAGGCCCAGATGCCGAAAATGATGTTGACGCGCGAGCATCTGCCCGGATTCCTCAAGCGGAACGAACGTGTTTGCGAACGTCGGCTTCGCCGTGTTGTTCGCGATGGCGTCGATCTCTTTAAGGTTCTCGGCCATCGCAGTTTCCATTGCGGGCTTAAAGTCGGCGATCTTTACCTTGTCAAAAGGCGGAACGCCGCCATATGGGCCGGTCCATTCGGCCGTCAGCGGATTTGCTGACTCGATCGTTGGCACTAAGCCCGTGTCCGCGGCCGCTATTGTATCGTTCATTGTTGTAAAAAGCGTCCCGGCGCCGACAAGGGCGACAGCAAGGACGAGAGATCCGATCTTTATTGTCATTTGCTCGATTTAACTCCCGGAATTAGATGAAGTTTAGCTTGTAACGGATGCAGCCGCAAAGCTGCTCAACAAGCGGGATCACCGATCATTGCGTTTCCAGGGGACCTTGCCGCGCAAAAGATTGCTGAAGGTCGTGGTTGGCGTAAGGACGGAGCGGAAGATCTTTGTCAGGATGCTTTCTGAACCGAATTTCCTCTCGATCCAGTTCTTCAGGACGTATTTATCGACCGCGTCCTCGGCAATGACGACACCGGTGCCCGCGGTCGGCGTCATCACGAGATCGACAAATCCCATCCGGGTCTTTCCGTCAACCTTCTTAAGCCCGACATTGCCGATCGAGGCTTCACTGACCGGGCCAAGCTCGAACTGGGTGCTCCAGGCGGCCGACCATGCCATTGCTTTCATTCGGCTCTTCCAATATTCCTTAGACGTGCCGAATTCAAGGCGCTTCGCCCTGTCGCTGTTGTTGATAAAGATCCGGCCGGTAACGCCGCCCTGTAGTGGATGAGCTACGTAGTTGATCAGAAAGCTGTCTCCGTCGCTCCACCCGCGCAACCCTTTCACCGATCGGCCCCAATCGCGGAAGAACGGGCCGCCAAGTTCGTTGGTCGTTCGTTTTTGGAAAAGGCGAAAGCGTGCTGGATCGCAAGAAATAGTCCTGACTCCCTAAACGCAGAACCCCAGTGAAAACGGCCCTCGCTGCTAAAGTCAACTTGCGGATCCTCCCCGGCGGGGCCGCCTTGACGTTCGGGGGCGGATGCGGTTACCGGCGTGCTAGGCAGGGCCGAGGCCGGCTTTGCGTCCTCAAGGGTTCCGTCGGCGATCGGAGAAACCTTATCGAGAGTTTCGCTTTTCGGCTCCGACAGATCGGCTTTTAACTCAATGTTAGTGGCCGCGAGGTTTTTCGCCTCTGCATCCGATAAGCAGGGAGTCGCAGCCACCGTGTTCGAGCATTTTGGCTGCGGATCCGGGACAACTTGCTGCCCCATGACGCCGCTCCACACTACCAATAGGATGAAGGCCGTAAAACCTGCCTGCACGGCCAGACGGCAAAAGCCGAAAGCTGTGCAAGGCCAAATGCTCTGTGAAAAGCGAGTCGGCATATTTTGTGAGGGGAAGAGGTCTGATCCAAAACTGAATGCGAGCCGAACGGTCAGTCTGCATTCTTCCAAACTTAGTGGTACACCCGGCATGATTCGAACATGCGACCTCTTGATTCGTAGTCAAGCACTCTATCCAGCTGAGCTACGGGTGCACAAGGCGAACAAATAGACTACATATCAGCCCGCTCGAATGTCAAGAATACCGGCCGGGTTATTGAGCAAAGTAACCGGTTCGCGTTCGCGAGATCAAGCTCGGGTCGGCAACCTCCACCTTTATCGAGTGCCACTTTCCGTCGCGTCCGGTATTGAGCGGCTGATAGTCGATCGTGTACAGCGTTCGCAGGTCGGCCGCGACTTCCGCGTACAGACGTCCCATATCTTCAAGCCGGTTGATGGTGCGGATCGTTGCACCCGTGCGTTCTGCGAGGAATGCGAAACGCTCGCGTGCGGCTCGATACATCTCGACCTGGCGAGGCGTCGGATCTGCAAGCTTTGCCGGATCGCCCGTCGGAAGAGCAAGAGGGTAAATTGAAACACCGAGTTTCGAGGATTTTCTAAGGACCTCGGCCATCGGCGCGTATCCGTCCGGTTTTACGGCGTTCGGAACCTTGTCGTCCGGCATTCCCGAAAGCAGGTCACGGTCGGCGGCCTGGGCAATGCTGTCAACGCCGTCCGAGAGAACGATGATCGCCTTTCGCCGTCCTTTTTCGTTCGCGAGCTTTCCCAAAGCGAAATCGAGGGCATCGAAAAGCCTTGTCTTGCCTCGGCCGTTCGATGCATCGATCGAGTGCAAGATGGTCTTTCCGTTCGTCGTAAAGTCGTTGCGTAGATTCACGCGGTCGTAAAACTCGACGACCGCGACACGATCTTCCGGCCCGAGAGCGTAAATAAAGCGGTTTGCGGCCTGTTTCAGGATCTGTCTGAATGGCAGGGTCGAACCGCTCATATCAAGCATCAGACTACGCTGAACGGTGCGGTTGACGGTTCAAAACCGACGATCGGCTGCTTTACGCCATCCTCGTAGATCGTGAATGCCGGCTTTTCGAGATTCGTGACCGGCCGCCCCTGCCGATCCACAACTCCGACATTCAAGCGGACGATAGTTGAGTCAACGTTGATCGGATCGTCGATCTGGGAGACGGCCGGGATCGCAAATGCGGCAAAGAGTGCCAATGTAAGCGCAAGACGACGCATAGATAAATACTAACATTCAGATGTAGGAAATATCGGAACGGCTTGCCGGAAAATCGAGGAAGATACCTTCGGACCGGTGAGGCTCATTCGGCCTTATTGCTTGAAGCCGCGATCGCGGTCGAGAAAAATCGCAGAACTCGACTGTCGTAGTCGCTGAAGAATCCATGGTTGGCGTACGCAGCACTTAGTACGGTGCCGATGCCGGTGAGATAAGGCTGGTACTGGTTCGGGATCGCCGCCTGCCAGTTGGAATTTCGCGGGTTTGCGACCAGAAGGTCGCGCCCGTCGAGAAAGTTGTTTGACTTGAGGGCGTTATAGATCACGTGAGAATCATTTTCGGTCAAATTTGCGACCCTCCAAAAACGCTCGGGATAAACGGCCGACGGTTGATGAAGATTGTAGCTCGCCATTATCCCGCGACCCTGAAGGTTTAGAACTTGGTTGTACGCGTTCTGGTTTCCCGCAGGGCCGACCATTTCCTGATCGTCGTTGGCCGCAAGGCAGAAGATCGTCGGTACGGTAGTCTGCGGCATCACAGCGTTCGCGCCATATGCGATGTAGATCGCGTCCGCACGGAAGTTCTGAAAATAGACGACCAGCGAAGAGAAAATTCCCCCGCGCGAGGTTCCCTGCGCAAGCAGCGGAGCGTTTGGGGAGATCAAACCGCGTTGGCGCAGGTTTGCGATGATAGCCTGAACATTGTTCAGGTCCGGATTATTCGGCGGCGGAGCGAGACTCCATTCTCCGTTCACGCGATCAACGCTGTCCAGAGCGACGATCCCGAATCCGCTAGCCACCGCGTCGTTCGAGAAGAGACGGCTCTCGACGCTCGAAAGCGTAGATTGCGCGCTGCCTCCCGTCCCGTGGAAACGAAAGATCACACCGACCGGATCGGGCGGTATGTAGTAAAAGACCGAGACGCCGCTAATAGTTTCCTGCGTAAAGCTAAAAGGCGACGCCGGCCGATACGTCGCGGTCAATGAAATGTTCTTGCTTAGAGGATTTACGAAGGTCGAAGCGGCGTACACATCCTCGACGAGTTCGGTATTGCCGGTCCATCGATCGAATACCGAATTCGGCGGCGCAGGATCTGCCCAGATGTTTGCACGAGACTCCCGAGCCCGGACGTTGGCCTTGCTGCCGTTCGTGACAATAATGTTCGATTGCGCGGTTGCCGCCGAGGCAAAAAGTGCGGCAGTAAGTAGGGAAAAAAGGAATCGGTGAGACTTCGCCGGCGTCATAGAGACTTTAGACGAATTTGCAAAGCCCAAAGTCGGAAAATTCGGCAGGAGGCCGTTTTCGCCAGTTCGGTCCGCTGCAGAAAAGACGGCTCCGCTCCGCAAGGCAAGGAGCTGCTTGGGCCGAACACTTCCGAAATGTCACCTTTTTGAACCCTCTTGTGAAAATGGGTCTTAACATAAGGTCGATTTTCTAATATACTTATCTGTCTGATCAAAGATCACGCTCTTCGGTTGGCTTGTTTGGAATGCAGATCGTCTTCCGTCCAAAATTTTGTGTCAATTGTGGAGAAAAGATCGTTCGTGATGAGTGGCACTTTTGGACGAGCGGGCGGTTTTGTGAGCTTTGTGAGATAGAATTTCAAGGGCGTGAGATCGGTTGGCGGATCGCCTGCGTCCTCGCAGTTGTGGGAATTGCGGCCGCAGGATTTGCTTTCGTAGCTCCCGAACGGCCGCCGGACACTAAACTTGTGGCTTCTACTGTCCGAGCAGCGGAGCCGAGGTCACTGGTTGGCCGCCCGGAAGCGCCGACGCGGCAAGAGAGGAACAAGGAACGGCCGGCGCCGTCGCAGGCTCCTCCCGCAGGTGTCGCGATCGAACAAAAGCCGGTATTGGCAGCATCGGAACCGATCTATATGTGCGGGGCCGAAACAAAAAAGGGTACGCCCTGTACTCGGAAAGTCAAAGGAAACGTGCGATGCTGGCAGCACAAAGGAATGCCGGCGATCTTGAGCGCAAAAGAACTGAGAGTTGAATAGCGTCTCGGCTCGCGAAAACTGAAGTTGTTCTTATTTTAGGAATCGGCCGGCGATCTGCCGGCCAAAGACGAAATGAATCCGTTGGCCCCAAATACAATGATCCAGGATCGCTACCTGGTCGTTCATCTGATCGGTAAAGGCGGAATGGGCGAGGTCTATCTCGCCGTCGATCAACGACTGGGCAGTGCCGTCGCGTTGAAGAGGACGAGTTACGCAAGCGATCCCGCTCTTGCAGGAGCTTTTGAGCGGGAAGCAGGATCCTTGCCCGTTTGCGGCATCCTGTCCTTCCGAAGGTCAGCGACCACTTTGTTGACGGCGGAAATCAGTATCTCGTGATGGAACACATCGCGGGCGACGACCTTTCGACGCGGCTTGAGGCCACGAATAAGCCGTTCCCCGTAAGCTGGGTGATGTTCTGGGCGGATCAGCTTCTCGACGCGCTTACTTACCTGCACTCGCACCAGCCGCCGATCATCCACCGTGACATCAAGCCGCAGAATTTGAAGCTCACGGACGAGAACCACATCATCCTGCTTGATTTCGGGCTGTCCAAGGATTCTCCGAACCCGAACCGTGGTGATTCCGGCCAGTCTTCGGGAAGCGTCTTCGGATACACGCCGCATTTTGCTCCTATGGAGCAGATCCGCGGGACGGGGACTGATGCGCGCAGCGATATCTACTCGCTTGCTGCAACTCTCTATCAGCTTCTTACGGCAATTAAGCCTGCTGATTCGCTCACAAGAGCTGACTCAGTGCTCAATGGAAATCCGGACCCTGTCGTACCGATCCACGAGGCGAATCCGGAGATCGCGAGCAATGTCTCGGCTGTCTTGATGCATGCTCTCGAGCTTACGCAGGACCGACGTTACAAATCTGCCGCAGAGATGCAGCGGGCGTTGCGGGCCGCCTACGCCGAGATGAAGGATGCCATGTCTGCAAAGACAGTGATGGTTCCGACGCCTGTCATTCCCGAAGCCGTTCCAAGCGCGGAAGTGCCGCCTGTACAGGAAGCCGCGCAAATGGATGCGACCCTTCAGATGGATGCGTTGCCCCTTGAAGCGACCATGCAGATGGATGCCGCTCCCGTGGATCCGGGGCCGCGGCAGGCCGATATCAAGACCGAGGTCTTCCTTGCGCACCAGCTCGACGTGCCCGATGCCGGCGGAACGGCGAACGGGGAATCGAACTATCAGGCCGAGGCAACTTCGCCTTTGATCTCTTACACGCCGGAATCGTCGCCTGAGAAAGCAGAAGAGGTCCTGCCCGTGCCGGCCGAGAACGTGATGCCGTCGGCTGCCCCGGAGTTCTTTACATCGCCGAATATCCAGACCGATCAGCCAAAGCAGGATTTCGGCGAGACGGAATCTTTTACCGCCGAACAGGCGGCCGAGGTAATGCCGGAAGCTGCCGCGGCGGCCGCGACCGCCACGCCGCCCGCAACGCCGCATAAGCCGGCGGCCGACAAAGAAATCAGGTCGAAGAAAGCCGTAGTGATGTTGCTGCTGCTGGGCGGCTTCTTTGTCGTCGTGCTTGGCGGCGGTGCAGCAAGCTGGTATTTTTGGCCGACCTTGATGGGTGCGGCCGGGATGGATGCGACACCTACGCCAACACCGATCGTCGAGCAGAGTCCGACGCCGGCTCCTACAGAAACACCGACACCGACGCCGGAACCGACCCCTGATGAGTCCGCGAATGCGAATGCGAATGTCGATGTCACTGCTTCGCCGACGCCGACCCCCGACATCGAGGGCCCGATCGAGCGTCCGGAACAGCGGCCGCAGCAAAATATTCCGAAACGGCCCGCGAGAACACCGGCGCAAAAGCAGTCCCAAACGCCAAAACCGCAAAAGCCGACCGGCGGCCGCACGGATATTTTGCAGTAGCGATCTTATACTGAAATTATGAAGCACGTACGATTGAAGAGAATCGCCCTGTTTTTGATGATCGTCCTTATTGGTGCGTCCGGTGCGGCGCTCGCGCAGACCAAGAAGGAGAGAAAGCGTGCGCAAGAATTGAAGTTATCCGGTGATAAAGCATTCCGGGCTCGGAACTACCGCCAGGCTACGAGCGATTACGGACAGGCGATCCTGATCGTGCCGAACGACCCGTACGCCCATTACTGGAAGGGCGTTGCGCATTACAACCTGAAAGAGAACCCGGAGGCACTTCGCGAATTCGAGATCGCCCTCAGCCAGGGCTTCAAGCCGATCGAGGTATATCGGGTCCGCTGGTATCTCCATTACGAGGCAAAAGAGTACGACGCTGCATTGAGCGACCTTACAAAGGCCCTGCAGATCGACCCGGATAATGTCGTTTTCAGGAAAGGCATAGGTGAGATCTTTTATGCGCAAGGGAAGTATGCCGAATCACTTCAGATCTTCCAGGCGGTCGCGCTCAAGGAGCCAAAGGACGGAGATGTGTATTTCAACATCGCCAGGGCACAGGCCGGATTAGGCCATGTGCGGGAGCAGGGAGCTGCCGCTCAAGCCGCGCTTTCGAACCGTACGCGTATGATCGGCGAATCCTACTTCCTTCTCGCAGATTCACAGCAGAAGCAGGGCCAGCTCGAAGCAGCGATCGACAATTATCAACGTGCGATCGCCGCAAAACCTGAGAACTATCAGGCTTACAAGAACCTTGCGGATATCTATCGCAGTTTGTCCGATTTTAAGGCCGCTATCGAGGTCGCGAAAAAGGCCCTGTTGAAATTCCCCGAGGACGGCAGCTTCTATACCGACGTGTCGTGGTATTACAGCCTGGACAACGAACCCGCACGTGCCGCCGAGGCCGCACGAAGTGCGACAAAGCTGCTTCCAAATCAGTACTTGGGATACACGAATCTCTGCCGGGCCTTGAATGACCTCAAGGATTACAGCGGCGCGGTCGCGGCTTGCAATACCGCTCTTAAATTAAATCCCGGCGACGGCGAGACTTACTTCTACCTTGCGCGGGCCTATGATTTTGCAGGGAGGCGTTCGGAGGCGACCGGCTACTACTCAAAGGCCGTTACAGGCCTTGAGGATTTCGTGAAACGAAATCCCGATTATTCCGATGGCTATTATCTTTTGGGCAACGCCTATCTTAGCGACAATCAACGGGATAAGGCGATCGAGGCCTATAAAAAGGTGATCGAAATGAGCCCGAAGTTCACTCGTGCGCGGTTCAATCTCGCAATGGCCTATTTGCAGACGAAGGACAAGGCCAGCGCGATGGAACAATATTCGGCGCTACTGCCGTTGGATGCTGCCCTCGCAGCACGGCTTAAAGGCGAAATAGACAAATACTAGGTTATTTTCGTTGGTGCTTGGCAGCCGAAACGACGACGTTCTGGATCTTTAGGACGACCTGGACGTCGTCTCCGCGGCCATCGAGGCGTGCCGGTACGAATGGGGTCGATGAACGCTGATCTTCAAGAGCGTGTTCGAGATCCTGTACGGCCTGTGGGTCGCTCGCCGGCTCGACAACGTCAGTTATCTGGGCCAACCCGTCACCAAACACTCGGGCTACAACCACCATTTCATCATTCTTAAGATCGGCCCCTGAAAGGCTTTTTGTCATTGCGACAAGCGCGCCTTGCGGGTTGATGCTCGGGGATTCGGCCGAATATGCGAGCCGCTGCCGGGCAAAATCCGCGGGAGAGACCGCATTTCGGTCGCGGTAGAACGCCGCGTTCGACCTCGCATACGCGATCGGAGCATTTGCGGCAACCGAGCTGCTCTCGCCGAGCACGCCTGAAAGCAAATAACTAAAAAGGGCGAAGCCGACGAGGATACTTGCACAAGAACTGCCTACTAGCGGAAGTAAATTCTGCCGCCAGGCAAATCCGGACAGCCGCGGGAATGAGAACATTCCGGGACGGGCGGCGGAGAGTGCAGTTTCTTTAAGCGTGGAAACAAGGTCGGCCGGGATCGCGACACGTGAAACAGATCGCAATGCGGACCGCATTTCACGATATTCGGAAAGCTCCTGACGGCAGATCGGGCAGATCACAAGGTGAGCCTGAAGTGCGTCCTCAAACTCCGATGGCAGGCATCCGTCGCCATAAAGCGGGATATCGGCTCGAACATCGCTGCATTTTAGTGCGCTCATTTGTGAATCTTCCTATCAGAAAAGATGGCAGGCTGACCCCGGTTGGCGTTCGCGTTGAACGTCAACACGATCCAAGGCATTTCGTTTCTGCGACGCAGCCGATGTCGCCTGAGCCGGAGGCCCTTCGGTTTTCAAGATCGATTGTTGCTGGTCGATCAAAGTCCCGGAGGATCTGCAGCCTGTAAGGCAAATAGGCATCGTCGCGAGCGTCTCTCCCGTGGATCGCTTTTTTGACCTCTATCGTTGGCACCGATCGTTGTGTACAAAAAATGAACCCGGGGTGAGTCTGCCATCTTCACTGATTGTCAAAAATCCTTCAACTTGTTCCGCAGCTCTTCTCGAGCTCGTGCAATGCGTGATTTCAGCGTTCCCATATTGATATCGAGTACCGCCGCACATTCTAAATACGTCAGGCCCTCGATGTCCGCAAGAACGATCGCTTCGCGATAGATCGGCTTCAGGGTCGAAAGGGCACGTAGAAGAGCTGCTTCCCGTTCCCGCCGGAGTGTCTCCTGTTCAGGATCCGCATTCGCGCCCGCGATCTTGTCGCCAACCGATGCACCTGACTCTCCAATGGGATCGTCCAGCGACATCGTCTGTTCACGCCGACGCCTGCGCCACCATCTCGATCTGTTTCGAGATTGATTGATCGCTATCCGTATAAGCCAGGTCTTTAAGCTTGCATCGCCGCGAAAACCGGCAATGCTCTTAAAGGCCCGAAGGAACGTCTCCTGCGTCAGGTCGGCCGCTTCCTCCCGGTCGGCGGAGATACGAAAAGCGACCGAATAGACCGCCCCGGAAAACCGCTCGACCAAGGTCTCAAAGGCCGCCGCATCCTTCGCCTTTAATCTGTCAACAAGCCCGTTCTCGGTACGGCATGCGTCCGGAGGTGAGGCGGCGATCGCGCGGACCAACTCTTCGTCACCGAAGGTTGTTGCCTTGCTGAAGAACATTCCGCCCATTTTCCTCACGTAAAAAGAGCCATTCCGACAACGAGATACGCCAATATCTCGGCGTATCTGACATATTCGACACCGGCGGCTCTGTTTTGTTCCAAAAAATTTTTTGGCACGACTTTTCCGGTGTCGCTTTCGGGGCACTTTTGTCGTGTCTATTTGCTCTTATCTGGGATTTAAGCTAAATTAACACTTTTGAAAAATGCTCCTTAGGGCCAATTATACAACGAACCCGGGACATTAATTTGCAGTTTTTTTCAGTAGCATGGCAAAGAAAAAGCGACGGTTCGGCCCGGTCGAAGGGGCAGAAGAACAACCAAAGGACGTAAAATACGAGGACAAGTTCCAGAAGACGGTCGGCCGAGGGGTCGAAGGGCTCGGTAAAGCGGTCGAAGGCCGCGGCCGCACGATCTTGTATTTGATCGGAGCACTTGCCGTTGTCGGTATCATAATTTTCGCGATCGCGTCGTGGTCGCGGCGGTCGAGTGCCGAGGCACAAACTGCGCTCGGACAGGCGATCGAGATCGCCCAGGCCCGCGTTACGTCCGTTCCGCTTCCTGCCGGTTCGACCGAAAAGACCTTCAAGACGGAGAAAGAAAGGGCTGAAGCGGCGATCGCTGCTTTTCAGAAGGTTATTGATCTTGGCAGCGGTGCGACCGCGGAGAAGGCAAAATATTTCATTGCGATGAACAAGCTCGCGATCGACAGGCCGGGCGCTATTGCAGATCTCGAAGCTTTATCGCAGGGCACTTCGGATACGGCTTCGCTGGCAAAATTCGCTCTCGCACAGGTCCGCACCGACGATGGGCAGTTCGACCAGGCGGCAAAACTCTACGAAGAGCTTGCCGCGGCAGGCGATCCGGTCCTTTCCAAAGAGACTATTAACTTCGATCTCGCCGGCGTATATCAGAAGCAAAATAAAACAAAAGAAGCGGCCGATCTTTATTACAATATCGTTAAGGCCGCGAGCGAGGCCAAGACGCCTGAGGGCGATCCTGCACCCCAGTCCGAGACCGCTCGTTCGGCACGCGAGAAACTGGAGGAGATCGCACCTGATCGTGCGAAAGAGATCGCCGAACCGGAACCGCCGAATCCCTTTGGCAACTAGCTGACAGAACAGCCGGTTACGGAACGTTCCCGAAATAGCTCGCACGAAAGAGCGGCGCGAACGCTCTCAAGCCAGACGATGGGAGAAACCGCACCTTCACCGAACGAACTCTGTGGCGAAGCAAAGCTTCAAGAGACGGTCGGGGTACGGGCACCGTTCAACTCGTACATTACAGTATTCCTGCTCGGCACCTATGCCTGCGCTCTCCTCTTTTACGCCGAATATACGATCGCGGGCTTCACGGCCTTTCTTGTTGCTTGGGTCGTGGTCCCGTTCTTAGCAGCATCAGACCACATCCTTTTTAACGGCCGCCGCCTAATGCGGACCGGAATTATCCCGGTCCTTTGGGCGAAGTTCAGCTCAAAACGGACCTCTTTGCGGATCAGCGACATCGAACAGGTCGATACTCAGGCCGTGCGCGTTCTGCGGCGTGGGAATCGTGTCCATTATCGCTATCGCACCTGCGTCCGCGGACGCGGCGTCGCTCTTTGCTTTACGTCGCATGGCGAGAATTTTCGCCGTCTGATCGCTGCTCTTTTGCCGCGTCTGAATGACGAAGTGCTCGATGCCCGTTCGCTTGACCTTCGCACGTATCCGCTCGACCCGAAAGAGGTTCTGATGAAGGCGTCCTTTGCCGGCATTCCCGGTTCTGACGTAATTAAGGCGACGGTCACGACACGGCCCTCGCGAATGCGCGGAAGGGTCGAATCCGAACTTGATATCTCGGAGGAAGGCGATAACCGCGTACGATACCTGGCAGATCTCGGCAACGAACTGCGGCTCTCCGGATTCCTCGTCCGCGCTCTGGAGTGCTTTAGGCGGGCTCTCTTGATCCAACGACGGAACGGGCGGCTGATCTACGATCTCTCGCGGTGCCTCCAGTCGCTTGCCGCTACCGAGCGAAGCCCGCGTCTCGCGAGGCGTTCGGTCGCCGCGTTAAAGCTTGCGGAAAGATATGCCGACGGTAACGCGTCGCTGCTTGCCCGTATCGGTGAATCGTTCGCTCAGATGGGCGACTGGCGAAGCGCTGAGAAGGCATTCAATCGCGCACTCGATGCCGGTGGTGACACGTTTCTTGCTACTCGCGGGCTTGCCGAAACGGCCCTGCGCGACGGTAAGGTCGCCCACGTGATCCACCGTTTTGCCGCCGCGGCAAATTCGACATTGACGCCTGCCCTCCGCCGTTGGTCACGGCATGAGGCTATCTATTACACTCATCTCAACTCGGACGAGACATATATGGAGATGGAGGTCGGCAGGGTCGGCCTTCTTGAGACGCTCCAGTCGCTTCGGCGGACACTTCTACGGATAACTTCTTTCGGGCTTTTCGTATTGGCCGTCGGCATTGCCGCGGCAGACGGCCTGATAACGAATGTCGGATGGGCGATCTCAGGGATCGCCCTCGCGGTGTGGTTGGGGCTAAAGATCTCATCCGGCCTGCTCTCAGACCGTATCGCTTACGACGAGATCGCAAGCGACGAGCAATGATCCTCGCTGCACTAGGCTCGATTCAGCATCGCCGTCCAGCGATAGTCGGGCACCTCGAACCCTGATTCAAGTTTCTTGAGAACGAATTCGGTCATATTATCGACGATCCATCGATGGTTGTATTCGCCGACCGACGCGAGCTCGGCGTCCGGTGCCGGATTCATAAAGTCGATCGCGTAAGGCACGCCATCCTTGATCGCGAACTCGACAGTGTTCAGATCATAGCCGAGGGCGGTGCAGAGTTTCTTTACGTCGCTTTCCACACGGGCGTGAAGCTCGGGCGAGAGGTAATTATCGATATTCACATACTGCATGCCCGACAGGTACGGCTTTGACGGATCGTACGGCATAATGAGTACCTTCTCTTTGCCGACACAGTAGCAGCGGACGAACTGGTCGTACTCGATGCCTTCCTGAAGCGTCATACAGAGGGTTCCGGATTCGTTGTATTCGCGAAGCAGGTCGTCGGTCGAATGAAGCTTTGAAACATTCTTCCAACCGCCGCCGTCGTGCGGCTTCAGGAACGCCGGGAAGCCGATGTAGTCAACGATCTCCTGCCAATTCAGTGGGAACTCGAGGTTCCTTAGGGATTCGCTTGTGATGTCCTTAATGTAACTTTGCTGCGGCAGAAGAACGGTCTTCGGGACGGCAACCCCGATCTTCTTGGCCAGCGAGTAGTTGAAGAATTTGTCGTCTGCTGACCACCAGAAAGGATTGTTGATGATGTACGTCCCTTCAAGTGCCATTCGCTTGAGCATCGCCCTGTAATAAGGAACTTCGTGCGAAATACGGTCGATGATGACGTCATAACGCTTTGGTTCATCTTCACGTATCCCGCCGACAGTCACCATCTCGGCGATGACGCTGCCCGCACCTTTTTCATTGATCGAGTTGATAATAGATTCCGGGAACGTGACCTCACGCCCCACTAAAATTCCTACTTTTTTCATATAACGATAAGGTCCTGCTTCTACGATTTATTTGGTTCAGGAAGCAGGTCGTAATTTCCCATTTCGCGGTTGTAGCTGTCGAGTTTGCCCATCTCATCGGCAGTTGCGTCGAGCATCTGCTTGGTCATCGCGATCGAATCCGACAGTTGCTCAAAGTCGAGAAGCGAGAATTTCTCGGGAGTCGTGATGGTCACGATCTCGTCGTTCAGATAGCTGAAGAAATTCTCGATCGACTGCAACTGGCCTTCGACGAGCTTGACGCTGCGTTCGATCTCGTCAAATGACGCGAGGCGGCGTTTCAATATCTCGACATTCGTTTGCTGGATGCGGCGGGTCTTGTCGTCACTGGCGGCCTCCATTGCCCGAAAGGCCTGCGATAGTTGATTATGCACAGCCTGGCGGTTGATGGTCTTCAGGTGCTGCTTTCGCCTCCGATAGGTGTCGAGCAGATCGACGAAATCTTCCCAACGCTGATCTAGCGCCTGCAGATTCGACGGAAGGCGGCTTGCGCCGGTGAATTTTCTATAGTTCTCCTGGATCTTGTTCTTCAGCCACCGAAGGTATTCGACCGCCTCGCGTTCCCGTGTGGTGAATGTCTTTATCAACCCCTCGCGATTTGCGACGTGTTCGGCAAGAAGCCGTTTCTGATGACGATCCTCGACAAGGCGCCGGTAGGTCGGAAGATTCGGGACCGTTACGAGATAGATCGCTTCGGCGACAAGCGCAATGAGAAGCGGGATCACGCTTCCGGTGAACGCGGCCGCGGCAAGGAAGCCCGCAAGCGCCCAAATTGAAAGGTTCCTTCAAAGCCTCCTTTGCGTAGCTTTGGTTGAACCTTTCTACATCCTGCCGATATTTGGCAATGTCAGCCATAGTGTGGGCAAGTTCCTCTCAACGCATCTTTCTGATCAATTGGATGCCGATCTTAGTTCGAACGTCCACTTTCGGTCTCGTTGACGATCACGTTATTCAATACTTCCGCTTCCGAGGCTGCCGGCGTTCCGGACTCGATCTGCTTTGAAGCGGGCGGCGTTCCTGCCCCGAGCATTCCCATCTGCTGTTTGTATTCAAGCAGTTTGTCCTGAAGCTGGATGTCCATTGCTTCGCGTTCGATATCCTGCATTTGCGAATCGACCGTAGAAGAACCCAACTGGAGCTTCGCCTCGGCGGCCGCAACACGGCGGTCGATCTTCTCGCGCATTTCGTTGAAGGTGGAAGAATCGTCCCCGATATTGAAGGAATCCATCGTCTGGGCGAGCTGTTCCTGCAGTTTTGCCTGCTTCGCCGCAGAGATGAGCTGCATCGCCTCGGCGGTGCGCTTCTTCATATTCAGGACGTAGTTATCGCGGGCCTTGAGCGCCTGCTGAGACGCGACGCCCGCATGCTCTGCCTGGACGCTCGTGCGGTCAAGATCGACCTGTGCCTGCTGCAGTTGGCCGATGTATGCCGTCGCAATGTCATCGCGGCCCATTTTTACTGCGGCCTTGATCTTCGAATCGAGTTCGACGACCTGGGCCGAGAGATTCTCCTTCTGCTTCAATAGAAGGCGTTCGGTCGCCATGACCTGTGCGACCGAGTTGTTCAGTTCAGGAACGCGGTCGCGCATGTCCCGGATCGTCTGCTGCAAAACCAGTTCCGGGTTCTCGATCTTGTCGAGTGCCGCACCCGTGCTAGCCCTGAAAACTCTTTTTATTCTCTGCCACAATCCCATCTTCGATGTGCTCCTCTAGTTGCCAAGACCTAGTGGGCCTTGGCGAAATGCCTTACGATAAAGCCAGCTGCAAAGTTGCAAATACAACGCTAGAGTATAACAGGAAACGCAAGATATTGAATCGTGCCGAGGCGTTGCGGCATCGTGTATTCGGCAAAATCTGTTGTGATCTGTTGTGCGAATGCCCGATCGAGCCGGGTTTAGAGGGAAGGCCGGAGACATTCGACGCACTATCCGGCATACGCAAGTGTCCGTATTTTCATTATTTACGGCCCCGATATTCGCGGCATTTTCCTTTTGCGATGTGTTTCATACACAACTGCGAGCATCCGAAGGTCTTGATCGCAATGCTCGGGCTTTCAGAGCGTGCAAGGAAAAAAATTTCCGGCGTTCATACTAATGAAAGCGGCTTTTCCTGCATCGAAGTCGTAAAACCGGGAAGAGAAAGCCCGTAAAATACTATTGCTGCATCATTTAAGGGTGCAAGATGAATTTTCGATGAAACAACTTATCTCGTATCTCCTTCTGTTTTCGATCTACGTAGGCATCATTTCCCCGATCGGCAATTCGTTAAAGGCACAATCTTCAACGGCGACGACAGGCGCCGAGCAGGAGGTTGAGAGAACCGGTTTGAGTTTCCGGCTGAGCGAGGCCGAAGAATCCGCCTCGACAAGGGAAACTCCGGCGCCCGCAGTTGCTGAGCCTCTTTCTGAGGATGTGACGAACGGCATTGCCGGAAGGCTGCCGAAGATCGGCCAGCAGGACGGCGACCAACGCGATGATGCGTTCCGAGCGGGTTCGCTGCCGGCACCAAAGAAAGGCGAGAAGATCCCCGTACCTTCCCGGGAAAAGGGAATGCGGAGCGGCCGCAGATCGATATGTCGAAAGAACTTGCGGTCGTGCGTGCAGCTCCGCAGGGAGAGGTCGAGCTTGCGCCGGACATGAGCCTTACTTTCTCGGAGCCGATGATAGCGGTGTCGTCGCAGGCGGAAGCTTCGAAATTCGTGCCGGTGGAGATGACGCCGCAGATCGAAGGGCAATGGCACTGGCTCGGCACGAGAACGCTGCGGTTCGAACCGGCGAAAAGGCTGCCAATGGCTACGGAATTCAAGGCTCGTGTGGCCGCGGGCACGAGGTCTGCAACGGGCAAGGCGTTGAAGAAGGACTTCGTATGGACGTTCAGCACACCGCCGCCAAAGATCAAAGCAAAATATCCGGATGAGAACTCCGGCCCGCAGCGACTCGATCAGTTGATCTACATCGCGTTCGATCAGGCGATCGATCCGGCTGCGGTATTCTCGAAGGTAAAACTCACGAGCGGCGGCCGCCCTATAAAGGCTCGAATAGCGACGCCCGAGGAGATCGCTCTCGATCCTTCGATCTCGGCAATGTCGAAGCAGGAGCAGCCCGGACGCTGGCTCGCGTTCCGAGCGGTCAATGAGGACGGCTCGACAAACGCGTTGCCCGGCAGCTCGTATATCGGCGTTTGGGTCGAGCCGGGAACACCGTCGGCCGAAGGGCCGCGCACTACCGCAAACGGACAAGGCTTCGGGTTTGGCACCTACGGGCCAATGAAGCTTGCGACGCATTATTGCCGTTTTCCGGCGGCAACGAACTGCGATCCGTACTCGAACTTTACGCTTGTATTCTCGAATTCGATCGTCGGAGAGAAATTCGATCCGTCGATGGTCAAGATCGAACCTGCACTCGAGAATGCGAATATCTTCGCAACCGGAAATGTGATCCAGATCGCGGGCTACAAGATGCCGAAGACGACCTATAAGGTGACGGTCTCGGGAACGCTTCCTGACAGGTTCGGGCAGACGCTTCAAAACGATGTTACCGCACAGTTCGAGGTCGGGATTCCGCGGCCTTCGCTGATGACATCCGGAAAGGCGATGACGATCCTCGATCCGTTCGGGCCCAGGCAATTCGCCGCATATTCGATCAACATAAAGGAGCTGCGCTTCAGGCTATACGCGGTTCGGCCCGAGGATTGGCCGGAATATAAACGTTTTCGCCGCAATGAGGTAGCCTCTTCGGGCGAAAAGGCGAAGATCCCGGGCGAGCTTGTCTTTGACGAGCGTTTCCCGGTCAAGGGCGATGCCGCAAAGATGGCCGAAACGCGGGTCAGCCTCGACAAGGCTCTGAAGGGCGGTTTCGGAAGCGTGATCGTCGATATCGAGGATCCGAACGCTCCGGTAGATCGGCCGCGACGCGCGACCACTTGGGTCCAATCGACGAATATCGGGCTCGACGCGTTCATCGACAATAACGAACTTGTCGGCTTCGCAACCGAGCTGAAGACGGGCAGGCCGCTCTCGGGCGTTAATTTCCACATTGCACCGAACGGCCCATCGGATATGCGGACGGCCGAAACTACCGCTTCCGAAGGCTGGTTCAGCAGTGCGTGGGCCTGGATATCGAGTTGGGGAAGCAGCGATCCGGCGGCGATCTCCGCAGCGGACGAGAACGGGTCCCCGATATCGATCTACCCGGTGGAAGTAAGCGAGACGCAGGCGTCAGATAAGGGGGTTGCGCGTATGCGCTTGCCCGAGAGCTCCGCGAAGACCGAGAACCTACTGATCGCAAGGCTCGGGAAAGATATCGCCTTCCTGCCGGAGAATCCCGAATACTACTGGCAGCAAACCGGTTCGTGGGTAGAGCGAAAACCGGGCAGGGAAGTGGCCTGGTTCGTCTTTGACGACCGCCACCTTTATAAGCCGAACGAGGAGATCTCCGCAAAGGGATATGTCCGCTATGTTGGCGAAAGTGAGCTTGGCGACGTTGAGAACGCAGCCGAGATCACGAGGGAGGCGAAGAAGGTCAAATATGTGATCAAAGATTCCCGCGAGGCCGAGATCGGCAGCGGTACAGCCGACCTGAATACGTTCGCGGCGTTCGACCTTAAGGCGAATCTGCCGGATAACGCGAATCTTGGTGATGCCAGCATCGAGCTCGAATTGCTCGATGGCGATGGCGACGAGATCGATTCTTATATCCACTCATTCCAGATAGAGGAATTTCGGCGCCCTGAATACGAGGTGACCGCAAAAATGGCAACGGACGGCCCGTATATGATCCAGGGGTCGGCGACCGCGAGCCTTGAGGCGAAATATTTCTCCGGCGGCGGACTCGCAAAGGCTCCCGTGAACTGGACGGTGAAGGCCACGCCGACGAACTACACGCCGCCGAAGCGTGACGATTTTACCTTTGGAGTTTGGGTGCCGTGGTGGAGAAGTTTTTACGATGTTGACTCAAACCCACAGGTGAAGACGCTCAAGGGCGTGACCGACAACGACGGCAAGCACCTGTTGAAGGTCGACCTTGACGCCGCAAATCCGCCGCGCGCGTACTCGGTCTCGGCATCGGGCTCGGTCACGGACGTGAACCGGCAGACATGGTCGGGAACGACGAGCTTCATCGTCCACCCTTCGGACCTCTACGTCGGCATCCGCAGCCCTCGGACATTCGTCCAGAAAGGCGAAAAGATCACGATCGAGTCGATCGTCACCGACATCGAGGGCAAGATCCAGGTTGGCCGTCGCGTCGATATTCGTGCGGAAAGGCTTGAATGGACGGTTGAAAAGGGAGTTTGGAAGGAAAGGGCGGTCGATAAGCAGGCTTGCACGATCACGAGTTCCGACAAGGCCCAGACATGCGAATTCCGTGCGAACGAAGGCGGCAGGTATAGCGTCACGGCCCGCGTCGTTGATGACCGCGAACGTCCGAACGAGAGCGAGCTGACGATCTGGGTGCCCGGCGGCGAGCGTCCGAAGGATAGGAGCCTGGAGCGGCAGTCAGTCGAGATAATCCCTTCGCAAAAGGAGTACAAACCGGGCGACACGGCCGAGATCCTCGTGATCTCGCCGTTCTCGCCGGCCGAAGGCGTCCTTACGCTTCGCCGGAACGGCATCGTTTCGACGCAACGCTTTTCGATTCCCGGAAACTCTGCGACCTTGAAGATCCCGATCCTCGATGCGTATCTTCCAAATATCGAAGCACAGGTCGATCTCGTGGGCGTTAACGAACGTGCTGATGAACCCGCGGACGGTAAGGCAAAGCTCCCGCCGCAGCCCGCATATGCTTCGGGAAGTTTAACGCTTTCAGTTTCGACGGAATCGCGGCGGCTGTCCGTGACGGCAGATCCGGTGGATCCGACGCTGATGCCGGGCGGGACCACGAAGTTGAATGTCGCGGTAAAAGATTCTACCGGGCGGCCTGCGGCAAATACCGAGGTCGCGGTCGTGGTCGTTGATGAAAGCGTGCTGTATCTTGCGGGCTATCAGCCGCCCGACCCGCTTGGGTATTTTTATCAGGAAAAAAGCCCCGATGTGACCGATCTTCATTCGCGGGCCAGCATTCAGCTGGAAGACCCGAAGCTTGTTGCGGCGGAAATGGCGGCGGATAACGTGACGATCGATCGGGCAGAGTCAAAGCTCCAGACTGATATTACTCAACGAATGGTCGACGACCTTCCAAAGGGCACGACGTTCACGAGCCTTTTGAAGGCCGCACCGAGCGTTCGGCCCGAGGGCCTTTCGGGCGGTTTTCAGATCGATGGAGCGTCGGCAGCTGAGAATAACGTCGTCATTGACGGGAAAGAGGTTACGAACTCCCGAAGCGGCATTCTTGGCAAGAACGAAGGTGGTCCGATCGGAATGAGGCAGAATTTTGCCGCACTTGCGATGTTCCTCCCGAGCGTCAAGACGGACTCAAGCGGCAGAGCGGCCGTCGATGTGAAGCTCCCGGACAATCTTACGCGCTATCGCGTTCTCGCGGTTGCGGCGGACGACGCGAACCGGTTCGGCAAAGGCGAATCTTCGATCACGGCTCGACAACCGCTGATGGTGCGGCCGAGCGTCCCGCGATTCCTTAATTTCGGCGACAAGGCCGAGATCCCGGTCGTGATCCAGAACCAAAGCGACAAGGATATGACGGTCAATGTCGTAATGCGGGCGTCCAACGTCAAGATGCTCGAGGGAACCGCCGCCGGAGCCGGAAAACAGGTCCTTGTCAGGGCGAACGACCGTGCGGAAGTGCGTTTTGCGGTCGAGACCGAAAAGGCCGGAACAGCGCGATTCCAGTTCGCGGCTACCTCGGAAAAATATTCCGACGCTGCGGAGGCGGCGACGCCCGTTTGGACGCCGGCAACCTCCGAGGCGTTCGCGACCTACGGGACGGTCGATCAGAATACATCGGTCTTTCAGCCCGTGAAGGCCCCGCCGAATGTCATCCCGAGTTTCGGCGGCCTCGAGGTCACGACGAGCTCTACGCAGCTGCAGGAACTCACGGACGCATATCTCTATCTCGCGAATTATTCGTTCGCGTGTTCGGAGCAGATCTCTTCGCGGATGATCTCGACCGCGGCTCTTCGCGACGTCCTTTCGGCGTTCAAAGCCAAAGAAATGCCTTCGAAAGATGCGCTCGAAAGGCAGTTCAAGCAGGATATGAAGGCCCTCGCATCGCGGCGTCGCTATGACGGCAGCTTCGGCCTTTGGACGGCAAGAGAGGACCGGTGCAGCTATCCGTTCCTGACCGCTCACGTCGCGCATGCGATGGCCCTTGCCAAGGAAAAAGGCTACAAGGTCGATCAAGACTCGCTTTCGCGGACGCTTTCGTACCTGAAGTATGTCGAGCGGTATATGACACCACCGTGTTACACGAATCCGAAGGTTCGATGGATGATCTCGCTTACGCACTGTACGTTCGAGAGAAACTTGGCGACCGCGACGTCGCAAAGGCCAAGCGATTGCTTGCGGAAGCAACCGTTAAGGAAATGCCGTACGAAGGGCTCGGCTGGCTGCTTTCGGCGTTCGCGAACGATGCCGAATTTGCGACCGAAAAGGCGGCTATACTCGCTTTTCTGAACAATCACGTCACAGAGACGACGGCGACCGCGAATTTTGTCACCGACTACGGCGACGGCGCCTGGTTGATAATGTACTCGAATCGCCGTGCCGACGGCGTTCTGCTCGAGGCTCTCATCAAGGCCGATCCGCAGAACGACCTCATCCAGAAACTCGTTCGCGGCCTGCTTGCTCACCGCGTAAAAGGAGCGTGGGCGAACACACAGGAGAACGTCTTCATCCTGCTCGCTCTTGACCGATACTTCCAGACATTCGAGAAGGTGACGCCTGACTTTGTCACGAAGATGTGGCTCGGCGATACGTACGCCGGGGAACAGGCGTTCAAAGGCCGATCGGTCGATTCCAACGTGCTGAATATCCCGATGTCGTACCTGATGAAACAGGGCGGCGAGTCCGACCTTATTATCGACAAACGCGGCGCCGGAAGGCTCTACTATCGCATCGGAATGAAGTACGCGCCGAGCAACCTGAAAATTGAGCCCGCGGATTATGGGTTCACGGTGCTCAGGTCGTACGAACCGGTCGATAAGCCGGACGACGTCAAACAGAATGCGGACGGCTCCTGGACGATCAAGACAGGTGCGAGGGTACGGGTCCGGCTGACCATGGTCGCGGAATCGCGGCGATATCACGTCGCTCTTGTCGATCCGCTGCCGGCAGGACTCGAGATACTCAATCCCGAATTGGCCGCGACGGAATCGCTCCCTGATGACGCAAAAGCGACGCCTGTCATTACCGTCGGTTCGCGGAGCTTCGGAAGCTGGTGGTGGTGGTATCGTGCGAACTGGTTCGAGCACCAGAATTTCCGCGACGAACGCGCCGAAGCTTTCACATCGCTTTTGTGGGAAGGCGTGTACAATTATTCGTACGTAACGCGGGCAACAACGCCCGGACATTTCGTTGTTCCGCCGGCAAAGGCTGAGGAGATGTATCAACCTGAGACCTTTGGACGCACGGGCACCGATTCGGTTACGATCGAATGATAATGAGAGCGAAATTCATTTTTCTTTTCGTGTTCTCGATCCTTGCCGCCGCATGTTCGTCGGCAGGGATCGATACCGCGAATCGCCCCGCACAGTCGAACTCGAATGTGTCTGCTGAACAGGCTTTTTCGAACAACTCGCAAAAGGCCGAAGCCGAGGCGAATGCCGCACGTTCCGCCGCACTTGCCGCCGGCGAGCCGACGCTCGCACAGTGTTATGCGTCAAAGGTCGCGGGCAAGGTGCTTGTTCGCGAACAGACCTTTCTTTTCGACCATAAACCGTACGAGAAGTCGTGTTTCGTGACGTTCGCCAACCCGAACGAAATGGTCGATAAAAAGGACGTTCCGCGGGGCTCGACATTCCACATTTTCACGAACGGTGAGGATGTTTTCGAGTTTCCGGATCCGTTCGGCGGCCAGACGGCGTGCTGGGTCGAGGCTCTCTCGTTCGACGATCTGAACAACGACGGCCAGACCGACGTCATCATGGCCGGCCGCTGCCTTGGCGCGAAGGATTCTTACCCGACGAACGCGATCTTTGCCAATGTCGGCAAAGGATTTTCGACGAATGAAGAGGCGAATGCCGAGCTTGATGAGCTCGAGAATATTCAGCAGATACGCGATTTCGTGAAAAGGAATTTGAAGCGTTTCTTCAATTAGGCCGGCCGAACATTTTTTGTGCGGAATGTTTCGATCCGTGCATTGTGTGCGGTCCGTGCTTCGGTCAAGGCGCGGCAGTTCGCTATCATAGCGAACGTGGCCGGGAAATGTCTTCCGGCCCTTGGGGAGCGTCATTTGGTGAATACTTACGAAAAGACAATAGAGATCCTTCGGCTTGAGGCTTCCGCGATCGAGAATGTCGCTGCGACGATCGACGCGGCCTCGGTCGAGAAGGCCGTCGAGCTGCTTCTTCGCTGCGAAGGCAAGGTCGTTGTGACGGGCGTCGGAAAAAGCGGCGTCATTGCACAGAAGATCGCGCAAACGATGACGAGCACGGGAACGCCCGCGATCTACATTCATCCCTCGGACGCGATGCACGGCGGCCTCGGGATCTTGTCGTCGGGCGATGTTGTACTCGCTCTCAGCAATTCGGGCGAGACGGACGAACTTCTTGCGGTGCTGCCGGCGATCGCGAATCGCGGTGCCGTCATGATCTCTATCGTCGGGAATTCGGCTTCGACACTCGCACGCAGTTCGGATGTCGTGCTCGAGGCCTCGATCGACAAAGAAGCGTGCCCTCTAAACCTCGCTCCGACATCCTCTACGACCGCGACGCTTGCTCTTGGCGACGCTCTTGCGATGACCCTGATGGAGGCGAAAGGCCTTACTGAGGCCGATTTTGCGGTAAATCACCCAGCCGGGCGACTTGGACGGCGCCTTACCGTCCGCGTGGCAGACATTATGCAGAAGAGTCCGGCGGTCGCACCTGACGCAGGCTGGATGGCGGTCGTAAAGGCGATCTCGGAGTATGCGCTCGGCGCCGTGAATGTTGTTGACGAGGACGGCAGGCTTTTGGGGATCGTGACAGACGGCGACCTGCGGCGAACGATCGAGCGGACCGCACCGAATGAGCTTTCGCAGCTCTCCGCAAGCTCGATGATGACCGCCGGCCCGATCAAGACATCGCCCGACACGCTCGCCTTCGCGGCCCTGAAACTGATGGAAGATCGTCCTTCGCAGATCTCGGTGCTGCCGGTCGTCGATGGTGAAAAGTGCGTCGGGCTGCTTCGCCTTCACGATGTTGTGCGCAGCGGCATTTGACCTTTCGGCGAACCTGTTCCTCGGCCGCTTCATCTGACCTGTCGATTTCCTATGCGACGAACTTTCCTTAAGACAGCAACGCTTCTGGTCGCACTCTGCGGGCTTGCGGCGACGGCCTCGGCCCAACGCACCGAGATCACGCTCACGCTCAACGAGCAGTTCTTCGATTCGTTGATCGATGCGACATTCAAGAATTTCGACCCGCCAGCATTCCCGATCGGCGGCGGAGCGGTCGCTGAAAATAAGGCGTCGCTCGCGGAGACGCTGATGCCGTCGGCATTCGGGCCTTCGGCGGGCGAGGCGATGTTCAATTGCGGGACGATAAAGGTCCTGCGTGAGACCGGCGGCATGCGGACGGCCGTGCGGCTTGGCGAAGGCAAGCTGCGTGTGCCGCTCGCGTTCTCGGGGTCGTATTCGATGCCGTTCGTAGGCTGCGTCGAGTTCGCCGGTTGGGCGGATTCTGCGGTCGATCTTGAGTTCGACGCCGCGGGCCGCCGCCTTCTTGGCCGCGTGCGTGTGGAATCCGTGAATATGAACGGTACGGGCGGCGTCGGCGGCAGCATGATCGCCAGCCTGATCCAAGGCTCGGTGGACAAGAAGTTCAACCCGATGGAGATCCTCTCGCTCGACAAGGTCTCTTTCGGCCTCCCGATACCGAATACGGGCAGGCTAAAAATGAATGCCGTGGGCCTCCGCACGGAGATCCATCCGGCGGTAATGAATATTCACATCCAATACGAATTTACGAAAGACGCGGGCTAGGCCGCCTCTGCACGCTTATTCAGGATGCCGAGATACTGGACCCATGGGCCGACATTCTCCGCATACTGCCGAGCGAGAAAGGCCGCGATCTGATGTATATGGTTCAGGTCGTGGACGGCCCAGGTCGCAAGCAGCTGCTCGAGCGTGACGCGGCCAAGCTCGGGGTGAAAGCCCTCGAGTGCCAGATGCTCAGGTGTGAGCTCCCAGCTCAGGAGTTTTTCCACACTGACGCTTCGCAGGTGTGCGAACTCGTCCAAAAGCTCGTTGAGGCTTTTGCCCGCGCTTTTTTCGAACTGCGCCATTCGGTCGAACTTCTCGAAGGCACGTCCGTCCCGGGAGAGGATGATCTCAGCTCGTGGGATCCAATCGGTCTCTTCGCCATGAATTAAATGGCCAAGAACGTCATAGGGAGACCAGTCGTTGAAACCGCCTCCGAACTGCGTCCATTCGGGCGAAAGCTCGGCCAAAAAACGTTCGAGCGTGTAGGGAGTCTGACGGAGGATCTCGACAGTTTTTTCGATCTCAAATCTCATACACTTCGCACAATATACTGAGTGTTTGATAGAATCAAGCGTTTACGATAAATGACGGCTCCTCTAGTTGCTATCATCGGCCGCCCGAACGTGGGCAAATCCACTCTTTTCAACCGTTTGACCGGCTCGCGAAGGGCCATCGTCGGGGATGAACCGGGCATTACTCGCGACCGAATGTTCGGCGAGGTCGAGTGCGCGCGCATCGTTTCAGGCTTGTGGACACGGGCGGCATCGTCCCTGACGACGAGGCCGTCATCCCATCGAACATCTTCAAGCAGGCATCCTTCGCGATCTCGGAGGCCTCGGCGATCATCTGGGTCGTCGATGCACGGGCCGGAGCGACGCCGTTAGACGAGGAGATCGCAGTGCTCTTGCGTGCGACGGGCAAACCTGTCTTCGTGGCGGCGAACAAGGCGGAAACACGCCGCGTCGAAGACGAGGCAGGCGAGTTCCACAGATTCGGGTTCACGGTCGTTCCGGTCTCGGCAGAACACGGCAACGGCGTCGGCGACCTGATCGATGAGATCTTTGAGGATATTCCGGCCGAACCGCAGCCCGAGGAGGAATCGGCGCCTTCCGAGATCCGCCTTGCGATCATCGGACGGCCGAACGTAGGGAAATCGTCCCTTTTGAACAAGCTTCTGGGCGAGGAACGCGTGATCGTCTCTCCGATCGCCGGGACGACGCGCGATGCTGTCGATACGCACCTCGAGTTCGAGGGGAACAAGTTCCTTTTGATCGACACGGCCGGGATCCGCCGAAAGGGTAAGACGTCCGAGATGGCCGAGAAACTCTCGGTGATAATGGCGAAAAAATCGCTCGAACGTGCCGATGTCGCGATCCTTGTCATAGATGCGGTCGAGGGCGTAACTAACCTCGATGCGACGATAGCGGGTTACGCACTCGATTCCGGATGCTCGATCATAATTGCCGTCAACAAATGGGACGCTCTCGAAGAAAAAGAGACGAATACGATCTATGAATTCGAACGTGAACTGCGGCGTTCGATGAAGTTTCTCGATTGGGCGCCGATGGTCGCGATCTCCGCCCTTACGGGACAACGAGTGACTCGCATTCTCCCGCTTGCGATACGAGCATTTGAGGCTCGCGGCCGCCGGATCCAAACCTCCAGGCTGAATCGCTTTTTTGAGGACGCGATAACCCAGCCGAAGGGGGGCACGGCTCCCGCACCCGTTAAAGGCGGATTTTCGCGGCTCAAAGTGCAATTCTTAACGCAGGCCGGCGTGCGTCCGCCGCTGTTCATACTTTTTACGTCGGGCGGAAAGGCCGGACTGCATTTTTCGTATCTTAGGTACGTCGAGAATCGAATGCGCGAGGAATTCGACTTTTTTGCGACTCCCATTCGCCTTGTCGAAAGGCACAAAACAAAAGGGAAGAAAGGAGAAGCGTAGGGCGGCAGAATTCAAATGGACCTTTTTATCCTCATCCTCAGACTCGCGTACACGGGCGTTTTCGCGACCGCCGCGATCGGAAAAGCGACCGACATCGAAGGGAGCCGCAAGTCGCTCAAAGGCTACGGCATTCCCGAGAGTATGACGTTCATCCTGACCGTCTGGCTTATCGCGGTCGAGGCGATCATCAGTTTTGGCTTCGTGTTCGTCGATACGGCTTGGGGTGCTGCGGTATCGGCACTCGTCCTTCTTGCCGTATTCACCGGTTTTCTTGCCTATCAACTGTTCCGCGGGAATCGGCAGAATTGCCATTGCTTCGGGCAGCTGATCACGCAGCCGACCGGTTCGGGAGCGATCGTGCGGAATCTCGTGCTGCTCACGGGCGTTGCGTTTCTTGTGTTTCGCGGAACGGCGGGCCAAGGAGCCGAGTATTCACGGCTTTCGCGGATCGACGTTGCGATCCTGCTTGAGGTCGCGATCTTTGCCGCGGTCCTGATCTGCTTTGTTACGCTTCGGCGGATGATCTTGGATTCACAGGCAGGTTTTGCCGACGATCATAGTTACGACGCTGATGCGGCTGAGGTCGAACGAGCTTCAGGTGCATTGACCGACGCGCTGCCGATCGGCGCGGATGCGCCGAGATTTACGCTTCCGGACACGGGCGGAAAGGCCGTCTCGCTCCAGGGCCTGATCGACGAAGGCTACCCGATCCTGCTTTTCTTCGTCGGCCTTAATTGCTCGCCATGCGCGGCGATGATAGAGGATTTTCACCGCTGGCAGCAGGAGCTTCGTGATGATTTTTACCTTGTGTTCGCAAGCAGCGGCGATCCCGAAGAGAACGCGGCGAAATTCGGCGATGCCGGCGAGATAGTGGTGCTGCAGGAAGCTCGCGAGGCCGCCGATGCGTACTTTGCACGCTGGACGCCGTCGCTGGTCGTGATCGGCCCCGGCGGAAAGATCGTAAGCCACGTCGCTGCGGGCGATGCTGCGATCCGCAGCCTGATCGAGCGCGTGCGACGGGCGGATCTCTCGGATCCACGCGTGCAGCTTGCGCTTCCCGGAGCGAGCCACTCGAATTTTATTGGTGAGAAGGCCATCGAGTTCTCTCACACGATGCCGGACGGCTCCGAGATCTCTAATGCCGCCTTCGAAGGGAAGAGGACGCTGCTTCTATTTTGGGGGGCAAATTGCCCGCATTGCGAAGGGATGCACGATGCGATGTTCAACTGGATCCAAGAGCGGAAAAACGGCGACCCCGAGATCATCATTTTTACGGACGACGAGGTCCTCAGCTCAAAGCTCCCCGGAAGCGTTATTGTCGATCCCGAATATGCGATCGCCGGTCGCCTCGGAATGTACGGGACGCCTTCGGCCGTGCTTGTGAACGAGGAAGGCGTGTTCGAATCCGAGACAGCCGTCGGGCCCGCAAGCATCTGGGCCCTTCTTGGCCGAAATAATGTCAATTAGTAGAGAAAAAGCGATCGATTGGAAGATCGAGGCTCGTGCGGCGAAGCTCGTGCGGGCGTGCTCCGCACACGCCGTTCGGTGATCGAAACACCGGTTTTTATGCCGGTCGGGACGCAAGGCGCGGTCAAGGGTATCCGTTTCGAATCGCTCGAGGACGACATCGACGCACGCATCATCCTTGGAAACACGTATCACCTTTTCCTGCGGCCGGGGACAGACGCGATGCGGCAGATGGGCGGCCTGCACAAATTTACAAGCTGGAAAAGGTCGTTCCTTACGGATTCGGGCGGTTTTCAAGTCTTTTCGCTCACGGATCTTCGGAAACTGACCGAAGAAGGCGTTGAGTTTCGCTCTCACCTTGACGGCAGCAAGTATTTCCTTTCGCCGGAAGTATCTATGGAGGCGCAGGCTGCGCTAGGCAGCGAGATCGTTATGGCGTTCGACGAATGTCCGCCGGGAAATGCCGGTCGAGATGCGACGAAAACGAGCCTCGACTTGACGATCCGATGGGCCAAACGATCGAAGGCGAGATTCGACGAACTCTGCGACGAGGGGAGCGAATCGGGCCGTCTTCTCGCATCCGACGGGTTATGCGGGCGGCAGGCCTTATTCGGCATCATTCAAGGCGCAGGGTTTGACGATCTTCGGCTTGAGAGTCTGGAGAGGACGGCGGAGATCGGATTCGACGGCTACGCGATCGGCGGTTTGAGCGTTGGCGAGGAGAAGGAAGTGATGTATCGCGTACTCGAAAATCTCGCGCCGAAAATGCCGAAGGACGCGCCGCGATACCTGATGGGAGTCGGGACGCCCGAAGATATGCTCGAGGCCGTTGGCCATGGCGTCGATATGTTCGATTGCGTGATCCCGACGCGGAATGGCCGGACAGGAAGCGCCTTCACGTCGCGAGGGAAACTCAATATCCGGAACGCGAAATTCCGACTCGACGATCGCCCGCTCGACCCCGAATGTGCGTGCTCGGTCTGCCGCCGATACTCGCTCGGATACCTTCGACATCTTCAGCAAGCGGGCGAGATGACGGCGGCAACGCTGATCTCGCATCACAACATCGCGTTTTTCTTTGCGCTTATGCGCGGCGCGCGGCAGGCGATATTGAATGGCACATTTGGCGAATTTCACCGCCAAGCGCTTGAAAAAATGGCGTCCGAGAGGCCGCTCGGCGTTTGATAAACGGGTTTGAGTTGTATATTATTTGCTTTTTGTCTTTAGGGGACACGTCTTTTTAACCGATGAACAGCATGCTTTTTTTCTTTCAGGATGCTGGCGGCGCAAGTTCGATCTTCGGGCTGCTCCTGCCTTTGCTGCTAATGGGCGGCATTTT
The DNA here is from genome assembly GCA_001567505.1 of Acidobacteria bacterium OLB17. Lineage (GTDB taxonomy): Bacteria > Acidobacteriota > Blastocatellia > Pyrinomonadales > Pyrinomonadaceae > OLB17. Next base: position 36,292 of record LLEU01000025.1, on the reverse strand, counting down.
TTACTTCCTCGTGATCCTGCCGCAGAAACGGCAGAAGCAACAGCTTGCCGAGATGGTCGCATCTTTAAAGATAAATGATGAGATCGTGACCAATGGCGGAATAATCGGCCGTGTGAAGGAGGTCCGCGAGACCAGTTTCATTATTTTAAGTGCCGATAAATCGCTTATCGAGATCGGGAAAGCTGCCGTTGTCGGCAAAAAGGCCGAGAGCTAAAGCGGCCGTAAATTTTGGATCACAAGTATTTTGACCAATGAATAGAACGGGTTTGTGGATCAGGACGGGCGTCATTATCGCCATAACGCTGATCGGAGTTTATTTGGTGTTCGGACCGCGTCGTATGCCGACGTCGGCTGACTTTACCTGGGAAGGCATCAAGGCGAACCTTGCCGAGAATATCAATCTCGGCCTCGACTTGAAGGGCGGTTCGCATCTCGTGATGCGTGTAAAGCTTGACGATTACCTGAAGACGATGACCGAGAATAACGCTCAGGCATCGCTTTCGGCGATCGGAGACCACACCGACCCGAAACTCACGGTCGCGAACAGCTCGATCGTCGCCGAGAACGGGAACTACAGCTTTAGCGTGACGCTTGCCGACGGAACGAATCTTGATACCGTTGCCGAAGCTGTCAAGAAGAAGGTAGATCTTCAGAACTGGAATGAGACGCGTTCCGGTTCGACGATAACGTGGACGCTTGGTGCGGCCGCGCAGAACGTCCTGAAGGTCGATGCCGTCTCGCAGGCGAAGAAGATCATCGAAAGCCGCATCAATACTTACGGCGTCAAGGAACCGACGCTCCAGAATCAAGGTTCGCCGACCTCCGGCCAGATCCTGCTTCAGATGCCCGGTGTTGATGATCCCGAGCGTGTCAAGGCCCTCATCGGCGCAGAATCGAACCTTGCGTTGATGAAGATCGTCAGCGCACCGAACCCGTCACCTGTGACCACGTACCCGACGATCGACGCCGCAAAGGCCTCGCTCGGCGGAACAGTTCCCGCGAACAGGAAGATCCTGCCGTACGCCGAACGTGACGAACCGACCGCGGCCGGAAGGACGCCGGACCAAAAGGCCCCAACAAGCTACGTTGTTGTCGAGTATCCGGCGGTCGTGGACGGCAGCGAGCTTCGAAATGCCGAGGCGGTCTCGCGAACAGGTGCACAGGGCGACTACCAGATCACGTTCCAGTTCAAACCCGCCGGAGCTCAGAAATTCGGCGAGTGGACGGGCAAGAACATCAATAACTATATGGCCGTCGTCCTTAATGACGAGGTCAAATCCGCCGCGTTCATCAAATCGCAGATCTTCGACAGCGGCGAGATCTCCGGCAAGTTCACGAAGGAATCGGCCGAGGACCTTGCTCTTACGCTGAAATCCGGAGCATTACCTGCAAAGATCATCTATCAAGAAGAAAGGACGGTCGGGCCGAGCCTCGGCGCGGACTCGATCCGTTCGGGTGTTGAGGCTTCGCTCGGCGGCCTCGCTCTCGTGATCGTATTTATGCTGTTCTACTATCGCGGATCGGGCGTTAACGCAGTGGTTGCGCTCGTCCTGAATATGCTATTGACGGTCGCGGCCCTGGTCCTGATCCGTTCTACGCTCACGCTTCCGGGCATCGCCGGCCTGATCTTGGGTATCGGTATGGCGGTGGACTCGAACGTGCTTATTTTCGAGCGTATTCGCGAAGAGCTGAAGGCCGGTTTTGATATCCCGACGTCGATCGACCTCGGGTTCGATCGGGCCTTCGTAACGATCATCGACACGCATATCACAACGATCATCTCATCCGTGATCTTGTATATGGCCGGCGGTGCGGGCCCGATCCGCGGATTTGCTGTCACGCTTATCCTTGGCCTGCTTATCAACCTGTTTACGGCCGTTTTCGTGTCGAGAACGATATTTAATTGGGAGCTGAGCCTGCGGCCGAAAATGGACAGGCTGAGTATCTAATCTAAAAGGTGTATTTTTGCGGGTTGCCGCGACGGCCGACAACGGTCGGTCCGGCTCCCGCAGCGTTAGTGATTCAAGATGTTAAATCCTTTTGACAATATCCGTTTTGATTGGCTTCGCCGCCGACGGATCTTCATCGGTATTTCGATCGCAATTATGGTCGCCGGCCTTATTTCGGCTGTCGGGCGTGAACTCGTGCCGGGCGGCACGGACTCCTTCAATATGGGAGTCGATTTTAAGGGCGGAACGATCGTTACCGCAAAATTCCGTAATCGTCCCTCCGATGACGAGATCCGCGATGCGCTCAATAATGCGGGCGTCGCAGACCCTGTCATACAGTCGTCGACCAATAAGCCTGATGAAGTTCTGATCAAGATCCCGCTTCTTGAAGGCGAAACGGCCGGTGGTGCGGCCGGCGAACAGGATCACACGCTCCAGGTGCAGGCAGGCCGCGAAGAGGTGAAATCGGCCCTCGATACGTTCGGAAAGGCTGCCGAGGGCGATGCAACGCTTGATTCGGCGCCGGATGCGGCCTACAAGATAATCGGTACTGATTCCGTCGGCGCGATCGCAGGCTCACAGCTGCGAAATCAGGCCGTTATTGCGACGCTTCTGGGCCTCGTGGGCATTCTTGTGTTCATTGCGTTCCGATACGACTGGACGTACGCGGCAGGCGCGGTCATAGCTGTTTTTCACGACGTGATCATGGTGCTTTCTTTCTTCTCGATCTTTCAGTGGGAAGTAAACCTTACGGTCATTGCCGCCGTATTAACCATCGTTGGTTTTTCCGTGAACGACTCGATCGTCATCTTCGACCGCGTGCGCGAGAATGTGCCGCTGCGTCGAACGGATTCGCTCTTTGAGATCACGAACGATTCGATCAACCAGACGCTTTCGCGAACCGTCATTACGGCCGGCTTGGTCATCTTGTCGGTGCTCGCTCTCGTTCTGTTCGGCGGAGAGGTGCTACGCAGCTTTTCGCTTGCACTGCTCGTCGGCCTGACGCTCGGCTGCTATTCGACGATCGCTATCGCCAGCCCGATCGCGATCTGGTGGCAGTCAAAGCTCGGCGATTCGAAGATCAAGGACGTGCTCGCCCCGGCAGCAAAAGGCGAGAAATTGGCATCGTCTTCGCGGAGATCGGTGACCCGTCGGCCGGTTACGAGATAGTATTTTCAAGGGTTTTGGGGTTCGAGATATTTTATTTCGAGAAAACATCAACATTTCGGGTAAAAAACACAAGTTCATCTTGACTTTGGGGCTCTAAACTTTTAGACTTTGCTTCGTTGCTGGTCAATTAGAAAGTTTGTTTAGCTCGAACCTTGGTCTCGCAGTTTGTGCGACAAGTGTCGGCTTTTACGTATTACGAAGTCAGGCGACCGGCTCGACGCGGAAGTTGCCCCTCGCTTAATATTACGAAGCCCATCGGTCTAAACAATTGAGATATTGCCTCGTTCGCCTGCCATGGATCTTTATAGGCAGCAACGACGGTGGATGTGACTTCATCAAAGGTTTGAAAACGTTTCGTGACCGTTGACCTCGAGTTTGGCACCAGAGGCAGAATGGAGGATTAAGATGCTTGATCAATTAGTTGAATCAAAAAACAACTCGCCCGAGAACCGACGCAAAGGAGCGCTATTCCTGGTGTTCTTCGTCTTGGTTTTGGCCGGGTTGGTGACGGGCACGACCGTCAGCCTTTTTGGCAAGGACTATGGAATGGGCACCGGGGACCTGGAGCTTACCGCTCTGGTCGCTCCGCCGCCGCCTGACGAAGCTCCGCCGCCAAAAGAGGAAAAACAGCCGGAACAAAAACGCGCTCCGGATGTCGATATCCGTAAGGAGTTGATCGCGAATATCAACTCGACGCCGCCGGAGAAGCCGCCACCGATCGAGACGGCAAAGAAGAACTTCGTCGCAATGCGTGAGAACGTAAAGACGATGCAGGGAGACCGGGACGTGACGAACCTTGCTGCGACCGTTCAGCGTGGACAGGGTGCGGTTCAGGGAACGACGAACACCTTCGGCGACGGAAAGACGCCGAATGGGGCCGCAGACGGCGATGACGAGCTCGGCGCTCCGCCGCCGAAGCCGACACCGAAGCCGGTGCCGAAGACCGTTTCGGGCGGTGTTCTTAACGGTAAGGCAGTGAACCTGGTTCAGCCTCGTTATCCGGCAACGGCTCGTGCAATGCGGGCATCCGGTACCGTAACGGTACAGGTCCTGATAGATGAGCACGGCAACGTCGTTTCGGCGACGCCCGCAGGCGGCAATCCGCTGCTCGTCCAGGCTGCCGTTGATGCTGCCCGACGCTCAAAATTCAGCCCGACGCTGCTCTCGGGGCAGCCGGTAAAGGTTTCCGGTGTTATCCGGTACACGTTCAATCCGTAATCTGCGGTAATTGGCGAAACATTGCGGGACGCCGCTCCTGACGCTGTTCAAGCGCGGCTCCCGCAGATTTCTGCAAAAGTACAGAGTAAAAATATCTTCGATTTCTTTTTGGAGGAAAAACTATGACACTTTTTATGATGTTCGAGGGAGGCATTTCATTCGGCCTCTACGATATCGTGCACAGCTTGACGATCCCCGGTTGGGGCGTGGTTATCGTTCTGCTTATCCAGTCGGTCTATATGATCGCGGTCGGTATTGAACGATGGCTCACCTACAACAAGGCAAAGACCCAATCCAGGCAGTATGCCCCGAAGGTCGCTCAGGCGCTCAAGACTAGCAACATCGATGAGGCGATCAATATCAGCGACCGCCACAAAGATTCGCACCTTGCGATGGTCGTCTCCTCGGGCCTTAAGGAGTTCTCGGCTCATCAGAGCAATTCCGAGATCACCGATCTCGAAATGGAATCCTCAAAGCGTGCCCTTGAACGTGCGATCGCCGTTAAGACGGCCGAGCTCAAACGCGGCCTCGCAGGCCTCGCAACGGTCGGCTCGACCGCTCCGTTTGTAGGACTCTTTGGTACGGTTATCGGTATCATCGGTGCGTTCCAGGCTTTGAGAACGAACGAGACGGCCGGTATCGGCGCGGTCGGTGGTGCAATCGCTGAGGCACTCGTTACTACGGCCGGCGGTATTCTCGTGGCTGTTCCCGCGGTTTGGCTTTTCAACTATTTCACGAACAAAGTCACAAGCTTTGGTGTCGAAATGGAGAACTCGGCTTCCGAGCTCGTTGATTACTTCATCCGCCAGCGTGGCAAAAGCCTGAAGGGCTAAGAGGTCAGTTGTTTTGGCTTTCGTTTGAAAAGCCCGGATTAGGAGAAAGTTAATTATGGGTATGCAGGTCGGCGGAGCCGACGAATACAATTCGGAAATTAACGTAACTCCGATGGTCGATATCATGCTGGTGCTGCTGATCATCTTTATGATCGTGACACCACTGCTTCAGTCGGGCGTGACAGTCAACCTGCCGCGCGACATGATAAGCCCGGATGAAGATCCGGATATCGCAAAGGAGTCGTCAGTTGTAATTGCGATCCCGAATTCCAACAACTTCTACATCGGCAAGGACCAATATCCTATCGATCAGCTTGGTGACATCATCAAGAAGAGGATGGAGGGTAAGGCTCCCGCTCAGCGTATCGTGTATATCAAGAGCGGAATAGATGTGGATTATGGAACGGTCGTTCAGGCGATCGACACGATCAGACGGCAGGATATCGACAAAGTAGGCCTCGTCGCTGATAAGAAGAAGGGAGCACCTGCTCAGCAGGGCGGCTGACGGGATCTAACCGCGGCGGGTGATCCGGGCAGCTGATGCCCTGAACATTCGCGGCGTTCACAGAGGAGTTTCATATGGGAATGTCAACCGGCGGCGGTGACGGCGCCAGGCCAAATATCAACGTGACCCCGTTGATCGACGTGCTGCTCGTGCTGCTCGTTATCTTCATGGTCATCACTCCGCTAAAACCGAGCCGCTTTGAGGCGAAGGTCCCGGCGGAGCCAAAGAACGAACCTAACGTTCAGGTGCAGGCGAACCCGCTCACACTTGTCGTTGCGATCAATAAGGATACCAAGGGCGTTACCTTGAATAACGAGCCATACGGCGACGTTACCGACACTCAGAAGCTTATTGACAAGCTTCGCGAGGTCTTCAAGCAGCGTGCCGACGCGGGTGTCCTTAATGAGAACACGAACCAGGTCGAACGGACGCTGTTCGTTAAGGCGCCAAAGAGCGTGCGGTACGGTGATGTGGTCCTGGTGATCGACGCCGTTAAACAGGCTGGAGCCTCGCCGATCGGATTGCAGATCGACGACCTGGCCAACTAGAAGGAATCGAACGGGGCGTTTGCCGTTTGTGTCCGTGCGAAGCGGACGCCGATCTTTGATCGACGGGCCTTTCTTAAGAAGGTTCGCCCCGACTCTTATTAACTGGAGTGTAATAATGAGAATCTCTCGTTTAGGAGTTTTCGCAGTTGTCGTAGTGATGATTTCACTCGGCTCCGGCTGCTCCTTTTATAATCGCGTGATGGCGCGTAAGAACCTCGTGGACGGTGCAAAGGCCTACAAGGACCGTAAGTTCCCCGAGGCCGAGGAGCGTTTCAGGTATGCCGCATCGCTTGACCCGGAAGGTGAGACCCTCGAGGGCCGTACGGCGCAGCTCTCTCTTGCCCGCACCCTCCATTCGGAATACATCGGCAATCGCTCGGACAAGGCAAAGGCCCAAGAGGCGATCGATGCCTACAAGGTCAGCCTTCCGCAGTATTTGAAGGAGCTGAAGGATACCGAGGCAGCCTATAATGCCAGCCCGACATCGCCGGATGCCCAAAAGATGTATCTCAATTCGTTGTCTTCTGTGAACTCGACCGCAAGTGCGATCGCCAGCCTCTACGACAACATTCAGATGCCGGATAAGGCCCAGGCGTGGCTTGAACAGGTCTCGAAGGATCAAACATATCCACCGACGGCTCGTGCTCGTGCGTTCAGCGCCCTTGCGGCGAAACAGAATACCTGTGCGAACGAGATCTCTGACACTCCGGAGACGAAGAAGACGGTTCCCGCCGGCGATGGCAAGCAGGTTTATCAGTATGTGAAGCCTGCCGACGCCGCCCAGTTCACAAAGCTTCAGCAGTGCACGACGGACGGTATGGCCCTTGTCGACCAGGCAATGGCGCTCGAACCGCAGTCGGTCAAGGACGCAGCCAAGCTCGATCCTGCGTCAATGTCGGATGTCGAGCTTGCTCTTACTGCGGAGGTGCTCAAGATCTTCCAGTCGGTCAGGTCGTACAAGGCCAGCTTGATCAACCAGCAGGTCCGCATCGCTGAGATGAACGGCGATACTGCCGGCCGCGACAAGCTGAAGGCGGAATACGAGGCGGCCAAGGAAGCCCTGAACGCTCTCGGCGACAAGGTGCAGCAGATCGACAACGTCATTCAGGAGCGAGCTGCGGCCAAGGAAGCTGCCGAAGCGGCAAATGCCGCAAACGGTGCGAACGCAAATAAATAGTCGGTCAAACGATTTTTCTTCCAATTTAGTGAGGTGCCCATTTACAATTAGATGGGCACTTTTTTTTTCACCTCGTATGAAGGCAGGTTAGGGGCCTTCCCGAGGTAGAGCCGTATGATCAGGATCGAGGACGTTATCGAGACAGTAACGACGAATCGGCCGGACGCCGACGTCGATCTGATACGGCGCGCCTATCTTTTCTCGGCGCTTCATCATAAGGGACAGAAGCGTGCATCCGGCGAGCCGTATCTCGTGCATCCGCTTGAGGTCGCACAGATACTGGCCGAGATGCGGCTTGACGAAGTCAGTGTCTCGACCGGCCTGCTTCACGACGTTGTTGAGGATACGCTTGTCGATCTCGATATGATCAAGGCCTATTTCGGCGACGAGATCACACAGCTCGTCGATGGCCTTACGAAGATCGCTCACATCAGCGACCTTTCCAAAGAACGGCAGCAGGCCGAGAACGTCCGCAAAATGGTGCTCGCCATGATCACTGACGTTCGCGTCGTGCTCATAAAGCTCGCCGACCGCCTCCACAATATGCGGACGATGGAGTACCTAAAGCCGGAGAAACGAGCCCGCATCTCACAGGAAACGCTCGACATCTATGCTCCGATCGCGCACCGACTCGGAATGGGTAAGATGCGAAGCGAACTCGAGGATCTTTCTTTCAAGAATCTCCATCCCGACGAATACAAACGCCTTTCCGACATCGTCGAAGCACGCCGTCCCGAACTCGAAGCTACGCTCGCACGCATTAAAGAGACGATCGAGAATAAACTTCGCGAGAACGATGTCCCGTTCGTCTCGGTCGAGGGCCGCGTAAAACGCCTGTATTCGCTTTGGAAGAAACTCAAAAAGCAGAAGATCTACATCGAGCAGGTATATGACCTGATCGCGGCTCGCATCATAACGCCGAACGACCGCAAATACTGCTATCTTGCCCTTAGCGTCGTTCATGACATTTGGACGCCCGTGCCGGAGCGTTTCAAGGATTGGATCGCCATTCCACGGGACAATCTTTACCGCTCGCTGCACACGTCCGTGATCAGCGGCAGCGGCCAGGCGTTCGAGGTGCAGATCCGCACAGAAGAGATGCACCACATCGCCGAAGAAGGCGTCGCGGCCCACTGGAAATATAAAGAGAGCAAGCTTGGCTCGACCGAGGATGACGAGAGCCTCGATGAACTGCGAAAGACGGTCGAGAAGCTCCTGCTTCCGCTTGTCGAAACGACGGAATCGAACGAGAATTCGGAAGACTTTATCGAGTCCCTGAAGCTAGACCTTTTTCCGAAGGACGTATATGCGTTCACGCCGATGGGCAAGGTGATCCAACTGCCGCGAGGCTCGACGCCGATCGATTTTGCTTACGCGATCCACTCGGTTGTCGGCGATACCTGCACCGGAGCAAAGATCAACGGCCGCATTGTCCCGCTTCGCACCGAGATCCAGAACGGCGACGTCATCGAGATCCTCACAACACAGAACTCAAAACCCTCCAGAGATTGGCTCAACCACGTCGTAACGTCAAGAGCGCGCAACCGCATCCGACATTGGATCTCCGAACAGCAGCGGCAGGAATCGGTAGATATCGGCCGAAAGCTGCTCGAACGCGAGGCCGAGCGTTTCCGGGTCTCGGCAAAGAAGCTTGTGAACAATGAGTCCGAGATGAAGCGGATCGCGAACGACTACGGACTGAGCCGGCCTGAAGACCTGCTTGCATCGATCGGTTACGGCAAGACGCTTCCGCGCAACGTCCTCTCGAAGTTCCTCGGGGCCGAGAAGTTCGAGGAACTTGATCCCGAGAAGAAAGCCGAGACGCGTATCTCTGCCAGCGTAAAGGCTGTTAAACGTCTCATCGGCCTCGGCGAAGATGCCATTCGCGTTAAGGGTGTCGAGAATCTTCTTGTCACGCGTGCGCGGTGCTGCAACCCGCTCCGGGGCGAGGATATCATTGGCTATATCTCGCTTGGTAAGGGAGTTGTGGTCCACAATAAACGCTGCAAGAACGTCCGTCAGCTAATGGTGAATCGCGAACGCATCGTCGAGGTCGAGTGGGCGAAGGATCGCGATGGCGAGATCCAATCCGTGCAGCTTCTTGCAACGACCGAGAACCGCACCGGAATGCTCGCCGGCATCACGAATGCGATCGCGGATATCAAGACGGGCATCCGAGATGCGCGGGCAAATGTTTCGAAGGAAGATATCGGCCTTATCGAAGTAACTGTCGAGGTTCACGACAAAAAGCACCTTGACAAGGTGATTAGTGCCGTTCGCAGTGTCCCGGGCGTCATTGCCGTCGAGCGCACGAACACCTAAAATCCCGCCCTCAAACTTTCCTTTTATCCCGAGTTTTGTTACTATTTCGCTTTTGCCCGAACGCTTCTTTTGCGGGCATATTTGGAGACTTATGATCGAGGTAGTTGCAACAGAAAAGGCACCGGGCGCGATCGGCCCGTATTCACAAGCGATAAAGGCGAACGGTATGGTCTTTTGCTCAGGCCAGATCCCGATCGATCCGGCGACCGGGAATTTCGTCTCGGAAGATGTCGCTGAGCAGACCGAGCAGGTCCTTAAGAATCTTGGCGAGGTGCTCGCGGCCGCCGGAGCGAGCTTCGCGACGGTGGTGAAGACCTCGGTGTTCCTCGCGGATATGAACGATTTCGCCGCGATGAATGAAGTGTACGGAAGGTATTTTGACGCGAACAAGCCCGCGAGGGCAACGGTTCAGGCCGCACGCCTGCCGAGGGATTGCCGCGTCGAGATCGACTGCATCGCGGTCGTCGAAGGGTAAATAAAACAGACGCCCTCATTTTTATGAAGGGCGTTTGGCAACCAAAAGAAAGGTCAGTAACTCAAATAGGAGTTAAGCAGCCTTTACGATCTTTCCGGACTTGATGCAGCGTGTGCAAGCTTTGATACGTCCGGTGCCGCCCGCGGGCAGCTGGACGCGAACCGGTTGAAGATTCGGATCGAACCGACGACGAGTTTTATTGTTCGCGTGTGAAACGTTGTTACCAAATTGCGGACCTTTTCCGCATACATCGCAGCGTTGAGCCATAAGTTTAAAGCCTCCGTATATTTTACGAGGAAGTATTGCAGAGTTCGTTAAAAACTCAAAAACAGATTTTATACCAGAAATAAGCCGGTAGAGTCAAGTTATGTCTATGACCGAGAGGTTGAAAGGAGCGGATCCCAGAGTGGAAAAATTTGGAAGGATTTTATGGTCGCGACGTTGTTCGCGATCGCGTCTGTCGTATTTACGGCGTGTGGCGGCGGCACAAGCAGCAATACCGGAGCATCCGGCGGGCTTGACCCGAATGAAACGGCAGCGACCGTGAACGGAAAGGCCATTAAGAACGAAGAGGTCGAACGCGTTTTCAAGATGCAGGCACAGGGACAGGATGCCCGTATGTCGCCGCTTGAGCTTGCGAACGCTCGCCTTCAGGTCCTTTCCGGCCTGATCGAGCAAGAGGTGCTCTTCCAGAAGGCCGAGAAAGAGGGCGTTGTTCCGACGGACGAAGAAGTGACGGCCGAGCTTAATAAGCAGAAGACACAGAGCGGCAAATCCGCTGAGCAGCTTGAAAAGGATATGAAGGCTGCCGGGATGGACGAGGCGACCGTCCGTTTGCAGTTGAAGAAGACGCTCGCCATCCAGAAGCTTTTCGACAAGGTCACGGGCAAGATCGAACCGCCGAAGGACGGCGAGATCGAGAAGTTCTACGAAGGGAACAAAGAGGCCTTTGTTAAGAAGAAAGGCGTAAAGCTTGCCGCTATCGTCATTGACCCCGCAAACAACGGCGAAGGCGACGTGACGGTCGATCAGGCTTCGGCAATGGCCCGCGGCGACGAGATCGTCAAGCAGCTGCAGGCCGGTGCGGATTTTGCGAGTATCGCACGCGAGAAGAGCGAGGACCAGAGCCGATTCCAGGGCGGCGACCTTGGATATGCCTCGGAGGACGACCTTCGGCAGATGTTCCCGGCCGATGTCGTCGAGGCGCTTATGAACCCGAAGACCGAGATCGGCAAGCTCTTTATTACGCGGGCACAGGGTAAGTTCTTCATCCTGAAGCTGCAGGAACGCAGCGACCGCGATGAGGCGTTGACGCTTGAGAGCCCGGGCGTTCGCCAGCAGGTCACCGAAGCTTTGATCAGTGCACGCAAACAGCTTTTGCAGACCGCGTACCAGACGATCGCGATGTCCGAGGCGAAGATCGACAATCTCCTCGCGCGTAAGATCGTTGCCAACCCGAATGAGCTGAGCGGTGCACGGCCTGCGGGCATCGCAACGCCTGCGGCGGCAAACTCGAACGCCAATGCGAATGCCGAGCCTGCAGCAGCGAACACGACTGCGAATTCGAACGCAAATTCGAATGCCAAGCCTGCTGCGAACGCCGCAAAACCTGCTGCGAACGCTGCAAAGCCGGCTGCGAATAAATAGTTTGTTCTGTGCTGCCGAAGCGGTTGCGGCCGCTTCGCGGGCATAGGGCTTTTTGACCTTATCCAAAAGGTAGAGGCGAACCGCGACGGTTTTCTTCTACCTTTTGCCTGTTAGAAACTCCGAACGGTGCTCTTTCGCCTCTCAAACATCTCAAAATCTTACGGCGGTAACGCGATCCTTCGCGACGTTTCGTTCCAGGTGAATCCGGGCGAGAAGATCGGCCTCGTCGGGCGGAACGGAGCCGGGAAGACGACGCTCTTCAACCTCTTGATCGGGCGAGAGGCCGCCGACACCGGCGATATCGTGAAGATGCGCGGCCTCAATCTTGGCCTGCTCGAACAGCACGTCGATTTTGCCGGCAGCGAGACGGTGCATACGGCGGCGTTGTCCGCTTTTAAGCATATCCACGACATCGAGGATGAGATGCGTCGGCTCGAACAGCAGATGGAGACGGATCATTCGGAACCTGTCCTCGAGCGATACGCCGAACTTCAGGCCGCCTTCGAGCAAGCGGACGGATTCACATACGCGGCGCGTGCGGAGGCGATACTTCAGGGCGTCGGATTCGCCTCGGGATCTTGGGGACTTGAGACAAAGACGCTTTCCGGCGGCCAGAAGAACCGCCTTGGCATGGCGAGACTTCTGCTCTCGAACGCCGATGTGCTTCTGCTCGATGAACCGACAAATCACCTCGATGTCGATGCCGTCGAATGGCTGGAAGGCTATCTTCGCGAATACGGCACAGCTTACGTGATCATCAGTCACGACCGCTACTTCCTCGATCGCACGACCGACCGCATCATCGAGCTCGAGAACGGGCGGGCCGTGTCCTACAAGGGCAACTATTCGAAATTCCTTGTCGAGCGCGAACTTCGCCGCGAACAGCAGCAGCGTGAGTACGAGAATCAGCGTTCGATGATCGCGAAGACCGAGGAATTCATCCGCCGCAATCTCGAAGGGCAAAAGACCAAGCAGGCGAAATCACGGCGGAATATGCTCGAGCGTCTCGAACGCGTCGAGGCGGTAAGGTCAGAGAAAAGCGGCGGAAATTTCAAGCTAAAGAATGTCGAGCGTGCCGGCAATAACGTCCTAACGACGGAAGATCTTTCGATCGGATACGGTAAAAAGGTGCTTGCCTCCGGCATTAACATCTCGCTGCATCGCGGCGGAGCCTTAGGGATCATCGGCGGGAACGGTACCGGCAAGACCACGCTCCTGAAAACGCTGATCGGCGAGATCCGCGAACTCGACGGCAAGCTCACTTGGGGCACAAAGACGAACATCGGTTATTACTCGCAGAACCTTGACGATCTGCACGAAGGCAACGACATCATCTCCGAAATGCGGCGCGTCGCGCCGACGGCCGAGAACGTCGAATTGCGGTCATTCCTCGCGCGTTTTCTTTTCTTTGGTGAAGACATTGAGAAGCGCGTCCGCGACCTTTCGGGCGGCGAGAAGGGCCGTCTCGCACTCGCAAAACTCATCTATTCGCAAAAGAACGTCCTTGTGCTCGACGAACCGACGAACCACCTCGACATTCCGGCCCGCGAAGCCCTCGAGACCGCACTCGACGAATATCCGGGAACGATCGTCACCGTAAGCCATGACCGTTTTTTCCTCGACCGCATCGCAACGCAAATGCTGTCATTCGAATCGAACGGCGATGTGATCGAGTATGCAGGGAATTATACGGAATTTCACGATTGGAAGGCCGATCGTCTGAGGTCCGGTGCCGTGAGTCTCAGTCCGGCGCCTACGACACGACATGAGCCCGCGGCCGAGCCGGAAAAGGCGGCATCCGCGAACAACCTTTCAAAGAATCAGCTTCAGAAGATCGAGAAACGCATTCGCGAGATCGAGGAAACCGAGATCGCCGCGGCCGAGGCCAAGATCGGGAAGATCGGCGAGGAAATGGCCGTCCCGGAGAATACGTCTGATCCCGAGAAGATCCGCGCGCTCGCTGCCGAGCTTCAGCAGGCCGAAAATTCGTTAAAAGCTCTCTACGCCGAATGGGAAGATCTTCTCGCTCAGTTGAATTAGCGCAAACCGATGCTCGCAAGCATCAAGATTCAAGCCGATAGTTCGGAGCTTCCTTCGTGATGATCACGTCATGGACATGGGATTCACGCAGGCCTGCAGACGTTATCCGAACGAACTTAGCGTTCGCCTGCAGCTCGCCGATCGTCCTGCAGCCGGTGTAGCCCATTCCTGAACGCAGGCCGCCGACAAGCTGCGTGACCATTTCGGCGATCGTGCCTTTATAGGGAACGCGGCCTTCGATGCCTTCCGGGATATATTTTGAGTCCGATGATGTGGCTTCCTGAGCGTAACGGTCGCTCGAGCCTTTTTTCATCGCCCCTATAGAGCCCATTCCGCGATAGGTCTTAAAGTTGCGGCCCTGGAAGAGGATGATCTCGCCCGGAGCTTCTTCGGTTCCCGCGAAAAGCGAGCCGATCATCACGGAATCTGCACCTGCCGCAATTGCCTTGGCGACATCGCCTGAGAACTTAACGCCGCCGTCGGCGATGATGGGAACGCCCGTATTTTTTGCCGCCGCGACACACTCGGCGATCGCCGAGATCTGCGGCACGCCTGCACCCGTTACCACTCGGGTCGTACAGATGGATCCGGGTCCGATGCCGACCTTCACGGCGTCTGCTCCGGCTCGTATAAGGCCCGTGGCGGCCTCGCCGGTCGCAACGTTGCCTGCGACCACTTCTACGTCCGGGAAACGCGTCTTGACCGCTTTAACGGCATCGAAAACGCGGGAGCTGTGCCCGTGTGCGGTATCGACCACGATCGCGTCGGCCCTTGCGTTGACGAGAGCTTCGGCGCGTTCAAGAAAGTCGCCCGTGGCGCCGATCGCAGCAGCACAGCGAAGACGGCCGAGGGAATCTTTTGCCGCGTGCGGGAAGTTTATCGCCTTTTGGATGTCCTTTACCGTGATTAGGCCTTTTAGGTGGCCGTCCTCATCGACGACGAGGAGCTTCTCGATGCGATGTTTCTGCAGCGTGACCTTCGCTTCGTCAAGCGTTGTGCCGACCGGCACGGTGACGAGCGGCTGCGGCGTCATGACCTGTGAAACCGGGATATCGACGCGGCCTTCGAAACGTAGGTCGCGATTCGTGATGATGCCGACAAGCAGGCCGTTCGCGTCCGTGACGGGCACGCCGCTGATCTTGTATCTGCCCATTATCAGAAGAGCGTCGGAGACGAGAGCGTCCTGATCGATCGTCACGGGATCGACTATCATTCCGGACTCACTTCGTTTTACCTTATCGACCTCTTCGGCCTGCTGTTCGATGGAAAGGTTCTTGTGAATAACGCCGATGCCGCCTTGCTGAGCGAGAGCGATCGCAAGCGAAGCCTCGGTGACCGTATCCATCGCCGAAGAACACAGCGGGATGTTCAGGTCGATATTACGCGAGAATTTCGTGCGGGTGTCGGCATCCGACGGGAGTATCTCGGAGTACGCAGGGACGAGGAGAACGTCGTCAAAGGTCAGGCCTTCTTTGATTGATTCGATATCCATAAGCAATTATAAACAAAAATGCCCGAGAGAAAAACTCGCGAGCATATTCCGATCCTTCAGATCTAAAGTGGCCAAAATCAGTGCGTATCGGCGCCCGAACGCTTCGGCGTCCGAGCGGGCGTCGCCTCCGGAACAGGTGAACGCGTCCCGGTTGCGGGCCGTTTCGCCGGCGAAGCCGCGGTCGAAGGCGTCGGGGCGGTATTGGCCGGCCTTGTCGATGCTGCAGGCGTTGCCGCCGGAGTTGCCGGAGCGGTGGTCTCAGGCTTCGGAGTTGCTGTCGCGGCCGGCGTATTCACGGCCGGCTGAGCGGTCGGCGTCCCGGCGGCAGATGACTCTACGGGAGGTTCGGAGCCAATTGATGAACTTGCCCAGATCGCCGGAAGCGTCGTCTTGTCGATCTGGAACTCGATAACGCTTCGCCTCGGATTTGCGGGCGTTGTCGGGAGCGTGATCGGCCGGCCGTTGATCGCGAGTTTCACGACCTCGGCAAGAGAACGCGAGTAGCTCAGTTTCAAGCTTTCCTTCGGTTCGAAGGTCGCCGTCTCGCCTGCGGCGATGAGTTTGCTCTCGCTTCGGCCGCCGTCGAGTGAAGCGGTAACTGAAACGGGATCGGTCGTCGCGGAGAACTCGACCTTCAGCGAGGCCATGTCCGGCACCGCCGGCTGAGGCGTGGCCGCAGGAACAGCTGGGTTGCATTCGCCGTGTTCGCGGACGTGTTCGCGTTCGCGACGGGTGATGTTTCGCGATTCTTCAGATAATTCAGGCCAAAAAGGACGGCAGCCGTCACGATCGCCAAAATGACGACCGCTCCGACGATCGTCGGAAGCATTGAGCCGCCGGTGCGGTCATCGGTCAAAACCTCGGGCCTGTGATGTTTTACCGGCACTTCGGCCGCGGGCTGACTGCTGTCAGCGTCGAGGAGTCGGGCGTAATCCGCGAGCGCTTCCTGTTCATCCACGCCGACGTATTTTGCAAAGGATTTTATGAAGCCTTTATTGAAAATACCGCCGGGGAGCGTTCGATAATCGTCAACTTCGATGGCCTGAAGGTAATGCGGTGAGATGCGCGTGGCTTCGGCGACCTCGGTTATGGATATACCTCGTTCTTCGCGGGCTAGCCGCAGCTTTTCGCCAAGTGATCGTGACATTTCAGACAATATCGTCGAAGGGAAGCAACCGTTCGTAAAGTTTTGATTTTATTAGGTCGATGCAGCGATGTCAATTTTGGCCGTCGAGCGGCCTCCGCTTGTTAATAGGCGTGCGGTCGTGATAATTTTGGCTATCGAATCGTCGTGGTATAAAATCCAGCTAGCTTGAATTTAAGTGAGGAATAGTCAATGAGTTTAGAGGCACTTGGGATGGTCGAGACCAAAGGGTTCGTCGGAGCCGTGGAGGCGGCCGACGCAATGGTAAAGGCCGCAAATGTCCAGCTGATCGGAAAGGAATATATCGGCGCCGGATACGTTACGATCTTCGTCCGCGGCGACGTCGGCGCAGTAAAGGCCGCAACGGATGCAGGCGCGGCGGCGGCACGCAGGGTCGGCGAACTTATCAGCGTTCACGTCATTCCGCGTCCGCATTCCGAGGTCGAACGCGTACTGCCAAAAGGCGGCGCCGTCGGCTACAGCCCCGACGAGAAAGCTCTTCGCGGCGGCAAGTCGCTCACCTCCGGCGATGCCGGATCATCCGCAATTTCGGCCGCCGGCAGCAAAAGCCGTTCGAAATAGCGCGCAAGTTTTTAGGGTTAGTGCCGTCGCCTGTGTTTCTAAAGCACGCGGCGGCACCATTCTTCCGACCTTTACCGTAAGGAAAGATGGCTGACAAGGATCTTCTCGCACAGCAGGAAGCACGAGACGCTGTCGATGCAGCGTTTGCGGCGTTCGGCGCGCTTGCCGAGTTCGACCAGCAACGGATCGACGGCATTTGCGAAGCGATGGCAAGGGCCGCCCTCACCGATTCCGAGCGGCTCGGCAAGATGGCGTGCGAGGAGACTGGTTACGGCAAACCTGAGGACAAGTTCGAGAAGAACCGCTTTGCGGCGGAAGACGTCTGGAATTTCTTCAAGGGCCTAAGAACGGTCGGCGTGATCAACGATTTCGGCAGTATTGTCGAGATCGCAAGTCCGAGAGGCGTCGTCGCGGCGATCATTCCATCGACGAATCCGACATCGACGGCGATATTCAAGATCATCATCGCGATCAAATCCCGCAATGCTATCGTGCTCTCGCCGCATCCTGCTGCGGCAAAATGCATTGCCGAGACCACGAGGATAATGCGCGATGCGGGCGTTAGAGAAGGGCTTCCTGCCGACGCGATCCGATGCCTGACCGTCTCGACGATCGAAGGCACCGAAACGCTGATGAAGCACAAACGCACGGCCGTCATCCTTGCGACGGGCGGCACGGGACTTGTGCGGGCGGCGTATTCGTCCGGGAAACCCGCATTCGGCGTCGGGCCCGGTAATGTGCCCGTGTTCATCGAGCGTTCGGCGGACCCGCAGAAGGCCGTCGCGGACATTCTCACCGGAACTTGTTTTGATAACGGGACGATCTGTGCAAGCGAACAGAGTGTGGTCGTTGACGCGCCGATCGAAGCGGCCGTCAGGGCGGAATTCGAGAAGCAGGGCGGCCATTTTCTGACTCCTTCGGAAGCAGATTCGGTCGCAAAGATCCTATTGACGCCGCAGCGGACGCTGAACCCCGGGATCGTCGGGAGATCGGCGGCATACATCGCCGAGCTCGCAGGTGTGAAGGTTCCCGCGGGGACGCGCTGCCTGATCGCAGATTGTGGCGGCGTCGGGCGTGAATTTCCGTGGTCGGTCGAAAAGCTTTCGCCTACGCTTGCTTTCTTTGTCGCGAACGGCGTAAAAGAAGGCGCCGCTCGCTGCGAAGAGATCCTGCGGTTCGGCGGCATGGGACATACAGCGGGAATGCACACGCAGGATCGTCAGATGGCGATCGAGTATGGAAAGCAGATGCCGGCCGCCCGCGTGATCATCAACTCACCAACAACGCATGGTGCCATTGGATTTTCGACCGACCTTGCGCCTTCGATGACGCTTGGCTGCGGATCCTGGGGCGGGAACGTGACCTCGGACAACGTCTCACCGATCCATTTGATGGACGTAAAGCGCGTTGCATTCGAGACGAAACCGATAAACCGGAAGGCATTAGCTTCGAACGCATCGGCGAGAAAGACCGAGGTAGTGCCGCCGCCACGCACGAAGCCGAAGAGGGAAGACATCGCTCGGATCGTCGATGCATTCCTGCGAAACCGGCCCGAGGTCGAAGCAAAGCCGCTTCCCGAGCCGCCAAAAGCGCCGGAACCGGCGGTCTCCCGCAGCGAAACAAAAGAGACGATAATCCACCACGTTTATGCGGAGCCGGTCGCGAGAAAGGGCCGCCGCAGCCTGTTGATTTCGTTAGCGAGGACGATGTCCGGCGAGCGATCGGACGCGGCGAAAAGATCTATATCAACAAGAAGACGATCCTGACGCCGTCCGCACGTGATCTTGGAGAAGAGAAAGAGGTGTTCGCGAGCGTTTAGAAGCGAGACGAGATGGAAGCTGTTGCGGAAAAACCGTTGTGTGCCTCGTGCGGGGCCGAAGTGCGCGAAGGCACGAGCTTTTGTTACGCATGCGGCAAACCCGTGAACGCACCACCGGCGATCGAGGAGCCCGTGGTGGCCCTAACTGAAGCGGCGCCGATTCCTTCGGAAACAAAGGCTGATGCCTCGCTTGAAGCTGCGCTTGAGAGTGCGGAGAGTCATTCTGCATTGGTGCAGGCCGCGCCGTCGGGAGACGCCGCAAATAACCGCATTCGTGCGGCAAGAGAGCGGCAGGCCGCGCGAACGGCAAAAAGAAAGGTCGTCCGCACCGAGTGGGCCGAGCCTGCGGATGCCTCCGGCATCGGGCTGATGATCGTTGCGGCGGTGATATTCGTCATATCTGCGGTTGTCGTCGTTTATCTTGAGGTGTTCAAATGATGATCGCCCCGATATTTGTTGTTTTCGGGAGCATCTTTGCGGTGATCGGCATCTTTGCCATTGTGCTTCTTATCCGTAGGAAAAAGGGGAACTAAGCTCGGAGAGAGAATTATGCAGGCTTTGGGAATGGTTGAGTGTTCTGGCCTTGTCGCAATGATCGAGGCTGCGGACGCAATGGTGAAAGCCGCAAATGTGACCCTCGTTGGCTACGAGAAGATCGACGCCGGCCTTGTGACGGCGATCGTTCGCGGCGAGGTCGGAGCAGTGACGGCGGCCGTCGATGCCGGAGCCGCCGCAGCAAGAAAGGTCGGACAAGTGACCGCCACGCACGTAATTCCTCGCCCGCATCAAAATGTTGATGATGGTATCCCTGTGCTCGTTACCGGCGAGACGACCCGCAAGAAGATCTCCGGAACTGTCCCGGAAAAATAGGTCGGGCCTTAATTCTTCGGCAAGCTTGTGGTATTCACGGACTTATCGAGTGTTGGCGGGCCATCGGGCTTGTCGGCTGTTCGGCCTGTGCGCGTAACCGGTATCCGTTTTTGTCCGTTCGGGCCATCCGCGATGACAACCTTGATCGAGCGGAACTTTCCGTCCTTCCTGTCATTTGTCGGAATATAGCCTATCGAATATTGCGTTCTGAGTTCGCCGGAGATCTGTTTTGCGATCGCTGGAAGCTCGCTTGCGTCCGCAGGGAAATAGGTCTTGCCGCCGCTCTCGTCAGCCATACGCTGGAGGAACGCCCTCGCCTTTTCCTGCGGGCTTTTTCCGATAAAGCCGCCTTCTTTGCTCAGGTCGCCCAGGAATCCGACAATGTAGATCTGCACGTCAGATTCACGCAGCAGATCAAAAAGCTGCTTCTCGTTGTAATAGCTGTCGCGGTCCTCGCCGTCAGTTACGAGTACGATCGCCCGGCGTTTACGGTCATCTGCATTCTTTGATTTTTCGTATTTATCGACGTTCTCGACTGCAAGATAAACGGCGTCGATGATGGCCGTTTGGCCGCCCTCGATAAAGAGATTGTCGAGCGTATCGGCAAGGTCCTGTTTGTTGGACGTGAACGGCTGCTCGATCGTGATCTTCTCACGGCCGATAAAGCGTATGATCTCGGTCTCGTCCTCGGGCTTGTTCGTATCGACGAGTATCTTGCCGGCCTCGATGACCTTATCGAGCTGGTCGCGAAGCGATCCCGAATTGTCGAGAACGAGCGCGTAGTTGGTCGGAACTTCCGAGCGAGAAAAGAAATCGATGGTCTGCAGAACGCCGTCCTCGTAGATCTTGAAATCTTTTTCGGGGACATCGTTGATCGTGCGGTTATTACGGTCAACGACGCGAACGTTTAGGTTCACAAGCTCGGTCTCAACGCGGATGACCTCGCCCGAATCTGTCGGATCTACGGTCGGCGAAGGCGAAGCCTTCACGGCAGGCGTTGGCGTTGGCGTCGGTACGGCAACGCCGTGAGCAGCATCAACTGCGGCGGAGCTGCCGACGAAAAGAGCGGCGGCCGCGCAGAACGCGGCCAAAAGTAGCACGGGCCTTGTTGCTTTCATCAAAAGAACTTTCACCAACCTATCGACGTTCCGAGGACGGCGACGCATAGTATCCATCGCGAGCCCGAACGCTTAGACGCGGCAAACCTCTCGGGCGTTTGACCTTAACTTTGACATTACGCCATTTGCCGTTAGGAACAAAGTCCTTGGGTGTGTAGCCGATCGAATATTGGTGCCGGAGTTCAAGGGCGATACGCTCGAAGATCTCGTCCATTTCGACGTCTGAATCGGGGTAGAACGACCGGCCGCCGGTAACATTGCTGATCTCATCGAGGAATGCCTGTCCCTGCAGCCCGAGTTCGCTTGCGGCGTCATTGCGTCCCTGAATTCCGATCGAGTAGGCGACAACGTCGGATTCTTTCAGAAGGCGGCGAACTTCGCCAAAATTATAGCGGGAAGCGTTGTCCTGTCCGTCGCTGATTATTAGGACCGCCTTTTTCTGGTGTGCCCCGCGCATTGCCTTCTCAACGCCGAGATAAACGGCGTCATAAAGAGCCGTATCCTTTTTCGGTTCGACCAAAGTGAGTTTTCTTAAGACGGCCTCGCCGTCGCGTGAGCGATCAAGCAGCAGTTGGGCCTTGTTATTGAATGCGATCAGGAAATATTCGTCCATCGGGTGGCTCGTCGCGATGAAACGCGAGAGCGCGTGCCTTGCCTTATTGATCTTTTCGCCGCTCATCGACCCCGAAACGTCAAAAATGATCGAAAGGGAGACGGGCGCGTCGCTATCGCTGAAGAAAGTGATCTCCTGTTTTTCGCCCTCATCGATCACCGTGAATGCGCTCTTCTTTAGGCCCGAGATGTATCGCCCGTAAGTGTCCGTGACAGTTGCAGTTACGGTCACAAGGTCGGTCTTGACGCGGATCGGGCCGTTATCCGGTGGTGTGGGCCGCGGGGTCGGCGTTTGTGCGAACGTCGAAGCGGCCGAGAATGCGAGCACGAAAAGAGGGGCGAGCAATGTCGCAAAATGCGAATGCCTTTTGCCCAAAAGTTTACGCATACAGGCTTTAGGTCAACTCGTCTATTGTAGAGGTTCGCGAAATTCGGTTCAATGTATTTCTTAAGATGCCGAAGCGAGGCCAGAGGTTGTTCGGTGTACAATTTCCCGCGACATGCGGCCATATGCCGCCGGAACGCAACATTCCAGCGGCCCGAACGTGTTATAATTCGCCCTTTGAATGCCTTTTGAAAGGGCCAGATCCATTGATCCCGTTTGTCTCTTATGCCTGAATTCCTCTGTCGTTTGGGAACCCCATCCGGCGAAGTCGTAACAAAGATGGTCGAAGCGGTCGGAGCTTCGGAAGCGAGACTGCGGCTTGAGGCCGACGGATTTCGCGTATTTGCTGTCTCATCGGCGGAGAACGGCCTTTCGTCGATGCTCGGGCTTGGGCAGTCGGGGAAGCACGCGAAGATCAAGCAGGCGGACTTCCTCCTTTTTAATCAGCAGTTTTCGGCACTCTTGCGGGCAGGCATCCCGGTCCTGCAGGCGATCGAACTGCTGAAGACGCGTTCGGGTTCGGCGAGCCTTCGCTCGGTCCTTGCGGACGTCGAAGAGCGGATCAAGAACGGCGAACCGCTCTCGCAGGCGTTCGAGGAACGGAGAATTTTTCCGAAGATCTACACGGCTTCGATCCTTTCGGGCGAAAAGAGCGGCGCGCTGGACGATGTCCTTGCGCGTTTTGTCACGTATCTGCGGCGAAGCGTCGCGATAACGCGAAAGCTGCGCGGAGCGCTCGCCTATCCGGCATTCTTGCTCGTTGCGGCGACGATAATGGTCGCGTTCCTGACGCTCTATATCGTTCCGCGAATGTCCGACCTTTTCCGGAATCTCAACCAAAGCCGCGAACTCCCCGTGCTTACGCGGGCCGTCGTCTATGTTTCGGGCGCCGTTGTCGCGAACATCTGGTGGGTGCTGCCCCTTGTTCTGATCGTCGTGCTCGGCCTTGTGTTCTGGTTCCGAACGCAGAACGGGAAGCTTCTTCTCCACAAGACCGTCCTTCGTCTTCCGATCGCCGGCCAGCTCGTCAGGAATATGGCGACGGCACAGCTATCGCGGTCGCTCTCAACGCTGCTTGCGGGCGGAATAACCGTCCCCGAAAGTTGGGACATTTCTTCGCAGGCGTTGAACAATCTTGAATTGCGGCGGAAGAGCCAGTCCGTACTGCCGCTCATCCGCGAAGGCCGCGGCTTTACCGAGGCTCTTGAGACGGCGAATTGGATACCGCCGCTCGGCCTCGATATGATCGGGATCGGCGAACGTTCCGGCAGCCTTCGAGAAATGCTGGACGAAGTTGCCGCCTTTTACGACGCGGAAGCAGAAGTTCGGCTCGAACAGCTGACGACGCTGCTCGAACCGCTGATCCTGCTTTTTATGGCGGCCGTCGTCGTCGTCATTCTGCTTGCTATTTACCTGCCGATCATCCAGATGATCTCGGCCGGGCCGTTCGGAGGCAGGCATTAGGCCTCTGAGTATTTTATGAACGTCGAAAGCACAAGTACGCCAAACGTCTCATCGCCGAAGATCGAACTTTCGGACTTCCTCGAGAACGAGCCGCCCGAGGTCATCGAGGCAAAACAGCGCGCAAAGCGCTATCGAATGCCGTACATCGACCTTCTGCCGCCGGACGCGCCGTCGCCGATCGATCAGGAAGAGCTTGCGAACTTGCCGGTCGAGCTAATGCTGCGGAATCAGTTCGTGCCGATCCGCCGCGAAGGGAACACGCTTCACGTTGCGATGGCGAATCCGACCGATCTTGAGCGGCTTGACGAGCTCGAGAATGTCCTTAACGTGCGCATCGTCCCTTATGTTGCGACGGCCGGTGCTATCGATGTCGTCCTGCGGAAAGGCGATGCCACACAGCGTGTGATGCAGGAAGCTGCGTCCGGATTTCGGATCTCGCTCGTCAAAGAGACCGAACAGGGCGAAGAGGTCCTCGACCTTGACCGCCTCGCGACCGACAGCGATATGTCGCCGATCATCAAGCTCGTCGATACGATCGTCTATAACGCGATGGAATCGAGGGCGTCGGATATCCACATCGAGGCCGGAGACCGAGACGTTCGCGTGAAATTTCGTATCGACGGAGCACTTTATGCTAAGGTCGATCCGATCGACATCGCGTATCACCAGACGCTGATCTCGCGAATTAAAGTGATGTCCGAACTCGACATTGCCGAGCGCCGCATCCCGCAGGACGGACGCTTTCGCGTGAGATACAAAGGCCGAACGGTCGATTTCCGTGTGTCGATCCTGCCATCGGCCTTCGGCGAGAACTGCGTCATCCGTATCCTTGATAAAGAGCAGATCTCCGAGGAATTCAAGAATCTGAGCCTCGACGTCGTCGGCTTCGACGAAGAGGACCTTCGGCGTTTTCGGATCTACATCAAAGAGCCGTACGGGATGGTGCTCGTCACCGGGCCGACCGGCTCCGGAAAAACCACGACGCTCTACGGCGCTCTGAACGAGATACGCGCCGAAGAGGACAAGATCATCACGATCGAAGACCCTGTCGAATATCAGCTGCAGGGAATTATGCAGATCCCCGTGAACGAAAAGAAGGGCCTGACGTTCGCTCGCGGCCTTCGCTCGATCCTGCGTCACGACCCCGACAAGATAATGGTCGGCGAGATCCGCGACGAAGAGACCGCACAGATCGCGATCCAATCTGCCTTGACGGGCCACCTTGTCTTCACGACCGTCCACGCCAACAACGTGATCGACGTGATCGGGCGATTCCTGAATATGGGCGTCGAGCCGTATAACTTCGTGTCGTCTTTGAACTGCGTGCTGGCCCAGCGGCTCGTCCGCCTTCTTTGCCCGACCTGCAAGCGCCAGTATGTGCCGACGGACGAGGAATTGGCCGACGCCGCCCTGAAGCCTTCGGACATCGCGGGTCACACGCTTTACCGCAATGTCGGCTGCGATGCCTGCAATCACACAGGGTACCGAGGGCGTTCTGCGATCCACGAATTGCTCGATATGTCCGACCGCATCCGCGAAATGATCATCGAGAGGCGTCCGGGTTCCGAGATCCGCCGGCAGGCCGAACAGGAAGGCCTTTCGTCGCTTCGTGAATCTGCCGTCAAGAAGGTATTTGCGGGCTTGACGACACTGCACGAGATCAACCGCGTGACGTTCGTCGAAGAGCTGCGATAGCGGCGAGGCTAATGCGTCGATAGGAGCCGCGCGTACACATCCGCATCTACATTGCCGCCGCTTACCACGATGGCGACGCGCTTGCCGCGAAATCGCTCCGGTTCCTGCAGGACCGCGCCAAGGCTGAGAGCTCCCGTAGGCTCGCACTTTAGATTCGCGAGAGAAAAATACATCCTAAGTCCCGTCGCGATATTCTCTTCCGTGACCTCGATCACGTCCTTGACCCCACGCTGCATCACGGGAAACGTCTGATCGCCAACGGAAAGCGTTCGCGTGCCGTCGGCGATGGTCTGCGGCTCGCGCTCGTTCGGAATGATCTTTCCCGCCTTTAACGAACGCGCGGCGTCATTTGCGATCAGCGGTTCGGCGCCTATGATGTCGATATCCTTCCCGGCGCGTTCGAAGGATTCGACCGTGCCCGAGATCAACCCGCCGCCGCCGATGGGAACGATGATCGCATCAAGTCCAAGATCGAGGAGTTCGTCCCCGAGCGTCGAATTTCCTTCGATGACAAGCCGGTCGTCGAATGCGCTCGCCATATATGCGTCGGAGCGTTGTTGGCCGAGCTGTTCGAGCCGCTCGACACGGCTGACCTCATTCACGTTTATAAGGTCGGCTTCAGCGCCGTAAGCAAGGACGGCATCGACCTTCACCTTAGCGGAATTATGCGGCATCACGATCGTGCATTTTCGTCCGAGCATCCTGCAGGCGAGCGCGAGAGCCTGCCCGAAGTTGCCTGATGAGACGCCGATAAATTCATCCTCCGGCCGGTTAAGCACGACGTTATAGGCAGCACGGAACTTGAAGCTGCCCGTGTGCTGAAAGGTCTCGGACACGACAACGAGGTCAAGCCCAAGGCTGTCGCGGAGCTTTGCAGGTTCGAGAATTGTCGTCGGGCGGATCGCCTCCAGTAAACTTTTCATCGCATTTAGAGGTTACATTCGCCGCTGAGGTTCGTCCACTCACGCGCGGTTCCCAGAGCTGTCAGCAAGTTGAGCCGCGAAGCCTCTTTTACCCGCGGCGAGGCGATAAGGTATAACTGAATATATGAAAAAGGCGAGTTTTGGAATGATCGGCCTCGGTACGATGGGGCGGAATTTTCTTCTAAATGTGGGCGAGCACGGCATCGCGGGCGTGGGGTTCGACCTTGAAGACCCAAAGCGTGACCTTTTGATGAAGGAAGCGGGCTCGATGCCGCTCGATGTCGGCAAAGACCTGCCGGAATTCCTCTCAAAGCTTGAGAGCCCTCGGAATATAATGCTGCTCGTGCCCGCGGGCAAGATCGTTGATGCGGTAATCGCCGACCTTGCGCCGCACCTTAACCCGGACGATCTCATCATAGACGGCGGCAATTCTCATTTCACCGACACGGATCGCAGGATCGCCGAACTTTCGGCAAAAAAGATCGGGTTCATGGGCGTCGGGATCAGCGGCGGCGAAGAAGGCGCAAGACACGGAGCGAGCATTATGCCCGGCGGCACGAAGGAACATTACGCCCGCGTCGAAGGCACCTTGAAGGCCGTCGCCGCAAAGGTCGATGGCGAGCCGTGCGTTGCGTATATGGGAACGGGGTCGGCCGGCCATTTCGTCAAAATGGTGCACAACGGCATCGAGTACGGCCTGATGCAGATCATCGCGGAGACCTACGATCATTTCCGTCGAGTGAAAGGTTACGATGCCGCGAAGATCGGCGAGATATTCGCCAAATGGAACACGACCGAACTGA
Organism: Acidobacteria bacterium OLB17; assembly: GCA_001567505.1. Taxonomy (GTDB): domain Bacteria; phylum Acidobacteriota; class Blastocatellia; order Pyrinomonadales; family Pyrinomonadaceae; genus OLB17. The sequence goes on along the minus strand of LLEU01000025.1, from coordinate 9,501 downwards.
ACTCATTCCTGATCGAGATCACCTCGACAGTTCTGCGACGCGTGGATGCCGAGACCGGACGGTTCCTTGTCGATCTCGTTCTCGACGAGGCAGGCCAGAAGGGCACCGGAAAATGGACCTCGCAGGCGGCACTCGACCTCGGCATCCCGATCCCGACGATCGACTCTGCGGTCTCGATGAGGCAGATCTCGGCGTTGCGTCCGGTGCGGAACGCGGTCGGGGATTGTTTCGGCAGCGACCTCGCCGATCGCACGCCGTTATTGTCGGACGAAGACCTTCACGACGCCCTAACTGCTGCATTCATTATGACTTACGCTCAGGGGATGTCGCTGCTTAGAGCCGCATCGAGCGAGCTTGCTTACGGCATCGATCTCGCCGAGGTCGCGAAGATCTGGCGCGGCGGCTGCATCATACGCTCAGCTCTGCTTGAAGAGATGCGGCGTGCCTATTCACGCGATGCCGAACTTGAGAACCTCCTGACCGACGCACAATTTGCGGACGTTCTGAAGCGTCATACCAGCAGCTTGAGGAAGATGATATCGGCGTGTTCTCAGCACGGTATCGCCGCCTTGTGCCTCGGCTCCTGCCTCAGCTATTTCGATGCGTTCCGCGCAGAGAAACTGCCCGCGAATCTTATACAGGCCCAACGCGACCTTTTCGGGGCGCATACCTATAAGCGCGTTGATAAGGAAGGTACTTTTCACACGCCGGACTGGGAAACGAATTCGGAAGGTGCGAGTACGGCCGAAGGCCGTTAGACGATCTCCCAGGCGGATTCCGTTTCGAGGAGCTTTGTCATCAACTGTGCGTGGACGGAATGGCCGCTCTTCTCGGCGGAGATGCGGCCTTGTATCGGCATTCCGACGAGTGCGGCATCACCGATAATGTCGAGGATCTTGTGCCGCACGAACTCATCCGCGTACCGCAGCGGAGTTTCGTTCAGCATACCGTTCGCCGTGAGCACGATAGCGTTGTCGAGCGAGCCGCCAAGTGCAAGATTCGCCTTTCGAAGCATATCTATCTCTTCTGCGAATCCGAACGTCCGAGCCGAAGCGATCTCGCGCCCGAACGAGCCGTTCTTTAGCACGAAACGGTAAGTTTGACGACGAATGAAAGGGTGCGGAAAGTCGATCGTGCAGTCGATCTCAAATGCTTCGGCCGGCTCGATCGACATTTTTCTCCCGTTCTGATCGACCGACACCTTTTCTCTGACGACGAGCGTTCGCCGAGGTGAATCCTGCTCGACAACGCCTGCCTTTTCGAGCAGGTCGATAAAGTTCTCGCTCGAACCGTCGAGGATCGGAACCTCGATACTGTCGAGCTCTATGAAGCAGTTGTCGATGCCGCTTCCGCGAAGTGCTGAGAGCAGATGCTCACAGGTCGAAAGAACGACGCCGCGACGCATAAGCGTGGTCGCATACGAGCAATGCGAGATGAATTCGACCGACGCCGGGATCTCGAAATTGTCGAGGTCGGTGCGCACAAAAACGTAGCCCGTATTTTCCGGCGCAGGTTTAAGGCAAAGGTTAACGGCGACGCCGGTGTGAAGCCCGATGCCGCTCGTTGAGACAGAATTTGCGAGGGTCGTCTGATTCGCCATACTGACTACCCGTAATTAAGCAAGCACCGTGCCTCGGGCCGGACGTCGATTTTATTGGGGTTCGCAAGTCGGTGAATCTCGGATGTGTTGCGTCATTGCCACAAAGAGTGGCTGAATTTACTAATCTCGGCGAACCCATTACAATTTAGGCAAAGTTATGGCGATTGCGACCGCCGGCCAGAAGGCCGCGAAGAACACAAAGATCAAGATCGAGAATACCGCGACATTCCCGCTGCCGAAAGATTACGAGGCGTCCATCCAAAAGGCGTTGGATTTTCTGCCGGTCGAGCAGACACGCGGGATCGAGCGGATCAAACTTGTCGATTTCATCAACGATCCGCGACTAAAGAATATGGACGTGCCCGTAAAGGGCGACCTTCCGGGGCTTTATCATCCCCGCGTGCAGAATTCGGCGCCGTGGTTCGAGATCTCAATGGGCGCGCTGCTCCAGCCGACCGAAGGCCGCGCAAAGCGTTTTATGGCCAAGAGCGGTTTCAAGGGGAACGTCGCCGGCCTGATATTTTCGCTCGTCGGGCAGCATTATTATCTTACGCTGCGGCATTCCGTGAAAAAGGGAAGCCTCGAACCGCAGATCCGGCAGTATGCGGAAAAGAATCTGCGTGCCTGGACAGAAAAACAGTCCGAGGGAAGTTGGCGAGCGAAGATCTTCAAGCCTTTCCGGCCGATGCTCGAACGCTGGGCGAAGTGGCTGAACAAGAAGGCCGCTCAGGCAAAAAAATAGCGTTGCTGCGACGCCATCCGGCCGATCACGAAACGAAATATGAACTATTGGCTTGTCAAACAAGAACCTACCGCGTACTCGTGGGATGACCTCGTAAAAGACGGCGCAACCGACTGGACGGGCGTTCGAAATTTTAAGGCCCGCAATCATCTGAGCGAGATGAAAAAAGGCGACAAGGTCTTCTTTTATCATTCGGTGGTCGGAAAAGAGGTCGTCGGCATCGCGCAGGTTTCGCGCGAGGCGTTTCCCGACCCGACGGATGAGAAATGGATCGCGGTCGAGATCAAACCCGTAAAAGCGTTGAAGAAGCCCGTCGGGCTCGATCAAATAAAAGCGAATAAGGCACTCGCCAACATCTACCTCGTTCGGCAGCCGCGTTTCTCGGTAATGCCGCTGACGAAAGATGAGTTTGACGAGATCCTCAGTATGTCCAGGTAAGCTGAATAATGCTTGAAGAAGCCGTAAAATACTACAACGAACTCCTTTCCGACGACACGCTTGCGGCCGACTCGCTAAAGATGCTCGAGGATGAACTCGAGGCCGCAAAGCTCATCTTCGGCGGACGGCCGCTGTCGCCGTACCTGCGCCCGCATTTCGTTCTACGGGAAGATTGGGAACGCGTTGTCCGCGCGTGCGAGATAGTTTTTGCCGCTCTTCAAAAGGTAAAGGAAGCCGCGATCGCAGATGATTCGCTGCTCGACGAACTGGGTGTGACTGCGATCGAGCGCGATTTGGTCGCGATAGATCCGGGATATTCGCACGTGTCGCCGACCGCTCGGCTCGATTCGTTCCTTGTCGGCGACACATACTCCTACGTCGAGTTGAACGGCGAGAGTCCTGCCGGCATCGCGTTCGCGGATTCGGCGTCGAAGATCTTCCGCGGCCTTCCGGTAATGCAACGCTTTGCCGAGCGTTATGAGTTAACGGCGATGGAAGGCTCGTCGAAGCTGCTCGCGACGCTGCTCGAGTGTTTCGAAGAATTTTCGGGCGGCCGGCCGGTACAGAAGCCGACGATCGCGATCGTCGATCTTCGCGACCTTCCGACGATAAAGGAATTCGAGCTTTTCCGTGATTTCTTCGAGGAGCAGGGATATCCGTCGATGATCTGCTCGCCGGACGAACTCGAGTTCGACGGCCGCCGCCTTTCGGCAAATGGCCGTGAGATCGACATCGTCTATAAAACGCCTGCTCGTCAACGAATACGTGCCGATCATCGAAGCTGAACCGACGCTTCTTGAGGCGTGCAGGGCAAAGGCCGTGTGTATGGTGAACAGCTTCCGCGGCAAGCTCGTCCACAAAAAAGGCGATATTCGCGGTGCTTACTAACGAGCGTTACGAGCATCTATTCGACGCGGATGAATTAGCTGTCATCAAGGCCCACGTTCCGTGGACGCGACGTTTTCGCAGCGAGACCACTCGCTACGGCGACCTGGACATCGACCTCGTCGAATGGACGCGGGAAAATTCGCAGAAACTTGTCTTGAAACCTAACGATGATTATGGCGGCCACGGCATCTATATCGGCTGGAATTCTACGTCGGACGAGTGGAACGCTGCGATCGAAACGGCGCTTGCGGACGGCGATTATCTTGTTCAGGAGCGCGTAAAGACCGCCAAAGAGAATTTTCCGATGCTGATAGGCGACGGTAAATGGCAGATGGCAGAGCAACTGGTCGATCTCGATCCGCTGCTTTTTATGGGCAAGGTCGGTTCGGCATTCACACGTCTTGCGTCGAACGAGCTCGCAAATGTGACGGCCGGCGGCGGAATGGTGCCGACGTTCATCATTTCTAAGAAATAGGTACCGAATTCCCCGTATCTTTCGGTTCGGGATGATCGTGTTTTGCTATGAGAACATCATTTGAGCTTCGACGTTTCGTTTTCTTTGTGTCGCTGGCCGTCGCCTTCTTCGCGATGAATTCGTTCGGCCAGTCTCAGCGTGCCGCATATCGGATCCTCGAGGCGCCTTCCGCTCGGACGGCGACAGAGCGCTCCTCGGTCGCATCTGTCCGCGAGGCGACGATCGAGGTCGATGCGTCAGCGTTCCGCGAAGGGCGGCAGGAACTTCTTACGCTTCCGCTCTTTGACGGTAGGTCTTTTACGGCAACGCAGCTCGCTGCTGAAGGTTCCGAGATCGTCTCGGCCGAGAATTTTACGTGGCGGGGAAAGCTGCGTTCGGGAAGCTTCTCCGGCGACGTCGTGCTCACCTTCAATAAAGGTTTCGTTTCCGGACTGATCTATTCGCCCGATGCCGTTTATGAGATCGCACCGAAGGCGAACGGAAACGTCCTGATCGAGCTCGACCAATCGCTTTTTCCGCCGTGTGCGGGCGAGGTCGAGGGCGAAAAGACGATGATATCGCGGATCCCTGCGAATCTCGGGAATGTCGATTCGGGCGACCGCATTGACGTTCTTGTGCTTTACACGGCGGCCGTCAGAACCTCCGCAGGCGGCGACGCTCAGGCTCAGACGATCGCTCAGCAGGCGATCGCGGCCACGAACACTGCCTACATCAACAGCCGCATCCGCCAACGCGTCCGCCTTGTCGGTGCGGAGCTTACCGCGCTGAACGAGACCGGTACGTTCAGCACCGAATTGGGCAACCTCCGTGCCGATGCCTCCGCGAACTCGCGCCGCAACATCCTGAACGCCGACCTCGTCGATATGCTTACGAATTCGACGGAGGCTGCGGCATCGGATATCTGATGGGGTCGCTCCCCGGAAATGCGAACAACGGATTTACTGTCACGGCGCGCACGTGTGCGGTCGGAAATCTGAGTTTCGCACACGAACTTGGCCACAATATGGGCAGCCAGCACAATCCGGAGAACGGCTCGGGCCCGACGTTCCCATACGGCTTCGGCCACTACGTGAACGGAGCCTTTCGAACCGTGATGTCGTACTCGAACCCTTGCACCTCCGGCTGTACGCGCGTTGCGCACTTCTCGAACCCGACGATCTACTACAACGGAATGCTGACCGGCATCGACAATGCCCGCGATAACGCTCGTTCGATCAACAACACGGCGGATTCGATCGCGAATTACCGATACAGCGGCTCAAGCCTGATGCTGACAAGCTTTAGCGGCGGCGAATGGTTGCCTCGCCGTGTTCGCAGGACGATCACGTGGTCGTCCGACAACGTCACCGGCAGCGTGAAGATCGAGCTTTCGCGAAACGAGGGCGTAACTTGGGAAACGGTCGTCGCCAGCACGCCGAATGACGGCAATGAGACGATCTCGATCGGCGGCCGTGCTACGCGTCGGGCGCGTATCCGTGTTGTAAGCCTCGATGACGGCGCGGTCAGCGATTCGAGCGTGGCGAATCTTTCGATCCGATAACATTCTCTTAGCGAATCTTAATGACAGAAAAAGGAACATCCTCCCGACTTCGCCGTCTCACGGAAGAGTTTGTCGAACTCGAGGCGAAACTTAAACTCGGCGGCGGTGCCGAGAAGATCGCGAAGATCCACAAACAGGGCAAGCTGACTGCCCGCGAACGCATTTCGCTGCTCCTTGACGAAGGCTCGTTCTCGCAGGAGATCGGGCTGCTCGTGGCCTATGACGAATACGACGGCAAGGCTCCGGCCGCCGCCGTCGTGACAGTTCTCGGCAGGATAGAAGGCCGAGAATGCGTCGTTGTCGCGAACGACGCGACGATCAAGGCCGGTGCGTGGTATCCGGAAACGATCAAAAAGATACTTCGCGCACAGGAGATCGCGATGCGCAACCGCATCCCGATCGTATATCTTGTCGATTCAGCGGGCGTGAACCTGCCGTTCCAGGGCGGCGTTTTTCCGGGACAGTACGGTGCGGCGAGGATCTTCTATTACAACTCGATAATGCGGCGTTATCTTCGCGTCCCGCAGATCTCGGCCGTGATGGGAATGTGCGTTGCAGGCGGCGCGTACCTGCCGGCTTTGAGCGACGTCATTCTGATGGTCGAGGGAACTTCGTTCATGGGCCTCGGCGGTGCGAATCTCGTGAAAGGAGCGACGGGCCAAACGATCGACAACGAAACGCTCGGCGGTGCGATGACGCACAATGCCATTTCGGGCGTCGCGCATTACCGCACGAAGGACGATGAAGAATGCATCGCGAAGATCCGATCCCTGATCCGCGACCTTCCAAAAAGCGAGGGCTCACGGCTTTCGATCTCGGATGCTGCCGAGCCGTCGGCCTCGACCGATGAGATGTACTCGATCCTGCCGGAAGACCATCGGGCTCCGTACGATATGCACGCGCTTCTCGCGACATTCCTTGACGCGGGCGGGATCGAAGAATTTCAGGCTGATTTTGCAAAGGAAATGATCTGCGGGAACGCAAGGCTGGGCGGAATTCCGGTCGGCGTGATCGCGAACTCGCGTGGTATGTCCAAAGGCAAGCCGGGCACACCGCCGCGCTTCGGCGGCATCATTTACACAGAGTCTGCTGAGAAGACCGCGTATTTCATCGAGAATTGCGACCGTCACTCGATCCCGCTGCTCTTCGTTCAGGATGTTTCCGGGTTCATGGTGGGCGGTGCCGCAGAACATAGCGGGATCATCCGCGCAGGCGCGCGTTTCGTAGAGGCAATGTCGTGCGCACGCGTACCGAAGCTGGTCCTGACCATCAACCACGCAAGCGGCGCCGGTTACTACGCGATGGCCGGGCAGGGTTTCGACCCGGACTTCATCTTTTCGCTCCCGACCGGCCGTATGGGCGTAATGGAAGGCGACTCGGCCGTGCAGGCGATGTTCGGTACCCAACTCGAAAAGCTGAAGGCTGCCGGCGAAAGCCCGTCACCCGAATTCGAGGCCGAAATGGACGCGGTCTGCGCTACATACGACCGCGAACTCGACGCAAAACACGCCGCCGCACGCGGGCTCTCGACGCGATCGTGACTCCGGACACCGTTCGAGGATCGCTTATTCTCGCGCTAAGGACGTGCCTTAATACATCGACGCCGCACATTGGGCCCTTCGTGCTTCCCGCGCACGAATAGCTGTCGCCCCTAGCGCCGCAAGAAAGAAAAAGCTTCCCAAACGAAGACGCGGGCCTGTATAATCTTCTACGGCCCGCTTCTTTGCGGCCTTTCGCGTTCCGATCGGTCTCGACTCAAAACTCCAATGAAAAATCTCTTCTTTGCTGCGATCTTCGCCTGCGCACTCATTCTGTTGGCCTCGCTCTCTGCCAGTGCGCAAACCTCATCTCAAGAAAACAAGAATTCCGCCGAACGGGCATCGTCATCGGCGAAAGGCGGGAACGCGATCCTGAATACGACCGGAAAGGTCGCCGTTGTAGTCGTTCGTTCCGCCGCAAAAGGCGTTTGGGCGACAACGAAATTTACTGCTAAAAACATCGCGAAACCGATACTTTTCAAGGCCGTGCCAAAGCTTGCGAAATATTCGCTAAAAGGAACGGGCCTTGCCGCAAAACACCTTTTGCCGTTCGCCGCAAAACTCGCCGTGCTCTGAGCTGATCGGTGTGCCAGGCCGGTCGTCTTTCGGTAGAATTATCAGAGTGTCCGAGGATGTTGTGATCAAAAGGTTTGGCGATGCGGCCGTGATTCGCTTTGCGCGGCCGGAGAGCCGCAATCCGCTCTCGCGTACGGTCGTCGAAAGCCTCCATCGAATGATCGATCAGATCGCAGGCGATAACTCGCTGCGAAGGCTGATATTCACGGGAACGGGCGAGGCTTTCGCGAGCGGAGCCAACCTGAACGAGATCGCCGCCTTGACCGCTGCCGACGCGCCGGAATTTGCGCGCCTCGGCCAAACGCTAATGCATAAGATCGACCGCCTTCCGCAATTCGTGATCGCGGCGATCAATGGCGTGTGCTTCGGCGGTGCACTCGATCTCGCTCTTGCGTGTGACACTAGGATCGCAGCCCCAAGTGCTAAATTCGCACATCCGGGAGCTCGCTCGGCATCATTACAGGCTGGGGCGGGACGCAGCGGCTTCCGAGGCTCATCGGGCACGCGCGCGCACTCGAAATGTTTATGACCGCCTCGCCTATCTCGGCCGAGCAGGCCCTCAACATCGGCCTTATCGACCGGATCGCAGAAGATGTCGTTGCTGCCGCATTAGAACTTGAACCGCGTTGAGATAGAATTGAGTATATGAAAGTTCAACTTGTAAAGCTTGCACACGCCCGTTCGGGCGACAAAGGCGACACCGCGAACGTCGGCCTCATCGCCCTCGACCCGAAGAATTATCCGCTGCTTGTCCGCGAGGTCACTGCGGAACGTGTCAAAGAGTTTTTCGGCGAGATGGTCAAAGGCGAGGTCGAACGCTTCGAACTGCCGAATTTGAACGCGCTCAATTTTCTGCTGCACGGTTCGCTCGGCGGCGGCGGCACGCTCTCCCTGATGACCGACGCTCAAGGAAAGACTTTCTCGACGGCCCTTTTGCGAATGTATATCGATGTCGACGACGGCGCGATCTAATTATGAAATAGTAATTAGTTATGGATAACAATATCGTCCTGCAAAAGTCTCTCGACTTCGCTTTGCGTATCGTGAAGTTGTGTCACTACCTCAACGAGACAAAGAGAGAATTCGTGTTGTCGAAAGAACTGTTGATATCCGGAACGAACATTGGTAAACACGTCAAAGCAGCGGTCGGTGCGGAGAGCCGCGAGGTCTTCATTTCTGAATTTGGCGTCGCTCGTCGGCGGGCACTTGAAACCGAATATTGGCTTCTCGTTCTATTTCACGGCGAAATACTGACAGAAACAGAACATCGGTCGATCGAAACTGACCGTCTCGAACTGGTCAAGATAATCTCAGCCATACATTCCACCTCTCGGAGATCTAATTAGTAATCACTAATTATCAATCATTAATTATGTCGACGATCCTCGTTTCAACTGAAGACCATATTCGAACGGTCACGCTAGATCGTCCTGAAAAGCGTAATGCGCTTAATGACGAGTTGATCGCTGATTTGAAGGCCGCGTTGAACGAAGCGGACGGCGATGACGCTTTGCGTGCGATCGTTATTCGCGGGGCGGGAAAGGATTTTTGCTCCGGAGCGGATCTGAGCGCGCTGCAGAAGATCGCCCGTGCGTCTTACGAAGAGAACATCGAGGACGCACGCTCGCTTGCTGAGTTGTTCGAACTGATCCGCAAAGTCCGCGTGCCGGTGATCGCGGCGGTCCACGGCCGTGCACTCGCGGG
>LLEU01000024.1 GCA_001567505.1 Acidobacteria bacterium OLB17 | reverse complement strand
GGCGGATCAGGATGAACGCGATAGGGGATCGCGGCAAGCCCGAGGAGCGCCCATTTCGGGAAACGCCGGTCGTGCTCGACCTGTTCGCAGTGGCAATCCTCATCCGTGACGATGTCCGTCCGCGTCTCGGTAATTACGCGTGTGTCCTGAGGCGTTTTTTTTCTTATTCTTGTCCTTCTCATCGTCATCTCCATCCGAGACCCAAAGATCATCGAGGTTCGAGACGACGTGCAGCCGGGCGAACGTGCCGGAGGCCGAACGCGTCGGATTCGCATTCACGACCTGGACAAGCTGATCGAATTTGATCGGGCCTGCCTCGATGCGCGTGAATGCCGACAAAAGTGAAGCCAGACAGATCGCCGCCAGCAAAGTTTTAAGATTGAATTTGTCCATTTAAGTACCTGACAAAATTTTCCCTGCAAAAGAAAATACGCTTTCACAGTCCGTTGGCACTCAAATGTGAATGATTTTTCGGGCAGAACGTGAGATTACACCAAAATTGCGGGCAAATGCAATCGTTTTCTATCGGTGCAGATCTGCGTTACTTCCTACTATAGCCGTATTTTCACCAATTTCAAAGTGGAAAATACGCCGAATGTGTGGAAATTTCCATCATTTCCTGAAAAACTTGCGAAAAAAAAGATGGCCGGCTGCTCAAATAAAAGAGCAAACCGGCCGATTTTTCCAGCAAGATCTCGGCGTTGTTATTCGCCTTCGCTATGCGATTTTGCCTTTTCCTCATTAAGAATGGCCTTTCGCGAAAGCTTGATCTTGTTGCCTTCCTTCCCGATGCACTTGACGAGGATCTGCTGGCCTTCCTTGAGCTCGTCACGCACGTCCTTGACGCGCCGATCCGAGATCTCTGAAATATGCAGCAAACCGTCTAGGCCCGGCATTATCTCAACGAACGCACCGAAATCGACGATCCTCGACACGGTGCCCAAATAGGTCTCCCCGACCTCCGCTTCGGCCGTGATCGCCTTGATGCGTGCGATCGCAGCTTCTGCGGCTTCGCCGTCGTTGGTCGCGATCATAACGGTACCGTCGTCCTCAATGTCGATCTTGGCACCGGTCTCCTCGGTGATCGAACGGATGACGGAGCCGCCCTTGCCGATAACGTCGCGGATCTTCTCCGGATTGATCTGCATCGTGATGATACGCGGTGCGAAAGGCGAGATGTCCTCACGCGGCGTGTCGATCGTTTTTTGCATTATATCCAGGATGTGAAGGCGGCCTTTCTTCGCCTGTTCGAGAGCTTCCTGCAGTATCACGGCGTTGATGCCGCCGATCTTGATGTCCATCTGAAGAGCGGTGATGCCGTCGGCAGTTCCCGTCACCTTGAAGTCCATATCGCCGTAGTGGTCTTCAGCGCCGGCGATATCGGAAAGGATCGCGTAGCGGTTCCCTTCCATCACAAGTCCCATGGCGACGCCGGCAACCGGCTTCTTGATCGGGACGCCTGCGTCCATAAGGCTGAGGATCCCGCCGCAGACGGTCGCCATTGACGACGAGCCGTTAGATTCGGTGATATCGGAAACGATCCGGATCGTGTACGGAAAGTCAGCTTCATCCGGAAGTACCGACTGGATCGCTCTTCGTGCAAGATTCCCATGGCCGGTCTCACGACGCGAGGTCGAACCGAAACGTCCTGTTTCGCCTACGGAATACGGCGGGAAGTTGTAATGCAGCATAAAGCGGCGTTTTACTTCGCCGGTCTCGAGATCGTCCATATACTGCTCGTCCATCTTCGTTCCTAGCGTCGCCGACACCATTGCCTGCGTTTCGCCGCGGGTGAAAAGCGAAGAGCCGTGGACACGCGGCAGCCAGCCGACCTCGCAGGAGATCGGCCGGATCTCCGAGAACCGACGGCCGTCCGGACGGCGTTTGTTCACGAGCATATCCTCGCGAAAGATCGATTCTTTAAGGCTTCCGAAGACCTTAGCCGCCATTGCACGAGATGCCGGATCGTCTTCCGGATAAGATTCGACGACCTCTTTCTTGAGCGCATCGACCGCTGCATAGCTCGAGAGTTTGTCCTTGCCCGTCGTGTCGAGAGCTTCGCGGAGGCGGTCGCTGAATTTTGCTTTCACGTCGTTCAGGATCGTCTCATCCAGGGTCGGTGCTTCGAACTCGCGTTTCGTGATCTCCAGCGCCTCAAAGAGCGACTTCTGCCATTGGCAAAGACGCTTGATCTCGCGATGAGCAAGCATCAGGGCCTCGACCATTACGTTCTCGGCAACTTCCTCGGCCTCGCACTCGACCATCACGATCGCTTCTTCAGTACCGGCGACGACAAGGTTGAGCTGCGATTCGCGCCGCTCGTCGTATGTCGGGTTTATTAGATATTTTCCATCGACAAGGCCGATGCGTACGCCGCCGATCGGCGTATTGAACGGAATGTCCGAAAGGTAGAGAGCACAGGACGCTCCGGTGATCGCGATGACGTCAGGATCGTTGTCCGTATCGGCCGAAATGACCGACGCAACGATCTGCGTCTCGAACCTGTAACCATCCGCAAAAAGCGGGCGTACCGGCCTGTCGATCAGGCGGCACGTGAGCACCTCTTTTTCGTTCGGGCGGCCTTCGCGGCGGAAATAGTTGCCGGGGATGCGGCCTGCGGCGAACGAATTCTCGCGGTACTCGACCGTGAGCGGAAAGAAGTCCAAACCTTCTTTCGCGGTGCGTGCTGAGACGGCCGCAACAAGCAGCATCGTGTCTCCGTATCTGATAACGACCGAACCATCGGCCTGTTTGGCAACCTTGCCTGTTTCAACGATCAACTCCTTGTTTCCGAGCTTGATCGACTCATTTAGATATTTTTTCTTCATCTTCTTTACAAAAAAGGACGACAAAGAGCATTTCGTGAAGCTCTTGATCGTCCTTAGAACAACTCTAATTTTGACGTAGGATCCGAATACACCTCAGGCATTTAATGCTGTCACGTTCAGCGGCCCGCAGGCATTCTCTTCGCGTGGATCCCGAATTTTCCTAAACCGCCCGGCGGAAGAAGCCAAGCCAAAATTCCCGGAACGCGTGCCTTTTAGCGACGCAGGCCGAGCTTGCCAATTATCGTGTGATACTCATCGATGTTGCGATGACGCAGGTAATCGAGAAGTTTCCTACGACGCGAGACCAGCTTAAGCAAGCCTTTGCGGGAGTTATTATCCTTCTTGTGGACCTTGAAATGCTCTGTCAGCTCGTTTATCCGCTGCGTGAGCAACGCGATCTGCACCTGTGACGAACCCGTATCGGTGCCGTGCGTTTTATAGTCATTGACTATCTGCTGTTTTACTTCTGTAACTGTTGCCATTTCTTATTTCTAAATGCTGCCTAGAACCAGCCTCTCCTTATGCTCGCAGTAACTCCGGGACTGCCCCGGTAACCACGAAAATTCAAATCTTTGAAAGACCCCACCTGTCGGAAAGGCCTTTCGAACCCAAACGTGTAAATCTAGCACAGATCAAGCACTTACACCAACCCAAAACGGAGATTTTTCGCCCCGGATTTCTCTACACCTCGTACTTGAACTCCTCCATAAACTTCGTCGAGAACGTGCCGCGGCGGAAATTCTCATCCGCCATTATCCGCTGATGGAGCGGAATGGTGGTCTTGATCCCTTCGATCACCATCATCTCAAGAGCACGCTCCATACGCGCGATCGCAAGTTCGCGTGTGCGTGCGTGCACGATGAGCTTTGCGATCATCGAATCGTAGTACGGCGGTACGACATATCCGGGATATGCGGCCGTATCGACGCGGACGCCCGGGCCGCCCGGGAAATTGAACGCCGTGATCCTGCCCGGACTCGGCGTGAACTTCACGGGATCTTCGGCGTTGATGCGGCATTCGATCGAGTGTCCGCTGATCTGAACTTCGTCCTGAGTGTAGCCGACGTCCTTCCCCGTAGCGATCACGATCTGATTGCGGACGATATCGGCGAGCGTGACCATCTCCGTGACCGGATGTTCTACCTGGATACGCGTGTTCATCTCCATAAAGTAGAACTGATCGTCCTCATCCAGAAGGAACTCGAACGTCCCCGCACTCGAATAACCTATTTCTTTGCAAGCCTTTACGGCGACCGCACCCATCTTGTCGCGAAGCTCTTTTGAGATCGCCGGAGACGGTGCCTCTTCGAGCAGCTTTTGATGACGCCGCTGGATCGTACATTCGCGTTCGCCGAGGTGTATCACATTATTGTGTTCGTCGGCCAGTACCTGGATCTCGATATGCCGCGGGCGTTCGACATACCGCTCGATGTAGACGGAACCGTTCTTGAAGGCAGCAAGAGCTTCGGTCTGCGCCGTTTCAAGATTTGAGGCGAGTTCGTCTGCGCTCCGCACGATACGCATACCGCGACCGCCGCCGCCCGCAGCGGCTTTGATGATCACGGGAAAACCGATCTTAAGGGCAAGGGCCTTGGCTTCTTCGGCGGACTCGATCGGGTCGGGGCTTCCGGGCAATATAGGCACGCCGGCGGCCGTCATCGTTCGGCGAGCCTCGACCTTGTCGCCCATCATCGCGATAACATCAGGCCGCGGGCCGATGAATTTTATATTGCAGTCCTCGCAGATCTTTGCGAACGTCGCCGATTCGGCGAGGAACCCATAACCTGGATGGATCGCGTCAGCGTCAGTGATCTCGGCCGCAGAGATGATCGCGGGAATGTTCAAATAGCTTTGTGCGGAAGGTGCGGGGCCGATACAGACCGCCTCGTCAGCGAATTTTACGTGAAGGGATTCACGGTCGGCCTCCGAATGAACGGCGACCGTCTTGATGCCCATCTCCTTACAGGTCCAAATTATCCGGCAGGCGATCTCACCACGGTTTGCTACTAGGATCTTTTGAATTTTACGCGACATTCTTTATTTCAGGTGCAAGCAGTTTGCCGATAGCTCAAAAAAGAAGAAAGTCCAAAATCAAAGGTCGGCAGCCTGAACTCGACGATTGACTTTGGACATTTGAACTTGGGACTCGCCTGTCCCTAGCCTTTCACGCCGAAAAGCGGTTGGCCGTATTCGACAGGCTGGCCGTCCTGCACATAGATCTTTACGATCGTACCCGAGGTCTCGGCCTGGATCTCGTTCATCAGCTTCATCGCCTCCACAATGCAGACGACGGTCTCGGCCGATACGGCCGCACCCTCGCTCACATATGGCGGCTTGTCTGGCCCGGGGGCACGATAGAAGGTGCCAACGATCGGCGACGTGATCTTGTGAAGGTCTGCGTCATCATCGACGGGCACTTCGGGGGCAGATGCTGCGGCAGGTTTTGCGGCTGCGGCCTGCACCGGAGCAGCAGGCGCCGCGATCATCGGTGGAGCAGCGACGACGGTGGCTGCCTTGCTCATCTTCACACGGATGTTCTCGTTCTCGAACTCGAAGTCCGTGAATCCGTGTTCATTTACGAGAGCAGCCAGCGACTGCAACTCGTCCATATCGAACGATCTGCCTTCGGCCGCCATTTTTCCCGTTCCCTTTTTTCGCCCACTCTTCCGTCTTCTGCTACTGCCGATCCGGTCTCGCTCATTTAAGTTTATGAACCTCCGCTATTTGCACTTAGCCTTTTGCGGCAAGCTCACGCGGATTGTCCACTAGCTCGATCACTGCCAACTCGGCATTGTCGCCCTGACGACGCCCGAGTCGGATGATGCGCGTATAGCCGCCGTTACGGTCTTTATAGCGCACACCGAGCTCATTGAAAAGCCGCTGGACGGCCGCAACGCCGGCCGTGCGGGCGGGAGCTTCCTTCGCCTCGCCCTTCTTCCCACGAAAACGGCTCTGCGCGGCCTTAAAGGTCGAGTTGCCGGAATGAAAGAACTTTGCAGCCTGCCGACGAAGATTCACCTGCCGCATTGCCGCATCGGCGCCTTCGGCCTGCTGAGCCTTGCGTGCGAGCGTGATCACCTTTTCGACGAACGGCCGCAGCTCTTTTGCCTTCTGAACGGTCGTAACGATGTATTCCTTATCGGCATTAATGAGCGATGTCGCCATATTACGGAGCATCGACATACGATGCTCGGTCGTTCGCCCAAGTTTACGATGTGCTTTCTGATGTCTCATGTTGATACGTTGAAAGTTCCAAGGCCGAGAGCAAAGGAACCCACCTTAAGCCGTCGGCCTTTGGCCTTGAACTTTCCCTTAGTCTAGATCTCTGCCGCCCGTTCCCGGGATCGGGTTGCCCTGTTCGTCGAACTCCATTCCGAAATCGAGGCCCATTCCGTGGAGCATATCCTTGATCTCGGTAAGCGACTTCTTGCCGAAGTTCTTCGTGTGGAGCATATCCTTCTCGCTGCGGCGGATGAGGTCGCGGATCGAGCGGATATCTGCGTTCTTTAGGCAGTTGTACGAACGAACGGACAACTCCAGTTCATCGACGGGCTTATCAAGCAGGTCGTTCCGCATAAGCGGCGGACGCGCGATATCTTCGTATTTGTATTCTTCCTCTTCTTCCTCGAAATTGATAAAGATCGACATATGATCCTTGACCAATTTCGCCGCAAGGCCGATCGAATCCTCCGGCGTTACCGAACCGTCGGTCCAAACCTCGAGCGTGAGGCGGTCGTATTCGGTGTTCGAACCCTGTCGGGTCTTGTCCACGTTATAGTTGACCTTCTTGATCGGCGTATGGACCGAATCGATCGGGATAAAACCGACCGAGAGGTCCTCGTCGTTGTTAAGCTCGGCGGAGACGTAGCCGCGTCCCTGCTTGAGCCTCATTTCGATCTCGAGCGAACCGCCCGAGCTGATCGTTGCGATATGAACGCCCGTATCAAGCACCTCGACATCACCGTCGGCCTCGATATCCGCACTCGTAACCTCGCCGGCCCCTTTGCGTGAGATCGTCAGCATCTTCGGGCCGCTGCCGTGAAGCTTGAACGGCACCTGTTTCAGGTTAAGGATAACGTCGGTCGCATCTTCGACAACACCCTTGATCGAAGAGAACTCGTGCTCGACGCCCGAGATCTTGACCGCGGTGATCGCAGCCCCTTCGATCGACGAAAGAAGGGCACGACGGATCGAGTTGCCGACCGTCGTCCCGAATCCACGCTCGAAAGGAGCGGCGAAAAACTTGCCGTAGCGTTCGCTGAGAGTTTCCGTATCAACGTTCAGCCGGCCCGGCATTTTGAATTCTGTCCAGTTCGCTTGTGTCATAGTTGTTCTTTTTTTTTCAAAGCTTTGGCTTTGTCCCCGGTAGCCGCTTCGAGCAAGAACGAACTCTTTTATGCGTACCGGCTACTTCAGCCAAGCTGTCTAATGTTTACTTGCTGTAAAGCTCGACGATCAGCTGTTCATTGATACTCTGATCGATATCCTCACGACGCGGATTTGCGGCCACATTGACCGTAAAATCACGTCCACCGGCCGAAAGCCATGCAGGACGCCCGCGGCCGACCGCGGTTGACCACGCGCCTTCCATATGCGGATTCTTCTGAGTTTTTGCCTTCAGAACGATCTCGTCGCCGACCTTGACCTGGAACGAAGGGATATTGACCTTTCGGCCATTCACGGAAATGTGCCCGTGATTGACGAGCTGGCGAGCCTGGCGACGCGAGGTCGAAAAACCTGCGCGATAGACGACGTTGTCCAGCCGACGCTCGAGAAGGAACAATAGATTTTCGCCCGTGACACCTTTCTGGCGAAGGGCTTTCTCGAAGTACGTGCGGAACTGCTTTTCGAGCACGAAGTAAATTCGCTTTACTTTCTGCTTCTCGCGAAGCTGTTCGCCGTAGCCCGCAAGCATCTTGCGTCGTGCTCCGCCGTGCTGTCCCGGCGGGTTCGTTCCGCGTTTCTCGATCGCACAGGAAGGCTTGTAGCAGCGATCGCCTTTAAGAAAAAGTTTTGCACCTTCGCGGCGGCAAAGCCTGCACACCGCATCTCTATATCTAGCCATTTAATTGCCTCCGCGGATCTTGCCGCATTCGCCGCAAGGTCCGTTCGTTTCGGAAAAGTTTACAGGCAGCGAACCGCCCTTCATCCTTTCGATCAAAAATAAAGAAAAATATCGCAAAAGCTCAGACGCGCCGACGCTTCGGCGGCCTGCATCCGTTGTGCGGGATCGGCGTCGTATCGCGGATCGCGGTGACACGGATCCCTGCCTGTGTAACGGCACGGATCGCGGACTCGCGGCCGCCTCCTAAGCCTCTTACGCGAATCTCGACCTCGCGGACGCCGGCCTCAGCGGCCTTGCGCGCACATTCGCCCGCGGCCTGCTGAGCTGCGAACGGCGTGCCTTTTCGCGAACCGCGAAATCCGCGTGCACCCGAAGAGCACTGCGAGATCAGGTTCCCGTTCGTATCCGTGATCGAGATAAGCGTGTTATTGAACGAAGCGGAAATATGAACGATGCCCGCAGGGATGTTCTTTTTTTCCTTCTTCCTAAAAGTCTTTTTAGCTGGTGTCTTTGCCATTTTCTCTTGTATTCAAAAGCAAGCGGCAAACCCATCGGCGAACTCGATCCGCCTCGGCCTACCGCTCCCAAGATCAACTATTTCTTACCCGGTGCCTTCTTCTTGGCAACAGCCGCTTTACGCGGGCCCTTGCGCGTGCGGGCATTCGTGCTCGTGCGCTGGCCGCGAACCGGCAAGCTTCGGCGGTGACGAAGGCCGCGATAGCAGCCGACATCCATCAGCCGCTTGATGTCCATTTGGACGCGCTTGCGGAGGTCGCCTTCGATGTCGCCTTGAGCATCGAGGATCGAGCGGACCTTGTTCAGCTCATCCTCGCTAAGATCCCTGATCTTAACGTCATAACCGATGCCTGCTTCGTCAAGGATAGACGAAGCGCGCGATTTACCGACGCCGTAAATGTATGTTAGTCCGATTTGTGCCCTTTTATTGGGCGGAAGATCAACACCTGCTACGCGAGCCATAATTTCTCCAAAAAATACTTATCCCTGCCGCTGTTTGTGCTTCGGGTTGTCGCAGATCACACGCACAACGCCCTTGCGGTGGATTATCTTGCACTTATCGCAAATCTTTTTTTACTGACGGCCTTACTTTCATTTTATCGTCACCTACTTATACCTATAGGTTATGCGTCCACGCTTTAGGTCGTATGGCGAAAGCTCAACAAGGACCTTGTCGCCCGGGAGGATGCGAATAAAATTCTTCCTCATCTTGCCCGAAATATGCGCCAGGACCTCGTGATTGTTGTCGTCCACCGCGATCTTGAACATCGCATTCGGCAGAGTCTCCAAAACGGTCGCTGTGACCTCTATTGCTTCTTCCTTCGACATAGTCGCACAGAGCAAATACCCTACAGACGGGGCAAACTACCTATATTAACGCCCTCTGCCGAGATTTTCAAGTCGCAGAGGCGGCTTTTCGAGCCTTTTGCTCCTTCGTTAGGGTCAGGATCTCAGGCCCGTCCGGCGTAACGGCTAAAGTGTGTTCGGCGTGTGCCGAGGCCATTCCGTCGGCAGTTACGACCGTCCACTTATCGCTCAACGTCCGCGTGTCCGCCGTGCCCAGGTTCAGCATCGGCTCGATCGCAAAGCAATATCCGGCACGGATCTTCTCCTTGGTTCCCGGCCGACCGTAGTTCGGGATCTGCGGCGCCTCGTGCATATTTCGCCCGATGCCGTGCCCCGTATAATCGCGGACTATGCCGTAACCGAACTTCTCCGCATGCTGCTGAACGGCCCAGCCGATATCGCCGATGCGGTTGTTCACTCGTGCGGCCTCGATGCCGTGCGCAAGACATTCCTCGGTGACACGTATGAGCTTTGTCAACTCTTCCGAGATATTGCCGACCGGCACGGTCGCGGCCGTATCGCCAACGAAACCCTGGTACGTTGCAGCCATATCGAGCGAAACGATGTCGCCTTCCTTTAGCGGATCAGGCTTTGAAAAGCCGTGCACGATCTCGCTATTTACCGACGCGCAGATCGCGAACGGAAAGCCGTGATATCCGATGAAGGTCGGGATCGCACCCGCGTCACGTATCATCTTATCGGCGGCATTGTTCAGCTCAAGCGTCGAGATCCCCGGCTCGACCATCGCGCAAAGAGCCTCTCGAACCTCGGCGATCAGTTCACCTACGGCTCGCATTTTATCAAGGTCTTTTGCGGATTTAGCGAAGATCATTTCCCTTATTTTATCGCTTTCTCGATACGCGAATAGATCGCTTCAAGATCGCCCGTCCCGTCAACGACCTTCAGTCTATCGGTCTTCCGATAGTGATCAAGCAGCGGTGCCGTCAGCTCGTCGTATGTCGCAAGCCGTGTTGCGACGGTGTCTTCACGATCATCCTTTCGGTGTTCCAGCTCGGCATCCGGATGCTCATCGCAACGGCCCTCCACCTTCGGCGGCTTAGAGTAAATGTTGTAGATCTCTCCGCAAACGGGACAGGTCCGTCGGCCCGTGAGCCGTTTCAAAAGGTCCTCTCTCGGAACATCGACCTCGACAGCGACGATCTCCTTATCCTGCTCTTCGGCAAGGCTCTCGAGCTGTTCGGCCTGCACGAGCGTACGCGGATAGCCGTCAAGGATATACGTACCTTGTGCGTCGGGCCGCGACGTTCGATCGCGAACGACCTTGAAAGTAAGCTCGTCCGATATCAGATTCCCCGAGGCCATAACGGCCTGCACTTCGCGGGCAAGGGGCGTATCCGCCGACCGCATCGCGCGAAAGATATCGCCGGTCGAGATCTGCAGTATGCCTTCCCGTTCGTTCAGAAGGCGAGCCTGCGTCCCCTTTCCGGCTCCCGGAGGTCCGATAAGTACGATTATCTTATCCATCTAAAAAGCAACTTGCCACAGCAGGCACAGTGAACAAGAAGGCGGATCGCCTTTCTCATATCCGAGTGCCCACTGTGGCTTATTCTTAAAGCCTTAGCTTCTGCGGCCGCGAAGCCTTGAGCCTGCGCCGAGGAAGCCTTCATAGTTCCTCATAACGAGCTGTGCTTCGATCTGTGCGACCGTATCCATCGCAACACCGACCAGAATGAGCAGCGACGTGCCGCCGAAATAGAACTGATAGCCAAGGCCTGTCGGTATCCAGCTCAAGCCGGGAGTCGATGTCAAAAAGTTATCAAGCCCGGTGCCGATGAACGGAAGGCGTGCGACCTTGAATCCGCTCAGAAGAAGCTGCGGAATGAACGCCACGAGTGCAAGATAGATCGCACCGACGGTCGTCAGCTTCGTCATAATATCGTTGAGGTAATCCGCCGTCGGAGCTCCCGGCCGAATGCCGGCAACAAAGCCGCCGTGCTTCCTCAAGTTATCTGCCACCTCATCCGTGTTGAAGATGATCGTGATGTAGAAAAAGGTAAACAGAACGATGAGCGACAAGAAAACAAGCTCGTAATACGGATCGCCGCCGTGGAACTGCTGGAAGAAGGTATAAACCTGCGTCCAGACCGCGTTCGGATTGTTCGGATCAGGCGGAAATGCGGCAAAGATCGTCTGCGGCAATGCGAGCACCGATGACGCGAAGATCACGGGAATGACGCCGCCCATATTGATCTTGAGCGGAAGGCTCGTTTCCTGGCCGCGGAACGTCTGGTTGCCGACCCGGCGGTTCGCATAGCTGATCGCGATATTCCGCCTTGCCGATTCGACATAGACGATGACCGCGATAAGGGCCACCATTACGACGACGAGGAAAACTACACCGAGCGTCGATGCGGCGTCACCGCTGCTGACGCGTTCGGAAACCTGAGCTAGGCCGTTCGGGAGGCCGATCACGATACCTGCGAAAATGAGCAGCGAGATCCCGTTGCCGACGCCGCGTTCCGTGATCTGCTCACCGAGCCACATCACAAAGATCGAGCCGGTCGTAAGCGTGATGACGATCATCGCCGTCGAGACCCAGCTATCCGGGATCACCTGATTTCGCGACAGCCACGTTGCAACAAAGAACGTCTGCACGGCACAAAGGCCGACGGTCGCATAACGCGTCCATTGATTCAGCTTTTGGCGGCCGACCTCGCCCTCTTCCTGGATCTTCTTGACCGCAGGAGAGAGAACCGGCATCAGCTGCATAATGATCGATGCCGTGATGTATGGCGTTACGCCGAGAGCAAAGACCGAGATCGTACGGAAGTTCCCGCCCGAGAAAAGGTCAAGAACGCCCAGCAGAGTTCCGGCGACCTCACCCCAAACCGCTTCGAGGCGCACCTTGTCGATGCCAGGCGCCGTAATGTGAGCGCCAAGGCGATAGACCGCCAGAAGCCCGAGCGTAAAGAATATTCTCTTTCGCAACTCGGCGATCCGGAACATATTTTGGACCGCGTTAAAAAACTTCTCCATATAAGTCTCGGCTTAAAAAGGTCTGACCAGCGAGGGCCTTGTCCTTCGGTCAAGCCCTCAAAATATCTCAAGATGCACTCTATCCGATCTGCGTTGCCGTACCGCCGGCCTTCTCGATCTTTTCCTTTGCGGTCTTCGTGAACCGATGGGCACTGATCTTCAGCGACTTTGTAAGGTCGCCGCTCCCAAGGATGACGAGATCGTGCTTGGCCTTTTTGATAAGGCCGCGTTCGTGCAGGATCTCCGGCGTCACTTCATCGCCGGCCTGGAAATTTCCCTCGATCTTGGCGAGGCTGATCTCAAGCCACTGCTTCTTGAAGATATTGGTGAAGCCGCGCTTCGGCAACCGACGCTGAAGCGGCATCTGGCCGCCCTCAAAACCCGGACGGCTCGAATATCCCGAACGCGACTTCTGTCCTTTGTGTCCGCGGCCCGCAGTCTTGCCAAGGCCCGAACCGGGCCCGCGGCCGACGCGCTTCTTCTTGTGGGTCGAACCGGGTGCAGGATGTAAATTATTTAGTGATAAAGCCATTTCTTCCTCGAAGATCGCAGGGCCGTTCTCGTATCTGAAACGGGCGATCGCCCGTTCATGCATCGGCCGTTCTGCAATAAACTATTCCCCACTTACAATTCTGAGCAAATGCGGCACCTTAGCAACGATACCGCGAGTTGCCGGCGAATCCGGCCGCGTCACGGTCTGATTCAGCTTTGTGATGCCGAGGCTCTTCACGATCTCCTTCTGCTTTTTAGCATAGCCGATCATGCTTCGGTAGTACTGGATCTTGATGCTTCCAGCTGTCGAATTTTCAGATTTCTTTGCCATCTCTCAATTTCCGGGAACTGATCGCGAAAGTCAGCCGTTCAGCTTCCTCGCAATTCGCCCATCAAGGTCCGATGCGTTTCGTTTCCGCACCGAGCCGTTCCGTCGGCAGCTAAACAAGTTCCTCGACCTGTTTGCCGCGAAGCCTTGCAACTTCCATCGGATCCTTCATCCGGAGCAGGCCGTTGAAGGTCGCCCGAATGACGTTGTGTGCATTGTTCGAACCAAGGATCTTGGTTCGGACGTTATGAACGCCGAGCGACTGCATAACGGCACGAACCGCACCGCCGGCGATAACGCCGGTACCTTCGGCGGCTGGTTTCATCAGGACGCGGCCCGCACCGTATTCGCCGATCAGTTCGTGCGGCAGCGTGCCGTCGATGAGCGGAACGCGGATCAGATTGTTCTTTGCCGCTTCAACGGCCTTTTTGATCGCGTTCGGCACTTCCTTGGCCTTGCCCGTTCCGAAACCGACGTGTCCGGCCTCATCGCCGATGACGACAAGTGCCGCGAACGAAAGGTTCTTACCGCCCTTTACGACCTTCGTCACGCGATTGATCGAGATGAGCTGATCTTTTAGGACCAAGCCTGCGGGTGAAATTCTCTGTTTCTTATTCATTTCTAAATGATGCTGTCTAGGCGGCTTCGCCCGCGTCCTGTTTTGCCTCGTGCTTATTGAGTCCGTTCTCGCGAGTTGCGTCAAGAAGCGCCTTTACGCGGCCGTGATACAGATAACCGCCGCGATCGTAAACCACGCTCGAGACACCGGCCTTCAACGCTCGTTCCGCGATCGACTTCCCGATCTCTTTGGCGGCGTCAATGTTGCCGCCTGTTTTGCCCGAATAACCTTTTTCGGCGGTCGAAGCGGATACGATCGTCTTGCCGTTCGCATCGTCGATGACCTGCGCGTAAATGTGATTCAGGCTGCGAAAGACCGCAAGCCGCGGACGCTCGGCCGTGCCGCGCACTTTCTTCCTGATGCGGCTGTGCACGCCCTGGCGAATTTCTGCTCTGCTTTTCTGTGCCATAACTCTTATCCTGATCCAGCCTATTTACCGGTCTTACCGGGCTTGAGCTTGTAATGTTTATCGGCGTATCGAATGCCCTTTCCTTTATACGCGTCGGGCTTGCGGAGCCGATTGAGTTCCGCGGCGACCTGCCCGAGTTTCTGCTTGTCAATGCCCGACAGCGTGATGGTCGTCTGATACTGGTTGATCGAAGCCTTCGCATTTAGACGTTCGGCCTTTGCCTCGATGCCGTCAGGAAGCGGGTATTCGATCGGATGCGAATATCCGAGCGCGAAGACGATCTTCTTGCCCTGGATCTCGACCTTGTAACCGACGCCGACAACGTCCATCACCTTCGAGAACCCTTCGGTCACGCCGACGACCGCATTGTTCGCAAGTGCGCGTGCGAGGCCGTGGAATGCTGCTTCCTCATCGCTCGAGCGTTCGGCGACGAGGTTTCCGTCCTCCTGCTTGAAGCTGACGCCGGACGGTATCGGGGTTGAAAGCGTTCCTTTCGGGCCCTTTACTTCGAGTTTGTCATCGCTGATCGTAACGGTCACACCGGACGGGATAGCGATCGGTTTTTTTCCTACTCGTGACATATCATTTACCGAGGGCCGCTAAAGAGCGAAGTGCTCATTTTGCGGATCCTCATCTTAAGCCTTTAGTAAATCTCGGCGATCAGCTCACCGCCGATCTTCTCGGCGCGAGCCTTTTTGCCGCTCATTAGACCTTTCGAGGTCGATACAATATTGATGCCGTATCCGCCGAGGACCTTCGGGATCTCCTGCGAACCCACATAAACGCGGCGGCCCGGACGCGAAACACGCGAAAGATGCGTGATCGACGGAATGCCTTTT
The DNA here is from genome assembly GCA_001567505.1 of Acidobacteria bacterium OLB17. GTDB lineage: Bacteria > Acidobacteriota > Blastocatellia > Pyrinomonadales > Pyrinomonadaceae > OLB17. Next base: position 8,080 of record LLEU01000024.1, on the reverse strand, counting down.
GCGTCGTATCGCAGGAACACGCGAATCACGTATTTCGGCCCCTCTCCCTTTGTCGAAAAGCTGTTGATGTAACCTTCCTCCTTCAGGATGCGGGCAACTTCCATCTTGAGCTTCGAACCGGGAATATCGACACGCGGATGATTCGCAGCGATCGCGTTGCGGATCCGTGTAAGCATATCGGCTATTGGGTCTGTCATTGTTCTTCTTTACTCCGTAACCTTTTCAAAAACTTAACTACCAGCTCGACTTCACAACGCCGGGGATCTGTCCCTCACGTGCAAGGTCGCGAAGCGCGACGCGCGAGATGCCGAATTTCCGCAGGATCCACGCGGGCGTCCCGTCTGCGAGCAACGATTGCGCACGCGGACCGGGCTTGCATCGCGAGGCATCTTCTGGAGCTTGAGCACTGCCTCATCGACCTGCTCGGGCGACGACTTCGGATCGTTGATCACTTTCTTCAATGCCCGGCGGCGTTCGGCATAGTTTGCGACCATGGCCTTTCGCCTGTTGTTCTTAACTACCTTGCTGATCTTTGCCATAACTTATTGTCTGAAGGGCATTCCGAGCCCTTTGAGCAGTGAGCGAGCTTCGTCGTCATTGCGAGCCGTTGTTACGATCGAAATATTCATCCCGCGCGTCTTATCGACCTTGTTGAAGTCGATCTCGGGAAAAATAAGCTGTTCGCGAATACCGAGGGTGTAGTTCCCGCGGCCGTCGAAGGCCTTGCCGGAGATACCGCGAAAATCCCTTACACGCGGCAGAGCGACCGAGATCAGCCGATCGAGGAACTCGAACATACGTTCGCCGCGAAGCGTGACCATCGTGCCGATGCTCATTCCCTGGCGAAGCTTGAACGCCGCGATCGATTTCTTTGCTTTGGTCACAACGGGCTTCTGTCCGGTGATCGCCTTCAGCTCTTCTGCGGCAACATCAAGAAGCTTCGCATTCGAAGATGCTTCGCCGAGGCCCATATTGATCACGACCTTTTCGATCCTCGGGATCGCCATCGGGTTCGTAATGCCGAACTCCTTGGCGAGCGCCGGTGCGATCTCGTCTTTATATTTGTCTTTTAACCTTGCCATTTCGTTATTAGGCTTCTCCTGCCTTTCGTTTGCCGGGACCCGCTGAAAAAGCGTTACCGGCCTAAAAAATCGATCCTTAACCTTCGTTCACGTCATCGACGCCCTCGAGCGTGTGGCTCTTTTCGCGTCGGTACTCGCCCGTCTCGGCGATGACCTTTCCGCTTTTTGCGACGCGGACCTTCTTGCCGTCGCGGAACTCGATCTTCACGCGTGTCGGCTTACCGGTCTCAGGATCGACAAGGGCGACGTTCGACGCGCTCACCCAGGCTTCCTGTTCCTTGATGCCGCCTTCGCGATTGAGCTGAGGCACGGGCTTGACGTGGCGTTTCACCATCGCAGCACCCTCGACCTTGACCTTTCCGTTGCGTGCATCGACCGCGATCACTTTGCCGCGATACGGCTGGCGTTTGCCGGCCGAATCATAGCGGTTATATTCCTTGCCCGCGATGAAGACGACCTGGTCGCCGCGTTTGATCTTGCTGTTTACAGTACCTGTCTTTACCGGTTTCATTTTCTTACCTAGATAACCTCCGGAGCGAGACTTACGATCTTCATAAAGTTCCTCTCGCGAAGTTCGCGTGCCACGGGGCCGAAAACGCGTGTTCCGATCGGAGTTCCGTCCTCTTTGATGAGCACGGCCGCATTCTCGTCAAAGCGGATATACGAGCCGTCCCTGCGGCGAACTTCCTTGTGCGTGCGCACGATCACTGCGTTATAAACCTTTCCTTTCTTGGCCGTTCCATCCGGTGCGGCTTCCTTAACGGTGACCTTGATCGTGTCGCCGAGGCGGGCGATCTTGCTTGTCGAACCGCCAACGGGCATGATCATCTCGACCCGCTTTGCACCTGAATTGTCCGCGACCGCCAAGGAGGTCTGCATCTGAATCATAACTATTTGCTCCGATCTCGGTGTCCCGCCGCTTCGCTAGCCGGAAGCGGTGAGACGCCTTTACTCAAACTTCTCTTAGCTTTCCGCACGCTGCAGGATCTCGGCGACACGCCAGCGCTTCCGTGCCGACATCGGCCTTGTTTCTACGATTCGCACGCGATCGCCTGTCTTCGCCTCAAGGTCGTTGTGCGCCATGAATTTCTTTCGCTTCTTTACGTACTTGCGATAGACAGGGTGCTTGACCTGGCGATCGACGCGGACGGTCACCGTCTTCGTCATCTTGTCCGAGGCCACAACGCCGATCTTCTCGATGCGCTTGCGTCCGGCCTTCGCCGCTTCGGCGGCGCCTGTTGTGACGGTCTCTTCTTCTTGTTTCTTATTAGGCATTTCTGATCAGATCCCTACGCCGTTTTTGCGTCGCTCCCCTTTTTGTTCAGCAGCGTATAGACGCGTGCCAGGGTCTTCTTCTCACGGCGAATGTCTTTAAGGGTCTCGCCAACACCGAGCGCTCTGCGGAACTTCAAGCGGAAAAGCGACTCCTTGAGAGCCTCTGCCTGCTCGTTGAGCTCCTCGACGCTCATATCCTTCAACTGGTCCAACTGCTCCTTGCGTTTCATTTCTCTAAACGATGCCTCCTTCGAGGTCGGCTCTCGAGACGAATTTCGTCTTGATCGGGAGCTTTTGTGCCGCAAGCTGCATAGCTTCACGTGCCAACGCCTCATCAACGCCCTGGATCTCGTACAACACGCGGCCGGGCTTTACGACGGCCACCCAATGATCCGGAGCACCTTTGCCCGAGCCCATACGAGTTTCTGCGGGCTTTTTCGTGATCGGTTTGTCAGGAAACATTCGGATCCAGATCTTGCCGCCGCGTTTGACGTGACGCGTCATCGCGATACGAGCCGCCTCGATCTGGCGGTCTGTGATCCAACCGGCCTCAAGCGTCTTGAGCCCAAAGTCACCAAAGTTAAGCTTTTCGCCGCGTGTCGCCTTTCCGCGCATACGGCCTTTCATAACCCTTCGGTGCTTTACCTTTTTCGGCATCAACATAACTTAATCCCTCAATTTCGATCTATGGATCTCGAATTCCGCCGCATCTGCGGCCCTTGAATTCGCCGTCCCCAAAAAACTATCTCCTGTCGTCCCGACGCGGCCGGCGGTCGCGCATCGCACTGCGGTCAACCTTTACTTCATTCATCGGATCGGTCGTCGTACCGCGGGCCATCGAGGCTTTCGGGTCGAGGATCTCACCGCGGTAGATCCACACTTTCACGCCGATGATGCCAAAGGTCGTAAGAGCTTCAGCAAATCCGAAGTCGATATCGGCACGAAGCGTATGCAGCGGAAGACGTCCTTGAAGCGACCATTCCGTACGCGCGATCTCGGCGCCATTCAGGCGGCCGGCGATCATCACCTTGATCCCCAGGGCACCGAATCGCTGCGACTCTTCCATCGTCTTCTTCATTGCACGCCGGAACGCAATGCGCTTCTCAAGCTGCTGTGCGATCTTCTCGGCCTGGAGCTGAGCGTTGAGCTCAGGATGCTTGATCTCAAGTATCGAGATCATTACGTCGCGGCCGGTCTTGCGTGCAAGATCCTCGCGAAGCTTGTCGATCTCTGCTCCCTTGCGGCCGATGATAATGCCCGGACGCGAAGTGTAGATCACGATCTTCAGACGGGCGGCCGCACGCTCGATATCGATATGCGAAACGCCGCCGCCGGCGAACTTCTTCTTGAGAACGCGCTTCAGCTTAAGGTCCTCGGCGAGGAAGGCCGCAAAATCCTGCTTTGCGTACCAGTGCGAGTGCCAATCTTTGTTGTAACCGACCCTAAAGCCGTAAGGATGAACTTTCTGTCCCATATTTTCGCTCTTTTGGCTCGCCGCCTATTCCTTTCCTGTTTCCTCGCTCGCTTCCTGCACGGGCTCAGCCGCCGTCTCCGGCGCGCTCGCCTCAACAACGGCCTCGGCCTCGACAGCTTCAACCGGTGCTGCTTCAACAGGAGCCTCGATCGGCGTCGTCTCGACCTCTTCGGCCTTCGCCTTTTCCGCCTTCTTCTTTGCGGGCTTCTCGGCCTTCTTCTTCTCAGCTTTCGGAGCCGCCGCCTTTCTGGCCTTTGCCGCTTCGGCTCGAAGTTCCTTCTCGGTCTTCGGCTGGTCCTCGCTCGTTACGTGGATCGTGATGTGGCAATAGTGACGCTGCTCGCGATACGCACGTCCCTGCGGAGCCGGACGCATACGCTTGCGGCCTTTTGTCGGGCCCATATCGACGAAACACGTCTTTACCCAGAGATCATCCGGATCGATCGCGATGTTCTGCTGTTCGGCCTTGTAGGTCGCATTCGCGATCGCCGAACTCAGACACTGAGCGATCGGGCCGGCCGCACGCTTGTCCGTGAATTTAAGAATTGCGAGGGCTCGCGAGACGTTCTCGCCGCGGATCATATCGATCACGAGGCGTGTCTTTCGCGGGCTGCCTTTCAAGTATTTTGTCTTTGCTACCGCTTCCATTTATTTCCTCTTCGCCGCCTTCTCCGCTTTAGTGCCCGGATGGCCCTTAAAAACGCGTGTCGGTGAAAATTCGCCAAGCTTATGGCCGACCATATTTTCCGTAACGAATACCGGGATATGGCGTTTACCGTTGTGGACACCGAAGGTCAATCCGACCATATCGGGCGAGATCGTCGACCGTCGCGACCAAGTGCGGATCGCCGGAGGCTTCGCTCCGCCGCTCGTGATTCGCTTGACGACCTTTTGAATACTCAGGTCGATGAACGGGCCTTTCTTAACTGAACGTGGCATATCTTAAAAACAGTCCTCTTGACTATCGAAAAAAAACCTTACTTCTTGCGTCTGTCGCGGACGATCATATTGTTCGTACGCTTGTTGCGCCGCGTCTTGTAGCCGCGTGTAGGCTGACCCCACGGGGTTACGGGATTTCGTCCGCCCGAGGTCTTGCCTTCACCGCCGCCGTGCGGGTGATCGACCGGGTTCATCGCAACGCCGCGAACTTTCGGCCGTTTTCCTTTCCAACGATTTCGGCCCGCCTTTCCGAGCGAGACGTTCTCGTGCTCGGTGTTGCCGACCTGCCCGACCGTCGCGTAGCAAACAACGGGCACGCGGCGAACTTCACCCGAAGGCATACGAAGCTGCGCGAAATCACCATCCTTTGCGACGATCTGCGCAAAGCCCCCGGCCGAGCGGACAAGCTGGCCGCCCTTTCCGGGACGAAGCTCGATGTTGTGAACTTCCGTTCCAAGCGGAATATTCGTGATCGGCAATGCGTTACCCGGAAGGATATCCGCGTCCGCACCGCTAAGGATCGACGTTCCGACCTTCAGGCCGAGAGGAGCGATGATGTAACGCTTCTCGCCGTCGAGGTAGTTGATCAGAGCGATGTGCGCCGAACGATTCGGATCGTATTCGATCTGTGCGACCTTGCCCGGAATGCCCGTTTTATCTCGCTTGAAGTCGATGATGCGATAAAAACGCTTGTGGCCCCCGCCGCGTCGGCGGATCGTGATGCGGCCGTCGCTATTGCGTCCGGAGATCCTTTTTTTCGGTTCGAGCAACGATTTCTCGGGTGTTGCTCCCGGCGTCAGCTCGTCGCGCGTCAGATAGGTCTGATAGCGTCGGGCCGGCGATGTCGGTTTTAATCTCTTGATTCCCATAACATTCGTTCACTGCTTGCGGTTTTCTTCGCGTCTTACGACGATCTCGCCAGCAATTAACCTTCGGTCATTAACTAAATTGCTTCCGCGTAATCGACCATCGGCTGGTCCTTTTGAAGCGTGACGTACGCTTTCTTCCAATCCGGCCGGCGTCCTTCGATCCGTCCGCGCCGCTTCATCTTGCCTTCGTACTGGACAGTACGTACCGCCGCGACCTTTACGTTGAAGATCTCTTCAACGGCCGATTTGATCTCGGGTTTTGTCGCCTTCTTATCAACACGGAAGGTCAACACCTGGCCCTGCTTGCGGTCTGCATTCTCGTCGGTCGAATCCTCTTTGAGGATGACGCTCTTTTCGGTAACGACGGGCGATCTCAAAACGTCCCAAACGCTCAATTTACTCATTTTCGGTCGCCTCCTCGGCCGCGGGAGCCGTCTCTACGGCTTCTGCCTTCGCAGGCTTCTTTGCCGCCGCCTTCTTTTCCTTCACCGGAGCCTCAGCATCGACCGTTTCGGCGGGAGCCGCCTTCTTGGCCTTTGCCGGCTTTTCAGCAGGCTGGTCCGCTGCCGCCTCTTGGTTCGGATCGAGAAGCGATACGATCTCGTCGATCGCCGCCTTCGAGATAACGAGCTTTTCGTGATAGACGATGTCGTAGATGTTGAGCCCGAAGCTGTTCGTCACCTTCGTCTTCTGCACATTTCGCGAAGAAAGCACAAGGTTTGCGTTATCGAGTGAATCCACGATCAGGGTCTTCGCACGCTTTGCATTCTCGACTAGGCCAAGAGACGCAAGAGCCGCAAGAAAGTCCTTCGTCTTCGGCGCACCGAATGCGATCTCGTCAACTACGATCAGGTTCCCTTCACGAAGCCTTTCCGAAAGGGCCGAACGCAATGCACCGCGGCGCATCTTCTTAGGCATTTGGTATGACCAGTCGCGCGGCTGCGGCCCGTGCACGTTACCGCCACCTTTCCACAACGGCGAGCGGAGCGACGCGATACGGGCACGGCCCGTACCTTTCTGCTTCCAAAGCTTACGCCCCGAACCCGAAACGTTCCCGCGCGTCTTTGTAGCAGACGTTCCCTGTCGGCCGTTCGCGCGGTAGTTCATGACCGCTGCGTGGATAAGGGCCTCATTCAGCTCGACGCCGAAAACGGCATCCGAAAGCTGAATGTCCCCGACCTCTTTATTCTTCAAATTGCGAACCTTTACGGTAGGCATATCTTTCTCCTATTTGCGGATCATACTTCCAGCAAACCTAATTAACTTTTCTTTACGACCACCAGGCTGCCGTTCGCACCCGGAACTGCGCCGCGGATCATAAGCAGATTGTTGTCAACATCGACCTTAGCGACCGTCAAGCCCTTGACCGTCACTCTTTCGTCGCCCATATGCCCCGACGAACGTGTGCCTTTGATCACTCGCGAAGGGTATGCGGACTGGCCGATCGAACCTGGCTTGCGAACGTTCATTGAGCCGTGCGACTCGGGGCCGCGTGCGAAGTTGTGCCTCTTGACCGTACCGGCAAAGCCACGGCCTTTCGAGCGTCCGACGACCTCGATCTTGTCTCCGTCCGCAAAGACATCGACCTTGACCTGGTCACCGACCGCGGCTTCCGGCTCGGCATTCAAGCGGATCTCCTTGAGCACACGCGTCGGCGGAACGCCGCCGCCCGTGATCTCAAAATGACCGCGGAGCGGCTTTGAGACGTTCTTCAGGCGGACGGGCTTATCTTCGACAAGGCCGAGCTGGACCGCGTTGTAGCCATCGCGTCCGGCAGCACTTTTTGTCTGGATCACGACACAGGGCCCCGCTTTGATGACGGTCACGGGCGTTACCGTTCCGTCCTCAGCGAAGAGCTGCGTCATACCCATTTTTCTGCCAATGATTCCACTGATCATATTCTTGTTAACTGTCAACTGTAACTAGTCGATACCCTTGTCCGCCCGCTCCGCAGAGCCGGCAACGTTAGGCCGATCGGCCGGTCACGAACTAATTCTTTCCGAACGCCTTGATCTCGACATCAACGCCTGCGGGCAGGTCGAGCTTCATCAACGCATCGACCGTCTCGGCCGTCGGGTCGAGAATGTCCATCAGACGCTTGTGCGTCCTGATCTCGAACTGCTCACGTGATTTTTTATCAACGTGCGGCCCGCGAAGCACCGTCCATTTGTTCTTGACGGTCGGAAGCGGGATCGGGCCTGCGATCCTTGCTCCCGTACGCTTTGCCGTATCAACGATCTCGGTCGTCGATTGATCGAGGACGCGGTGATCGTAGGCCTTCAACTTGATGCGGATCTTTTCGTTCAACATAATTCCTTATTCCACGATCTCCGAGACGGTGCCGGCACCGACGGTGCGGCCGCCTTCGCGGATAGCGAACCGAAGTCCCTTTTCCATTGCGATCGGGGCGATAAGCTCGATCTCCATCTGGATGTTGTCGC
>LLEU01000023.1 GCA_001567505.1 Acidobacteria bacterium OLB17 | reverse complement strand
AGAACAAATCTTTAGGTTCTTTGCGTTTCCTTTGCGTTCTTTGCGTTGAAAAAACCAATCATTCAAAGAATGAACGCAAAGGTCGCAAAGTTCCCGCAAAGAGCGCTGAGCAGGGCGGCCGTTCTGGCCGCCCTGTTCCGTTCGATCTACGCCACGGCCTGGCTTGAGTTCCGCTTACCCGCGAAGATCCTCGCCATTTTGCGGCAATTATCGAACACCTTCGACGTCACGATGCCCGAGCCCGGCGGATCGACCTCGACCGTCGCCGCCGCACGTGCCGCCTTTACGAGCCAGACGCTTGCGGCCGCGGCATTGATGTCGTAGGTCGCGGCCCAGCCTGCATCGGCGGGCTTTGCACCAGCGGGATCGATAAGGGCATTATCGGCGAGTATCGAATTGAGTTCGCTTTCGCTCACCGCGGGTTCGGTGTCCCACGCGGTCAGCAGTTTCAGTTGATCGAGATAGCTCATCGCTCTTTATTCTCTCCTCTTAAGCCTTGTTCGCGATCAGCATCGCGAGGCATTCGTTCTGCACGACCTTCGCACCGTAAACGTGCAGGCCCTTGACCGCATCGCCGAATCGCTTTTCGGGTTTGAACGTGTGGACGTCCAGCACCTGCTCAACGTACGACGTTGCGATCGCGTGGCCGGCGATGATCTTGAATTCCGCCCCGCTTTCGTTCGGCACGTTATTCGATTTCAGGATCTCGAATCCCGCGGCCTCGCCGACGGCGCCGTTCGCGAGCCTTCGATCGGAACGCATCGTTCCGGCGTTCACAAAACGGTCATCTTTAAGGAGCAGGCCGTGGAACCACGCCGGCACGACGACGAATCTGCCTTCGATCGGCGTGTTCGATTCATCGAGCATCGTGCCGAGATCGACGAGGTATTCGTACGCGTCCGACTTTGTCGGGACCTTCGGCGTGGCGGCGCTCCCGAGCGTGTTCCCCGCGGGCACGCCCGCCGCCATCACCCCCGCGATATACGAATCCGCAATATCGCGAAGCTTCCACGCCGAACGCCGCATCGCCTCATCAAGGACGTTCACGTTCTGCTGCGCCTGATCGATCCGATCGACGTAAAAATTGAAGTATTTCGCCTGATCGATGAGCAGCGTCTGCTCGGTATCGGTCAGCGTTGCCGGATCGTCAATGTCCGTATTCTTTACGTAGTCGCCGATGCCAACGTCGCCGATCGACGCGATCTTCACCGTATTGCCGGCTTCGCGTATCTCGCCTTCGTAGTTGCGGTTCGCGACCTTTGCCTGTCCGTAAACAAGCGAGTCTTCGAGGGCGACGAGCAGCCTCGAAGCCCAAACTGTGGGAATAAAATCCAGTGCCATATTCTCTTTTTCTCCTTTCTTTTAGCCTGCGCTCAGGACGCGGCGGACCTCGTTCCAATCAAGCCGAGCAACCTCGGCCTGCGACATTTTTGCAAGTGCTTCTTTCGTGAGTTTCGGCTCTTCGCGACGGCCGGCCGCAGCATCGATATCGGCGACCGGCCGAGCCGCAAGCGCCTTTCGAAGCTCGCCGACCTCTTTTTTCAGTTCGTCGAGCGCGGCCGAAACTTCGCTTTCGTCGCCGCTTTCTTCGGCCTTTGCGGCATTCGCGTCGGCCGGTATTTCGTCTTCCTTTTCTTTTTGCATAGTTTTTTCTCCTCATTTTTTGGCAAAATCTCTTACGCGATTCGTCACTACAAGGACTCAAGGCGGGCCGCGTAAACGGCCGTAGGTTCCCACCTTTGAAAATTTGAAATTGCGGAGCATATATAAATGGGTATTTACAAAGTTCAGAATCTTCAGATCGTCGCTCAGCCGACCGATGCGGTCTGCTGGTGGGCAAGCGACACGATGCTTTACAACTGGTCGAAAGCTACAGGACGCGGCTCGATGATCGATCCGCTCTCGGACGCAGGCTTCAAGGCCCGCTACGATTCCAACGGAACCTGGGGCTCCGGCGACAACAAGTTCATGGCGAAGACGCTCAAGATGGTCGAGATCGCGAGCCTCGATCTCACGTACGACGGCCTCGTCGCTGCTTTTATGAAGCACGGGCCGATCTTCGCGAGCCTTCAGAAGAACTGGGGCGGCAATGACTACGGCCATGCCGTCGTCTTCGGCGGCGTCGCGGACACGGGCGTCCTCGTTTACGATCCGATGCCGGTCGGCAAGGGCTCTCTCATTTGGCTCACGTGGGCACAAACGAAGAAGGCTCTCGACGTGATCAAGGACGTTGCCAACCCCGCGTTCCTTGCCGCGGTTTAGAACGGTTCGCCCGGCTCGCCTGCGCCGTAACCGGCCTCGGCGAGCAGCTGCGGCTGCGGCAGGCCGAGCTGTTTTTTGAGCAGAAGGTTCTCAAGGATCTCGCGTTCCGAAAGCGGCGAAGGATCGTGCCAGAGCGTTACGAGCCGGGCGTCCTCGCCGCTTTCGATCCGCAGGGCGAAATTCATCGCGTCGGCCCAGACCTGTCCGTAGGAGAGCTGCCGCGAACGCACCTTTGCGATAAAGCGGGCGCTCGCCTGCCGCAGGCTTTCGCCGCTCGGGAACGTTCCCGCCTGCTGCAGGAAATAGAAGAGCGGCGTGCCAGTGACCGACGCGATGTCGGTGCGAAAACTGTCTTTTACCTTGATGAACTGATCGAGACGCGCGGATTCGAAATCGCCGAATCTCGCGTTCGGATCGCCCGAGATCCAAAGATGCTCGACGCCCGCACGGAACGGCGCAACGGCCTTTCCGTCCTTGTCGTATTCGACCTCGATCCCGGCCGCCCAACGCTGCCGATACGCCGAGAATTCCATCGCCACGAGCATATCGAGCACCGCCTTGTTGAGGCCGTCCTGTATCGGTATGGCGGCATCTAGTTCGGAGCGTCCCGCAACGCCGATCCCCGCATTGTTCGCAAAGTGGAACACCGGAACACGCCGGAACGGATTCTCGATTACCGGCCCTGCAGCGACCGGTGTGAATTCTTTTGCGTCCGGAAAACGCGCTTCCTGCTCGCGTCGCGTAACGTAACGCTCGATCCGGTCGCGATAGAAAAGGTTCAGGCGGATGCGTCCGTCGTCGGCTCGCCAGCATTTGGCCGCAAGTGTCGCCGCAAGCGAGGTCTCGTCGTCGAAGAATGCCGCGGCCTGCGACGCGCGGTTCGGATGCAGAACGGCGCGTCCCGCCGCGTCCGGCCAGACGATCAGATACGCGTCGCCGTTCTTTAACGCCTCTCGATGCACCTCCGCGCTCAAGATCGGCATACGGCTTCGCCGCCAAAGCAGATCGGCACGCTCGCCCGCATCGGCGCTTCCCTCGTCCACGCTGAAGCCCGCGACCGAAAGTTTGTCCGCGACCGAATCGCACACCACCGGGCAAAGGTTCAATGCAAATTCCCTGAAAAGGCTGCCGAACGCCGTCTCGAATTTCTCGGTCGCGAATCTCAGGTCGTGATCGCCGTCGTAGTATCGCTCGGTGCGGTCATAACGCACGGCGTTCGCCGAGAGCGTTCGAAGTGCTCTTTCAATGTCGTTATTCATCAATTTCCTCCTCTAGAATGTCAGTAAGAATTTCCTGTCGCGGGCCGCGAGCATACCCACCGCAAGGCTCACCGCGTCCACCTGGTCGTCGTGCGGCGATGCCGGGAACGCACACGCCTCATCGACGAACTCCTTTATCCAACCGCCCGCAACAAGCACCACGTTGCCGACCTCTGCGATGGGCGCCCAAGTGTGTGCCCGCGTCCATTTATCCGACGTAACGTGCACGGCCTTGATCGGCTTTCCGCGACATACTCTCGACGCGATCAGATCCTGCACGATCGCCTGCCCGTGAATCGCGCTTTCGACGCAGTGGATCGTGTTCGCCTCGGCCGCGATGCGGTCGGCGATGAACTGCCGCTGCTGCACATACGTCATCCGCCGCCGTGAGCCGTCCGCGATGTAGAGAATGCCGCCTTCGCCGAAAGCACATCGAAAACTCGCCGTGTAATCCGCGCGCGTGTCCGTAGAGATCGCAAGGTCGTAACCTCTCGCCCAGACAAGGCCTTCGGGTGCGCGTTCAACGATCCGCGAGAACCATTCGCGTTTGAAGAGCCCGCCGGCACGCGGGATCGGCCGCTGCTGGTAAAGCGCTTCGAACGAATAGCTGCCCTGCCGCCTGCGGATCGCCGCAAGCCTCGCCTCTGAAAAACGCTCGGGCCAAAGTGCCTCGCCAGGCTTGCGTCCCAAAGCGTCGTCCGCTTCGGCAAGTGCGGGAAGATCGACGATCTCCCATTTCTCTCCGTCTTCCATATCGCGTATCAGCCGCCCGGCAAGATCGTCCTCGTGCCAGCGCGTCTGGATAAGGATGATCGGAGCTTCCGGTTCGAGCCGCGTGTAGATGTCGTCGTTGAACCAAAGCGACGCGTTCTCGCGACGCACCGTGCTTTCCGCGTCCGCACGGCTCTTTACCGGATCGTCGATGATCACAAGCCCGGCGCCGAAACCCGTGATCCCGCCGCCCACGCCGACGGCACGCATACCGCCGCCCGCCTTCGTCTCCCATTCTTCGGCCGCTTTTCGGTCGTCCGCCATCGTTACGAATTTCTCGACGATGCGCTTTACGCGGCGGGAGAAGCGGTTCGCAAGCTTCTGGTTGTAGCTCGCGAGAATGATGTTGAGAGTAGGGTCGTGTACGATCCGAAATGCCGCGTAACGTATCGTCACAAGCTCGCTTTTGCCGTGCCGCGGCGGCATAAAGACCATCAAACGCTTCGTCTTGCCGCGCGTTACGGCGTCCAGCTTTTCGCAGATGAACTGCTGATGCGGCAAGTCCCATTTCCAGTTCTTCGGCCCCGTGCTCTTGAGCCAGGACACAAGATCCTTCGCGCATTTTTTCGCCATTCGTCACCTGAGCAGGATGCCTGCGCCGACGCCGATGAGAATGTCGCCGAGCCGTTTCCACGGCGACGAACGCTTGCGCTCCAGCTTCACGATCAGCTCGTCCTGCGCCTTTATCGCAGCGTCCTTTGCGGCGATCGTTTCGTTCTTTGCTGCGATCGTCTGCCGCAGGGCCTCGGCCTCCTTGCGTTGCGTTTCGTTGAGTTCGGCAAGCATCGATTCGATCCGTTTTGCATCTGCGAGTCGCGATGCGAGTGCGTCGTTCGCTCGTTCTAGCTCCGCGATCGCCGCACGCGATGCCTCAAGCTCTTCCACCGCCGCCGCACAAGCCGCGATCACGCCGCCGTCAACGCTTTTTGCATTCGTGGCCGAGCTCTTCGAGCCGACGACAGAGCTCTTCGGCCGTTGCGTCGATTGTGCGGCCGCGTCTTGCACGCTCGACACGATCGCGAGCATTGCGAACACCAGCATCGATCCTTTTAAGTTCTTCATCTTTCCTCCTTGCTTCATCGCGAAGCGCTCTGACCTCGTTCTCCAGATACTCGATCTTTGCCGTCTTTTCGTTCTGTGACCTTTCAAGTCCCGCCGCGGCATCTTCGGCCTTTTCGGCTGCTGCCTTTTGCGTTTCGACACGCCGCTCCGCCGCGCGCATCTCGAGCGAACTCCTTATCACGACCGCCGCAAATATCGCGGCCGCAACGGCCGCAGCTGCGATGGCCACACGCATTTTCAATGTCATTTCTCTCGCCTCCCGTTCGCCTTCTTGGCTTCGCGGCGCCTTGCAAAATAGATCTGAAGCAGGATGTCCGCCGTCTTTCCCGCCGCGAAGAAGACGATCGGAAGCACGATCGCCGTGAGCATCTCGCTTGCCTCGCGGCTCGAATAAAAACTCGCGAATGAGCTTGTCCATGCGAGCAGGACGTTCTTTGTGTCGTTCATTTTTTCGCCTCCGTGTTTCTGTTTGACTTAAGCTGCCGGTAAACGTAGATCGCCGTCAGGATCGCCGCCGCAACCGCCGCCGCGATCCAAACTTCTTTCGGTATGCCGGCAAGGAACGCGACCGCCGCCCAAAGCGTCTGCCACAACGTGCCCGCAAGCGTCGCCCACAGCGTGCGTGCCCGCTCGGTTCGCCTCGCGATCCCTTCGACGACGACGTCCACCTCATCAAATGCCTCGCCGGCCGCCGCAAGTATCGTGGGCCGCGGCGCGTCTGTCGGCGGGGTTCTCGGCAGGAGCTTGAGGTTCGTTGTGTGCGGGTTCGGGAAGGGCGTTCGGTCGGCGGGACGCTCGCGGCACCACGATCTTGTTCGAGGCTCTCGGCCGTAAGTCGATGGCCGTTGACCGTAAGCGGCAGTTCAAGCTGCCAATTCCCTCGTGCGGCCTCGCGAAGAAAGAAACTCGTTCGGTACGCCGTCGCACGCAGCCGCACCGAACCACGAAGCCACGCGTCCCTTCGGCGAAGATAGTCCGAGACGCGCACGCGTTCGCTCCTGCCTTTTGCAAGCCGTGCGAACCGTGCGAACGAGCCGTGCACAATGCCGTCAAGCACGGCCGCAAGTGCAAGTGGCGTCACGAATCCGAACTCGTCGCAGATCCGCAGCGCAGGTGCGATGTACCGCACGTGCGCGACCTGATGCTGGGCCGCCCGCATCTCGGCGGTTCCCGCCGCGGTACGCAGGGCAGCGTGAAATTCGCGATCGTCGGCAAGCTTTTCGACAGCTCGCGGCGTCGTCCTCGCAAGCAGCGGCATACGGCTTTCGAGAAGATCGCGTCCGGCCGCCCCGGCCGCCTTCAGGTATCTTTCGACGACGTCGCAAAGAGCTCCCGAACGATGCGTGAATTGGAACATCCCGTAAGAGACGCCCGCTCCGTCATTAAGCACGGCGAGTGCCCGATAGTCCGGTTTTACGCGTCCCGTCTCGAAGATGCGGACGATCGCAAGGGCCTTTTCTCTCTCGATCTCATTGAACATTTCGTTTCTCCCGTAGAGTTGCATGTTTGTATAATCGTTTGATATTCTAAAACGGTCGGTGCATCGGCAAGGGCGACAATCCTCCGGAACCACGTTCGCCGCGTTTCACTGCCGCAAACTGCATCCGACCGTGAATATAGACTAACGCCTGCGGTTCGCGGCGTGAATCACAGTCCGCACAGAATGCATAAAAACGCACAGATCCGCACAGAACGCACAGATCGCATAAAATGCACAAAATGCACACATCGCGGGCCTATCGCCGGATTGGCAGCCTCAACCGCTGCGGCCGGGACAAGAGAATGGAGCACAACAAGACAATGAATACCACACAACGAATATTACATCTCGCCCCGCGGCCGACGCTTCGTATTTCCGAGGTCGAACGCCTGATCCGCGTACACAGGATCGTCGTGCCGCCGATCTCGCGGCGACGGCTTTACGAGATGTGCGAGGAAGGCATTTTCGAATTCGCACCGCGCGAACGTTCGCGCAGCTACTTCATCTACGAGGATTCTTTCCTTGCCTGGGTCGAGGGATTGAGTAAAGGCAGGTGAGCTATTTGCGGCGTGGCTTCAGCTCGGCGTTCAGCTCTTCGGGCGAAAGGTCGCGATAGACGGCGACGCAATTCCGCCCCGAGCGTTTTGCGCGATAGAGTGCGGAATCCGCCATCTCGACAAGCTCGATCGGGTCGGACGAATCTTCCGGGAACGATGCGATGCCGATGCTGACGGTGATGTGGTGGACGTGGCGTTCGAGGCCCGGCCGTATGACGCTGAACTTATGAGCCGCGATCTCGGCGCGTATGCGTTCGGCGGCGACCAAGGCCTGTGCGATGTCGGCATCAAGCAGGAAGGCCGCGAACTCATCGCCGCCGAAACGTGCCGCGGCGTCGCCGCTCCGAAGGATATTCGTGATGCAAAGCCCGATCTCTTCGATCGTCTTGCTGCCGGTCATATGCCCGTAAGTATCGTTGACGGATTTGAAATTATCGCCGTCCATCATCAGCACGCAGAACGGGCGATTATCCATCCGTGCTCGGGCGGCCTCGCGCCGCAATTCGAAAAAGAACGAGCGACTCGAGAGCAACCCGGTAAGGTCGTCGTGCGAGATGAGCCTGTGGACCTGCCGCTGGTACTCGCGGTCGATCTCGTCGAGCAGGTCAAAGCGCAGGATCGTTTCGCCGATCGCGATCTTATCGCCGTTCGAGAGGCGGCGTTCGTGGATCTTGCTGCCGTTGACGAAGGTCCCGTTGCGCGAATCAAGGTCGGTGAGAATGTATTCGATCGGGCCGCCCGTTGCGGGCCGTACGGCTCGGACGATCGCGTGGCGCCGCGAGACCTGCGTATCGTTGACACGCACGTCCGCTTCTAGTGCGCGGCCAAGCACGACCTCCGGCCGCTCAAGCGGTATCGGCACCGCGATGAGCTCGCCGCTTAGGAAGACAAGTGCGGGCCTAAGGTCCCTTCGTTTTATCTCGCTATCGTTCATAGAAAGGGGAGATAGGCGGCGACAGAAACAGCTTGCCGCCCCCACGCGGGGAAGTCACTCTATAGGATACCCGATAAAAAGATGCGTGAAAAGCCCTTTTTGCACAAGCGCCGATCGCGGGCTAAGTGTTCTTAGGAAAGGTATTTAGTGATGCGGAGCGACGTGCCGTCGTCGGTCGGCAGAACCTCGACCGAATCCGAAAGTTTAGCGATAAGGCCAAGGCCCCAGCCGCGCCTTTCGCTCGTGCCTTCGCCGCCGTCCGGCCGTCTGTCCTTAAGACGGACGCCGCGATTGCTGACCGTGATCTCGAGACGGTCGCGAAGCGGCACGAGCGTGATGCGTATCTTGCGGTCCGGGCTGAGCGAATGTTCCTCGGCGTTTATGCAGGCTTCGACAAGCGCGGTCTTGATCTGATTTATCGCCCGCGGCGAAAAACCCTGCCGCTCGGCAATGTCCTCCGCAAAACTCGCCGCGACGATCTCGGTATCGCCGCCCATCGGGATCGTCACTTCGTAGGCCGCGGCCTCGCGCCGTTTGCCGGGAAGCCGAAGCTCGGTTCGAAGCAGCTCGATCTGCCGATGCGTCGACCCGAACGCCGCGCGTTCGGCGATCGCATGCGTTGCGGCATCATCGAACCCTTCACGTGTGATCAGCCAGATGCGGTAATTCTTGAATTCGCTCGCGATCGCGGCCATCTCGAGCCGGTCGAGCCAGTATTCCGTGAGATCGAGCGACGCGGCAAGCTTCGAGTCGAATTCGGCAGCGAGCCAGACCATTTCGTCGCCCGAAGCAGAAGTGCCGAATGCGATCGCGGTGCGTTCCGTGTCCGCGACCCGCCCGATCGAAGGATAGATATCCGCCGCGTGGACCGTAAAGAAAATTTGCGGGAGCACGAAACGCTCAGGCGTCGCCGCGATGTGCGCAAGCTGTTCGTCCTCGGAGCGGCCTTTCAATTCCGCATCGAACTTCGCGGCATCGATACTCACCGCTGCAACGGATTGCCCTGCGAACTCGGCCAGCAATTCGCGAAGGCCGAGAGTTGCGTCGCGTCGGTATCGCCTCGCAAGCAGCTGTGGGCCGCGTGCAACATTTGCCGAAAGCGTTTCCGCGACCACGCGTGCACGCGTCTTGCCGCTCGTCTCAAGCTCCGTCCTTGCGTGCAGATAGTCAACAAGAATTCGGTCGCCGGCGGCAAAATGTACGCGTCCGGCCGCCCGCGTAAGGAACTCCCGCTCGTGCAGACGCGTCAGGATCGCATCGCATTCTGACACCAAAATGCCTAGGCTTGCACACCAGTCTTCCTCGCGTTCGCTGCCGCCGTCAGATACGCTGCGGAGGCGTTCGAATACCGCTTTTTCGAGGCCGCTCTCACCGGCGGCCGCATCAAGCTCGCGGTCGATGCGTCGTCCGATGCCGATGCCGAAAAGCTCGTCGGTATAGACCTTTGCAAGGCTTGCAAAAGTCGTAAGCGATGCGTCATTTGCCGCCGCAGCATCAACGACCGCGCGCAGGAAAACCGGCCGCGAGCCCGTCAAAAGTACGGCGAGGTCGCGAACTTCGTCCTCAAGCGAAACGTGTTTTTCGGCGGCGTATGCCGCGACGAGCTCGCCCGCAGCGTGCTCGCTCAGTTGGTCGAGATGCAGCCGCACGGAAGGTTCCGTACGCGGGCGATGTCGCCTTGCAAAACAGAGAACGCTCGCCGCTGCCGAACGGCCGAGTATGCGTCGCAGTACCGTTGCTGTTTCGTCCGTTGCTGCATCGAATTCATCGACGAGCACGAAACTCTTCACGCCGTCCGCCGCTGCTCGGAACGGCACGGCAAGCAAACTCTCGGCCGAAGCACCGCCTGCCGCAAGGCTCGCGACGCTTTCGGCCCACGCGCGGTCGCTTTCGGGAACGATGCCGATCAGTTCGTGGATCTCAGGGTTTGCCGCGATCAATCCCGGCAGATGCTGCCTGAACGCGGCGGCCTGCGTGACGAATTCCCGTGCCCAACGGCGGGCCATATCAGCCAACGCCTCGCCTCTCCGCAGGCGAAATAGAATGGGACGATCTCGCTTGCCGTCCGATAAAAGTGGTCGTAAACCTGCCGCAGGGAGTTCGGAAGAGCCTGCATTCGGCGCCGCGTGCAGGTCAAGTATCCCGCCGTCGGCGGCGTGAGCGATCAAGCGCGCGAGCTCCTCGCCGCGGCCGATGAACCTGTCGGCCGCAACGGAAGAAAAGATCTTTTCGGGAGCGCTCATCCTTTTAGCGGCACGTCCTCCTCTTCACCGCGATATATCGACACTCGGTCGCGGCCTTCGGCCTTCGCTCGATAAAGGGCCTTGTCAGCGGCGTTGATGATATCCATCTCCGCGCAGACGTCGCCCGAACACGGCGCAACTCCGACGCTGATCGTGACCTTGCGATGCGGAAATTCGGTCGAAGCGACGTTCTGCCTTACGCGATCTGCGATGTTTGCGGCCTCGGCATCGGTTGTCTGCGGCAGGAGGATCGCGAATTCTTCGCCGCCGAAACGCACGGCAACGTCGGCGTCGCGAAGCGTATCGCGAATCACGGACGCGACTATCTTCAAGGCTTCATCGCCCGCCGGATGCCCGAACGTGTCGTTGTACGATTTGAAATGATCGACGTCCAGCATCACGAACGCCATCGGGTAGCCGTGGCGATTCGAGCGTTTAACTTCCTCGCTCAGCCTCTGAACCATATATCGCCGATTGAGCAGGCCCGTGAGTGGATCGGTGACGGAAAGCTGTTCGAGCTCGCCCGCCTTTTCCTTCAACTGCGTGCGGTCGATGGCGGCGGCAAGCTGCGGCGTTATCGCCTTTACGAGATCGAGATCGCGTCGGTCGAACGGCATACCCGTTACCTTGTCCGTAAAATTTATTACCGCAAGCTGCCTTTCGCCAAGCCAGATCGGCGCCGAAAGGAATGATGCCGACCTGTATTTGCGTTCTTCGCCGACGGGCGGCAAACCGGTGGTCGCGACGTCGCGAACGACGATCGGTTTTCCGCGTTCGAATACGATGCGTGCGACGCGTTCGCCCGGCGCCGGATCGTCCCGCATATCAAAGGCCGTGCCGACCGAGCCTTTGACGCAGAAGGTTTCGCCTTCGCCGGCCCGCGTCATCAATGACGCCCGTTCCGACTGGAGCAGCTCGGCGCTCACGCGGGCAAGGTGCATCCAGAGTTCGTCAGTGTCGAGTTCGCGGACGCCTTCGGCAAGCTTTTCCGAAACTTCGTCAAGCCGCGCACGCCGGTCCATTTCCGCCCTCAGACGCAGGATCTCAAGCTGAGGCGCGATCGAACGGCAAAATCTCGCGATCGCCCTTCGTTTATCCTCTTCCGCGACCTTGTCGAGCACGACGAGAGCGACAGGAATTTCATCGCCGACCGGCATCGCAAAAAGCAGTACGCGTTTCGGTTCCGGCTCTTCTTCGGTCGCGGGTTTGCCGAGCACGGCCGGCTTTTCGCCTGCGGCGGCATCGGCAAGGCGTTCGTCATCGAGCTCGATACCGACGTTGACCCTGCGGCCTTTCAGCTTCGCCGAAACTGCCGTGCTTTCGAGACGGTCGCCGCGTTTTTCGAGCCAGATCAGCCAGCGGAGCGAGAAATGTTTTGCGGCGAATTCGATCGTCGCATTTCGTGCGGAAATATAATCTCGGCCAAGCAACGACCCGAAGAACGAACGCCAATCGGATGGGTCGGGCTTCGTCGGTGGGCTCGTCGCCGCCTCGTTGAGCGCGGCGGCACGACGTGCGATCTCATCGGCCTGCGTCGCGGACGCTGCATTGGAAGCCGCGTGCTTTTTCGCTTCGTCCTTTAGTTCCCGCAGGCATCGACAAGCGGCGCGTCCGAGCTGAGCAGCAGGATATTCTCGAAGAATCTCGAGGCCGGCAGCGCGCTCCAATCGCCGGTCATCGCGCGGTTCGCGGCACGGCGATAATTCTCCGAGTTCGTGAACGCACGCCCCGACGATCACCGCCGCAGGTTTGCCTTCGGACTCGAATCTCGCCGCACGGGCACAGAAGGCCGGCGTGGCAGGTGTAGGAGATCGTCGCATTCTCTTCCCGTGAACGCTCGAGAGCACGGCCGCAGTCGCGGGCGCATCGCCCGACGAGCACGCCGTCAGGATTCAGCACGGCGCAGATCGAGTTGTTGTTGACGGCCGGCGACTGCTTGCCCGTCTCGTCAACAACAACGACCGCGATCCCATTCTTTTTCGCGATCCGCTCAAGGATGTTCTTGGGCGGAACCTCGCGTTTCTCGCTCATTGCTGGCCTTTACTCGATACCGTCCGGGGTTCAGTTGCCCGGTGCGGGAGATACACGCTTTTGTATCTCGCAAAAACACCTAATCACGGCGGTTTTCCAAGAGTTTTACGGTGTTTTTTGCTGCGCGGCAAGGAAAGCCGGGCCGCGACGCGGCGATCCTCTCATTTTGACCGAAACGCCCCGGCGGAGGATACTGTAAGTAGATACTTATTTGCCGAAAGGGCGAGTCTTTGAGAACGCAGAAGCGGTTTTTTGGGAGGTTTATTTGCGATGATCAATGATTACGAAGCCAAGCCGACGAAGAAGGCAGATGCCGGGTCTGCCGATCGCGCCAAAGTGCTTTCAAAGCCAAATACGGTATCGCGTTTGAACGAGTTGATCGTGACCTGCAAGGATGGCGAGGCAGGTTTCCGCAGTGCCGCGGAAGGCGTCCGCTCGGCCGAATTGAAACAGCTTTTCTCGGAATGTACGCGCCAGCGTTCGCAGTTCGTCGGCGAGCTGCAGTCGCTCGTCCTATCGCTCGGCGGCAATCCCGAGCACACGGGCTCGTTCATCGCAAAACTCCACCGCGGATGGATCGACATCAAGGCCGCGATCGAAGGCCGCGACGAGGCCGGCATTCTTGCCGAATGTGAGCGCGGCGAGAGCATCGCAAAGAAAGCTTACCGCAACGTCCTAAAAGAGAACTTGCGGCCGCACGTTATGGATGTCGTAAAGCGGCATCTCGCCGCGATAACCGCGGTGCACAAACAGATCAAGTTCCTGAAGGACAATTTTCTCGCCAACCGCAAACAGCACACGCCGCCGCCGCCCGTTCGGCATACTACGGGCGCAAATTCGGGCAGATAAGCGATGGGAAATTCGCCTAAAAGAAGCCTCGCATCTTGCGGACAAGATGCGAGGCGATATTTTTTTCCTCACACAGCGATCTGCGGTATCGCGGCAACGAGCCTTTTTGTGAACGGATGCTGCGGCTGTTCGAGGATCTCGCCGGCCCGGCCGCATTCGACGATCCGTCCTTTCTCCATTACGGCGACGCGGTCGGCCAGAAAACGCACCGCCCGCAGGTCGTGCGAAATAAAAATGAGCGAGATGCTGCGTGTCCGCACCGAGCGTTTTAGAAGGTTGAGCAGCTGCGCCTGCATCGAGACGTCGAGCGACGAAACTGGTTCATCCGCGACGATCAGTTCAGGCTCGATCGAAAGAGCCCTCGCAATGCCGACCCGCTGACATTGGCCGCCCGAGAGTTGTCCGGGCCTGCGTCGCGCATATTCAGGCGAGAGTCCGACGTCGGCAAGCAGCTTGTCGAGTTCCGCCTTTCCGATCTTTTTGTCGAATGCGCGTCGCGGTTCCAGTATCGAATCGCCCACCGAGACGAGCGGATCGAGGCTCGAGAACGGATCCTGAAAGATCATCTGCATCCGCCTACGCACCGGCCGCAAGGCTCGTTCGGAAAGCCGCGAAATATCCTCGCCGTCGAAGATGATGCGGCCTGAAGAGATCGGCTGCACACGCAGAACGGCACGAGCGAGCGTCGATTTCCCGCATCCCGATTCCCCGACGAGCGCAAGCGTCTCGCCGCGTCCCACCTCAAGCGAAACATCGTCAACGGCATTGATACCGCTCCGGCCGCCGTAGCGAACCGTCACATTTTCGAGCTTTAGGATCTCCGTCATCCGCTGGCTACATCGGTTTTTCGATCTTTACGGGCGTGTCCGTATCGTAATCGATCGTCGCGGACTTGAGCTGGCCGCCTTTGTATTCGACCTTGATCTTCATCGGAACGCCGGTCGCTTTGTTCACCCAGATCGTCGAAGTAAAGGGCGACACCTTTTTGTCCGGCTGTCCGGGATCATCATAGACGTATTTATTCGCCGGCTTTCCGTCGATGTCCTCGGAGCCTTCGTAACGCACATTCGAGAGCCGCTTTGCGCCTTCTTCCGTGAACATATCGCGCATCGCGGGCACCTGCGCAGCACCACTTCCCGGCATCTTCTGCCACTTGCCGCCGAACTTCGCATAGCTGTCCGGGCCGATCATTATCGTTTCGATCTCAATGCCGTGCATTGGTTCGCTGATCAAATGGTAGCGATCCGGCGCCTGATACTCGAGCTTGAGGTTGAGCGAGCTTTCGCCCTCGCTCTTCATCGTGGCCGTGAACGAATCGAGCGACGTGAATTTTTTGATGCGGCGATGATCTCGCCCTTTGGATCGGTTCCCGCAACGGCGGTTCCCGAGGCCGGCTCGTCGGACGGCGAACCCGAGTTCGAATTCGTCGGGCTGTTATTTGCCGAATTGTTCTCGATGCCCGAGCGAAGCTTGTTTATCGCCGAGCAGCCGAGTCCGAGCGCGGCAAGCAGGATGATGGCCAGTGTGAATGTGCGTATGTTCTTCATAAATTTAGGTTTGACCTCGCTGAAATATCTCTTCGGCAAAATGACAACGGGAGAAATGGGCGTCCTCGACGCGCTTGAACGG
>LLEU01000022.1 GCA_001567505.1 Acidobacteria bacterium OLB17 | reverse complement strand
CCGTCGGCCCCGCGTTCGACCGGCACGACCTCGACTTGCGGTGCGACCGGCACGGAATTATTCGCGACGATAAAACGCGAACCCGACAACCGTTGCTCCCGGCGGCAATACGCTCATCTACGTGACGACCGTGCCCGCGACGACGCCTCCGAGCACGAACATCACCGTTTCTGCCGACCTGACGCAGATCAACGGGGCGGCGAACCAACAGCTTTTTGATGACGGAACCAACGGCGACGTAACGGCCGGCGACAACGTTTTCTCGTTCAACGCTGCGATACCTTCCGGTGTGACGGGCGGTTCGAAATTGATACCGGCCGTCGCGGCGGATGCGCAAGGCCGCACGGTCAATATGCAGTTGACGCTCACCGTCAACGCACCGAACCCGAACGAGGATCCGCTGCTCTTTGGCAACCTTCGGGAGCGACCGCCGAGATCGCGAACGAGAACAACTACCTGATGCCGAAGCCGCAGTACACGCTTTCCTACAACCGCTCGAAGGCGACGCCGAATTGGGTCGCTTGGCGGCTGGACAGCTCCTGGATCGGCTCGACGCCGCGTCAGGACGACTATCGGCCCGACCCGGCGCTTCCCGCCGCGTGGTATCACGTGCAGGACAACGATTATTCGGGTTCGGGATACGATCGCGGGCATATGTGCTTCGGGCGATAGGACGAATTCGGTCGCGAACAATTCCGCGACATTCCTGATGACGAACTTCGTCCCGCAGATGGGCTCGAACAATCAAGGCCCGTGGAACGATTTCGAGAACTACTGCCGCTCGCTTGCCTCGCAAGGCAAGGAGATATACATAATCACGGGGCCTGTCGGCAATATCGGCACGATCGCGGGCGGCCGCATCGTCGTCCCGCAATATACTTGGAAGGTCGTGCTGATCCTTCCGAACGGCTCGAACGACCTTCAGCGCGTGACACGCTCGACACGCGCCTTCGGCATCGTCGTGCCGAACTTTCCGCCGCTTAATTCGAATACGCCGTGGCGGCAGTTCCGCGTTACGGTCGATGCGGTCGAGAATCTGACGGGATACAACTTTTTCTCGGCGATTCCCATCAACACACAAGCGATCATCGAGCGGCGACGCGATGTTCAATAGCTCTTTATGAAAAAGTCACTCCTTATGGCGGCCTTTGCGGCCGCCTTCTTTGCCCTTGGGCAGACAAGCGTCCTGGCACAGAAAGAACTCCCGATATCGGCGATCCAGGGCGACGGCGTGGCCTCGCCCGTTGAACGCCAGCAGGTCAGGACATCGGGCATCGTCACGGCACGCCGCCGCGACGGCTTCTTCCTGCAGACGCCGGATGACAAGGTGGACAAAGACCCGAATACATCGGAGGGAATTTACGTTTTCACGAAGGACGCGCCTTCCGAGGATGCCGCCATCGGCAGCCTGATCTCGATCACGGGACAAGTTCAGGAGTTTCGCCCGCGCGCCGCGAACGGCAAGACGCTGCCGCTCACCGAGATCTCGATGTTCGCCGACCGCGACCGCATTAAGGTGCTCGAAAAGAACGTCCCGCTGCCGAAACCCGTCGAGATCACAGCCGCGGACCTAAAGGAGAACTCGATCACAGAGCTTGAAAGATTCGAAGGGATGCGTGTGGTCGTCCGCGAATTCTTCGTCACGGCGCCGACCGGCGGCCGCGTCAACAATATCGAGAACACGTCGGCCTCGAACGGCACGTTCTTCGGCGTAGTAAAAGGAATGGGCAAGCCTTTCCGCGGGCCGGGCTACGATATCTTCGAATACATTTTCCTGAGCAAGGACGAAAAGGAGAAATTCCGGAAAGAGCGTCCGGGGATAAAGATCTTCGACGGAAATCCCGAACGCCTTCGCGTCGAGAGCCTCGGGCTTGACGGCGGGACAGCGGTCGATGTCGCCGCCGGCACGACGCTCAAAGACCTGACGGGCGTGATGCATTATTCCTACAACACGTACACGATCCTTGCCGAAACAGCCACGCGGCCTTCGGTCGCGGGATACGAATCGACCGTCATAAACCTTCCTGCGGCGACCGAGCGGCAGTTCACGGTCGCGGGAATGAACCTCGAGAATTTCTTTGACGATGTTGACGACCCAGGGATCAAGGAAGACGTCGTAAAGACCGACGCGCTGAACGCGCGTATGAACAAGATCTCGCTCACTATTCGCGATCGTATGCAGATGCCGGATGTGATCGGCGTAGTCGAGGCCGAGAACCTCGCCGTCCTGAAACGCCTTGCGGCGAAGATAAA
This sequence comes from Acidobacteria bacterium OLB17, assembly GCA_001567505.1. Taxonomy (GTDB): domain Bacteria; phylum Acidobacteriota; class Blastocatellia; order Pyrinomonadales; family Pyrinomonadaceae; genus OLB17. The sequence goes on along the minus strand of LLEU01000022.1, from coordinate 31,439 downwards.
TGCGGATGCAGCTGCCGCCGGCAAGCCCGACCCGAAATATGCCGCGTTCCTCGAAGAGGGAAATGACGGCCGCGGGATCGATTCCGGTTTTCTGGTGAAGACGAGCCGCATTAAGGCGATCGAGGTAAAGCAGTACGGCAAGGATGAAAAATTCGCGAGTCCCGGCTCATCCAACGAGATCTATCTGAATGATCGTCCGCCGCTGCTCTTGCGTGCTTCGATCACGGACGCGAAGACGGGCGAACCTTTCGCCTTCACCGTGATCGTGAATCACCTTAAATCGTTCCTCGGATACAACGACCCGAAGCGGCAGGATGCCGTCCGTCTGAAAAAACGGCTGCAGGCCGAGTTCCTCGCAAAGCTCGTTGCCTCACGCCAGAAGGCCGATCCTGCAGAACGCATCATCCTCGTCGGCGATTTCAACGCGTATCAGTTCAGCGACGGAATTGTCGATGTCGTCGGGACGATCAAGGGCACGCCGGCCGCAAAGGACGCGGTGCTGAATCCTTCGGACGACCTTCTCGACCCGGATATGGTCAACCTCGTCGATCTGATAACCGAAAAGCAGCGTTATTCATATAACTACGATGGCAACGGCCAGGTGCTCGATCATATGATCGTCACGGCGAACCTCGTGCCGTACGTGAGCGGATTCGGTTATGCGCGAGTGAATGCGGACTTCCCGGAAAGCTATCGTTCGGACGCAGCACGGCCCGAGCGGTTCTCGGATCACGATGCCGCAATCGGATATTTTTCGATCGATGTCGTTAAGAAGCCAAAATAGCTATTCGCGTTCGAGGATGACCTGTGCGACGGCGTGTTCGGCGGTGTGCGAAAGCGAAATGTGTATGCGGTTTGCACCGCTTGCAGCAAAAAGTTCGGCGGCCTTCCCGCGAAGCCGAACCTCCGGGGCACCGAGTTCGGTGACCGTGACCTCGACCTCCTGCCAGGAGAGGTTTCCGCGCCAGCCCGTCTTCAGGGCCTTGAACACGGCCTCTTTGGCGGCAAATCTCGCGGCGTAGCTTTGATTCGCCGCAGCGCCTTTCGCATCGCAGTAAGCCCGTTCGCCTTCGGTAAACACGCGCGAGAGGAAACGGGGCGTTCTCGAAAGAGTTTCGCCGATCCGATAGACTTCCACGATGTCGATGCCTGTTGAGACGATCATGAATGACGACGAAATTCTAGCCGATTCAGGGTTCTTTTGGCGAGAGGCCGACGGCGTAAAGGCGCTTGTCGCTCGTCGGCTCGAGGCCGCAGGTTTTGTGAACGGCTTTTCGACCCGCGGCGGCGGCGTCTCCGAATTTCCGAAGGACAGCCTCAACCTTGCGGGCTTTAACGAAGATGCCCGCGAGAATATCTACGAGAATCGACGGCGTTTTTTGCGGCTTTTTCCCGCCGAAATGAAGATCGCGGCCGTCTATCAATGTCACGGCTCGGCCGTAAAAACGATCGAGGCCGACGAAGACGTAACGGATTCCGACACAAGCGCCGACGCGATGATCTCGCGGCTCAAGGGCGTGCTTCTCGGCGTAAAGACCGCCGACTGCGTGCCCGTTCTTGTAGCCGATCCCGCTTCGGGTGCGTTCGCCGCAATTCACGCGGGCTGGCGCGGAACGGTCGCCTCGATCGTCGCAAATGCTGTCGGGAAGATGCAGGAGAAATTCGGCGCGGAACCGAACGGGATGATCGCCGCGATCGGGCCGGCGGCATCGGTTCGACAGTACGAGATCGGCGAGGACGTGATCGAAGCGTTCGGTAAGAATTTCGCCGATGCGGAAAAATATTTCGTGCCGACGCGGCCCGGCCACGCCCGCATCGACCTTCACGCGGCAAATCGCGATCAGCTGATCGATTGCGGAGTGGACGCCGCGAACATCTCGATCGCTCCATTTTGCACGATGGAGCGCACCGACCTTTTCTTTTCCTACCGGCGTGAAAAACAGCTGTACGGGAAAACGGGAAGGCTGCTTTCGGTGATAGGGCGAGCTTAGCGAATACGTGCCGAGACGTTGATCCGTTTCGTCTTCGGCGGATAGCAAACCTCGTCAGTGCATGCTTGATAGCGAACCGCAACGCGGAAGGACGCACTGTTGCCTTTCGCCTTCGCGGGCACGGTCGCAAGGAATGAGAACCTGACGCGGCCCTCGTAAACATTGAGCGCGTTCTTTGAAAACCCAAAAACCTTGTCGTGTCCCGCAGGATAACGAACGGCGCCGAAACGCAGGCCGCCGCCCGACGGCGTCACGACCGTCGCGATCAGGTTCTCGTCCTTCGGCCGGTTGGAATTCACGTGCAGGCCGCCGGGAATATCAAGCGTTACGGTCACACGGACGCTTTTGCCGCGAGCGAGCGAGCCGTTCGGCACTGATACGGACACTTCCTGTGCTAAGGCGGCGGCCGAAAAGATGCCGAACGCGAGGGCGAATACTGTGAGTGATACAACTTTCTTCATAGATTCAAACGGCGGCCTCGGCGTCTTTTAGCACAAAGCTTTCGAGCATAACGTCGAGAGTTTCAAAGACGTTCTCGCCGGCCTCTTCGAGAGCTCTCAGCTTCAGGACGTAGGCCGCATCCTGAGTCTCGGCGATCTTGTATTTGACGCGGCAGGGCACCTTCGTGCCGCCTTCTTCGATCTCGATGACGTGATAGGTCCGGCCGTCGATCACCTCTTTGCGGTCGTCGCGAACCTGTCCGCTTTTCTTGATCTCGGCGATCTTCGCGGCGATTCCCGTTGGGTGAAGCTTCTTGACCTCAGCCCGGAACATCCGCATTTTCGACATCACGCCCGTGCCGAACTCTTTCGAATATGCCTCGAATTCAAGCTCGGGATTGCCGTTCAGGACGTGAAGCATTCCCGCGGGCTTCTCGATCGTGAAGGCGGGGGTCGATACGGACTCCGCGTCGAAGGCCGCGGCGGCATTCTTCTTTATGCGCGTAGATGCCCACGCCATAAGGGCCACAAGTATGATGCCAAAGATCAGTATTTCCATCGAAAAAATTCGCTTCTAGCCGGCTTTCGCCGCCAGTTGGCCGCAGGCAGCGTAAATATCGCGGCCTCGCGGCGTTCGGATATACGCATCGACGCCGAGCGATTCGAGCGTTCGTTTGAAGGCATCGACCGCTTCCGGAGACGAAGATGCGTAGTCGAGCTGTTCGGCGCCGTTGTGCGGGATCAGGTTGATCTTACACCGCCGGAGCTTATATCGCCCGAGCAGTTCGGCAAGCGTGCGAGCGTCCTCGGCGGAATCATTTACGCCGCCGAGCATCACGTACTCGAACGTAAAGCGCTCACCGCGTTTCAGGCTCCGCTCAAAATTCTTCGCGGCCTTCATCAGTGCGTCGAGGTCCCATTTGCGGTTGATCGGCATCAGTCGGTCGCGAAGTTCGTCCGTTGCGGCCGTCAAAGAAATTGCAAGGTGCGGCCGGTCTTCGAGCTGAGCGAGATCGTCGATCCGTGGGACGATGCCTGCGGTCGATACCGTTACGCGGTTCGGAACGATGAAAAGCCCTTTCTCGTCCGCCATCAGGCGAAGGGCCGCGATCAGATTCTCAAAGTTCAGGAAAGGTTCGCCGGCACCCATACCGACGAGGTTCGTCCCCTTCGGAGTTTCGGCACCGACGCCGTAAACGTCGTTCAGGACGATGACGATCTGCTCGACGATCTCGCCCGCTGTCAGATTCCCGAGCAGTCCGAGCTTCGCTGTCAGGCAAAAATCGCACTTGAGCGGGCATCCGCTCTGCGACGAGAAGCAGATCGTGTCGCGATTCTCGGTCGGAAGATATACGGTCTCGACCGGGCGCCCTTTCGCGGTACGCATCAGGTATCGGCGCGTGCCGTCGGTCGAGACGAAGCGCGATTCGACCGTCATACGCGAAATGTCGGCAACCTCGGCAAGCTTCGCCCTGAAGGCCTTCGGAAGATCGGTGATCTCGTCGAACGAGCGAAGACGCCGTTCGTGCACGGCCCGAAAGACCTGACCGGCGCGATACTTCGGTTCGCCAAGACCCGTTACAAGCTCGGCGAGTTCGGCGCGCGTCATCCCCAAAATGTGAGCTTTTTGCGTCACACCGTCTATTTTAGCTTATGCGGTCGTGATTTGCCCCCTTTCGCGTGCAGTTCGGGTTCAGGCGCCGGCGGCCTTTTCGGATCTGAACCATTCGACGAATTTCGGTATTCCGTCCTCGATCTTCGTTCTCGGGTCGTAGGCGAGCAGCCTGCGGGCCTTCGAGACGTCGGCGAATGTGATCGGCACGTCGCCGGGCTGCGGCGGTTGGCGGTCGATGATCGCCTTTTTGCCCAAGGCAGCTTCAAGAAGCTCGATCAGGCGCAACAATTCGGTCGTCTCGGATTCGCCGAGGTTGAACACCTCGTGCATCGAACCGTCGTACGCCATTGCCGCACGCACGCCGCCGATAATGTCGTCGATGTAGGTGTAATCACGACGCGTGCTGCCGTCGCCAAAGACCGGGATCGGCTTCTCCTCGTCGATCAGCCGCGTGAATTTGTGGATCGCAAGGTCGGGCCGCTGACGCGCACCGTAAACCGTAAAGAAACGCAGGCACACGGTGCGGATATTGAAAAGGTGCGAATACGTGTGGCAGATGAGTTCGCCCGCAGCCTTTGTCGCCGCGTACGGCGAGATCGGGTTGAAGATCGGATCGTCCTCGGCGAACGGGACCTTCTTGTTCTCGCCGTAAACCGAGCTCGACGAGCCAAAAACGAACTGCCTCACGCCGCCGCTTCGTGCCAGCTCAAGCAGGTTTGTAGTTCCGTTGATGTTCGTTTCGATATAAAGCTGCGGCTCCGCGAGCGAAGGCCTTACGCCGGCACGTGCCGCGAGATGGACGATCGTATTGAACGAGCGGCCCGCAAAAACGCGTTCGAGCGACGCGGCATTTCGAATATCGGCCTCGATGAACTCAACGTCCGGAGAGTCGGCAAAGAGAGCAAGATTCGCGCGCTTGACGGCGGGCGAATAGAAGTCGTTGAGGTCGTCAACGATCGTGATATGCCAACCGCCCTCAGCGAGAAGTTTCCCGACGAGATGCGAACCGATAAATCCGGCACCGCCGGTAACAAGTACGTTTTTCTTCACTTTGTATCAAAACGGGGAGAGACCGGCCTTCGAAACCTTAGCATCGAGTGCCGCGAAATGCCAACCGCAACGATGCATTCAGCCCGCGAATTTCTGCCTTGCGTGAAACCTTGCGATCAGTTCTTCCAGAAAGCCTTCGTAGGTGAAGTCAACTTCGCTGTATCGCGGCCTTATTTTATACATCAGCGGCAAGGCGATCCGCCACGCCATCCAGAGTCGCTGCCGATCTTTCAGATCCCAGCGGCGGCGAAGGAAGATCTCAGCCACCTCGATCTCGTCCTCGGTGATCTTCGAAATGTCGGCCGTGAACGTCACGGGCTTTTGGACGCGTGTCAATGCGGGATCGGCGATCCGTTTTGTGAAGGTATCGGCAAATGTCGGGGATTCATCGGCCCGTTCGCGAATGACGACAGTCCCGGCGAAAATGTCGCCGAGACGCTGATCGCGTCGATTCAGAAAGATCGTGATCAACCCGACGGAGTAGATCGGGATGACGAAACCGGGAGCCGCGTCCGCAATACGAAGCAGGTTGCGGGCGATCGCCTCCCAGAGGGTGAGCGGCCGTCCGTCCTCGCGAACCACACGCAGCTTCATCAGGCGTTTCCCGGGCGTTTGGCCGTTCCAGAGCCACTCGAATACCGTGAAATACGACGCGAATACCACGAAGACCGCAAGGATCATAATTGCGGTCACCCATTTTGGGGAATCTTCAAAAATGCCGTCGAGCGTGTTCACGCTCGCGATCCAGGCGAAGAACCACGCAATGAGAATGATGCTCAGGAACTGGATGAGATGATCGATCCCGACCGCCATAAAACGATTGCCGATCGAGGCGAGAGAAAACTCAAGCTCGACACGCTCCGGCGTTTCGATGATCAGCGTTTCTTCGGCGGCAAGGACGGATTCAGGCATCTGCAGCTTCGATATTATCTTTCAACCGCTGCGGCCTTGTCCAACGGATCAAAAGAATTTGAGATCGCGGCCGTTCCAAACGACGACGACCGTTCCCGGCAGAGTGTCGAGGATCTTCTGCAGCCCCGGAGCAAGAGCGCCGCATGTGTCGCATTTCTTGGCGCGATCGACGGTCTTTCCGCCCTTGTATGCGGAATCGTACCAAACGCCGCCGCGTTGCGTGAACGTCTTTCCGCTTACGCTTCGAACAGCGGGCGGTGCCGCCGGCCTCTCCGGCGAGGCGTCCCTTGCGACCGACACCGCCGCACGCGATTTGGCCCGAACCTCGGCATCTTCCAGTTTCTTGTCGGTGACCTTGTTCTCAGCGCCGCTGGCTCCGTCGATCTGGAAGCCGGGTTCGGCCTTCTCAGCCGGCTTCGGAGGCGCCTGCGACAACATCGGCATTCCGCGGCGCTCGGTGATCTCCGCTTGCTGTCGACTCGGTTCATTTGTCGTCGCCGTGCCCTTCGGAGTTTCGGCGAACGACCTCGAAGGAATTACCGGCACGCCGGCGAGAGGTTCGTCTCGGTTCGCTGCGGGAGCAGGTTCGGAGCTTGCGTTCGTGTTCGCAGGAATATTTGCAGCCAAGGGTGCGGGATTCCCGCTTTGAGCGGCGGTATTCGAAGCCTCAGCGGCGTCGGCGGCAGGCCTTGGTGCTTCGTTCTCCGCCTTCTTGGCGACAAAGTCCGCTTCTCCCGCCCGCGAAAAATACCGCAGCCCAAGGAAGCCCGCAAATACGACGACGAGCAGTCCCGACATCACGGCGGCGAATGCCGGCATACCGAGGAAACGCCAGCGACGTTTCGGTTCGACGATGGGCGTCGTTGGGGCGGCGGCCGGAGTTTCCGCCGAAGCAGGAGCGTGTACTTCCACGCCCGCGGCAAAGAATTGGCGACATTCGTCGCAGTTCGCGGCGTGTGTAATGACGTTCCTGCGTGCGGTTTCGGGCAGGGCACTTTCGAGGAACGCGGACAGTTGATCGGCATCGAGATGCGGGCCTTCGGCCGGACGCTGAACGCCCGCAAGGTTGCCTGCATTTCGCAGCAATCTGTCTATCTGCTTGTCGATCTCGTACTCCATTACTACTGTTAATACCGCCGTCGCCCGAATTTGTTCGGCGACGAATTCTCCTCGATCTCTCAAACGCGGGCCAAAGGCGGCAAGCTTCGTGACCGTCTTTAGAACGCCCGAAAATGCAAAACTTGCAGCAACACGGCGACGGCAAGAGCAGCGAGCATCTTTTCGAGGTCGAGGCCGATCTTTTCCGCCGCATCCGCCAGATTCCGCTTTACGTCGGCATCCGTCCAGCCATGGTCGCGTTTTAGTGCGGCCTCGGTCATTTTTCTTATATCGGACTGTATCTTTGCAAGCCGCCGGCTCGCCGTCGCCTCGTGATAGCCGAATGCGGCGCCGATATCTTTCAATTTCTTGTCGTCAAAATAATACAGCTTCAGGATCAGGCGACTCTCATCGTCGAGTCCGTCGATCGCGGTTCGCAGGGCCGCCGTCACTGCGCCGGACGATTCCTTTTCGATGAGGGCAGCCTCGCCCGTCTCCGCGTGCGAGACGATGCCATTCTCATTTTTATTCCCGGCCTCCTCGGCCAGGACCTCGAGGTCGCGGTCCTCTTCAACCTGCACAAGCTTTGCGACCTTTCGATGCCGATCGACCGCAAGCTGAGCCGTCACCGCTCGCAGCCAGCCGCCGAGGCTTCCGCGGCCGCTGAAATACGCAAGTTTCGACCTTCGCACACCGTCCTTTCCGACACGCAGGCCGTAGAGTTCGGCCCAGATCGACCCCGCTAGGTCGTCCGCATCTTCGGGGTCGGACGCGATCTTTCTCGCCGCGGATCTCACCGTCGCATCGAAGTCGCGGACGAGCACGTCCCAGGCCGCCTCGCTGCCTTTTTCGCAAGCGAGGACAAGGCAAAGTTCGTCACTGCGTATCTCCTCTATGAAGGCTCTCACGTCGGCGTGATCGACCTGAGCACCGTCGATGAAAAGATACTTCGCAAGCGACCTTTCGACGCGCGGCCTCACGTCATCGATCTTGCAGCCGTGTGCGTCCGCGCAACGCGAGATCAAGCGAGCGACTCCCTCGTCGATCGTGCGGTCAAATTTTGCCGGTATCTCTCCCATTAAGAACGGTCGGCGGTCAAAGCCCGAAGCCAAGATTCTACACTCTTTTCGCTCTTGCCCGCACGGGCCGCGTACTGCCTTTATTTTAGATGCCGTCGGATGAAGTTCACGATCTTCCAGCCGTCGTAATAAACCCAGGGTTTTTCGCCGAGCGTGTAATGCCCGCAGGGAATTGCGACACTGCTGTGCGTGATGCTGCGGCTTCGGAGTGCGGCGATCGTGTCGCGTGAAAGGTGCAGCGGAAAGCTCAGGTCATAGAGCGTGTAGATGTAACGCTGCGGCCGTTCGGGCATTGCTGCGAGGCGATCCATATACGCCATCGGCGAGATCGGAAGCCAATATTCGCGAAGTTCATCAAGCCCGACATTCTCCGCAAGCCCCGCTTTTACGTGATAGGTCGATAGGCCTTCCCAAACGACATCGGCAACGTAGCCGGACACGTGGTTGAAGACGGCGGCGTCGATCGCAAGGTCGTGGACGAATGCAAAAAAACCGACACACGAACCGATGCTTGTCCCGACGATGCCGACCTTTTGATAACCTTTATCTTTGAGCAGGCGAACTGCCGATCGCGTATCGACAACGGACTGCCTGAGCGACTGGAGCGTTCGGCCAATGTTCGGCGAAACGAGGTGATCGGCACGCGAAAGGCCTCGAGGCATCCGCTCTTCGTGATAAGGGAGCGTAAGCCGCAGGGCGGAAAAACCGACCTTGTTGAAGGTCTTGCAGAGGTCGAAATAGGTTCCCGACTTTGCGTTCCAATGCGGCAGGACGAGCACTGCCGAGCGTGCTCCCCCAACCGGAAAATACGCGGCACGAACCGTATTATTCTCTTCCGAAACGGTCTCGACGCCGCTTGTCCAACTGACGTCCCGGCCTTCGATGCGAAGGTCGGCAATGTCGGGTGAGAAGAAGAATTCGTCGCTATTCTTGATGGTTCGGGCCGAGAAATCGCGAAAGAATTCGCGAGGATCGGAAGCGGCAGCTTCGCGATCGACGAATTCTATTCCCCAATCGAACGGATAAACGATGCGGTCGTCGTCGAGCATCGCAAAGTGCCGCTCGCGGCGGTGCATATATCTTTTAAGCATCGGTTACGGATGCGTCATATTCTCGGCGACGACGAGCTCGTCGAAATTCTCCGCGGTTAACAGGCCGAGCTGGACGGCGGACTCCTTTAGCGAGATGCCTTTCTTGTGTGCGTTCTTGGCGATCTTCGCGGCATTGTCGTAGCCGATGTGCTGGTTGAGCGCGGTGACGAGCATCAGCGAATCGCGCAGGTAATGGTCGATCTTGTCGCGGTTGAGTTCGATGCCATTGATGCAGTAATCGACGAAGCCGTGGCAGGCGTCGTGGATGAGCCGTACCGAATGCAGGAAATTGTGGATCATCACGGGCTTAAACACGTTCAGCTCGAAATTTCCCTGCGAACCTGCAAAACCGATCGCCGCATCGTTGCCGAAGACCTGAACAGCGACCATCGTCATCGCCTCGCTTTGGGTCGGATTGACCTTGCCGGGCATTATCGACGAGCCGGGTTCGTTCTCGGGCAGCGAGATCTCGCCGAGGCCGCAGCGTGGCCCGGATGCGAGCCAGCGGACGTCGTTCGCGATCTTCATAAGGCTTGCAGCGAGCGTCTTTAGCGCGCCTGAGGCAAAAACGATCTCGTCGTGAGCTGAAAGGGCCGCAAATTTATTCGGATGCGACTTGAACGAGAGGCCCGTGAGCTCGGCGATCTTTGCCGCGGCACGCTCGGCAAATTCCGGATGCGCGTTCAAACCCGTGCCGACGGCCGTGCCGCCGATCGCAAGGTCGAGCAGTCCGGGCATCACCATCTTCAGGCGTTCGACGTCGCGATCGACGAGGTTCGCCCAGCCGCCGAATTCCTGGCTGACCGTCACGGGCGTTGCGTCCTGCAAATGCGTGCGGCCGATCTTGACGACGCCCTCGAACTCGTCGGCCTTCGCCTTGATCGCCGAGCTAACTTTCTCGATCTCGGGAATGAGTGCGTTCACTCTCTCGGCGGCGGCGATATACATCGCGGTCGGGAACGTGTCGTTCGAGGACTGCGACTTGTTTACGTCGTCGTTCGGATGCACCGGCTTTTTCGAGCCCATCTCGCCGCCCGCAAGTTCGATCGCGCGGTTCGAGATGACCTCGTTCGCGTTCATATTCGTCTGCGTTCCCGAGCCCGTCTGCCAGATGCGCAAAGGGAAGTGTGCGTCGAGTTTGCCCTCGATGACCTCGTCGGCGGCGCGTACGATCAGATCCTTTTTATCTTCCGCGAGCTTGCCGAGGTCGAAATTCACGATCGCGGCCGCTTTTTTCAAGATGCCGAGAGCGCGTATCAGTTCGCGCGGCATCACGTCAAAACCGATGTCAAAATGCACAAGCGACCTCTGTGTCTGTGCTCCCCAATAAACATCGGCGGGCACCTCGATCTCGCCCATCGAATCCGTCTCGATACGTGTCTTCATCACCTTCTCAGTTGCTTCCATTATTCCTCACCGCTAGCTTAAACGGAAATTCTAACTGGAAAATTCCGAGAAGCGAACTCGGCAAGATTTTTCTGTTGACAAGCGTGAGCCTTAATGGTCTAACCCTTAGGAATTCTCTTTCGACTCAACGCTCGAATCCACATAGCCCGGCAGGCCAATGCAGAACGGCTTTATCGAACGCTTTAACCGCACGTACCGCGAGGCCGCGCTTTACATGTACATCTTTGAGAGTTTATCGGACGTGAGATAGCAGACGGAGGGGTGGCTGGAAATCCACAACAACCAACGGCCGCACGATTCTCTGGGAGGCATGCCTACCAGCGAATACCTCACACAAGATAATACCCGGAAATGTGTATTCCTACCTGGTATTAATCACGGGAGGTTTACAACTTTACGAAACTGCTGATATTCTATACCGAAAGTATTTTTCAAACCCAATCGATTTTGAAGGGTTGAGCCTCGCAGTACTGAGACGATCGCATCGGTCGCGTCCCTGTAATCCACTGATTGCCGATGCCTGTTTTGAGGGAGGCTACATAGACGCCTGGGGACGCGGCACACCGAAGATTATAAACGCGGGCCTGGAAGCTGAGTTGCCGAAACCTGAAATCGTCGAGCGAGACGGAGGCGTGCAAGTAACGCTGTGTAAGAATCGATTTACTGAAGAAACTGGGTTGAGCGCAAGACAGATTAGAGTGGTTGAGCATGCGTTGAGGGCCCGAAGTATTTCAAACAGCTAATATCAGTCAATTGCCGACGTTTCGGATCGAACGGCCTGGAGGGATCTTGAGGATTTGGTGTCTAAGGGTATTTTTGAGCAAAAGCGAGAGACAAAATCCTCCCGGTACTATTTGGTTGGCGGATAAGTGGCGGTTATGGCGGATAATCTGCGAGGGTTAATAGCGAGAAATTGTCCGTTACCCCCACACCAATACGCACGATTATCTATGTGGGTTTGGCACAAGTAGCTCAAAAATTGGCTTACTGCACGGCGCCGTGTCCCAAAAGTCCAACCGCAGCAACGAACAGATAACGTAATCTTGACTTTCCTGAGAAAGGAACTCTTCTTATGTAGGAAATAGTCTGTTTTTCGGGAATGGACGATTATGGAGCGAACCTTCTCATACATAAATGACGAACGCATCGGCGAATTGATTTCCTCAGCTAAGCGGTATGCGATCTATGCAGCACCGAGTATTTCTAAATCGACCGCACAGGCACTGGTTAGCTGTTGCCAACAGAATTCGGGCCTGAAAACTCACATTGTCCTTGACGTAGATGCCGAACCGATGCGCCTTGGGTTTGGCGATCGTGAGGGTTTGCAGTTCCTTTTTGAACACGGCGTTGTGATACGCAAAGCGACCGGTCTTCGTGTCGGCGTGATCGTTGTTGACGATGAAGCTGGGTCTATGCTCCAACCCCTGAGATCATTCTCCACCAGCCCGACGAAACACTTAGCAACGCGGTCAAGGTAAACACCGATTTCGCACTTGAGATGATCCCGGCGATAGCACCAGAGATCGCAAAAGAACTCAATATTCTTGCCGCGACCATCATTCGGGAAAATGGAGAAAAACGCTGCGAACCGGAAATCGGGCAAGCTATTGCTGTTGAAGCAGACATTAAGGCTGTGGAACAATCTATCGCCGAAAACCCGCCGGTTAAGTTTGATTACGAAAGGCGGCTTCGTGTTTATAAGAGCTTGTTTCAGTTTGTCGACTTTCGTTTCATAGGCGGCAAAATCACGAGCCATACGATAACCATTCCGCCGGAACTATTGAACATCGCTGAAGAAGACAGCGATCTTCGAAACCGCATCCGCTCCACGTGTCGTCTGGTTGATGAATCGAATCCGTTTGCAAGGAAATTCAAAGAGTTTGGCTGGAAAATTCATAAATTGCGAAAAGACTACACATGTCCGCTTGGGGAGCGATACGGTTCGATCATCCTTCGGAAGATCAGACCGGAATTTGACGAAATGGTAGAGAAGGCTCGTACCGATATGAAGGCACTAACGGAGAACGTGGCGGCCGAACTCCAGAAGGCAATAGATGAAAACCGGGCAAAGCTTGTAGACCTGCTGTTACCGGGCTTCAAACAGAACCCACCCGCAAGCCTGCGAAGCCGCACAGTTTCCGACATTACTGAGGAGAATGCGCGCGAGCACATTCAAGAAATATTAAGCCGTGTGATACCTGCCGCAAGCGAACTCGTCGGAACCATGCAGCTCAATTGTGACTATAAAGACATTACATACGAGATGCTGACCGATAAGGATTTTGTCGCTCTGGTTAAGGAGAAATTCCGACTCGATATAGATGCGCTCCACACTGAGGAAAGCGCGGCCGGCGAGCGCAGTGCGCCGGTTTGATCGCGATGGATCATGTAGAACTTGACAGTATGATCGACCGCCTAGACACGAAGGTGCTTGAGTCACAAGGATTATTCAATTTTGGCGGCTTCGACTGGGATCCAGTGTTCGAGTTGATGAACGAGATACAGGCGGGATTCAAGGGTACGCGCTATCCTTCGGCACTCGAACATGACGAGGCTTGGCGAAAGTTCTGCAACCTCCGGAACGATGCTTTTCGTCTCAAGCGAGAGCAGTTTGGGGAAGGCTCACAGCGCTGCTACGACGAGATCGACGGTTATCTTCGCGACGTGTGGCATTCGGAGACAATGGATTCGATCATCGACGTGATGACGGCCAATCTGATGCGAACGACGGTCGACGGGATGAAATGGAAAGGGCAGCAGCTTAAGGAAGCTCGACGACTCTTTCATCAATACAAGTTGCGAATGAAACGGGAGCACAAGGCCGATATTTACGAACGTATCGGAGATTGTCAGGAACGACTTGACGCATGGTGGGGACAATACAAGGCCGCTCGAGAGGAACGGCAACGCGCGTGGGAAGAAAGACAGCAGGCCCGTATAGAACGTGCTGAGAAGAAGGCCGCAATCAAGGCGAGAATCGAGCAGAACCTGGAAAACAATCGGGATAAGCTCCGAGCGGCCCGCGAGAAACTAAGCAACGCCGAAGACGCCCTTGAGCGGTATAAGCAGCGGCGCGACGACCTGCAGGACAAGATAGATGACTCGCATTCCGATAACTGGATTGACAAGGCCGAAGGATGGCTCCAGGAGTTCGAGGATAAGATTTCTGACATTGAAGACAGCATTCGCGATAAAGAAGAGTATATCGACCGGCTTGAATCGTGGATCGAAGAGGATAGGAACAAACTCAACAGTTGGCGCGACTGACGCAAAATGATCCATCCGAAGGTAAAAGACAGTCTTGGTTCGCTTGCGTTGCTCAACCTTCCGAAAACGGCGTTCCTTTGCAGCCGCAAGTGCCATCCGGAGTTCTTCTGAAATGCTACGATTGGGCAATCGCGCAGGGCGAACCGGGAAACTGCGTGATCGGGCGCTAGCAAGGTCGATCGGGCCTCAGATAGCAAAAGAATTTCGTGTACTGCACCGGGCCGGGTATCGACAACAAACTGCGGTCCGCGAGCGGTGCGGGTGTTTCGTATTTTCTGGCGGATCATCTTGGTTCGACGAACGGCCTTGTAGACGCGAGCGGTGCCTTGACGGCGTCCAACAGCTACGATTCGTTCGGGAACCCGTCGAATCCAAACTTTCCGACGCGATACCAATTCACCGGCAGAGAATATGACAATTTCACGGGCCTGCAATACTCGCGAGCGAGATACTACGACCCGAAGATCGGCCGCTTCATCTCCGAAGACCCAATAGGATTCAACGGCGGCGATGTTAGTCTTTATGGGTATGTACTCAATAGCCCCGTTAGATTCAACGACCCGACGGGCTTGCAACGTCAGGATCGAGATCGGCCTGGCGATATGTATCCGGGCATGCGAGAACCTTACAATCCAAACCGTCCGGGTCGATCTTCCCTATCGGAAGATATGAGAGCATTAGCCTGTGCGGCAGACGGATATAACCCTTGGATAACACTGGAAGTGGGCGGAGGACTTCAGTTTGGACCGTTTGGGGGATCAGATGCGATAGTACTTGGTTTCAACCCGTTGACCTCTGAGATTGCGGGACAAACGAAGCTAATGTCTGGGAACGGGGCCGCTCTAGGACTATTAGGTACCGCCGGTATGCAAATTGGCCTATCCCTCGGCCCAGCGTCGAGTAGCGTTAGTCCGTCACCCGCTGGTGAGGTTTTTGGGGACGGAGCAGCTTTTGGCGGTGGCTCAGGAACCTCGGCTACGATGGCAGTTTCGGAATAGGGGTTGGTTTCGGGCCTGTGTTGGGTGGAGGTGCTGCAGGTGGATTACGAGTTGGGGAAGTGTCGCCCCTTTTTTCGTTTGGCAGGTCCTCGTGTTCTTGTAGGAGATAGAATGAAACATCCGACGAATTCCCGAAAGGCTCGCATCTACATTGTCGTTTCTGGGTTTGTTTTTGTCCTGGTTTTGGTTGCTCTAGCTAAATTTGTAGGTAACGGTCCGCTTGTGACCGGTATCTTTATCGTTGGGTGGCTAATCTTTGCGGTATTTGTTATTCGATTCTTCTCGAAGTACGACTGGCATGCGTGATTCTTGGGGCGCTTTGGGCCGCGTTAGGACGGCGGCATCGTCCCCGGCGGTGGCTGCGGGTGGATTTGCGGGCGGATTTGGCGATATGTTTCGCGTCGGAAGCGGGATCGGCTGTGGTATTATGCCGAAGACGAGAACGGCTGGGGCCGTGCCGCATTTGTCGCAATGGACGCCGGCCGCGTCGGCGGAAGGCAGTATTTTACTTGCCGACTAGAGCTTTGCGCGGGTGGCGAGGTCTTCGAAGCGTGGGTCGTTGTGGAGCGGCAGGAGTAGGGCATTGACCCGGAGGTATGAGAATCCGAGCTGGCGAAACTTGAATGCTTCTTCCAGATAGCGAAAGGCGACGTCGGCCTCGCCTAGTTGGGCCGCAAGCTCGGCGATATACAATTTTCTTGTCGAATATTGGTTCGGGCGATCCTGCGAGATCATCAGCTCGAGTTCCGCACGCAGTAGGCCGTTCCAGCCCGAGGACGCATAGATCTTCCGAAATCGGTCAAGTTCCTTCGGGTCGTCGCCCCAAATCTCTTTATTCTTGATGAAATATTCCGCGGCCTTTTCCGTGTCGCCGATGCGTAAGTAAGTTGACCAAAGGAAGAAGTATGTGGGCTTGAATTTCGGATCGATCTCCGTCATATGCAGAAGCCCGGCGATAGCCTCGTTCGTCGAGCCGGCAGAGGCCTGATACTCGGCAAGGAACAGTTTATCCCAAAGGCCCGCGGGATTCAGATCGACCGTACGCTGCCCTTCGGCGACCGCTTCGGAGAACCTGCCTTCGTGGTAATAGTTACCGGCGAGGATGCGGTGCGCGAGAATGTACTTCGGGTCGAGCGCGATCGCGCGGTCGAGGTCGCGGTATGCGTCGGCGAATTTCCAATAATAATCGCGGTTTATCATCCCGCGGATCGTCAAAGCGACAGCGTTGTTGTTGTCGATGACGAGTGCTTTCTCAAGGTTCGGTTCCGCTTTTGCGAAAACCTCGGACGGAATGCCGCCGCCCTGATGCGCGAATTGGCAATACGCCTGCGCTTTTATCGCCCACGCCGCCGCATAGTTCGGATCGAGAGCGACCGCCTGATCGAGGAGCTCGACGGCCTTCATCGAATCCTCGCGCGTATATTTATCGACGAGGTAAAGTGCTTCGTTATAAAGCCTGTACGCCTTAGCGTTCTCTGTCGAACGCATTGCGGCCTCGGCTCCCGGTGAGATGTTGAATTTTACGAGGACGCCGTTGCCAAAATCGGTCGCGACGATATCCTGTATTGCAAAAATGTCCCCGGCATCGGTCTCCGTGCGAAAGGTCTGTTCGCAAATGCCCGTCGCAACATTCACCAGCTGGCCGGTCACGCGGATCCGCCCGTCTGATACCTGATAGGTCGAAGCGAGCACGTAACTCACCTCAAGTTCCTGCCCGGCCACGACCGGATCGGCCTCGAGATCCGTGTACTTGCGAACGGCGAAAAGTCGCTTTACGTCAAGGCCTTTCGTATCGCTAAGCTTCTGGATGAGCGAATCGGCGATGGCGAACTCAAGCGCCTGATCGCGGCCCTCGGCAACGACCGGCCTAAGCGGAAGGACCGCGAGCCTCACCGCATTCGACGGCAAGGCGGCCACGGGCTTTGATCGGAAAAAGTAGGCAAATACGAGCGCGACGGCAACGGCTGTAACGCCGACGGCAAGCACTACCTTAGAGAGCCGCTTCCACGGCTTTCCTGCAGGCAGGCCTGATGCACGATCGCCGACTTCCGCGAGGTCCCCTGCTTCTGCATCGGGCCGGGTGACTAGCTCCATTGCAGTGTCCTCGGCGGGCGAACCGCTCAGTATGGGGACGGCAGGTTCGTCCGCCGTCTGCGTCGCGTCCGCGTCGCTCTCAACCGTCACCTCAGCGACAAATCTGTAACCGCGTTTAGGAACGGTTCGGATGAATTCGCTGTCCTTGGAATCATCATTCAACGCCGCCCTGATCTCCCAAATGCACTTTGAGACCGAAGCCTCCTCGACGAAGGCGCCATTCCAAACGTGATCCAGAAGCTCGGATTTCTCCACAAGCCGCCCGTGATTCTCAACGAGAAAAACGAGGACCGCAAACGCTTTCGGCTTAAGCGCAATGGGTGTCCCGGCCTTTTCGAGGCTGTTTTCTACAGGCTGAAGGCGGAAATCCCCAAGTGGTAGCTATTCGAGTTCGGTGAGGCCATTTTTTAATGCCAGTAAGAAAAAGATGAAGAAAAGAAGAACTTTTGTCAAGGATTTTGCCCCGGTTGACACCGTAACATTCCGCTCCAGACATAACCGAACATCCGAGGTATCAAGAAGCTATGAAGAAGAATTTCGTACTAAAAGCGCTCATTCTCGCGGCCGTCCTTCTCGCCACTCTTTTCGTCCAAGACTCCCTTCTGCAGGGGCATTCGATGGCGGCTTCGATAAACGACGGACGCCCGGCGGGCCTTGCCATCACGTTCTCGGACAATACGGCGTGCTGTTCCCTGACACCCAACATTGATGTTTCGCCCACTGCGGGCTCTTTCGGGAATCAGACCGTTGGGACGACGAGCAGCGCACTTATTTTCACTATCCAGAATGCCGGAGATTCACATCTTAGGCCCGGCACTTACGCTTTGAATGGAGCGAACCCAGGCGACTTCTCGGTTCAGAATTTTCCCAGTAACCAAAATTTGCCGGGAGGCTCCCAGATCTCCTTCAGCGTGTTCTTCACGCCCACTGCTGTCGGCAGCCGCTCGGCGAATATAGTTTTTCCGACCAACGTTCCGGGACAGCCGACTGTAAGCATCCCTATCGTGGGTACAGGGACATCCGCACCAACACCGACGCCTGTGCCTGTCGGAAACGCGGCGTTCACGTATCAGGGCAAGCTCTTGGAGAACGGTGTTAATGTGACCGGCCCGCGAAATCTGAAATTCAGGCTCTTTGACGATTCGACGAATACGCAGGTCGGCTCGGACGTGATCCTCCAGGGCGTGAACGTGAGCGACGGTAT
This sequence comes from Acidobacteria bacterium OLB17, assembly GCA_001567505.1. Taxonomy (GTDB): domain Bacteria; phylum Acidobacteriota; class Blastocatellia; order Pyrinomonadales; family Pyrinomonadaceae; genus OLB17. The sequence goes on along the minus strand of LLEU01000022.1, from coordinate 13,193 downwards.
CTTTACCGTCTTGCTAGACTTCGGGACGGCGGCATACTCGGGTGCCTCGCGGTCGCTTGAGATCTCAGTTAGCTATCCGGCGGCGAATGCCTTCACCACTTTGTCACCACGCCAGACGCTCACGGCCGCTCCATACGCCGTCAGGTCGATCGTTGCGGGAACGGCGGACAACGCCGTCAACACGCAGCAGCTCGGCGGCGTGGCAGCCTCGCAGTATGTGACCACGAACGACCCGCGGATGAGCGATCCACGCGACCCTACCGCGGGAAGCGCAAGCTATGTGCAGAATCAGAACGCAAGCCCTCAGGCCCTCGCGAATTTCAGCATCGACGGCACCGGCCAGGCGAATATCCTGTCCGCGACGACGCAGTTCAATCTAGGCAGCAACCGCATTCTAGGGAACGGCGGATACACAGACAGCCTTTTTGCGGGCGTAGGAGCGGGAAGTTCCGTTACGACCGGATCCGCTAATACATTTATCGGAATGGATGCGGGCCAGAGCAATACGACGGGGATATCAAACACCTTCGTTGGGTTGCAAGCCGGACAAAGCAACGTCTCTGGGAATTGGAACACATTCGTCGGCCTTTGGGCAGGTTTGAACAATACGTCCGGGCTTGGGAATAACTTCTATGGCAGCGAGACGGGAAGGTCCAATACCATCGGGAACACTAACAACTTCTTCGGGGGTGCCGCCGGCCTCAGGAACACTACGGGCAGTAACAATACATTCATCGGTGAACACTCAGGCGACGGCCCGACCTCGGGGGACAACAACACGACGCTCGGTGCATACGCCGATATCGGAAATTCCGGACTAAACTACGCGACGGCGATCGGTGCGGGTGCGACGGTCTATGAGAACAATATGATCGCGCTCGGCCGGTCGATGGATTCCGTGCGTGTGGTCGGCAAGCTGTTGGTGAACACGCTCGGCCCGGCAGCATCGACCAAGGTGTGCTGGAACAGCTCAACGTTCCAGCTCTCGACCTGCTCGACGCCGCTTGCCGACGGCGACCAGCTTGTCGAGTTTAACGGTGCGCTTGCGCCTGCGTCGCTCGTCAACGCCCTAAAGGAACAACAGGCAAAGATCGACGCTCAGGCAAAGCAGATCGAGCAGCTAAGAAAGCTCGTCTGCTCGGCATTTCCCACTGGGGAAGGATGCACCGACGCTCCGAAAAAGAATTAGCACACTGACATCGCGATCCGTTGATGAACAAGGAGAAATAAGGTTATGAATTCGATCACAAGGTTAGTTTTATCGCTCGCACTCATTGTCGGCTCCGCGTCGCTTGCGGCCGCACAATTTACCATCAGCATCCCGAAGATCCCAAAGATCCCGAAGATCCGAAAGGATAGGCCGACGACATCTGATGCCTCGACCGACAAAAATACGGCGACAGCATCGAACGGGCAAATGACCGACGAACAGTATGAGGCATTCAGAACACTGGTATTCGACCGCGACCACCCAAAGACAATGCTCGTGCTTGCCTATATGGAATGTTACGACAAGAAACACAACCTTAAACACAATCAGTATCGATACGGTGAGGTACGCCAGTTTGCGACCAACAAAGAGAAGGTCGATACGCTTACCGCCGAGCAAACCCAACTCGCCCAACTCGAACGCGATCTTAGGGCGATCGGTGTGTCCGACAATGGAGCCGACGATCTGGGCAACCCCGCAATCTGGCTCGATATCACGGGAAATCGGCAGCAGTATCTTCAGTGCGTTCTTAACGATGTTCCAAAACCGGGCGAGTGCGGAAAATTGGACGACGCCCGTCAAGCGCGTGTCGATTCGTATAAGGAGGAGCTGCAGGAATTGCTTGGCGAGGTAAAGTCATTCAATGGGGACCGCGGTTGGTACTCATCGCGATATCGAGAGGACTGGCTCCTGGCAGCGATCTCGCCATCAACGAGAAAGGAGATTGCGCCAAACTACGGCGACGCTTTCCCGTGTATCACCGGTTTGTTGGATGAGATCAAGGCGGCCGCAAAACTCACGCTCCCGAAATACACGCTCTACTCGTATAACGTCCGCAATCCTGCTGGCGAACGCATCATTAAGAGCGCAATACCCGACTTGAACAAGGGAAAGGTCTTCAAGACGGGCTTTCTCGAATCAGTATGGCTCATAGAAAAGAACTCGATCGGGATACCTGAGAGAAGGTTCAAGCATGGGGCCATTTGGGTCAAGTTTCCGGGCTGGGATCACGGCTACTGCCAGATCCTCTGGGTAAATCTCTTGCAGGATTATACGGGCGGCGGCACCTGGGGAGCGTCATATCCGAACTTCATCAGGAGCGAACCCGCAGGCTGCCCAACGGGCGCAAAGGCCAAATAGGGCAGTTTCATATGTTGTTGAGGAACCCAAATAAGACCTCGGGATTTGCCTGCATAGCCCGCCCGTGGAGAAGGCGCGTTCTTCTCGGTGTGTTGTTATGCGTTGCAACGGTGGTGACTGCGCGGTCCGTAGAAGCGCAGTCGCCGCCGACCGTCACCGCTCCGGGCGACCAAGTAACCAAATTTTACAAGTGGGCTCTTGCGGCGATGGCGAAAAAGAGATCGCCGATCGACCAGAGAAGAACGGTCGCGTCGTATCTGTCAAAAAGCCTTTACCGCTGGCTTTACACGAGAGCCGACCGGGAAACTCGCAACCTGTACTTCCTTGCGAGCAACGACTGGCTCGAATCCTGGATAGGCGAGATCGAGATCGTTGATTCGAAAGTGGCGGACGCACGGGCCGTGGTCAAGGTCGATCTCGGCAAGGCAGATTCTCCGGACGACTTTGTCGATCACCTCCAGATCAGGCTCACGCTGGAGAAAGGCGTGTGGAAGATCGACTGCATTCAGAACGCGGACGAGAGCCTTGGAGGCACCCCTGAGTTCGACCCGGAGGTCGATCCGCCGGGCTGCCGAAAAAAATAAATGAAACATCGGGATGAAGAGAGGGGAACTATGAAAAGAATGAAAAAAAATTGCCGCCTTCTGCTTTTTGCGGCTTTCACATTGTCGGTTGCGGCGGCTCTCGGGTGCTCGAAGGCACCAAAGGACCTTGTCCCGAAGGAGCAGGTCGATGCGGACATCGCGACTCAGGTAGTGCCTGCGGCGGGAGGCCCGGATTGGGACTTTTCGAAGGACTCGTTGCGCTGCTTTGAGATCTTGGATGGGAAGAGCACGGTTACCGGTGATAACGCCTCGCTTTTTGTCACCATTGCATCAGCCCAAGGCGATATGGATGCAAAGCTTGGCACCGGAGTGTCCCTTGACACGATGTTCGGAGGCCTTCGAGCCGAATACACAAAGAAGGGCGGGAAATGGACGCTCGAAAAATTGACACCTGACCATCTGTTGCAGAAGAAGCTTGGCGAAGGTTCGCTCCCGACGTTCTTTAATATCGCGGCGCCGCTCTGCAAGTTCTACGAGAAGCCGAAATAAAGCCACGGCTTCGGGCCTCTTCTCGAGGCTTGATCTTAAATTACCACGGTGCTGGGAGATAGGGAGATGCAGGACGGTCCTAGGCAAGCCTTTAATGCCGAGCAGCCACTGCTCGGCAGAAAGTTAGCTGAGTTTCGAATGTCGGAGGGACATTTATTTCGGGCCCAGAAAGGCTGTGCGAGTGTCGTCGGATTTATAGGTCTTCTCTTCCTGGGCGGGTCCGTCGCCGGGATCATTCAGGGTGCTGAATGGCCGCTGATCCTTTTGAATCTGGGGATATCTGCATTGATCGTGCTGGCATTCCTGGGCCTGTTGCGGTTCTTCAAATGGGGGCGACAGCGGAACGACGATGCACGCCTCGAGTTTTTTGAGAACGGCTTCATACAAACGCGGCCGAGCGGGTTCCGCTCCTTCAGGCCGCAGGCCTGTTTGTGGAACGAGATCCACGAAGTAACGCGAGGCAATGTTGTGGGCGATGAGGTCCTGTGGCTGAAGGTCGTGAAGGCCAATGGCGATGTGATCCGGATACCGAATCAATGGCTTGGGTTCCCAGAGATCGCCCAGATAATCGACTCCCGCGGGATTGTGCTGGAGACGTCTGCCTCGATCAAAGACTCCAGAACACGTGAATAGGGTAAAGGGCGCCTGAAAGGTGCGAGAGCTGAAAGGAAAAGATCTGCTTGGACGAATCCAGCATGGGTCCTTTCACCCGAACGCGGCAGGGAAGAACATTGAGGATCGAAAACGGGAAGTGGCAACCGGAGGAGGAAAATATGTCGGAAAGATATTGGTTGAACATTGCGCGGTATGGGAGTGAAGAGGAACGTTGGGCCGCCGTCTTGCGGAGCTTGGACTACAGCTATCGGCGATGGCTTGAGTCACCGCTCATTCAGAGATTGTTGACACAAATGGAAGAAGGGGCCGCGATCGCGGCCGAAGCAAGACTTGCGGCGGCAACGGCTTCGCTTCGTGCAAGCACACTCTCGATGGCCGCCGCAGAGCTTGGGACTACCCTAGTTCTTCCGCTCCAGATATGGGTGGAGGTCTATGTGATGCTCGGGGCACCGTACCGAAAAGCGCAGATCCTCGTAAGAAATGAGAATTTCGTGTCGGGGTTTTCCCAGGGTTTCGTTACCGGCTTGCTCAGATGGGACTGGCCGCAGACGCGGTCGCGTTTTGCTCGCTTCAGCCCGGATTTCAATACGTCGGGTGCATTTGACCTTGGCTTTATCTCCGCAAATGCGAGGAACGAGGGCCTGAGGAATGGCTACATCCACGCCTCGCTGTTCCCGGACATTGTAAAGAAAAAGATCCTCTCACTGCTTCGGTCTGGATCCCCCGGCACGCAGGCCGGTAATTGGAGTAGAAATGAACAAATATCCTTTGTTATCGAATTGGCCGCCGCCGGCAGACGGTCGAGATTCTTCAGATAGGAGGCCTGCAGCTGCGGGCTTACTTAGGGAGAACAGAGCGCCGATCGTTCTGCTGTTGATCTTCGCCTTGCTTTGGCTCGGCTGCGGACTCTCAGAGAAGGTCCCCGCTCCGTCGGATCGGATCTACGTTGCGATGAAGGAGAAGGCTAACCAGATCGGAGCCTTGGACGCAAAGGTGCGTCTCGATCCGTTGCATCGTATTCACGGAAAGGTCGCCATCGTCGCACATTGGAATTACAGCCCGGTCGAGCGCCCAGAGGATTTCGCGATCCAGGGATTCACAAGATATTTCGACGGTATCGCACCCGCCAAGGTCCTGAACGCATGGGGGCTGAAGCCCGATACGATCGCGACGAAACCTGAAGAGATCGACACGGCCGTCCGCGTCGGGTGCACAAGCGGAGCACGCATCGAGGATTTCAAGCCTGAGCGTTTGCCTCCGGTTCCGGCATTTGCGACCGTGTGCCTCGTAGAGTTGATCGACTATCGGAAGGAAACGGTCTTTGCACAGCAGGTCTTTCGGAATACGACGATCGAACCGGACAGGAATGTCCTGCCGACCGATGACAAGATCGTGGCGAGCCCGCCATATGAAGACATCGAAGAATTCGTGAGGACTTTTGCCAGGGATTAAAGAAAGGGCGGGCCTGTGCGGGCTCACCCTTGTTCCTTTTGTTCGTGCTCGTTGCGACGCCGACCGGTGCCGCATGCTCCGCGCATTCAGGTATTGAACCCGAGACGCGGCAGGATCACGAGCTGCAGGAGAAGCCAGACCCCAAAGGCCGCAATGACCACGATCAGTTCTTTGTAATTCATCTAATCTCCCGCAACGGGCGCCTCCATCGGGAGGCCCGCGTCGGCCCAGGCTCGTGTGCCGCCCGTGATGTTGATCACACGCTTAAAGCCCTCCTTGTTCAACATCTCGGCGGCCGCGAGCGAACGCCTTCCTGTCTCGCAGATCACGTAAACGGGCGCGTCCTTCTTGAGTTCTGACGCCCTTTGCTCAAGCGTGTCGAGCGGAATATTCACTGCACCTTTTGCATGGCCGGCCGCGTATTCCTTCGCCGTTCGCACATCAATGAACTGCGAACCCTGATCCTCCGTGCCTGGCCGAGCTTCCGTAACGGTCATGTCCGTGACGGGCGGTTCTTTCAAAGCAGCGGGCGTCTGCGGCGTGCGGGCCTCATTGCAGGCCGCAAGCGCTAGCACGAATACCGCGAAAATCACAAACTTCTTCATACGTCCTACCTCACTTAACCAGCAGCCGCCGCCGCAGCCTCGGTCTCAAGGCCGGCGTCGATCCAGGCTTGCGTGCCTCCGACGACGTTGCTGATCGCTTTGACACCGGCATTCTCAAGGATACCGCTTGCAAGGCTCGAACGATAACCGCTTTGGCAAATGACGTATGCAGGCCGCTCCGGGTCGATGCGCTCGATCTCTCGCGAGAGCGAGTCAAGCGGGATGTTCACTGCACCTTTTGCGTGCCCGGCGGCGTACTCCGCCGGACGACGAACGTCGATGAGCTGAGCATTGCCATCACCCGTCAAAGCGTCGGCCGCTTCGTTGACCGAAACTTGTGGCGTCGAGCTGAGCGGGCCGCCTTCACCGACGATCACGTATTTTGACGCCGTCTCAAACCCAACACGCGCAAGCCGCATTACGGCTTCATCAACCTCTGCATAGCTGCCGGCCGCGATAGCGATGGGCGTGCCGACGGGCACCATCTGCCCGGCCCATGAAGCGAATTGCCCGCCGAGCCCGATGTTGATCGAATTCGGGATATGGCCTGCACCGTACTCCACACTTTTGCGGACATCGAGTACAACACCGTCAAAGTCGGCCGCTTCCCGGGCCGTTATCGGCTCCGGAGCGTCGATCTCCGAAAGGGAAACGGCTCCCTCGAGATTCCTCGCCGCACTCTCGGCAAAATATGCAGGTGCGGGCGGCTGGTCCGCCGTTACGATGCGGACGAATTCGTCCTTTGCCATCGGGCGGAGCGCATAATTGAATCTCCGCTGTTCGCCAAGCGTCGAGAACGTCTCTTTCGAGAGCGAACGCCCGCAAAGGCTTCCGGCTCCGTGCGCAGGGAACACAAGTGTCTCATCGCCGAGCGGGAGGACTTTGTCGCGAAGCGAATCATAAAGCATCGCGGCCATCTGCTCGGCCGTAAACCCTTTAGACCCAACCAGATCGGGCCGCCCGACGTCGCCAACGAAAAGCGTGTCGCCTGTAAAGAGACGATCGGGTTCACCCTCGTGTTCTGCAAGCAGGCAAATGCTTTCAGGCGTGTGGCCCGGAGTTTCATATATGGTCAGGCGAATATGTCCGACCATGAGCACGTCGCCATCCTTTACCTTCAGCGTCTCGAAGGCCGTTTCGGCCCGTTGCCCAAAGACGATCTTGGCTCCCGTCCTGGCCGCAAGCTCTTTGTGTCCGCTTACGAAATCGGCGTGCGAGTGTGTCTCGATCACGTATTTGATAACGGCGCCGTCCGCGGCGGCCTCGTCCAGATACTGTTGGACATCACGCTGCGGGTCAATGACGACGGCCTCCCCGTTCGAGCCAAGATAATAGGACGCGTGCGACAGGCACCCGAGATAGAATTGTTTGAAATGCATTAGCTCACCTCCGCATTGCAGCACGTATTTCCGCGTGCTTTGTTCCAGGGCATTCGAGCCAAGACCATCGCCATCCCGCACCAATCGGTCGCGCCGGCGAACGTCAGGCCCACACCAAAAAGGCCGGAGACCACAAAGAAGTATTGCGAGACCGTAAACCCGAGGATCACGCTCGTCAAGATCAGCAGCCCGGCCGTGAAACGTACTTGCCGCTCGAGCGACCATGTCTTAGATTCGCCGTTCACGACCGGAAGGTCAGCGGCGGCCCAGGCCTGCATACCGCCCTTTATGACGTGTATATCCGTGAACCCCTTCGCCGCGAGCCGTTCAGCCGCCTTTGCAGCCCGATTCCCGGAGCGGCACATCAAGAAGACCGGCTTCGTGTGGTCTATCTCCTCGGCGTGTTTCTCGAAATTCGAGAGCGGCATTACTTTGGCACCCGCGACCCGTTCGCTGTCGAATTCGGAGAATTCGCGTACGTCGATCACCTGGCATTCGCCGCTGCCGTTCAATAAAGAATTTATTTCCTGTACCGTTGCTTGTTTTATCATAGTAGAATATACTTTCTATAAGTATGAGCATATAACTATGTGGTTATATTGTCAAGCGTGTGATGGCCAAATATAAACAAATGTCCCCGGAAGCGCTGGCGCTCGCCGCTTCGCGTTTCAAGGTGCTTTCCGAACCGATGAGGCTCGAGATCCTGCAGGTGCTGCGGCACGGCGAAACGAGCGTCAACGACCTGACGGAAAAGGTCGCGTCGACACAGCCTAACGTCAGCAAGCATCTGCGCGTGCTCCAGGACGCGGATCTCGTCGCTCGGCGGCGATCCGGCAGCAGCGTCTTTTACCGCATTGCCGATGAAACGGTCTTCAAACTTTGCGACGTCGTCTGCGACAGCCTCAAACACAAATTCAAAGAGCAGGCCGCGATCTTTGCCTAGCTAGCCGCGCGTGTATCGGACGAGCCAGCGGTCGGGTTCGCCCTCTTCCTCGGGCGGATAGATGATGTGTTCGACCTCGGTCAGGCCGTTCGCCTCGAACCGCGAGAGATCTTTTCGAGAGAGCGGCCACGGCACGGCATTCACCGCCTCGTCGTCTTCGCGGCCGCGTGTTACGACCACAAGCTCGCCCTTCTCGGCGACGAACCGCGCGATCGAATCTATCACCTTCTCACGCCATTCGAGCGGGAGCGGTTGGATCGTGTAGATCTCAAGGACGAAATCGAACGCGCCGAGCCATCCGCGGAACGGCTCGAAGAGGTTGGCCGTCTCGAAAGTTATCTCGCTCCGCGGATAGAGTTTCTTTGCCCACGCGATCGCCGCAGGCGAAAGGTCGAACGCCGTCACTTTGAAACCGAGATCGGCGAGAAAGTTCGCGTCATCGCCGAGGCCGCAGCCGACGACCAGCGCACTGCGGCCGTCGCCCTTCAGCCCGATGGAATCGGCCCAACGCTTAAAATATGGGTTCGGTTCGAGATCGGCCCACGGGATCGTCGAAACGTCGCCGCCAGCTTCGCTGTAAAGGGCCTCGAACCAGCCGAGAGCGTCGCCTTTTTTCGCGAACTCGGCCTGTATCGCCTGCACACGCTCGCGTGCCGCGGCCTTCGCATCAGCGGCCGCTGCGGCGCTGTCAATTTCGCTCGAATGTTCCATATTGAGTCATCTTACGCCGAAACGGCAGTATCGCGAAGCGAAGAATATTCGTGGTTCGGGCGTGGCCCTGGCTGTTCGGCCGAGCGAGCGAAGGCCGGCGGCAAGGTGCATTCCCGAAAGGTGCATGGAGCCAACTAGCCTGTTTGCCCGTTGCCCTTTATAATGTTGTGTTTGGGTTCATAACAGCAAAACTAACGAGGAATATTCTAGTGGCGGAACAATTTGACGTAGTTATCATCGGATCGGGGCCGGGCGGATATGTTGCGGCGGTTCGAGCGGGGCAATTGGGTTTGAGAACGGCGATCGTCGAAAAGGAAAAGGACGCGCGCCTTGGCGGCACCTGCGGGCTTCGCGGCTGCATCCCGACCAAAGCGTTGCTGAATGCGGCGCATCTCTATGACAAGGCGTCGCATTTTGAGAATTTCGGATTGAAGGTGAAAGACGTTTCCTACGATTGGCAGGGCGTTCAGAAATACAAATCCGACATCGTCGCGAAGAACTCGGCCGGCGTGACCTATTTGATGAAGAAGAATAAGGTCAGCGTTTTCAACGGCTTCGGCCGCATCGCCGGCAAAGGGCGGGTCGAGGTCGATCTTGCCGACGGCAAGAAAGAGACCCTCGATGCCAAGAACATCATCATCGCCACAGGCTCGGTCGTTCGGCCGATCCCCGGCTTTGAGACGGACGGCAAACAGGTCGTAAATTCCGACCAGATCCTCGAGCTCGACCGCGTGCCGAAATCGATGATCGTTATGGGTTCGGGCGCCGTGGGAGTTGAATTTGCGAGCGTCTATCATCGTTTTGGCTGCGAGACAACGGTCGTGGAATTGATGGATCGCATCGTTCCGATCGAAGACGCCGACGTGTCGAAGGAGCTGCAGCGTGCATTCAAAAAGCAGGGTATCAAATGCGAGACGGGCGTAAAGCTCGACAAGCTCGTAAAAGACAAGAAAGGCGTAAAGGCGTCGGGCAAGAACGCAAAAGGCGAAGACGTCTCGTTCGAAGCCGAAATGCTGCTCGTTGCGGTCGGCCGTATGCCGTATCTTGAGGGCCTCGGCCTGGAAAAAACGAAGGTGAAGGTCTCGCCGAAAGGCACGGTCGAGGTCAATGAATACTGCGAGACGGCCGAGCCCGGCATCTATGCGATCGGCGACGTGATCCCGACCGCACAGCTCGCCCACCTTGCGTCGAAAGAAGGCATTCTCGTCGTCGAAAAGATCGCGGGCAAGAAGGTCGAGCCGATAAGGCACAATCTCGTCCCGAACTGCACCTACTGCGACCCCGAGGTCGCAAGCGTCGGCCTCACCGAAGCAAAAGCGAAAGAGGCCGGTTATGACGTGAAGGTCGGCAAGTTCCCGTTCTCAGCTTCAGGCAAGGCCCGCATCCTCGGCGAGACCGACGGCTTCGTTAAGATCGTCGCTGAGAAGAAATACGATGAGGTGCTCGGCGTCCACATCATCGGCCCGCACGCGACCGAGCTCCTCGCCGAAGCCTGTGTCGCCATGGCCCTTGAGACTACCGCCGACGAACTCGGCCGCGTCATCCACGCGCACCCGACCGTCAGCGAGGCCATTATGGAAGCCGCCGAAGGCGTCCACGACCTGACGATACATATGTAATTGCGGCACATCACCATTGAACATTGTTAACATTTAGGTTAACCTAATTTTGCGAGAAATCATCTTCTACAAGACGGCAAGCGGCGATCGTCCGGTTGAAGATTTTCTCGATTCGCTGTCTGCAAAACATGCGAAAAAGGTAACTTGGGTGCTGCAACTGGTAGAGACGCTTAAGATGGTGCCGATCCAGTACTTCAAGAAACTTGACGGAACGGACGGCATTTGGGAAGTCAGAATTGATTTCGGCAGCGACTCATTCCGCTTACTTGGCTTTATGGACAAAGGAAATTTGGTTGTGTTGACCAATGGTTTCGTGAAAAAGTCTCAAAAGACCCCTCCATCGGAGATAGAGTTGGCGGAACAGCGAAAGATAGATCATCTAAACAGAGGTAAGAGCAAATGAGTGATCTGAAAAAATATATTGCAAAAAGAAAGCGGACGGATAAGGCCTTCGCAAAGGATTACGACAAAGGTTTTGAAGACTTCAAGATCGGCGTTGTTTTGCGCCAAGCGCGTGAGAGTTCCGGTATCACACAGGAACAGGTTGCTCAAAAACTTCGGACCAACAAATCGGCGATCTCGCGTATAGAAAACCACTCCGAAGACATTCGACTTTCAACACTTCGCAAATACGCCGAGGCTTTGGGTAAAGAAATTCACCTTGAGATCGCATAAGTAAGACGCCGCCGAAGCGTCCACGACCTGACGATACATATGTAGCGGGGCGAACCTATCCGTATGCAACACCGATCGCTGGGGTTACATAAACGGGCAAGGAAAAAATGTCTTAAAGTCATTTTAGCAACCTATAATATGCCTTCCGATCTAACTTCATACCCAAGAAATAAGATCAAGATCCTGCTGCTTGAGAATATCTCCGATGCGGCGGTCGATGAACTGCGTGCGAGCGGATATGCCGACGTAAGGAAGGTCGGCGGGGCGTTGAGCGAGGCCGAGTTGATCGAAGCGGTGAAGGGCGTTCATCTGCTTGGGATCAGGTCGAAGACGCACGTCACGAAGAACGTGATCGAGGCTGCGGATAAGCTGCTTGCGATCGGTGCGTTCTGCATCGGCGTCAACCAGATCGATCTTGCATCGGCGACCGAAAAAGGCGTCGCGGTTTTTAACGCTCCTTATTCGAACACGCGTTCGGTGGCGGAGTTGGTGATCGGCTTGTGCGTGATGCTGATACGCAAAATTCCGGACAAGAACGCGGCGGCGCATCGCGGCGAGTGGCTCAAAGACGCGAAGGGAAGTTTCGAGCTTCGCGGCAAAACGCTTGGGATAATCGGCTACGGGAACATCGGTTCGCAGGTCTCGGCAATGGCCGAAGCGTTGGGAATGCAGGTGCTCTATTTCGATGCGGCGACGAAATTGCCGCTCGGGAACGCTAAGCAGATCCGCGATGTAAAGGAACTGCTGAAAGCTTCAGATATCGTCACGCTGCACGTTCCGTCGGACGCGACGACACGCAATATGATCGATCGTTCGGCGATCGACGCGATGCGCCAGGGCTCACTGCTTTTGAATTACAGCCGCGGCGATGTCGTCGATCTTGAGGCCGTCCGCGACGCGCTTGTGAGCGGTAAACTTGCGGGTGCGGCCGTCGATGTTTTCCCCGAGGAACCGGAAAAGAGCGGTGACAAGTTCGAAAGCGTCCTTCAAAACCTGCCGAACGTGATCCTGACGCCGCACATCGGCGGCAGCACGGAAGAGGCGCAGGCGAATATCGGCATGGATGTTACGGCGAAGCTTCGCAACTATCTCGAATTCGGCACGAGCGAAGGCTCGCACACCGTCCCGCCCGTAAACCTGCCGCCGCAGGCCGAAACGCACCGCATTCTCCACATACACCGAAATGTTCCGGGCGTGCTCGGCGAGATAAACTCTCGCCTTTCAGGCCACGGCATCAACATCCTCGGCCAGTATCTAAAGACGAACGATACGATCGGATACGTCATCCTCGATGTCGAATCCGAGCTCTCGAAGGAAGCGTTCGCATTGCTCAAGGACGTTCCCGGAACGGTCAAAGCGAGGATGGTGTATTGAGGCTCGGCCTCGACTGCGGAGGCGGCTTTGCGGATTTGAGCTCGGGGCCTGATGTTTGTTCCATTCCGCGTGTGGTGGAACAAGTGGAACAGGGTGGAACAAAAATCGCGGAAATTGCTTCCCAACGCGTTCTCCACTAGCAAAAGCGGCAATTCAAGAGTTTTCAAAGACCAAGGCTTTGTAATAATATCCGGCCTCGGCCTCCGCTTGAAGCACAAAACGCACGATCCGCACAAAACGACACAGTCCGCACAAAAATGCCCATCGCCTGCGGCGGCGGTCTGTCGCGTGTTTCACACGCTCCGGTGATTTGGTTTCGGCATCCTGTGCTACAAATATGCCGCTCCTGCGGAGCTATTGTCGGCGGCAAGCCGCC
>LLEU01000021.1 GCA_001567505.1 Acidobacteria bacterium OLB17 | reverse complement strand
CCCCGAACCGACCGCGTCGATCACGGCTCCGGTGTCGCTGTCGCCCTGACGGATCGCAAGCCCGCCCGCGGCCGCTGCCATTGAGCAGTTCGTGCAAGCATACGTCATATCGGCCGGGACCGAACCGGTATATGACGTCGAAGCGATCAGGTAGAATTGCCCGGGCTGAAGGATCGTGGTCGTTGTCCAGACGGCCATCGGCCCGACGTCATTGCTACCGTTCGCCGAACGATACACGACGCGATAGCCGTTAAGATCGACCGGCGCCGAGCTCGTGTTATGGATCTCGATGAACTCGTCGTTCGCGCTCGTGGTGCCGCCTGCCTGAAACTGGCTGATCACGAGATGCGGTGATGCGTTGACGGCCTTTTGGCCATCGGCCTCGACACGAAGGCCCAAACCCCAGATCGCTGCGCCGGTGATCAATGCCAAAGAAAGTAAGACAAAAAACTTTTTCATTTCAAAAACAAAAGGCCCGCCGTGACCGTCTCGCCGGATCGGGAACACGCGGCGAAACGTTCGGAACATCTCCGAAACCCCGATAGATGTTCCGCGCCGCTCGCGGCGGAACAAGCGGAACAGAGCGGAACAAAACAGCTATATTTTTAACATAAACTCGCACAGAAACTAAGTTGTCAAACGCCTGTTCGCCAAGGCCTGGCCTATATTACCGAAGGCAGTGCGGCCGCGGGAAGCACGCTTCGCACGGATCGACACAAAACGCACAGAACGACACACTCCGCACATTTTGCACCTTCCGCACAGAAGCCGGCACCTTCTGACCTTGTAAACCGCATCGGCGGTTCCTATACTCTTAACTACCGGCAGTAAACGCCGTTTGAATGAAAACGGATCTTGAAAACAAAGGCCTCTCAGCCAGCTCCTTCCGGTTTGCGATCGTCGCAAGCCGCTGGAACAGCCATATCACCGCAAAACTGCTCTCCGGAGCAAAGCGCGCCCTTGCCGAAGCGAACGCCGCGGCGGTCGATGTCTTTGAGGTTCCCGGTGCCTTCGAACTCCCGCTTGCCGCGCAGAAAGCAGCACAGACAAAAAGATACGACGCAGTGATCGCGCTCGGGACGGTCATTCGCGGTGAGACCGCGCATTTCGACCTCGTTGCCGAGAATGCCGCACGCGGAATTTCGGAAGCGGGCCTTGCAACGGGCGTCCCGATCCTTTTCGGCGTTCTTGCAGTCGAGAATCTCGAACAGGCGAACGCGCGTTCGGGCGACGGGGACGACAACGCCGGATACATGGCCGCGATCTCCGCGATCGAGATGGCCGCCGTCGTGTCCGAGATCGGCTCGGAGAATACTGCACGGGGTTCTTCCGCAAAATGACGACCGAAAACCACGAAACATCCCAGGCAAATCGCCACAAGGCCCGCGAGTGCGCGCTGCAGATACTCTTTGCGGCCGATATGTACGCGATGCCGCCCGCCGAACAGATCGAGACCTATTGGCGCGAACTCGGCGACGAGGCTCTCGATGCGGCAACGCGTGATTTTGCTACGAAACTCGCCGGCGGCAGTTTGGAGCATCGCGATGCCATCGACGAACGGATCCGCTCGCGGGCCGAACATTGGCGGATCGAGCGTATGGCGATCGTCGATCGGAACGTACTTCGCCTCGCGGTGTTCGAATTCGTCCATATGGACACGCCGAATACCGTCGTCATCAACGAAGCCCTCGAGATCGCACGCCGCTTCTCGACGTTCGAAGCGACACAATTCATCAACGGCATTCTCGATGCCATCCGACAGGACATCGAAGGGACATCGTCGGGAAAGACACACGCAACTTCCAACCAATGAAAGCCGCCGCGGCCTCAGCTCTCATCCTGCTCACGGCCTTTTTGGCAATGGGACAGGGTTATTCCGACCGCATCGACGGCTATAAGGTCCATAAAAGGCCGATCGTCATCCGCTCGATCGACAGAGAGGAAAGCTCGGGCGATGTGAATTTCCGGCTCGACGGCATCGCGTTCGCGGGAGTCGCGATAACGGCGATCAAATTCGAGATACGTGCAAGCGTAAGCTCCAAAAGGACGGCGACGATCGAGCGCGTCCGATTCGAGGAGCTCTCCGCGAACGGGATCCCCGTAAAGGCCGAGGACCTCACACGCGAATTCGTCCTGCCCGCGGGCGAACTCACCGCCATTCCCGATCCGCTCGTCTGCGAGGTCTCGTCCTTCGGTGCGGCAAAGGCCGCGTGGAACGAACTGACCGACCCGAAGAAAGAATGGCGGATCAAGGGCAAAGCCTTTATTTTCGGGCGTTTCCGGCGTTTTGGAATGACGTTTCGGCGGGCCGTGCCGGTCGAGATCGACGTGCTCGTGAAAAACCCGATCCCGCCGGTCCGGGCTGTCATATTCCGCCAAGCTAGGCTAAAATGAAGATTTACGTGAGGTTAAGTTAAACGAACCGTGAACAGCAATACGAAAGAATTATCCGCGTTTTTTGAAGAAAGTTTTGGCTCGAATGCCGCCTACGTCGAAGGCCTCCTGAAACGGTATCAACAGGACCCGAAGCTCGTCGATGATGCTTGGCAGGCATATTTCGGCGACCTGCTGAACGGCATCGTCCCGCAGGATGCGACGAACGCCTCGGGAACGGCTCCCGTATCGGCACCTGCGGCCGTCGTGCAGGAACCAGTCGTCCAGAAGGCCGCGACGCCGCCGCCCGTCACCATCGGCGAAGGCACGGAAACGCGGGCGCTTACCGGCGCCGCCAAGAAGATCGTCGAGAATATGGAGGCGAGCCTTACGGTGCCGACCGCGACGAGCTTTCGCAATATTCCCGTAAAGGTCCTCGAAGAGAATCGCCGCATCATCAACGACCACCTCGCTACGCGCAGCCGCGGCAAGGCCTCGTTCACGCACATCATCGCCTGGGCGATCGTGCAGGCCGCAAAAGAGATCACGAGCATGAACAGCGGCTACGGCGTCGTTGACGGCAAGCCCTCGCGTCTCGAACACGAGCACATCAACCTCGGCATCGCGATCGATATCGAGAAGAAGGACGGTTCGCGTTCCCTGCTCGTCCCGAACATCAAGGGCGCCGAAGCGATGGATTTCGCCGGGTTTTTTGCCGCCTACAACGAGCAGGTCAAGAAGGCACGCGAAGGAAAGCTCGAGGTCGCGGATTTCCAGGGCACGACCATCTCGCTCACGAATCCCGGCACGATCGGCACGGCCGCTTCGAATCCGCGTCTGATGGCAGGCCAAAGCGCGATCATCGCGACCGGCTCGATCGAATATCCTGCGGAATATCAGGCGATGACCGACGCGGCTCTCTCGATGATGGGCATCAGCCGCACGATAACGCTTACGAGCACTTACGACCATCGCGTGATCCAGGGTGCGGAGAGCGGCCTTTTCCTTGCCCGCGTTCACGAATTCTTAAAGGGCGAACACGGGCTTTTACGACGCGATCTTCACGTCGCTCGACCTTCATTATCCGCCGCTTCGCTGGGCCGAGGACCACAACCCGACGCTTTTCGGCGATGCAAGCGAACAGGCCG
>LLEU01000020.1 GCA_001567505.1 Acidobacteria bacterium OLB17 | reverse complement strand
TCGGTCGAGAACGTGACGTGCTTCGTCCTCGGCGGCCACGGCGACACGATGGTGCCGCTGCCGCGTTATTCGACCGTTGCGGGCATCCCGATCACCGAGCTCATCCCGAAAGATCGCCTCGACGCGATCATCTCGCGGACGGCAAATGGCGGCGCCGAGATCGTCGGCCTGCTCAAGACCGGTTCCGCGTTCTATGCGCCGAGTCTCGGTGCGGTCGAGATGTGCGAATCGATCCTCAAGGACAAGAAGAAGATCCTGCCGTGTGCCGTCTTCCTCGAAGGCGAGTACGGCGTCAGCAATCTCTTCGTCGGCGTGCCGGTGAAGCTCGGCAAGAATGGCGTCGAGCAGATCATCGAGATCAGCCTTTCGAACGATGAGCGTGCCGCACTCCACAAGTCGGCAGCCGCTGTTCAGGAACTCGTCGATGTCCTGAATATCTGATCTCCACACAGAAAGGGAAACACAAAGGCGGCCGAGAGGCCGCCTTTTTTGGTTGGTGTCGTTGATGGTCGGTTCGGGTGCGGTTGGTCAGTTCACATAAGCGCTCGGTGCGGGGACGATATTCTCTCACAGGGGGATCGATCTGCAAACCAATTTTTTTCCTCCCGGTTCCCGAGCGAGATGATCGGGCCCTTAGCGATCGGGGCCACGGCTTTGACCGCCATCGGTCTTTCATTGTGACCGATTCATTAGGTCAGAGTGACTGAATTTCGGTCTGACTGCACATCACTGACCGCCCTAACATCCACTATTTCAACAGATAGCGAATGGCACGTCTCTTGACTATAGAGACGGCAGAATTTGGTGCGCATTTCGTGCGTACCCCAACCCGGTTGATCCACCCCGGGAAGGAAGTCAAACTATGAAGTTCTTAAAATGGTCGAAAGCGATGCAGAAACTGCTTGCAATGGCATTTACTGCAGCCTTTCTATTCTCAAATACACTAGCGTTGGAGGGACGCACTGCGATATCGCTTCGCAATGCGGGCCTTTCGACGGTTGTCGCGAAATATACCACCGATCTTACGCAGCTTGGCCGTGAAGGAAGACTGCGTCAGAACCTAAGCCTCGAGAGCGAAGTAATTCGTCTCACGAACGCGTTAGCTGAAGGGGGTCTTCGCCAACCGGTTCTCGTTACTGAACTGCGGGAAACACGAAACACAATTGTTGAGCAGCTTGCATTGAAGATCACCAACGGTGATGTGCCCTCGGGCCTTGCCGGTCGAGATCTTGTCAGGCTTGATGTGGATTCTGTTTACTCCAACGCCGCAAACAGTGATGAAGTCGAGGCACTGGTCACGTCCATCCTGGACGACGCAGTCTCCGTTCACGGCAAAAAGATCTTATTTATCGACGATCTCGGAAATGTTCTTCGCAACAAGAACGTTGCATCGAAACTCTTGAGTTGTGTCGCTGAAGGAAAGATCGCGGTGATCGGCGGCAGTTCTGCCGCTGATTATCGCGATCGGATCGAGGCCGAGGCCACGCTGGCCGATTCATTTACGGCGTTCGAGATAAAAACCCCGCAGGCATCAACCGAAGACGATGCTGCAGCGAATGAGGACTCCTATCGCGGCGGAAACCTTTCGCCGGATCTGCGCGAAATGATCGCGAACGATCCGAGCGGCAAAACCCGTGTCGATGTGATCGTCCAGGCCCGAGATGCCGACGATCCGGCACTTCGCAGTCTTATTGCGTCGGGCGAAGCTCGAGTCACCGGCCGGATCGGCACGACCGATACGATCGTCGTGAACATGCCGCTTTCGACCGTTCAGACGTTGTCGCAGAGCGGCCTTGCGAACTACATTTCGCCCGATCGCCCGACCACGACCACCGGACATATTGAAGAAACGACCGGCCTTTCGTTGATGCGCAGCCAACCGGCGTTGAACGGCCGGGCCGCATACACGCTTGACGGAACCGGAATCGGTATTGCAGTGCTTGATTCAGGTATATATCCCCAGCACAGCGCGTTCAAGAATGGTTCAGTTTCGCGCATCGTCGCGAATGTGAACTTCACGAACGCGGACATTACCGACACGAGTGATGCCTACGGCCACGGAACGCACGTTGCGGGCCTCGCGGCCGGAGACTCCGGTGCCAATGGCGGAGCCTATCGCGGCGTTGCGGACAACGCCAACATCATCAGCGTCAAGGTCCTGAATAATATGGGCCAAGGCCAGCAGTCGTGGCTCCTGAACGGACTGAACTGGGTCCTTCAGAATCGGACAACGTACAACATTCGTGTTGTGAACCTCAGCCTCGGTTCTACCGCCGTCGATACCTATACGAATGACCCTGTATGTTTGAAGGTCAAACAGCTTGTTGAGAATGGGATCGTCGTGATCGCGGCCGCAGGAAACCTTGGTAAGGATTCGTCCGGCAATAAACGCTACGGCCAGATCCATTCGCCGGGCAACAGCCCATATGTGATCACGGTCGGAGCAAGCAACACGCGTGGCACGGCGACGCACGGGGATGACAATATCGCAAGCTTCAGCTCCCGAGGCCCGACGCGAAGCTATTACACGACATCGATAGGGACGAAGGTGTTCGACAACATCATCAAACCGGACATCGTTGCTCCGGGCAACAAGGTGATCTCGTCAAAGGCGCCATACAACCATATGGCGATCATGAACCCGCAGCTTTCTGTAGATACGACGAACGGATCCGACTCGATGATGTATATGAGCGGGACGTCGATGTCCGCGCCGGTGGTGGCCGGTGCTGCTGCACTTCTGCTGCAGGTCAATCCGAATCTTACGCCGCAGATGGTGAAGATGCTGCTTCAGTACACGGCGCAGCCTATTGCCGGTGCGAACACGTTCGAGCAGGGTGCCGGTGAATTGAATATCGACGGAGCCGTAAGGCTGGCGCGATCGCTCCGCACCGACGTCAACTTCCAGCTTCTTGCCAAGGGCGACTCTACGGTCCCGACGGGCTGGACGATGCCAACGGCATCTTCAACCATTGGCGGGACATCGTATCCGTGGGCGCAGATCGTCACCGGCAGCTTCACCAGCCTCTCGGGTGCGAATCTCGTTTCGCAGTTCCAGACGGTCTATAAACGTGAGAACTACGTAGGTAAGGGCGTTACGTTCGCAAGCGGGAACTTTTCGCTGAACACGAGCTCATATTTTACCGCCGGCCTCTCGGTAAATCGCAACGTCAATACGAGCAACGGTTCGCCGCTCGGTGCCGGATCCCTGTATCTGTCTTACGGCGTTCTGGTCGGCGACGGCGTTCTGGTCGGTGACGGCGTGATCGTCGGCGACGGCGTCCTCGTAAGCGATGGTGTTCTCGTTGGCGACGGCGTCCTGGTCGGAGATGGTGTTCTGATCGGTGACGGTGTACTTATCGGCGATGGGGTCTTGATCGGCGATAGTGTTCTTATGGGCGACGATACGCCTGCGATGCAGTAATTGGAGACATTGAGAATGTTGAATACAGCAATCAAAATGCCATACGAAGCCGCATCGCAAGTGCCACCGACCCTTGCAGCTCCGCTCGCAAGTCCGGCATTCCGGCTGCGACAGGCAGACGAGGCCGAGGTCCTGAGGTTCCTCGCGGTCGATCCGGTTCAGACGGTCGTGATGTGCAGCTACATCGCCGACAACGGGATCGAAAGCGAGCTCAATCGCGGTACTTTCTTTGGCCACCGAGCTTCGGACGGCCGCCTTGATGGTGTCGCACTGATCGGACACAGCACGCTTGTCGAGGCAAGGTCCGAAGACGCGATGACCGCTCTGGCCGCTACGGCACGAACGCCCGAAATTCCTGTTCACCTGATAATGTCGAACGGAAATGACGCTCAGAAGTTCTTCGACAGAATGTCCATGGGCGTTGGCACGCCTCGCCTTCGATGTGTTGAAGATCGGTTCGAGGCCGCATTTCCTTTCGCAGTTCAGGGTTGCGAATACGCGATCGCTAACGCAGATGAAAGCCAACTGGAGATTGTGGCAAGAGCACAGGCCGAACTGGCGTTCATCGAATGCGGCGTCGATCCGATGATCCGCGACCGCGAAGGCTTCCTAAGCCGTGTTGCTCGCCGGATCGAACAGGGCCGCGTGTTCTCGATCTTCGAGGATGGCAAGCTCCTTTTCAAAGCCGACATCATCGCCGAAACAAAAGAGACGATCTACCTCGAAGGGATCTATGTCCATCCTGAATTTCGCTCTAAAGGGATCGGCGCTCGAAGCCTTGCGGCTTTGACCGTGCAGCTGCTCTCGCGCGTCCCGAATATCTGCCTGCTGAGCAATGTTGATTTCGTCAACGCTCACAAGTGCTATGGGAAAGCGGGATATCGCCGGACCGGCCAGTGCGTAACACTGCTCGTATAAGGATGCGTTTTTCTCCCACAACCTCCGGCCGGTAGTGTCGCCGAGCATTTCTTGGCAAGTCAACGAGCCCTTTTCTTCACCTCCCCCAGGGGCTCGTAATGTAACAAGCAAGAGTTGGGTCTTGCCCCAAAAAGATGGAACGTCAACGAATCGTAAGATCGATGGAGATCATTGTATGGGCCCTTGGGCTCGCCGCAGGCGGTTGGGCCGTTTACGGATTCCCGTATGAGCGGCTCGACACTTCCATGGCGGCGTTCTTTCTGCTGACCCTGGTGATCGGCCCGCGCGTGACGATCCAGATCCCACGCTTCAAATCATATATCTCCGCCTCAGAGACTTTTATCTTCCTCGCATTGCTGATCTTTGGTGGTGAGGCCGCCATTCTGCTCGCGTCGGCCGAGGCATTCGTAACGTCGTGGGCTTTCTGCAAAAAGAAGAGAACAGTTTTCGTGAACACCGCAACGATCGCGGTTGCGACCGCATGTGCCGTGATCGTACTGAAGTATGCGGGTGTTTACGAGCATTTTCACAGCTACAATACGCGTCCAAGAGCATTCCTGACCGCTTTGCTTTTGATCGCGCTCGTGCAGTTCCTTGTAAATACTGCGATCGCGTCGTCCTACGCTGCGCTTCGCGACGGTACGCCGGTATTCAAGACGTGGCAAACAAAGTACATTTGGACGTTCCTGACATATATCGTCGGTGCTGCCGCCGCGGGCGGCCTTGTTCAGCTTGCCGACACGATGGGAGCCGCGATCGTTCTAGTTTCATTCCCGGTCTGCTTCTTCGTGTTCTACTCCTACCGAATGTATCTGCAGAATGTGGAGATCTCGATGGAGCAGGCCGAACAAGCTGAAAAATATGCAAAGCTCGTCGAGTCGCAGGCAAATCTACTGCGTGAATCAGAAGAACGTTTCCGCAGTGCATTCAACTATGCACCGATCGGGATCGGCCTCGTCTCCGGTTCCGGCGAATGGCTGAAGATCAACTTTGCAATGACAGAGATCCTCGGCTACACCGAAGATGAATTTCGAAGGATGAACTTTCAGGACATCCTGATGCGTGAGGACCTGGGAGCAACACTCGTAAAGGTTCACGAAATTATGTCCGGCCGTTCGGCGACGGCCCAGATGGAGCAGCGGTATCGCCACAAAGACGGTTATACGGTTTGGACGTCATGGAGCGTTTCTTCTGCGCCGAGCTTGAACCAGGCGATGCCGAACCTGATCTTTCAGCTTCAGGACATCACGGAAAAGAAGCTGGCCGAAGCAAGACTTCGGCACGAAGCAACGCACGATGCATTGACCGGCCTTGCGAACCGCGCTCATTTTATGAGCCGCCTCGACACCGCCTTGAACAAGGTCCACGCCGGACAGAACAAGGTCAGCATCCTCTTTATCGACCTCGACCGGTTCAAGGTCGTGAATGACAGCCTTGGGCATCTCGTCGGCGACGAACTTTTGAAGGGTATCGCGTCGCGCCTCCGCGACTGTATGCGTCCGTCCGACCTCGTTGCGCGTCTGGGTGGCGATGAATTCACGATCCTCGTCGAAGGCCGCTATGACGATCAGGAGGTCACGCGTATCGCCGAACGAATTCAGGAGAAGTTCAGCAGGCCGTTCGACCTTTTCGGCCACGATGTGTACAGCTCGGCCAGCATCGGAATCCTTCATGCATCGGCGCAGCACGCGACGCCCGAGGACCTGATGCGAGATGCCGATACAGCAATGTATCAAGCCAAGCGTGCAGGCAAGGCCAGGCACGAGGTATTTGACGAAGGAATGCATAAGGAGGCCAAAGAGACGCTCCAGCTCGAGACCGACCTTCGTCGTGCGATCGAGATGAATGAGCTCTCGATGGCATATCAGCCGATCTTCCGGCTTGCGGATCGGGAGATCGAAGGCGTCGAGGCTCTCGTACGTTGGGATCACCCGGCGCTTGGCCACATTCCACCGGCAAAGTTCGTCCAAATAGCTGAGGAGATCGGGCTGATCGACAAGCTGTGCGAGCAGGTTCTCGCCAAGAGCTGTCGCGATATTCGATCCCTGCACGCTGAGCTGCCGAGCCTGTCGGATCTCTACCTTAGCGTGAATCTATCGTCCAAGCAGTTCGGACAAAGCTCTATACACAACATTTGCTCGATCCTCGATGAGATCGACTTTCCGGCCGATCAGCTGAAGCTGGAAATCACCGAATCGGTATTCTTCGAGCACACCGAACGTGCCGTTGCGATGCTGAATACGCTGCGGGATCTCGGGATCGATATCAATGTAGATGATTTCGGGACGGGATATTCGAACTTGAGCTACCTCACCAAACTCCCGATATCGACACTCAAGGTCGATCGTTCATTTGTTTCGATGATACAAGACCCGACAGGCAGCGAGGTCGTACACGCGATCGTTACGCTCGCACGGAATCTGGGCCTTCGCGTCGTCGCCGAAGGCATAGAGACGCAGGCTCAGTTCGATTATCTGCAGAAGCTGAAATGTGAGAGCGGGCAGGGATATTACCTTTCGCGGCCGATGCCCCTCGACGATCTCATAGCGTTTGCCGCCCCGAAGGTGAAAAAGTCCGTCCTGATACACCATCACGCCGGTGTATTAAATGCGACAACGACCATCCACTAACACAGAAGGGAGCTAGACCGCCTTCAAGAAATTCACGACGCGGTCGATCAGCCAGTCCGGCGTGGATGCTCCGGCAGTAACGCCGACCGTCTTTACGCCTTCGAGGTCGTTGAGCGAGATCTCGTCCTCGGTCTCGATCAGGAAACTGCGCTCACAGTTCTCCTTGCAGACAGCAAGCAGCTTTAGGCTATTCGACGAATGGCGGCCTCCGATGATGTAGAACGCATCTACCATCGAGGACAGCGCTCTTGCCGCATCCTGACGGTCACGCGTGGCCGAACAGATCGTGTTTATGATCTCGACACTGTCTTCTGTTTTGCGTTTCACGGCCTCTGCCGTGTCGAAGAACGTCTTTGCCTTGATCGTCGTTTGGGAAACTACGAGCGGGTTCCGCAGCATCGGCAGGCCTTCGAGCTCGGTCTCGTCGCGGACGATATGCGCGTGATCGGGTGCATAGCCTTTGACGCCGATCATCTCCGGGTGGTCTGGGTTTCCAACAACGATGACATCGCGATCCTGAGCGGCCGCACGTGAGGCAAGCCGCTGAACGCGCGTAACGAAAGGACACGTCGCATCGACGACCTTGCCGGCCCGCTTTTCAAGCTCGGCTTGAACTTCCGGCGTAACGCCGTGAGCCCGAATAACGGCGGTCTCATTCCCGCTGATCTGAATGGGTTCGCTTATCGTAGTAACACCGCATTCTTCGAGCCGATCCATTTCCTGCTGATTGTGGATCAGCGGCCCTAAGCTGCGGACGCGGTCGCCGTGACTAACGGCCTCTTCGACCATATCCACCGCACGCTCGACACCGAAGCAAAATCCGTACTCTTGTGCTAATAGAACTTGCATTTTGACTGGGAACGGCCTTTCGGTGCCCCCAAAATTCCTCTATTGCCATTCTAGCAAATGCAAAGTGCAGGAAAAACCTTTGCGGCCGCTAGCGGACCGGTTCTCGCAGGAGTCGCGTCGACGCCTCGGATGCGAGTTTCGAAGCGGGAAGTCCAAGTCCGCCGACCTGACGAAGGGCTTCTCCCGTTCGTGAGAGTAGGCGAACGAGGTCGCCTTCGGCGGCTTTCGAGCGTGCGGTAAGTTCGCTCCATTCCATGCCGGCGGCCCATCGCTCGGCCGCTGCTGCCGCGGAAAAGTTCAGTTCTTCGTTGACCTCAACGCCGTATTTCCACTCGATATTCGAGACTCGGGCAACCACAGCTTCGAGACGGTCGAACGCAGTATCGAGCCTTCGCGATACTCGCAGTTCACCATACGTCCGCTCGGCATCCGCCGCGACCGCCGCGATCATCCCTGCGAATTCCGGGATCGCGAGCTCATCGAAAACGCCGTCGCGCAGTGCCTCGCCGATCAGCAGAGGACGATCTACCCGTAAATTCGCAAGCCATTTGCCGTCCTCGGTGACCGTCTCGCTTTCAATATCGAGGTACCCGAAGTGACCAAGGACATTCGCCCGGTCCTCAAAAGGCTGCCAGATACGCTCAGCGAGTTTCTCGGGATCATCTTTACGCCTCGCAATGCCGCGAAAAGCGAAGCTCTTCTCGGTGATCTCGCGAACGCGATCGAAGCTTGAGAAGGCATCGAGCAGGTTCAAGAGACTTGTGTATGTCGCTCTAAATCGGCTTTCGAGGGCCTCGGGCCTTGAGCGGAGCAGCTCGGCGATCTTCCGTGGGTTCTGGAATCTTCCCGGCGCAAGGATGACGAACCCCACGTTGTCGCGGCCTCGCCGGCCCGCTCGTCCAGTCATTTGCTGAAGTTCGCTCACCCTCAGCGGCCGCCAGCCGTCGTTACCGCGTGTATCCGTATTTGAGATAACGACCGTGCGTGCAGGGAAATCAACGCCTGCCGCTACCGTCGAGGTCGCAAAGATCGCCCGCAGCAATCCCGCGCTCATCATCTTTTCGACGATGAGCTTCCACGCGGGAATGTGCCCGGCGTGGTGCGATGCCGTTCCGCTCTGGAGCAGGGCCTTTACGTGCTTGTGTGAGAGTATCTCGGGATTTTCGGCGGCAAAGGCCTCGAACATCTCGCTTCGGGCCCGCTGCCTCTCAGGGTCGGCTGGCTGCGAGCGATCGAGCGACACCTCGGTCGCGGCTTCATCGCAATGTCGGCGGGTAGGGAGAAAAACGATCGCAGGAAGAAGGTCGTGACGCCGCAGAACAGCGATCAGCTTCGGCGGCCGGATCTCACGATCATTATCGTTCATCGGCCCCTCGCGATCCTGCAAAGGCCTTTTAGCGTTAGGTCGCGATCAACAACGTCGATCAACGGACAAAGCTCGGCAAATTTCGCTGCGTAGCCTCCCGTTGCGACCACTTTCGGCTTGCCTATTTTTGCTTCGACCTGCGATATCACCTTCTCGATCAGGCCGATCTGGCTTAGGATCACGCCCGATCTGATTGAGGTCTCCGTCGTTTCGGATGTCGGTGAGAACTCGCCCTCGATGTCAATAAGCGGAAGGCGTGCCGTTTTTTCGTGAAGAGCGGCGGCCGACATCTTTACTCCCGGTGCGATCAGACCGCCGAGCAGCACGTGATCTCTCGACACGACATCAACGGTCGTCGCCGTTCCGAAGCTGATGACAATACACGGTACGCCGTAGAAATGGGCCGCGGCCGCGGAATTTACCAAGCGGTCGTTTCCTGCGTCCTCGATCGGGCGGTAGTTGACCTTGATCCCGAGATCGTGATCGTTCGCGATGACCTTGGCGATGATGCCGTATCGTTTTTTTATTGCCTCGGAGACAACGGGAGTGAGCTTTGGGACGACCGAGCTAATAACTGCCGTGTTGATCTCAGATTTAAGTGCTTCGGCGAAGGTATGCGCGAGGCCGGGGTCAAGCACGTGTCTTTCAACGAGCATGTCCCGGTCGTCAAAAACGCCCAGTTTTATTGCGGAGTTGCCAATATCGACGGCAAGCAGCACGGATCAACCTTTAAGCGGAAGGCCGTCATAAACGAGGTTCCAGCCGTTTTTCCTGCTTGTGCGAAGGCTTTTGGTGAACCATTCCTCGGCCGCCGCTACGTCATCATAGATCTGTACGGCGGGCACCGATTCCCGTGGGTCGACGCGGCAGATCGCCGCTCCCACATTCGCCGTCTTTAGGCAAAGAAGGGCGACCATATGCTCTTTTCGCAGAACGGCTGTTCTGTATGTAACACCGTCGCGGACGTCAAAGTCGTCAAACTCCTCAAGGCTTTCGTCGAAATCGCCAAGTTCCCAGTCCTGGGGATCGTCTAGTTCGCTACTCATAAAAAACACCGACTCGTAAGCTAAACGTTACACGCAGACGCCTCAAAGTTCAATTCGTATTTCACTTCCGCGAGGTTTTTCATCAAGAGTTCCTCGCGTAAGATATTCCCGGTCGTGCGGTCGATCACCTCTCGCCAGATCTCGTTCTGCCGCCATGTCTTGTCGTTCTCACGAAAGAAACGATGCTCTTTTTCAACGATATGATAGCTGTTCGGGGGCGTGCTATCGGAAAAGATGTTCCCGCGAAGGTGCGTATCGCCGACCTTTACCCGCAGTTGGAACGTTATATCGGTCGGGTTATAGAAGCGCAGGTCGATGTAGTTGTAAAAAACGCCGCATCCGCTGCCAAAAGGCAGAACGCGGTTATCGTCCGGGAACGGATCGAAACTGTGGTGGTGTCGCTCGGCCACGATCATCGGTGTGTGAAGCGCCATCCAATGCAAAAGGTTCGAAAGCTGGCAGAGGCCCCCGCCAACGCCGCGCGTAACTTCGCCGCGGGAAAGCTGCATTCCCTCAAGGTAGCCTTTTTCGGCAGTTGTTCGCCCGACCTGTCGCCAAAGGGAGAAGAGCTGCCCCGGCTTGATCAGGATGCCGTCGATCGTCGCGCCGCAATGCTCAAGTTGACGACCTTATTCTCCTGCAGCTGCGGGTCGGAGTTCCCAAGCGTACGGCGAAGAAGCGACGAGTGCTTCGAGCAGTTGACCGGCAGATCAGCTTCTTGCTTTTCGTGGGCGAATTTCTTGCCGGGTGCAAGGTCTGAGATCCGCCGAAAAAGGCGTTTTTGCGCGATACGAGTGTGATAAACGATGGGATGGATTTCGGATAGACGCATTTAGATCGTTGCGGGCGTGCGAAGCTTTTCGACATCTCCTGCCTGCACTATGACAATTGAATTGTCCGACAGTTTAACACGCAACGCCCCGTTATGCTCAAGCCCGTCGGTCAGGCCCGAAAAGCTTCCCGTCGAGGTCTTTACCATCACGTCTTTGCCCGAGAAATAGGTTGATCGCCGCTGCCATTCCTGCAGTATTCGTTCGGGTTCTTCGGGAAGGACGGTGTAAAGATAGGTAAGGTATCGCACGAGACATTCGACGAACTCGTCGGGCGTCACCTTCTTGCCCGTAACTTCTTCAAGCGAGGTCCCGGTCGCAGCAAATTCGGGTGCGACGGCCGCAACCTGGAGATTTACGCCGATGCCGAGGATCACCGCAAGGCCCGTAGGCGTATCGACAGCTTCGGCAAGGATACCGCAGATCTTCTTTTCGTTCACAAGAAGATCGTTGACCCACTTGATGTCGGCCTTTACGCCAAACTCCAGCAGGCTGTCACAAACCGCGATGCCCGCGATCAAGGTGATCAAAGGAAGTTCCGCTGCCGGAAGCTGGGGCCGCAGCACGACGCTGAAATACAGGCCCGCGTCCGGCTCCGAGACCCAAACTCGGCCATGCCGCCCGCGTCCCATTGTCTGACTGCGGGCGAGGACGACGAGGCCTTCCGAAGCGCCGCGTCGAGCTTGTGCCGCCGCTTCATCATTAGTCGATGTCAGCGAATCGAACCGCAGGATCGTTATATTCATCGTGCTATCGGCTGCCATAGCGAATCGCAGTAATACTCACGGTCATCGAAGAAATTCATCGTAACGCGAAATCCAGTATTCCGGGCATAGTCTTCGATCATTGTAACCGTATATTTTTGCGAGATCTCCATATGGATCGGTTCCCAACGCCTAAATTCGAAGAGTTTCCCGGCGACCCCGACCGTGTGAGCCTCGCGGCTTATCAGATAAGAACGTGCAGAGCCCTCGATCGGCCGGTAATTCGCGTAATGCAGAAAGTTCTCCAAGCGGAATGTGCCGTTCAACTCGCGATTGATGCGTTCGAGCAGGTTCAGGTTGAATTGTGCGGTAACGCCGGCCGGGTCATCATACGCCAGATGTATCACCCGCGGGTCCTTCTGAAGATCGAATCCGACAAAAAGAAGGTCGCCGTCGTCCATTACCGCACGCAGAGAGCGAAAGAATTCGGTTGCGGCCTCGGCGGCAAAGTTCCCGATATTGGAGCCGAGGAATAGGATCGCCTTCCGCCGTTTTGACACCTTCCGTATGGAATTGAGGATCGAGAAATAATCGCCGACCTGCGGCTCGATCGTAAGCTTTGGAAGCCTTTCACCGAAGTTCCGAACGAGTTCGCCCATCGCTTCGTGAGAGATGTCGATAGGAAGATATCGAGTGGAAGGCGCTCTTGCAAGAAGGCTGCTGAGCAGGATCGCGGTCTTCGAGCCGTCACCTGCACCGAGTTCTACAACGTCGATCTCATGGCCGTCGGCCAAGAGCTCGTCAACGATGTTCTCGGCCCGATGCGTGAAGATCTCGGTCTCGCAGGCCGTCAGATAATACTCCGGCAGACGCATTATCTCCTGAAAAAGCCTGGAGCCTTTGTCATCGTAGAAATATCTTGAAGGGAGATGTTTTGGCGTCGCCGAAAGGCCGTCCAGGACGTCCGACTCGAACGCAGAGTTCTTTTCGCGTTTTCGCGCCATTTGATTCACGGACGTGTGTTCGCTTACTCAAGCGTTACTTTCTTGCGAGCCGTAACCCGAAGAATTGCCAACGCATATCAGGGTAAAAGAAATTCCGGTATGTGGGACGGCTATGGCCCTCCGGGGTTGCGATGGATTCACCTCGCAGAGCCATTTGATTCACCATGAACTTCCCATTGTATTCGCCGACGGCGTCGGGCGGCTTTGTAAATCCCGGATACGGCAGATATGCCGATGCCGTCCACTCCCAACGCTGTCCCCATTCGAAATTTGCCTGAGCGGCTTCCCATTCGAATTCGGTCGGCAGGCGCATCCCGGCCATTTCGGCGTAGGCCGCGGCCTCG
The DNA here is from genome assembly GCA_001567505.1 of Acidobacteria bacterium OLB17. Lineage (GTDB taxonomy): Bacteria > Acidobacteriota > Blastocatellia > Pyrinomonadales > Pyrinomonadaceae > OLB17. Next base: position 125,629 of record LLEU01000020.1, on the reverse strand, counting down.
TAGAAAGAGAGATGTGAAACGGGCGCGTCCGGAGCGAGTTCCTGCTTTCCCTGCAGCGTGAAATGCGACCATCCGCCCGCGTGCCTTTCCCAATACAACGGAGCTTCGATCTCATTTGCCCGTACCCAATCCCAGCCGTCGGCGTGCCACAATCGAAAATCATCGTAACCGCCGCCTTCAATGAACTCCGCAAATTCTGCGTTCGTCACAAGCCGGTCCGAGATCGAGAATGCGTCAAGATAGACCTTGTGTCTTGCAAGCTCGTTATCGAAGCAGAATCCCGAGCCCTCGTGTCCGATGTCGTAAACACCCTCGTCGATCTTGATGAATTCGCCCTTACCGAGTGCCGGTTGATCTTCGCGGGCCCACTCAGCGTCGTAAACAGGGTCGAGCGGATTCTGTCCGAGCGTGTATTTTAGGTCCGTAAGCAGAAGTTCCTGGTGCTGCTGCTCATGATTTATCCCAAGTGTCGTGATCTCACCGATCTCTTCGGCGTCCGAGGATCTGTCGAGCGAGCCGAGCAACTTCAGCATTGCGTCGTCAACGGACCTGCGGTATTCGAATACGGACCTGACGGTCGGGCGACTCAAGAACCCGCGTTCATTGCGGTTCGTGCGGCTGCCGACCGTGTTGTAATAGCTGTTGAAAAGAAAGGAGAAATGTTCGTTGAATCTCTCGTAGTTCTCGACGAATTTCGCTAGTACGAACTCCTCAAAGAACCAGGTCGTGTGGGCGATATTCCATTTTACCGGCGATACAAAAACAACGGGCTGAGGTACATAATCCTCGTTCTCGAGCGGATCGCAAAGCTTTTCGGTCTGCGCGCGAACCGCACTGTATCGAGCCGCCAGATCGCCGGCAGCATTACCGGTGCCGATCGTGTCCATACTTCCATTTAAGCACTACCGGGCGAGAAATGGAATAAGGACCGACCGACGATCGCCGCTCAAAGCGACAGCTTGAACATACGTCGCCGCATTGTCTCCCATTCGTAAACCTGCCGTGCCCGGCGATTCTCGCGCATATCTGCAAGGCTCGCGATCACGTCGTCATTTCGACTCTGCGCTGAGGGCTCGGAGTGGGCTTTATTTAACGGAATCGAGTTTTCTAAAGGGCGTTTTAGTTCGCGGTTGACTCTATCGACCATCATAACGGAGATCCTCCGGCGGTTTTAACCGCAGACGGTCGGGTCAACAAACTTTAGGGTCAAGTAGGCTTCGGCAGCGACCGTTTGCGTTGAATATTGATTTTCATCAAACTCTGTACGATCTAAACTCTCCAATTAACCTGAGTTGGTCCTTGTAGGATATCACAAGCCGGCGGCCTGCAAGGGAAAAAATCGACCCGTCCGGACGAAATAACTTCCAACGGCTGCTTGCGTGAAACTGCTATTTCCATATTTTTTCGCTACCATAGGACTTTTGCCCCTTTAACAGATGGACGATAAGTATTTCGCTAAGAAGATAGAGAAAAAATGGCAGGATATTTGGGCCGCCTCCAAGGCGTTCGAGGCCGAGGCCGACCCTGACAACAAAAAGCCGAAATTTTACGCGCTCGAGATGCTGCCGTATCCTTCCGGCAACCTCCATATGGGCCATGTTCGCAACTATTCAGCGGGCGACGCCCTCGCTTGGTATAAGCGGCTGAAAGGCTTCAACGTGCTTCACCCGATCGGCTGGGATTCTTTTGGGCAGCCTGCCGAGGACGCGGCCGTTAAACGCGGTGTGGATCCGCGTGAGTGGACCGAAAAGAATATCGAGGCGATGCGCGGCCAACTCGAACGACTCGGCCTAAGTTACGACTGGCGGCGGCAGATCTACGCGCATCGGCCGGAATACTACAAATTCGACCAGTGGTTCTTCCTCAAGTTGTACGAAATGGGCCTCGCATACAAGCGGATGACCCAGGTGAACTGGTGCGAGACCGAGAAAGCGACGCTCTCGAATGAGCAGGCGAGCGGCGGCCTTTGCTGGCGTTGTGGAAATCCGGTCGTGAAAAAGGATCTCGAACAATGGTTCCTTCGAACGACCGCCTACACAAGTGAACTCCTCGAGGGCATGGCCGCGATCGAATCCGGTTGGCCGCAGAATGTCCTTAAGAGACAGCAGGATTGGATCGGACGCTCGGACGGCGCGTATGTTGATTTCGCGGTGTGCGGCAGCGATGCGAAGATCCGCGTTTTTACGACCCGAATCGATACCATCTACGGCACGAACGCCATCGTCGTCGCGCCGCAGCACGAGATAGTTGCCGAGAATTGTGCCTCATTCGATGCGGCAACCTCAGCAAAGATCGACGAGATGATCCAGGAAAGCCTTAAGCCGAAAGAGCGCGACGAGGTCATCGAAAAGGACGGCGTCGATACCGGTTTGCGGGCCATTAACCCGTTCAGCGGCGACGAAGTTCCGGTTTGGGTCGGCAATTACGTAATGATGGAATACGGCACCGGAGCCTTGATGAGCGTTCCGGGCCACGACGAACGCGACCACGAATTCGCCGTTCAGTTCGGCTTGCCGATAACGCAGGTCATCGCACCGCTCGACGCTGACGGGGACGCGGTGACGCTGCCGTTCTGCGAGTATGGCGAGGTCGTAAATTCCGGCGACTGGAACGGGAAACCGAGCACTGACGCGAAGCGGGAAATGGCCGCGTTTGCCGCTTCGAACGGTTTTGGCGAACCGGCCACGACCTACCGCCTTCGTGATTGGGGCATCTCAAGGCAGAGATTCTGGGGTTCGCCGATCCCGATGATCTACTGCGACAAGTGCGGTGTCGTTCCGGAGAAATTCGAGAATTTGCCCGTCCGCCTGCCGGACTCAGCGCCGATCACCGGCACGGGCGAGTCTCCGCTTGCGAAGGTGCCTGAGTTCTACGAGACGTCGTGTCCTTCTTGCGACGGCCCCGCAAGACGCGAGACCGACACTATGGACACGTTCGTTGATTCCTCCTGGTACTACTACCGTTACCTTGACCCGGCGAACGAGATAATGCCGTTCGACCCGTTCGCGGCGGCATATTGGGCACCGGTCGATCAGTACATTGGCGGCGACGATCATGCCGTGATGCACCTGATCTATGCCCGATTCTGGACGAAGGCGTTGCGGGATATGGGCCTTCTGCAGTTCGATGAACCCTTTACCCGGCTTTTGACGCAGGGAATGGTCGTCGGTGAGACCTTCTTTGACGATTCGACCGGAAAACGAGCCTATTTCGCTCCGGAAAAGGTAGCTGTCGAACGCGATGAAAAAGGCCGAATTGTCTCCGCGACCGCCGACGGTACCGCGTTGAAGTTCGCGATCGAGCGAATGTCGAAGTCGAAGGGCAACGGCGTCGATCCGGATGAGATGGTCGAGATATACGGCGCGGATGCGACGCGACTTTTTGTAATGTTCGCTGCACCGATCGAGAACGAGCTCGTTTGGAACGAAGCTGCGATCGAAGGTGCGGCACGCTTCATTCAGCGTATCTGGCGGCAGACGCGGGCCTGGGTCGAGTTTCTTGATGTGCATGAAGCACCGTCCGAGGCTTCCTCGTCGGCTGCCCGCGGCCTTCGGCGCAAAACTCACCAAACGATCAAGCGTGTGGGGGCAAGCCTCGAATCCCTGCAGTTCAACACACCTGTGGCGGCGTTGATGGAGTTGAGCAACGCAGTCGGTGACATTAAGGCCGAGCCGTCGGAGGCGGACGCCGAAATTCGCTTCGCCGTTCGCGAAGCCCTTACGTCGCTCGTCCTGATGCTTACGCCCTTCTCACCGCATGTCGCGGAGGAATTGTATTCACATCTTATGGCGTCGGATGCAGGCATGGTCGCCTCCGGGGCGAGATTCCCGGAATTCAGCGAGGAACTTGCCCGCGAGGACGAGATCGAGATCGCGGTTCAGGTGAACGGCAAGCTCCGCAGCCGCGTTTTTGCTGCACCCGATGCGTCTCGCGAGACGCTCGAACAGCTTGCCCTCGCCGACGGCCGAACGCAGGAATTCGTCGCAGGCCAGCCGATCAAAAAGGTCGTCGTCGTGCCGGGCCGCCTGGTAAATATCGTCGTTTAGCGGTTGCGGGCGTTTCGCTTTAATAAAAACGCCCAAAAATCGTAAGATTATCTGTTATGTTAAATTCCCCTTTTTAGGAGCTATTGAAGAATGAAGATCGGTCTTCCGAAAGAGATCAAAGACAATGAATATCGCGTGGGCCTAACGCCTGCCGGCGTCCAGGATCTGACGCATGCAGGGCATGAGGTCTTTGTGCAGAAAACCGCGGGCGAAGGCTCGGGTTTTTCCGATGAACAGTACGTCAAGGCAGGCGGGCAGCTGCTTGATACCGCAGATGAGGTTTGGCAGACGGGAGATATGATCGTAAAGGTGAAAGAACCGATCGCCCCCGAATATCCGCGAATGCGCGAGAATCAGCTGCTGTTTACTTATCTTCATCTCGCTCCCGAGCTCGAACTTACAAAGCAGATGCTCGAGCGGAACGTTACGGGCGTCGCGTACGAGACGATCACGAAGGACGGACGTTTGCCGCTTTTAACGCCTATGTCCGAAGTTGCGGGCCGTATGTCGGTTCAGGTCGGTGCGACCTACCTTGAGAAGATGAACGGCGGACGCGGCATCCTTCTCGGCGGCGTACCGGGCGTACCGGCGGCCAATGTGGTCATCATAGGCGGCGGCATCGTCGGCACGGAGGCTGCAAAAATGGCGGTCGGCCTCGGTGCTAAGGTCACTATCATCGACCGCAATCTCGACCGGCTCCGTCAGCTCGACGACATCTTCCTCTCGAAGGTCCAGACGCTCGCTTCGTCGCGTTATGCGATCGAGGAGGCCATTTCGCACGCAGATCTCGTGATCGGTGCGGTGCTCGTTGTCGGAGCGGCAGCTCCGAAACTCGTCACGCGCGATATGCTGCATCTCGTGCCGTCCGGCTCCGTGCTTGTGGACGTTGCCGTCGATCAGGGCGGTTGTTTCGAGACGACCCATGCGACCACGCACTCGAACCCGACGTTCTTCGAGGAAGGCGTCCTTCATTACTGCGTTGCGAATATGCCGGGAGCTGTGCCGCGGACATCGACCTTCGCTTTAACGAACGCGACGCTGCCCTACGCACTCGACCTCGCGAACAAGGGCTTCGAGCAGGCGATCAGGGAAGACAGCGGCCTGCAGGAAGGCGTGAATACCTACGCCGGCAAGCTGACGTATAAGGCCGTTGCCGACTCGCAGGGCCTCGAGTACACGCCGCTCTCGTCGCTTATCGACCTGAAAGCGGCAGCGGCCTGACCGAACTTCGGGCCGGTAGTTTGACACGCGAAAAGACGCGGGATCCTAAGTTTTATCCGCTCTTTTCGCGTTTTAGTTTTCGTTATGTACGAATTTGCGGTCACACCCGCGATCACTCAACTTCGACGTCCGGGCGTTACGATCACGGAGGTTACGCCGGGTGCAGTCGGCGACGAGATCGGCTTGGCCGCGAATGACCGGATCGTGAAGGTAAATGGCCGTTCGGTCCGCGATTATCTCGATTTCCGATTCCAGACAGCCGGCGAGACCGAGTTAACGTTCCAGGTAAAAAAGGCGAACGGCGAGACGATCGAGATCGAGTTCGACCGTGACGAAGGCGAGGATCTCGGCCTGATGTTCGAGCAGATCGCACCGCGGCAATGTGCGAACGAGTGTCTTTTCTGTTTTACGAAAGGAAACCCGGAGGATGCTCGGCCGTCGCTCTTCATCCGCGACGAGGACATCCGCCTTTCGTTCCTTTACGGCAACTACACGACGCTTTCTTCCATCACTCCGGCCGAGATGGATCGGATCGTTGAGCAGCGACTGTCGCCGCAGTACGTCTCGGTTCACGCGACCGACCTAAAGACCCGAGCCTTCTTGCTCGGCGTTCCTGAGTCGCGTGCCGATATTTCCGATAAGATCCGCTTCTTGCTCGATAACGACATCGAGATCCACGCGCAGATCGTGCTTTGCCCGAAGATCAATGACGGCGACATTCTCGAAAGGACGATCCGCGACCTCGCCGCCGATTTTCCGAAAGTCATATCGACTGCGATCGTACCGATGGCTTTGACGCGGTTCAATCGCGACGAACGCCTTACACGCGTTACGCCCGAGTTCTGCCGTGAGACGATCCAAAGGGTCGAAAAATTGCAGCGGGAATTTCGACGCACGCTCGGAAAGACGTTCGCCTTTCTCGGTGACGAGATATATATCAAGGCAGGCGTTGAGATCCCATCAAAGCGTCATTATGGCAGTTATCCGCAGATCGAGGACGGCGTCGGGATGATGCGCTCGTTCCTGAATAAATTCGACGGGTTCCTTGCGGGCCGAAAGGCGAGACGTGCGAAAGAGATTCGCGCGCACGGTGCAGCGATCGTTCCTCACGCCGGCGAAACGCCCGTTCCCACGCATCTGCTCTCAAAAAAGAAACGCCCGCACGGGACGCTGCTCACGGGCGAGATGTTCGCCCCGATCCTTGCGGGCGAGATCGAACGCTACAACAAACTTACACGGTCGCGGCTGAAGGTCGTTCCCGTCCCTAATACTTATTTTGGCGGCGATGTCGCTGTTGCCGGGCTGCTTTCCGGGCGGGATTTTGAAGCCTTCAAAGAAAAGATCGAGGGCGATTTCGTGATCGTACCTAAGGTTTGCGTAAAATCCGACGAACCTGTTTTCATCGACGGAATGCCGCTCGAAGGCCTAAAGAGCAGATTTTCCGTGCCTCTCTTGCCGATGGACACGGACGATCTGCTCTCCTTCCTTTCTCCTCACCTCGTAAAGTGATAAACGATGACGCCGGTCACCTTGATCGGCACTTTTGAAAGCAGCGTCGGAGTGAATTTCGCTCTCTTTGCCGCATTCAGGGCTGACGCTCGGAACAATGCGTTGCCGTCCGACGCCGTCGCCGAGATCACACGGCCTTCCTCGTCGATCAAGACCTGCACCGTAACGGTTCCGGACAAACCCATACGCAGTGCCGTCTCCGGATACGTCGGTTTCGGGAGGAACGTCGCCTTGCTGTTCACCACACCGACATTTCGCGGACGACGATCAACTACGGGCGGCGGCGGAATGTCAGGTTCGTCCCTGACGGCGGTTCGATCCTTTGCATCGCTCGGCCCAAAAGACTGTTGCGAACCGATGTCATTTCCGCCGGCCGGCCGTTCAACGGAGCTGCGTGGGAAGCCGTCCGAATTGACCTTATTGAGCACCACCTGGCCATAGGGCCTCGGCGGGACATTTGACGGCGTAACTCCGATCTTGTCAGGAACGAAGTTCGCTTCGTCAACACGGGCGACCAACGCAGTTCTCGTCGGTAAGGTCGATGAGCTCGAGCGGGTTGTCGGAGCGGCAGCCTTCTTCGGCTCTACGGTAACCGGTTCGGCATTCGCCGGAGCGAGCATCGAGGTAAGGTCGAGTCCTTCGCCCGGCAGGGAAAAATCATCCGCGAAGATACTTGCGACCAAGAAAGATGCAAATAGAAATGCGACAAAGCCTGTGGAGAGCCCAAAATACGGGCTTCGGCCTTTTTGCTGACTGCCTAAAAGATCGTAGCCGATCTGTCTTTCGAACATAGGTGAGTTCCTCCTTTCACGCCGGTATGGACACCGCCCTGAAGAGGAATGTTCCGAAAAGACAACAAGTCGGTTCTAGAATCTGCGGATCAGGATGACACCGCCGATCACGAGCAGTACGCCGGCGACACGCCCGAAGCTTATCGGTTTTACGTCGAGCCCTAGCAGGCCGAAATGATCGTAAAGGAGCGTTATGAGCATCTGCCCGGCAACAACGAGGCCGAATGTTAGTGCGACGCCAAGACGAGGAAGCAGGATGACCGTCGATGCGACAAAAAATGCGCCGAGTACACCGCCAAGCCAGGCTGCGGGTGGTGCATTCTTTGCCGAAACCACATTTCCAAGCGGAACACCGGTGGCGACCGAGTAGATGGCCAGGGTAAGAGTGCCAACAATGAACGAAAGCAAGGCCGCAAGGATCGGATTATCGACCGTAACTGCCAGTTTGTTGTTGAGAGCGGTCTGTGTCGGCAGGACCGCCCCCGCGAGAAGGGCAAGAAAGATCAGCAAATAAAGAGCGGGCATAGGGTCGATCCGGTTAGTATGTGGTCTTGTCGGTCTTTTTCAGCCATTCGTCGAAGAGAGCTCGCCCCTCGTCAGGGAGGAGATTCGCCAGCGGGATCGTTCGTTCGCCGATCGGACGTTCGAGTTCCTTGTAGATAAAGTCGTCGTCGAATCCTCCGTAGGCGGCATCGTCCCGGTTTGCGGCAAAGAAGATCGCCTCGGGCCGCGCCCAATAAAGTGCGCCGAGGCACATCGGGCAAGGTTCGCACGACGTATAGACCTTGCAGCCCGTAAGCTGAAAACTCGAAAGACGCGTACACGCATCACGGATCGCGACGACCTCGGCGTGTGCCGTCGGATCGTTGTCGGATGTCACACGGTTCCAACCTTCGCCGACAATGCGGCCTTCTTTTACGATCACGCACCCGAACGGCCCGCCGGCGTTCGAACCCATACCGCGTTGGGCGAGTTCGATCGCCCGCCTCATAAAGTCCTTATCTGCCTCGCTCATTTCGCTTTTGGCCCCGTTATGCGGATCTCGTAAAGGCTCTTCCAGTTCTTTCCGGTCACGAAGATCCGGTCGCCGGCGGCGTCATAGGCGATGCCGTTAAGGGTATTCTCGCTTTTTGGATCGCCGGGATCCGAGCTTTTTGCCTGATCGCTCGGCGAGATGCCGGCGAGGTCGATCCAACCGACGATCGCCCCGGAATTCGGATCGATCCGGGCAATGTAGTTCGGCTTTCCGAGCACATCTTTCTCTTCGGAATGCCAGATATTTGCCCACAGTTCGCCTTTGACCCATTCGAGTTCATTGAGCCGCATCTGCGGTTCGCCGTCATCGCGTTTCACGACGATCATACGCTTTGATTTGAACGTTTCCGGATCCATCACGCGGATGACGTGGGTCCCGTCGGTCATATATAGGAGTGTGCCGTCAGTGGTCATTCCCCAGCCTTCGCCCGGATAGTTGAACTCCTTAAGGAGCTTAAAGTCATTTGCATCAAACTGCCTGCAAAGTCCCTGCTGATAGGTCAACTGGTAAATTTTGCCATTCACCTCGGCAATGCCCTCGCCGAAATCCTCTCGCGGAAGATCCCATTTTTGGACGACCTTCCCTGTTTCAAGCTCGACCTTGCGAAGGCTCGAAGCGCCTTCCTGGCCCGTGCTTTCGTAAAGAAAGCCGTCCTTGTAGTAAAGGCCTTCGGTAAAGGCTCGCGAGTCGTGCGGATAGGTCTTTACGATCTCAAAACCGTAAACGGGAGCAGGCCCGACCGGCACCTTTGCTGGCGTCGGCGAGGCGGCATTCGTGCCCGTATTCACAGCATTGGCCGAGCAGCCAAATGCCAGAAAACAGGTGATCGTGATCAAAAGTAGTCGCATAAAGGTCATTTTTTTAGAGCTTGCTCGATAGCGGCTTTAAAGCTTTCCGGGCTGATGCGGCCGATGCGCCTTCCGTTCACAAAGATGGTCGGTGTGCTTGTAATATGGAAGGAATCGCCGTCGGCAATGTCCTTCTTGATCTCGGCGAGTGTTTTCTCCGAGTTCATATCGGCGTCGAATCTAGCGGCATCGAGCCCGAGACTCGCTGCGTATTTCTTCAGGCTTTCGGTGTCGAGCTTGTCCTGATTCTTATAGAGGATATCAATAAATTCGAAGAACTTTCCCTGAGCGTTCGCGGCCGATGCGGCCCTTGCGGCAAGAAGCGAGTTGTCGTGGATTGATTCGAGCGGAAAGTCGCGGACAACGAAGCGAACTTTACCGGGAAAGCCCGCGATCGCCTCCTTAAGGATCGGATGCGTTGCCGCGCAGGCCGAACACTGAAAATCGCTGAACATTATGACCGTTACCGGTGCATTTGCCGGGCCTTCGGCAGGGTCGTCATCGACACTAACGGCCTCAACGGGCGGCTCCGGGGCCTTGAATTGCAGCACGACGCCGTACTTCGCCGTAAGACGCTTTCCGTATTCGGCGTTCAGGTGAGCACGTTCGTCATCGGTGTAATCCACCATTTTATTCGTGATCTCGCGGGCGATGATCGCACTCGCGTCAACGCCCGTCGCCTTTGCTTCGTCAGCGACCAGAGTATTGAAGATCACCTCGTCGAGATCCGAAAGGACATCGTCGGCAATTTGCGCGGAGAATTCGAAAAGATCGTATTCAGTGAACTTGTCGAATTCGGCACGCGTTATCTTGTCCGTCCCGAGCGTTGCGAGAATGTCGGCCGGATTCGGGTTTGCGGCGTTAACATCCTTCGCCTTGGCCGCCTTGTATTTCGTCTGAAGTTTCGAGACAAGGGCAACGACCGCTTCCTGCTGTTTCTTGCCGTTCAACCAGTCGGTGATAGGCTGGGTTGCCTTTTCGAGCGAAACATCGCCCAGAGCGTCCTCATTTGCGTCGTAAGCGGCCTTTATTTCGGCAGCGGTGGGCGCAGGGATGCCGGTTTTCAGATTCGCCATCAAACGCCCGATCGTAATGCCCTGCGAGGCGGCCTCAAGGGCAAGGGCGCGGCCGGCGATCATCTCGTCAAGGAGCGAGCTTCGGAATTTCTTCAGCTCGGCAGGCGCTCCTGCGACCTCGGCCTGCACTTCCGGAGAAAGGTCTGCGGTCGTGAATTTGTGGCCTTTTGCCGTCGCGAGAATATCCGTCGGCTTTTGTGCCGGGACAACTGCGGCCGAGAGAACAAGGATCGATAGTAGAAATACGAGTTTCGTCATTTTCGAGCACAACGTAGTACGCTTGAATCTTAACAAACCTTTCGACTCTACTCGAACGCTTCGGGTTGTATATGCCGCTGCCGAGAAAATTCTACTCACGAAAAGACACCGCCCGGATCGCCCGCGAGTTACTTGGAAAACTTCTCGTTGTTGAATCCGACGAGGGCCGCGTATCGGGCATGATCGTCGAGACAGAGGCTTACCTTGGCGAAGCCGACCGCGCCGCACACAGCTACGGCGGCCGCCGCACGCCGCGCAATGAGGTAATGTACGGCCGAGCGGGATTCGTTTATGTCTTTTTTGTTTACGGTATGTATTTCCAGTTCAACTGCGTCACGGGTAGGAGCGGTGTCCCGCATGCGATATTGATCCGCGGGATCGAACCGATCGAGGGCGTGGAGATAATGCAGCGGCGGCGGCCAAAGGCCCGGAAGCTTTCAGAAATTGCATCCGGGCCGGGAAAGCTGTGTATCGCCATGGGCATCGACCGCTCATTCAACGGCGCGGACCTGCTCGGCAAAAATGTGTTCATCGAGAAATTTCGCCGCATCGACGATGCAGATATCGAAACCGGCAGGCGGATCGGGATCGACTACGCCGGCGAGGACGCCGCACTCCCGCTTCGCTTCTGGATCCGCGGAAATGAATGCGTCAGCCGTCGGCGCTGACTGCCTAGCTCCCGACTACGGGCAACTTGCGGCCGCTTAAGAATAGGCCGGAAACCTGCTATCCTTTGTGTTTATGACCGAAGCAAAGATGACAAAAGTACGACCCGATATTCGAGCTATCACGCGGCTTGTCCCAAAGAGCGGGAACCTCGTCCAGGGGCAGTCCGAACTGCCGATCGACCCTAAACTTGCCAAAGAAGCGGCCGAGATCATCGCCGCCAGCCAGAATCACTATGGCCCGAGCGAAGGCGATGCGGGCCTGCGGAACGCGATCGAGCAGAAGATCAAAAAATACAACAATGTCGATCTGAGCGCAGATGCAAAGCCTTTCGAAATAATGGTGACAAATGGCGGAACGGGAGCCTGATCGGGATCGCGCAGAGCTACCTTCGGGACAAGTCGGCGTTGGTCTTCGAGCCTTACTATCCGTATCATCGCCGCATTCTCGAAGACTTCGGCGCAAAGACGGAAACATTCGCTCTCGACAGCAGCCTCAAATTCGAAAAGGCCGAATTGCTCGCCTTCTGCAAACAGCTCAAAGACCGCCGCGAGTTTCCGCTTCGGGCGATCATCGTCTGCTCGCCGGCGAACCCGAGCGGCAAGGTTATGACCGAGAGCGAACTGCGGAACATCGCCGACGTCGCAAAGGAACTCGATCTCCTAGTCATCTCGGACGAGGTTTATGAACATTACGTTACGGGCGAGACGCCGCATCTTTCGATCGCGAGCTTTCCCGATATGTTCGAGCGGACGATCACGGTCAATTCCTTCTCAAAATCGTGGAATATCTCAGGCTGGCGGCTCGGTTATGCGTTCGGCAAGGGCGAACTGCTCGCTCCTGTGAACGCTTCGGCCAATGTTATTTATGTTTGCCCCGCAACGCCGCTTCAGGCGGCGCTCGGGAAGGTCTTGATGGAAGATCCGGGTTACTATCCGCGGCTTCGCGAAACATTTGACGCAAAAACGCCGCGAGTTCGCGAAAGGCCTTGAAGGCCTGGGATTTCAGATCTACGATTCCGGCTCTGCGTTCTACCTTTGGGCACGCATCCCGGAAGGCAACTCCGACGCGATCGCCTTCAACGAAATGCTGATGCGCGACGCGGGCGTCGGAATGACGCCGGGTTCTGCGTTCGCAGACTCCGATCGCTGGGACGCACACGTTCGCATCTGCATCGCACGCGAGGACGATATCCTTGCAGGCGCAATGGAGAAACTTCGCGGCACGCTTGCCTGAAACTTGAGGAAAAGTATGAAACACGTTCTTACATCGGTCTTTATCTTCAGCCTTCTTGTTCTGCCGCCAGCCCTGATCGCAGATGAAGGTATGTGGACGTTCGATAATCCGCCGCTCAAGCAGTGGAAAGAGCGGTACAACTTCGTGCCGCCTGCGGGCTGGCTCGATAAGGTTCGCCTTGCGAGCGTAAGGTTGAATGATGGCGGTTCGGCGAGTTTCGTTTCGCCGAACGGGCTCATTATCACGAACCAGCACGTCGCGAACGGCCAGCTTTCGAAGATGTCCACCAAAGAAAAGGACTATGTAAAGGACGGGTTTTACGCGCCGACCCTTGCGGACGAAGTAAAGGCGACCGATCTTGAGGCCAATGTCCTTGAATCGTTCGAAGACGTGACGCAAAAAGTGCAGGCGGCCGGACAAGGCGAAGAGAAAAAGGCCGTGATGGCCGAGATCGAAAAGGATTGCGCCGCGAAGACCAAATTGAAATGCGAGGTCATCTCGTTTTACAGCGGCGGCGAATACTGGCTATATCGCTTTAAGAAATACACCGACCTCCGCATCGTGTTCGCACCCGAAGAGCAGATCTCATTCTTTGGCGGTGACTACGATAATTTCACCTATCCGCGATACGACCTCGATATCACGTTCCTCCGCGCATACGAGAACGGCAAGCCTGCCAAGACGCCGAATTACTTCAAGTTCTCTGAAAAAGGCGCCGCCGATGGCGAGTTCATCGTCGTGCCCGGAAATCCCGGTTCGACCGCAAGGCTTTCGACCGTCGCTCAGCTTGCATATCAACGCGACCATGGCAATCCGCTTCTTGAGACGATGTGGAAAACCCGTCTTTCCGCACTCGAAGGTTATGCAAAACTCGGCGAAGAGCAACATCGTCAGGCAAGCCCGGGAATACGCTCCCTTCGAAATTCGCTGAAACGCCTCGCCGGGCAGGAAGAAGGCTTGCTCGACCCGCGGCAGTTCGGCACGAAGGTCACGGAGGAAAAAGACCTGCGCGACAAACTTGCGGCAAAACCCGACCTCAACAAACTCTACTCGCCCGCTTGGAGCGACCTTGAAAAGGCTTACGCCGAGCTTCCGAAACAGGCACCGAGGATCGCGTTCTCCACGATCTCCGTTTCGCGGCTCGGTTCGATCGCGTCGCAGATCGTCCGCTTTACGGAAGAGACCGCAAAGCCGAATGATGAGCGTTATGACGAATATCGCGACAATCGCCTCGATTCGCTGAAATTCAGCCTCCTTTCGAAAGCCCCGATCTATCCGGCTATGGAACAGGCAACACTAACTGCCTGGCTCTCGAAAGCGAAAGAAACGCTGGGCGCGAACGACCCGTTCATAAAAGCGGCAATTGGCGACGCTGAGGTCTCAGAGGTCGTCACACGAGCCGTCAACGAGACAAAACTGACGGATCCGGCTGCCCGCAAGGCCCTGCTTGACGGCGGAAAGGCCGCAGTTGCAGCTTCGACCGACCCGATGCTTACGCTTGCGCGTCGCATCGAACCGGTGATCCGGGAACTTCGTGCATGGAACGAGGAACACATTGCTGCCGTCGAAACGAGTGCGGGCGAACGCATCTCGAAGGCGCGTTTTGCGATCTACGGCAAGGCGATCCCACCGGACGCGAATTTCAATCTTCGGCTAAGCTACGGCCGCGTTAAAGGCTATGAAGAGGACACGACGCTTGTCCCGTATCGCACGACGTTCTTTGGCCTTTACGACCGCGCGCAGAGCTTCGACGAGATGCCGCCATTTGACCTGCCGCAGCGATACAAGGACAAGAAGGGCAAGTTCGATATGTCGGCCGCGCTCGATTTTGTTTATACGGCCGACACCATCGGCGGCAATTCCGGCTCACCCGTCATCAACGCAAAGGCCGAGTTCTGCGGCATAAATTTCGACAGCAATATCCAGAAGCTCTCGAACAAATACTGGTACGTGGAAGAACAGGTCGGCGGCCGTGCCGTTGGAGTTCACTCGCAGGGCATCCTTGAAGCCCTCCGGAATATTTACGAGACGAAGGCACTCGTTGATGAGCTTGTGCAACGATAGGCCGTTCCGTAGAATCTCGTTTTAGCGGCTCCGCCGAAGATGCGGCCGGCAAGGAGAACGTCCGATGAGTGTGCACAAGTTCAAACTCTATGATGGGGTCGATCCTCGTGAGCTCCCGGCCTACTCGATTCGAGAGGCTGCCTTGTATACCCATGTTCCCGTTAATACTTTACGTAGTTGGGTTCACGGCCGAACATATATGACGGCCGAAGGGGAAAAGATCTCCGCACCGCTTATCACGCTTCCGAGCGAAGCCAAAACCGGGTTATCGTTCACTAATCTCATCGAAGTCCACGTTCTAAGTGCGTTGCGTCGGAAGCATAAACTCTCGATGCAGAAAATAAGGCCGGCTCTCGATTTTATCGAAGCAGAGTTTCGATCTAACCATCCTTTAGCGGAACATTATTTCGAGACCGACGGGATGAGTCTTTTTGTTGAAAAATACGGAAGCCTGATCGATGTTTCCAAGAACGGGCAATTGGCGATGAAGGAGATATTAAGCGTCTATTTGACCCGAGTTGACCGTGACGAGAACGGCATGGCGATGCGGCTATATCCCTTTACGCGATCAATGCCTGTTTCTGATTCATCGTCGCCCAGAATGGTGCTGATCGATCCTACCATAGCGTTCGGCAAGCCTGTTATCGCCGGTACGGGAGTTCCCACAGAGATCATAGCCGAAAGATATAAGACGGGGGAATCAATTGGCGAGATCGCCGAAGACTACGGGCTTGAGGTGATAGAGATCGAAGAGGCGATCCGATGTGAATTCGAGCTCAAAGCGGCCTGACCGAATGGAGATCTTCATCGATCGGGCGCTCGGACGCAGGATCGCGGAGCCGCTAAGACAGGCAGGCGCTATCGTTCATCTTCACGACGACTATTTTGCCCAAGGGGTCGAGGATGCGGTGTGGCTTACGGAAGTCGGCCGCCGCGGCTGGGTGGTGCTCACAAAGGATCAGCGGATCCGCTATCGCACGCTCGAACGCGAAGCTTTGAGGAACGCCGGAATAAAGGCATTCATCTTTATGTCGGGGAATGTGCCTTTTCAGGTCATGGCGGAAGCGATCGCGAAAGCGCTGCCAAGGATAGAAAAGTTCGCGCTCTCACACAAGGCGCCGTTTATTGCCGGAGTTTATAAGAATGCCTCGGTCAGGCCTATCCTCTAGTCTACTTACCAAGGTTTTGCCTAATGCACTATCATCTCATTGGAATTTGCGGGACTGCGATGGCATCGCTTGCCGGGATGCTGCTCGCTCGCGGCCACAAGGTCACGGGCTCGGATCAGAACGTGTACCCGCCGATGTCAACGCAGCTCGCCGCACTCGGCATCGAGATCATTAAGGGTTATCGGGCCGAGAACACGAAGATCGGCGCCGACATTACCATCGTCGGGAACGCGATCTCACGCGGAAATCCAGAGCTTGAGGCGGTGCTCGAACAGCGTCTTTACTATACTTCGCAGGCGCAGGTCGTTCAGGATGAATTCATCCGCGGGCGGCGTTCGCTTGTCGTCGCGGGAACGCACGGGAAGACCACGACCACCAGCCTCGCCGCTTGGATCTGCGAGGCCGGCGGGCTCGACCCGAGCTTTCTGGTCGGCGGGATAGTGCAGAATTTCGATGCAAGCTTTCGCGTGACCGACTCAGATTTCTTTGTGATCGAGGGCGACGAGTACGACACCGCATACTTCGACAAAAAGCCGAAGTTTATGCACTATCTGCCCGAGATCGCGATCGTCAACAACATCGAATTCGACCATGCCGACATCTATGACGACCTTGAGGATATCAAGTGGGAATTCTCCCGGCTGATGAATCTTGTCCCGGGGAACGGCCGCCTGATCGCAGGCGTGGATTCGCCGGTCGTCGTTGGGGTTCTTAACGAGATGGACGGCAAGCTGCACACGAACATCGAGACGTTCGGCCTTTCCGACAATGCAAAATGGCAGGCGCGCTATATCGACCTTTCCGGCGAAAAGACGCGTTTCACCGTTTTTTGCGAAGGCACAAGCTTTGGCGAGTTCGAGACGTCCATGATCGGGGAATTCAACGTTCGGAACTGCCTCGCCGTCATCATTGCCGCGAACGCGTGGGGCATCTCGAATGAACAGATCCAGCGAGGCCTGGATACTTTCAAGTCGGTGAAAAGGCGTATGGAGATCCGCGGCGTAAGACGCGGCGTAACTGTCATCGACGATTTTGCCCATCATCCGACGGCGGTCGAAGAGACATTAAAAGCTCTCCGAATGAAGTTTCCCGCAGGCCGCCTGATCGCCATCTTCGAGCCGCGAACATGGTCCTCCCGCCTTGCGACCTTTCAGGAACCATATTCGAAAGCGTTCGGCTATGCGGACCGCGTCATCATCGCCGGGGTCTACAACACGGCGAAGGCGAGCGAACTCGGCAAGGTTCTTGACGTCAACGAGCTCGTCGATGATCTGAATTTGAGAGGAAAACACGCCGAAAGCTTTCCGGATGCCGATTCCATCGTTGAACATCTTACGCCCGAACTCGCCGAAGGCGACGTGGTCGCCGTGATGTCCAACGGCGCATTCGGCGGCATCCACGAAAAGCTCCTCGCCGAGCTTGGGAAAGGCGACATCGCCGCAGCGTCCGATGCTGTCTAGGGCATATTCCCATTCCTGTTTAACGTGAAAAAACATGCTTGCCAAATGCCGGGAAAAAGTTCATACTTCCTTGTGTTTGCTCTCGCTTGATATCGCGTTGATACGTCCGTCCCGCCAAGGAAAGCGCGGTGCTTTTTCGGTTCGGTCTTGAGAGTCAGTCAATTGCATTCTTTTTGGAGCTACCAATCTTTTTTTGAGCAGGAACCACGCACCGCACAAGGACTAAGACCGACTGAACAGCATTTCGCGCTTCTTTTGGCGGCCTGCCTGCCGTTGTGCTTCAACTCATCTCTAATTAAATCGTTAACTCATGGGAACAAAACTTTATGTCGGGAACTTGTCATTTCGCGTGACAAGCGAGGATCTGCAGGAACACTTCGCAACAGCCGGGGCCGTCGAATCGGCAAATGTCGTTTTCGATCGTGAGACCGGCCGTTCGCGGGGTTTTGGGTTCGTTGAAATGGGCTCGGATGATGCGGCTGCGGCGGCGATCTCCCAATTCAATGGGCAGGAATACGACGGGCGGAATATGGTGGTCAACGAGGCTCGTCCTCGTGAAGATCGTCCTCGCGGCGGTGGTTATGGCGGCGGCAGGGACCGCGGAAACCGCTGGTAGTCCGGAACCGCTTGGAAACACAACTTAAGACAGGGTCAAGGCGCTCTCGAACTTTCGGCGTCTTGACCCTTTCATTTATTCGTCAACCTTCCCGTCAAAATTTGCAAGAGCAATGACGATATCGTCAATCAGCGAGATCCTGTCGGCGGGCAAAGGAACGTTGTTCACAAGGATCGAGAGGACGATCTCTTCGTTCGCCGCGGTCTTTACATAACCCGAGAGCGCCGATACCTGATCCAAAGTCCCGGTTTTGCCACGGAAATTTCCGGAGACGGCAGTCCCTGCAAACCTTCTCCTCAGGGTTCCGTCAACGCCGCCGACAGCAAGACTGTCCCGCCAAACTTGAGCGTTCTTACTCTTGTTCGCCATATAAACATATAGCGCCGCCACCGCCGACGGCGTCACGAGGTCATGCCGCGACATTCCGCTGCCGTCGTGCTGAACGACGCTGCCCTTCGGGATCCCGACATCCTTGGCCAAAAAATCCGCGATGACACTGAGGCCGATGGCACTGCTGTCGCCCGAAGTGCCATTGCCGCCGTTTCGCCGTTTCTCTTCGCCGAGCGTCCAGAGGATCGTCTCTGTGTACATATTCTGGCTCGGCTTCATCGTCTTTGCGGCGATGACCGAAAATGGCGGAGACTGGAGCGTCGCGACGAGTACTTGTTTTCCGTTCGCCGGCACATTTGCGGGAAGAAGCCGAGTTTCTCCGCTTACCGCAATACCTCTCGCGATCAGCCTTTCTTTCAGAAGGGCGAGAAAGACGTTCGCCGGCTGGGTCACGGCGATCGAACCTGCCCAGGGCTTCGCGCCGGCAGGCATCTGCCCGGCGACATCCAGAATGTTGCGGTCGAGGCGTTTTGTGATCGAGAGCGTCGAATCGCGTCCGCCGGTCGTGCAGGTATTGTTGATGACAAATGCCGTCGGGACAGGCAGGATCCGAACATCGCACGGTTCGCCCGATCGCGTCGGCGAAACCTTCAGATCGACGGCGTTGTCGTTAACAGGCAAGGCCGAGATACCTGCTCCGTAGTACCACTGAAGGTCGTCCCATTCCCATGTCGCGGGGATCTCCCAGCCTGAAAAATAACTGACGTCGCCGACAAGCCCGCCGTTGATCTTCTTAACGCCCGCTTGCTGAAGTTTATCGACGAGAGCGTCAACGCCTTTGTAGTAATCGCCGTCATAGAACGCGGTCGAGATCGAAATATCACCGCCGCCGAGGATCCGAAGGTCGCCGTCGATCACGCCCGAGCTGTCGGGTATCGCGTTAGCAAATGCCTTCGTCTCGAACCTAAAGTTCGGCCCCAGCCTTTCGATCGCGGCCGCGACGGTAAAATTCTTCATATTCGAGGCAGGCGTGAAGTATTTCTCTGCGTCGTTCTCGAATATGACCTTTCCGGTCCGCAGGGACTCGATCTTGATCCCAACGCGCCCGCGGGCAACATTCGCTGAAAGCACCCTATCGCGAATTTTCGCCCGCAGCGTATCGAGTGTCTGCACCGGCTTCGTCGGCGTAGAAGACGGCGATGCGCCAGGGTTTGGTGTAGGTGCCGTAACAATGACCCTCGGACGCAATGGCGTGGGCGTCGCCGTTGCGGAAAGAGAGCTGTCAGCATGAACGGTCTCGTCCGCAGCCGAAAAGCTCACGGAGCCGATGCATATAAAGAATGCCAGTGCGATCAGAATGCGATCTTTCATCTGAGAAAATTGTAGCTTAATGCTCGAATTGAGCAAGGCGAGGGTCGCGATCGATGCCAAAGACCAAGCTGTTCCTAATTGAGGGAAATCCAAAAGTAGGATAGTATTTCGAGGAGTCGCTCCGCGACTCCCCGACTTTATAGGATCATACATTTTTTGGAGTTCTGCTCGATGACGCGTCTCAAGGCCTGTTCGATATTGTTGTTCATCATTTTTGGCATTTCTGCTTATGTCGTTGCGCCGGGCCGTTCGGCTGCAAAAGGCCTTGTTGGCGAGGTTCCGGCGGCGCGACCGGCGTTAACGCTAGCGATAATTGGTATATAACGAAGGTCGGCCTGCGTTGGGATGCGATACGCGGAGCAACGCTTTACAGGATCTATAGGAATACGATCAACGATTCTTCGACCGCAACAGACGTTGGTACCACACAGGCGAATCTATTCTTTGACACGACGGCGCTCGTCGGCCAGACCTATTATTACTGGGTTCGCGCTGAGAATAGTTCGGGACAAAGCCTTTTCGGTGCTCCCGATCAAGGAACTCGTGCGAATGGGAACTTCCCGGGCAGCACCTTCCCGCCGCTCGAACCGCCTATTGAATCGCCCGAAAATCCTATCACGGCGGCAAAGGCATATCTCGGTAAGGCCCTCTTTTGGGACGAACAACTTTCGTCAACGAAGACCGTCGCTTGCGGAACTTGTCATCGGCCCGCGACGGGCGGCTCCGACCCGCGGACGGACGTGAACGACAACCGTTCAAGAAACCCGGGGCCCGATAACACCTTCGGCACGCCGGATGACATTTTCGGCTCGCCCGGCGTGATCCGAAATAATGCCGATGCAACGTACACGTTCGATCCGATCTTCGGGTTTCGCGAGCAGGTCACAAATCGCAAATCGCCTTCGTATCTTAACGCTGCGTATGCGCCGCAAGGGATCTTCTGGGACGGCCGGGCAAGCAACGAGTTTCGTGATCCGATCACGAACGAGGTCATCATTCCGCTCGTCGCATCGCTCGAAAGTCAGGCCCTTGGCCCGCCGGTCTCGACTGCCGAAATGGGGCACGCCGGGCGAGATTGGACGCAGGTTGCCCTGCGCGTGCAGCTATCAAGGCCGCTAGCGCTTGCGACCGATATCCCGGTCGGGCTGAAAACCTGGATCGGCGGCCGCAGTTATCCTGAGCTTTTTCAGGAGGCATTCGGCTCGCCCGACGTAACTCCGGCACGGATCGCGATGGCGATCGGCACGCACGAGCGTACTTTGTTCTCAGATCAGACGCCACTCGATAAAGCCGTCGTCGGGATAGAACCCCTGACGGCGAATGAATCACACGGCCAGCAGATCTTCGAGATGAATAATTGCGCGGCCTGCCATTTGAGTTCGCTTCTCTCGGATCAGACGTTTCACAATATAGGCGTCCGGCCGCAAATGGAAGACCCCGGCAGATTCGCTGTGACCGGCCAGGAGATCGACCGAAGCGCGTTCAAGACGCCGAGCCTTCGCAACGTGGAATTACGCTTCCCATATATGCACAACGGAAGGCTGCGTTCGATCGAGGATGTCATCGATTTTTACCAACGCGGAGGTGACTTCGACGCTCCGAATATCGACCACGAGCAGATCCATCCGCTCGATCTTACGAATAAAGAAAAGGCCGATCTCGCGGCATTCTTGAAGCGCCCGTTGACCGACGAGCGCGTTCGCAACGAGCTTCCGCCATTCGACCGGCCGCACCTCTTCACGGAATCAGATCGTTTTCCGCAGATCACGGGGATCGGCCGCGAAGGTTCGGGCGGCATCGCGCCTGAAGTGGCCGTGAATTCGCCGGGCTTGATCGGCAATCAGACCTTCACGGTCGGAGTTTCAAAAGGACTCGGAGGCGCGCAGGCGTACCTCGTGATCGATTCCGCCGATCCTGGAGTTGGAACGTCGATCCCCGCGACAGGTTCGTTCCTACATCGCTCGATCGCGTTGGCCGGGTCCGGCTCGGGTGCAGGTGTTGGCTCGACGGTCTTTCCGATCCCGAACGACCCGAATCTCGTCGGGCGTACGCTCTATGGACGCTGGTATGTCGTTGATGCCGGAGCGACGAACGGCTTCTCGGCAAGCAAACTCTTCTCCTTCAAGGTGTTCTCACCGGACTCAGCGGGTGGGGCGATGTTCGATTTTGATGGTGATGGGAAGACTGATGCGAGTGTGTATCGGCCGTCGAACAATGTTTGGTATCTGCAGAGATCGACGGCGGGGTTCACGGCGTATCAGTTCGGAGCGGCGGGCGACAAGCTTGCACCTGCTGACTACACGGGAGACGGGAAGACGGACGTTGCGATCTATCGGCCTTCGACGGGAACCTGGTACATACTCCGCAGCGAGGATCTTACACTGACGGTCGCGCCTTTCGGCATCGCGACGGACATCCCAACGCCGGGAGATTTCGACGGTGACGGAAAGGCGGACCTTGCCGTGTATCGTCCCGGAGCACAGGGAACGTTCTACATACAGCGTTCTACGGAAGGCTTTACGGCGGTCTCCTTCGGGCTTGCAGAGGACAGGCCGACCTCGGGTGACTTCGACGGCGACGGCAAGACGGACATCGCCGTGTATCGGCCTTCGACAGGCGTCTGGTATCGGTACAACTCATCGAACGGAGCGTTCTGGGCGGCACAGTTCGGAGCTGCGGGCGACAAGGTCGTCCCTGCGGACTATACGGGCGACGGCAAGACGGACATCGCCGTGTATCGGCCTTCGACGGGCTTCTGGTACGTGCTCAGGAGCGAGAACGAGACGGCATACGGAGCACCGTTCGGCCTCTCGACCGATATCCCCGCAGCAGGCGACTATGACGGCGACGGCAAGACAGACCTTGCGGTCTTTCGCCCGGACGCCCAAGGCCTGTTCTACGTACTCGGCACAAGTGCAGGATTCTCTGTCATACCGTTCGGCCTCGCAGGCGACGTCCCCGCACCGAGCGCTTATGTGAACTGACCAACCGCACGCGAGCCGATCAACGACACCGATCAAAAAAGGCGGCCTCTCGGCCGCCTTTTTTGGTTGTAACTCTAACTGCCAGATCGACTATCGCCAGCGTGAGTTGTTAAGGACCGGAGTTGTAGATTCGATAATGTCGAAGTCGGTAACGTTGTCCGTCGGTGTGATCGCGGCAGGAGCGAACTGTGCGAGCTTCGACTGCACACGGATAGTATAAGCCCGATTCGAAAGGACATTCTCGAACAGGTAGTGGCCGAATGGATTCGTGAACGTCGTGAACGCAAAGCCGTCAGGGCCTTCGATCGATACTTGTGCCATCGGAACCGCAGTTCCGTTAGCCTTTAGAACGCGGCCGCCGATCGACACCGGAAGCGATGAAGCGGCCGAGGGAACGTAAACAATACCTGAATTCGATCCGGCCGTGCCCATGGTGTTCTGCGGCTGGACGGTTGCCGAGGAAAGCACTCCCGTCAACGGATCGACAGCAAACTTCGTGAAATTTCGCGAGCCGCCATTCACGACGTAAAGGAACGTGCCCGCAGTATTGTAGGCAAGGGCGAGCGAGGTCGAGCCCGATGTTGAGAACGGAGAGCCCGCAACAGTTGAGATCGTCGTCGATGCTCCGGTGCCGCTGATTGCTGCTGATACGACGTAACCACGTGTACGATTCGGCAGGATCAGAAAGTTGCCGTTCGGATGAAGTTTTCCGACCGAGGCAAATCCGGTATCGCCGTAAGGGAACGGGCTTCCGGTGACGGCAGTCGGAACTCCGGACGAAAGTGTGTACACGCGGGCGACCGCTTGGCGCGAGCCGAAGACCCAAAGTCGTCCGGTCGCGTCAACATCAACAGGGACGGGATTGCCCGCTCCGGAATCGAATGGATTGCCCGCGAGTTCGGTCATTTCGCCGGTCACGGCGTTGATCGAATAGCCTGCGAAGAAGCTGCCGCTATTCCCGCCGGCGTAGTAGTATGTTCCGTCAGGCGACATTGCCGACGCCGCAGGGCTGACGCCGGTCGGCAGGGAATATGGACTTCCCGGTGCGGGCGTTGCCGACGTCGGTGTGATCACAAAGCTTGCAAATGAATCTGCGCCGACGATAAGCGGCGACCCGGACGGATGCACCTTCAGCGTGCGTTGATTCGCCACGGACGAGATCGGTGAGAACGGGGCGATCGATAATGCGCCGGTGGATTGATCGACCGAATAGACCGAGATGTTCGATGAGCCGCGGTTTGCGACGAACAGGAATTTGTTCACCGGATCGAACGTGATGTGTTCGAGATTCGTATTCCCGCCGCCGTTGAAACCCGTCGCTATCGGGAAGCCGTCGAGCAGCGTGAGTTCGCCGGTCGTCGGGTTCACGGAGAATCCAAAGACCATATTTCCACCGGTCGCATCAACGACCGAATAAACATAATCGGCATTAGCAAACGATGCCGACCCAACGAAAAATAACACGAAAAAGAAGAATGAAAATACCCAGAGACGCATTGGCCCTCCTTGAAAGTGCGAGATGTTTTTTTACGGACAAGTTAGATTATAGGAGTTACGGAAGGGCGGGACAAATCACGGTGATACCCTTGATCTTCGGGCTCTACAGCGGGACAAAAAAGCCCCGCACCGAAACGATGCGGGGCGCCAAGGAAGGAAAGAAAAACCTACTTACATTTCGAATAGCCGCAGTCGCGGCAGGCGTCACAGCCGGAGACGTGCTCGAGTTGGCCGCCGCATTCCGGGCATTTTGAGATCATCGTCGACATCGAGGGCGACGCCTCAAGAGCCTGTGCTTTCCCCATTGCACGTTCCGATTCGGGCATATTGCGAAGGCGTCGATCGACCAATAGCAAACATTCGGCGACGGCTTGTTCGGGCGACGTCAAGAGGCGTTCATTGAACCAAACCGCGTGTGTCGCGATCACCTTATTGAGGCTGCTTGAGACCTCGTTCACATCGAAGCCGCCGCGCAGCATTTTCGAGGCAAGCAGTCCGACGCCCGGCGAGATCGGGCCGGCGACGAACACTTCAAGGATACGCGCGCCATCATGATTGACCGTAACGTACAGATTCTGTCCCTCGAACGGGATCCGCCAGGTTGAGCCCTGCAGCTCACGCGGACGGTCGATGCGGGCATTGGTGTGAATGTTGGACGCCGTTTCCTTCGCCGCGGCGAATTCATCCGCGGCCTCACTGTCAGCCGCTGTCTGGGCTTCCGGCTGCGCGGCCATTGCGTTCAAGACCTGGCCTTCGCGGCTGCCATCGCGGTAGTAGCTGACGGCCTTGCACCCAAGCTTCCGTGCGAGGTGATACAGTTCATCGACAGATTCGACCGTGTCGTCACGTGAGCCGTTACACGTCTTCGAGATCGCGTTATCGACATGCTTCTGGGCGGCCGCGAGTACGCGAACATGCTGCTCGGAGCTGATGTTCATCGCCGAGATGAAGTGAGGAGGGAGCTCGGATTCGTGCGCGACGACATATTCCGCTGCAGCTTCGATCGAAGCCTGGTCCGTCTGGTCAACACGAAGGCCGAGTGCCTCCGCTGCCGGAGAGTGAACGTAAGTCCGTGTCCCCAGCGTGTCCCGTCGAACATATGCCCACGAGAAGTTCGGCTCAATGCCCGACGAGGTTTCTGCAACAAGCGAGATCGTTCCGGTAGGAGCGATGGTGGTGACCTCGTAGTTGCGCGGCGTCAGCGGGATATCACGCGAGATGCCTACATCCTCATAAATGAACTTCTCATAGGCTTCGCGATTTGCCTCGAACTCAGGGAATGTACCCTTTGTGCGTCCGAGCTCGAGGCTTGCAAGCCACGATTCACGACGGACAAAGCCCATCACTTGCTCCATCAGGTTCATTGATGCCTCTGACCCGTAAGTTACGCCGAGGCGCAGGCAAAGGTCGGCAAAGCCCATTATGCCGAGTCCGACAGGCCGTGTGCGCTTCACGACATCGTCGATCGCAGGCAGCGGAAAATGCCCGGCATCGACAACATTGTCGAGGAAACGTGTGCAAATATGAGTAACGCGGGCCAATGCTTCCCAATCGACATAGCCGCCGCCATCATCGAGCGGCTTGTAGAATTTCGCAACGTCGATCGAACCCAAGTTGCACGAGTTATTGAAATGGAGCTGCTGCTCTCCGCACGGATTGCAGGCGTAGATCGGCCCCATCGAGGCCTTTAGGTGATTGTGCCGATTGACCTCGTCGATGAAGATGATCCCGGGCTCCGCGTATTTGTGGGCGGCAGCGATGATGCGATTCCAAACATCGGGAGCGAATACCATTCCCGGCATCGGAGGCTCTTCGATCACGCAGTCGGTCAGGTCGGCGGTCTCAAAAGCAAGTTTGTCCGCAAAGCTTACGGGCGTGCCGTCGGGCCGTCGATAGACAGCGTAATCGCCGCCGGTCACGGGATCGTGAACAGCCTGCGTCCAAGGTTCACCGTCAAACTCGGTCTGGAACCACGTGCCGCTATCGACGGCATCCATAAAGAGATCGGTCACGGTCACCGAGATGTTGAAATTCGTCAGGCTCGTCTGGTCGTTCTTTGCGTGAATAAAGCGCAGAATGTCCGGATGTGCGACGGCAAGTATGCCCATATTCGCACCGCGACGAACGCCGCCCTGTTTTACGACCTCGGTCGTCTGATTGACGATGTTCATAAAGCTGACCGGGCCGGAAGCCACGCCGCGAGTGGAATTGACCATCGCGCCTGCGGGCCGGAGGAACTCATAGGTCATTCCTGTGCCGCCGCCCGTCTGGTGAATGATCGCGACATCACGGGCGTGCTCCATGATCCCTTCGATCGAATCGGGGACCTTCAGTACAAAACAAGCGGCCAACTGACCCTTTGGCTTACCTGCATTAACGAGGCACGGCGTGTTCGGAATGAACTCGCGTGCCAGCATAACCGCGGACATCTCGTTGTAGAACCAGTGCTGCTCGCCCGGATTCTTCTCGGCCTTGGAAACGTGGCCGACAACACGGCGCACGATGTCTTCCCAGGTCTCGATCGGTTCTCCGTTCTCATTCCTTAGCGAATATCGTTTCGCAACGACCTTTTGTGCGTTCAACCCAAGTGGTTCAAATCGGCGCGCGGGCCTTGCGGCGCTCGCAGTACCGCTCGTCTGATCTTGGTCGTTAATGTTGCCTGTGGATTGGTCAAGGAATATGCTCATAGGATTCTCTTACGGTCAGGGGCCTCTTTTGGGGCTGTTAGGGGCTGATGATTCCGCTGGATAGGATGATCTTATCACCCAAACCAGGCAAACCGAAGCCGTCTATCTATTGTTCAATTTATGATCGAGTCGCGAATTTTTTCGGACGCTTTTTTCGAAAGCGTAGGTGATTTTATCTATCAAATGCCTCCGGTGTCAAGAACAAAGATTGCACAATATCTTGTGGAGTTCGAATATATTTCATACTACAAAATGCGACAACGCATCCTCTGGTTGACACACACTTCGTAAACATTTGAAACTAAAAGAGATGGATAGATTGATACACGGAACGGCAGCGAACGACACCGTTCGAGTGGTCGCCGCAGTTGGGACAAAAACCGTCGAGGACGTGGTCGCAAGACACGGGCTTTCGCCGACGGCGACGGCCGCTTTGGGCCGAACTTTGATCGGAGCGGCCCTACTTGGTGCGACCCAAAAGGACTTCGACCGCCTTACGATAAAGATCGAGTCGGATGGCCCGATCGGCGGCGTCGTCGCCGAAGCGAGGCCCGACGGCGCGCTTCGAGGCTACGTGAAGAACGCTTTCGCGGAAGTGCCGCCGAATGGCAATGGCAAGTTCGATGTCGGCGGCGCGGTCGGGTCAGGAATGTTTTTCGTGATACGTGAATCCGGTTTTGCTCTCGGACTTCACAATGCGCCGTATATCGGATCGGTGCCGATACAAACGGGCGAGATCGGCGATGACCTTGCCTTCTATCTTGCAAAGTCGGAACAGATACCCTCAGCCGTACTCCTCGGCGTTCTGCTCAAGAACAGCGCGCCGTACGTCGCTGCGGCAGGCGGCGTACTCGTTCAGATGCTGCCGGGGGCGAACGAACACATCATCACGATGATCGAAGATACGATCTCGCACGCCCCGCATCTTACGACCGTGATCGACGGCGGTGCCGGGCCGGACGAGCTTGTGGAAATGGTGCTTGGCGAGATCGAATTCAAAAAACTTGGTGAGAAAGAGATACGCTTCGAGTGCACGTGTTCGCAGGAGAAGGCGTTAACCATGATCGAAGCTCTCGGGGCGGCCGATGCTCGTGAAATGCTCGAAGAGGACGGCGGCGCAAGCATGGCCTGCGGTTTCTGCGGGGCCGACTATCAGGTCTCAAAGGAAGAGCTTGCTGCTATCGTCGCGAGGCTCTCCTGAATCTAAGAAAGGCCGGCGATCTTTCTGCGGAACCTGAAGAGAAAGCGGTCGCGGCGTAATATTTCGGTTCGCGGCAACTCGAAAAGGTCGGGCCCGTTACCATGCGAGTACACCGTCGTAAATGCGATCTTGAACCCCGCATTCTGCACTTCTTCTTTTGCGGCCTGGTCAAAGAAACCCGCAGGGTAGGCGAAACTTACACACTCTTTTTGGGTGAGATCCTCGATCACGTCCTTTGACGTTTTAAGCTCATCGCGTGTCTCGGCGGGATCGAGCTTGTGCAAATGGCGGTGCGTGTGCGTGTGCGATCCGAACTCGATCCCGTCGGCCGTCATCGCCCGGACGTCGTCGGCCGACAAGTGCTGACGCGGGCCCTCACCGTCGGCGGTCACGAGATCGGTCGTCTTTCCAAGGCACGAAGTTACGAGGAATATTGTCGCCTTTGCGTTGTACTCACGCAGGATCGGCAGGGCAAAGGTTAGGTTGTCCTTCCAGCCGTCATCGAATGTGATCGCGACGGTTCGCTTCGGGAACTCGCCTGCCTGCCGGAAGTACGCGGCCATTTCGCCGGCGGTCGCGAAACTGAATCCGCTCTTTGCAAGTATCGCAAGCTGTCGTGCGAACGCCTTCGGAGGTGTGAAGGCACCGCGGATCTTCACGTCCGGCGTTGGGCGGTCGATCTTGTGATAAAGCAGGAATGGAGACGTCATCTGGCTTTGGATTTTGACACAAAGCGGAACGTCCGGCCAAAGCTCGCTTTAGGATATTCGAGGCCTGCGATTGAACTTCAGCAACTTAGTCAGCATAATCGGAACCCGAAGAGATGTCAGGCCTAAACGAATTTTCAATTGCTGCAGCCCGAAGAACGGACGCGATGCTGGATGAGCTTCTCCCCGCCGAGACGGAAGAGCCTATGCGGCTGCATTCGGCGATGCGATGGAGCACGTTCGCGGGCGGCAAGCGTTTTCGGCCCCTTTTAGTGTTTGCCGTCGGAGATCTTTTTGGAGTTTCGCCTGAAAGGATCGTGCGGACGGCCGCGGCGATCGAGATGGTGCATACTTTCTCGCTCATTCACGACGATCTTCCGGCAATGGACGACGACGACCTTCGCCGCGGCAAGCCGACCTGTCACATAAAGTTTGACGAGGCGACCGCGATACTCGCCGGCGATGCGCTTCTCGCCCTTGCCTTCAAGGCGATCGCGGACGATACGTCGCTCGAGACCGACATTCGCCTCCGATTGATCGCCGAGCTTGCCGAAGCTACCGGCACCCCAAAGGGAATGGTCGCCGGCCAACAGCTCGACATTCTGAGCGAAGATGCTGAGGTCAACGCGGAAGAGCTCGAACGCATCCACCTGAACAAAACCGGAGCGTTGATACGGTTTTCGGCCAGAGCGGCGGCTTTGGCGGCGAAGGCTTCGGTCGAGGATCTTTCCGCGATCACGGATTTTGCGACCAGGCTCGGCCTGCTTTTCCAGATCACGGACGACGTGCTTGATGCAACACAGCCTACCAGTGTTCTCGGAAAGACCGCGGGAAAGGATGCGGAGCGTCGAAAGTCCACGTATGTCTCGCTCTTTGCGATCGACGGTGCGAGGTCACTCGCAGAAGAAACTAACGCAGCGGCCGTCGCGTCCCTCGCTGCCTTTGGCGGCCGAGCCGAAATGCTCAGGCAGATCGCCCGGGCGACACTCGCAAGAACAGCTTAAAATACGGGAAGGCCGCGTCGATTGGGCGTTTATTAAAGCTCTTCGACTATGTCGGACGAACCGAAAAAAGGAACTTCCGCGCTCGCGTGGCTCTTCGTCGCTGCGGCGCTCGCCGCGCTCTACTGGGCGCCGCTCGCAAAGCTCGGCGTCGATTGGTGGACGGACGAGAACTACTCGCACGGCCTATTGATCCCTTTCATCATCGGAGTCGTCCTCTGGGCGAATCGTCGCGACCTTGTCTCCCCGCAAGCCGTCTCGCGCGCATACGAAAAGGCCGGGCTTGGCGTTGTTCTGGCCGGAATACTGCTCTTTTCGCTGGGCGTACTCGGTTCAGAGCTCTTTACGCAGCGGATCTCGTTTGTCATCGTCGCGGCAGGGATCGTTCTTTACGCTGGCGGTTCGCGACTTTTCCGCCTTGCCGGTATCTTCTTTGTTCTCTTTACGTTAGCGATCCCGCTGCCGCAGATCTTGTTCAACAAGATCGCGTTGCCGCTCCAATTCACGGCGTCGAAGATCGCCGTCTGGGGAATTCGCCTGCTTGACGTTCCGACGGTACGAAAAGGCAACATCATCGATATTCTTCCTGCCGGTGCGACCCAGACGATCTCCCTCGAGGTCGTTGAGGCCTGCAGCGGCATCCGATCGTTGATGACGCTGATGGCCATCGCTCTCCTTCTCGGGTTCTTTACACGGAGCAAAGAGAAACTAAGCGAGGGCGTCATCAGCGGGATGACGGCGCCAGATCTTGCCCGTACTGCGGTCTTGATGATCCTATCGGTCCCGGTCGCGGTCGCAACGAATGCGATCCGCGTTTCTGCGACGGGCTGGCTAACGTATCTTTACGGGATCGGCGCAAGCGAGGGTACGGTTCACGAGATGTCGGGTTTTGCGACCTATGCCGGTGCGTTGCTAATTCTCCTGGCCGTCAATATCGCCCTTCAAAAGGCATTTTTCAGGAGGCCGCACGCGGAATGAATTTGCGTTTTGCAAAGCTTATCGTCCTGCTCGTTGCGGGTGCCGCTCTTGTGAACTGGCTGTATTTCAGGGGCGAGAATATTGTCGCCCGCCAAGGACTTGACGCTTTTCCGAAGGTGTTGGGCGAATGGCGGCAGCGTGGCGATGCGTTCACCTTCAGCGAAGAGACCGACCGTGTTCTTGGGGCGACCGATTACACTATGCGAGAGTACGTCTCAAGCGAAGGCAAGGTCGCGAATATCTACATCGGGTACTACGGTTCGCAGAAGGTCGGCGCCACCTATCACAGCCCGCAGAATTGCCTGCCCGGCGCCGGCTGGGTGATGCTCGATCCGCAAGAGGTCGAGATCACGCGTGCCGACGGCACTAAGTTCGCAGCCAATCAATTTTTCGTCGAGAACGGTTCCTACCGCGAGGTGATGATCTATTGGTATGAAGGCCGCGGGCGGACGGCCGCAAGCGAATATGCCGACAAGATGCACTCGATACTGGACAGTATCCTAAAGCGGCGAACTGATGGTGCGATGATCCGCGTGATGGTGAATGTCGGCGACGATGAAGCGGGCGCGACCGAGGCCGTGCGGCGGTTGTCCGCCGAGGTGGCAGATCGCCTTTCGCCCTTTGTACCCAACTAAAATGCGCGGTCGCCGCCGATGAAGTTCCTAGTACACCTGGGCGAGTTCCATATAGCAGGTACAGGCTGACTGTTCCACTTTTTCCCGATCACAGATCGAAAGCCCACCGCGTGAATAAGTGATAAGCTTCTTCTTCCGCATCTCGAGGGCGATGCACGTTACGCTGGGCCGATAGACGCCGAGGATGCGCGCGATCTGCTCGTGGGTAAGCTTCATCGTCTGCTTGCCTGACCGATCCTGAGCCATCAGAAGCCATGTGCAGAGGCGTTCCTTTACCGAGTGGTACATATTACAGATCGAACGCTGCGAGATCTGCCTGACGTACTGTTCGACCTGCGGAGCCAACGCATTGCTCAACTCCGGATTCAGTCGAAGCAGTTTGCCGAGAACCTCGGCCTCGATACGGATCGCCGAACCGGCCTGCGAGACCTGTGTGCAATTCGTGACCCGGGAACGGCAAAAGAGCGGCAGAAAACCGACGGCGCCTTCGTGGCCGGTGATGTTGATCTCGACCATTCGGCCGTCGTCAAGCGTGCGAAATTCAGAGACGACAGCCGTTTCGGGGAAATAAACGTAGTCGAGTCTGTCATCCTGCATATAGAGATACTGCTCGGACGAAAGGTAAACCGACCTTAGCGAAGGCCGCATCTTCTCAAAAAGGCCGCTGGAGAGCCCGGCAAGCAGCTCGTTGCTCGATGATGTGATGGGCAAAGAGGCCGTTGGTGACGGCCTTGAGGCCATTTGGCCGAGAAAAGCGTGGTCGTTGGTATTTACGGAATATGAATAAGTATCAAAGCGTTCCATTTCCCCTCCAGAGCGAAGAAGTTATCAAGTTTTACTGCGAATCGAGGGGAAGCAGGATCTGAATGACCCTAGATCGGACGTTCGCCGGAATTCGCAATGCCGGGCAGCTTCCGAGGCGGAAATGCATGACCGCAAAAGAGTTGTTGTATTATTCGAGAGCCTTCCGAGCGAAGCCTGTGTTCCCCTTAAATACGTCTAGTATGGCGAGTTGTAAGCGGCGGTGGAATCAGGAAATAACGTGCAGGATATAGGGAAAATCCCTATATGGCGGGGAATTTACGGCAGGCCCTCAAGGGACTAAGTGTCTTGCATCCAGCCTTGCAGGATCGCGTACCTGACGATGTCGATCCGGCCTGAGATGCCGAGCTTTCGCATAGCGTTCGCCTTATGAACCTCGACCGTTTTAACGCTGAGGTCGAGACTTGCGGCGATCTCTTTGTTGCTATAGCCAAGAGAAATAAGGCGCAGGACCTCGGTTTCACGATCGGTAAGATCCTTTTGATTCTCACCGCGCAGGGAAGGCCGGTTCGCGTAGCTGCCGATCACTTTTTTTGTCAGAGCCGGATCAAGGTAAGCGTTGCCGTCCGCGACCTCGCGGATCGCACTGATGAGGTGATTCGGTGCGCTTTGCTTCAAGACGTATCCATTGGCTCCAGCCGCGACAAGCTGCTGAAGGTAGCCGTCGTCAGTATGGCGGGACAGTGTCAGGAGTTTGATATCAGGATATTTCGTGCGCAGCTTCTTCGTGGCTTTCAGGCCGTTCATTCGCGGCATCGAAATGTCCATAATGATGATGTCGGGCCTAAGCTGATCGGCCGCAATGAGAGCCTGTTCGCCGTCGTCGGCCTCACCAACGACCTCCATATCGGGCTGCGCGTTCACGAGCAGCTTCACGCCCTCACGAACGGTCCTGTGATCCTCTGCTAGGAGGACGCGAAGCTTAGCTTTCATAATTCAGCCCTACTCAGCCCTCGAGCGGCACGCGGACAAAAACGGTCGTGCCTTTCCCATTGGTCGATTCTATATCGAAGCTCCCGTTTATGAGCGATGCACGCTCACGCATACCTACAAGCCCAAAACCTTTCTTCTGCTTCAACGCGTCTTCGGGCCGTATATCGAACCCTTTTCCGTTGTCCTCGACGATCAGGAGCAGATCGGCTTCGTGTCCCTCAAGGATAACATCAACCTTTGTCGCCTGAGCATATTTTGCCGTATTGTTAAGGGCTTCCTGCGTGATGCGGTAAAGATTCGTTTCGATGTCCTTGTGGATCTTCATTCCCGAGACCGCGATCGCGTTGAAATCGGCAAATATGCCCGAATATCGAGACCATTCCTTCACATAGTTGCCCAGAGCGGTGACGAAGTCGGTTTCGTCCAATACACTCGGCCGGAGTTCCCATGCAAGGAAGCTGACCTCGCTGTCGATCGTGGCGGCGATCTCGGCCAGGCGATCAACTAGTTCGGCAAGGTCCGGATGTTCTTCGCATAGCGTCGAAATGCTCGCGATCTTCAACCGAAGCGCTGTAAGTCGCTGCCCGAGCTGATCATGAAGGTCACGCGCGATACGGCCGCGCTCATCTTCCTGGATCGTGAAAAGCTTGCGAAGGAGGGTAAGGCGCTGTTCCTCGGTCTTTGCACGCTCTTCCATTTCCTTGAGCAGGACCGCATTCGTTTCCGCGAGGGCCTGCGTACGGCTCGCGACACGTGCCTCAAGGTCGGTCCGTGCCTGGTGAAGGTCGGCCTCGTATTGGATCCGCTCGGTGAGGTCGGAGGCGATCTTCGCGTAGCCCGTAAGCGTCTCGTTCTGATAGAGCGGAACAAGCACGCCGCTTGCAAAGAAGCTCGACCCGTCCTTTCGCAGGTGCCATCGCTCATCCGACGCACGGCCTTCTTTTCGTGCCTTCGCCATCTCGTGGAACGGGATATTCTTTGCGTTGTCCTCGTCGGTAAACAGGATATTTCCGGATCTTCCCAGGATCTCGCGTTCACGATAGCCGAAGATCTTTTCGGCACCGGGATTCCAGGAGTCTATAAGGCCCTCGGTGTCGGTCGTGATTATCGCGTAGTCGGTAAAGCTCTCGGTTAGCACACGCATCCGTTCACGGCTGTATTTAAGGGCATCCTCCGAGCGTCGGAGGTCGGTCAGGTCGGTAACGAAAGAGTAGAAGCCGCGCACTTTCCGATCGGGCCCAAGATCCGGCACATACGAGACGTGCACATATCGTTCGCCACGGTCCTTGAATGTCACCCACGTGTCGATCGAGAAGGTCTCGCCCGCAAAGGCCCGCTCGATCAGCGGCTTCAGCTGCTTATACGACCGCGGCGACAAAACGCTGCTGAGCTTTCGGCCAACTAGCGCCGGCTTATCGATCCCGAAGAATTTCGAGTACTGATCGTTCACAAATCGATAGCGCTCGTCCCGATCTACGCAAGAGATGAGGGCCGGGATCACATTCGTGATCAGACGGAGCTCCGCCTCGCTGTCCCGAACCCGCTCACTTATTAGTTTCTGTTCCGTTACGTCGCTGACCGTTCCGTAAGCACGCACCGGCTCGCCCTCGTCGTCGCGAATGATCGCTCCGGAAGTTTCGACCCAACGTACGCGCCCGGTTCGCTGACGTATGCGGAATTCGTTCTTGAACTCCTCAGTTCGTGAGTTGAACGCGGCCAGGATGTGGGCCCGAACCTGATCGGTATCATCCTCGAAAACATACTTTTCGAGGCTCTCGACCTTTACCCAATTCAAGCGGGCCTTTTCGCCGCAGATCTTCCAAAGTGTGTCGGAAAGGAAAATGCGCTTTGTGAGGGCATTCCATTCCCAGCTTCCGAATCCGCCTGCCTTCTGGGCGAGCATCAGGCGTTCTTCGGTCGAGCGATAAGCTTCTTCGGCAACCCTGCGGTCGGTGATGTCAATAATGACGCCGTCGACCCGAGTCGGACTCCCTTTGTCATTACGGAGGATCGTTCCGACGCACTCGATCCAACGCAGAGTTCCGTTCTCGTGTCGGATGCGGAATTCATCCTTGTATTCGTCGGCCATCGAGTTCAAGGCGGCCTGGAAGTGGGCCTTGGCACTCTCTCGATCCTCTTCGATGGCTCGCTCCGCGTAAAAGGCGATGCCGTTGTCCGGACGATGCGGCGAGGCACCAAAGATGCTTAATGCGGCCGACGATAGCCAAAGCTCATCCGTGTCAGGCAGCCATTCCCAGATGCCGACCCCGGCGGCTTCCTGTACCAAGGCAAGCCTTCGCTCAAGCTCTTCGACCGTCCGCTCATCAGGGCGATTCGCACCTAGCGCAAGGCCGTCGGAGCCGTCTCCGTCGGATGCGAAAGTATGTCTTTCGACTCGCTTTTTTACCTGCGCGTTCTCGGTCATTGCTGCGTTGTGCGATTAGCTTATTGATCGATTCTAGCACAACCGTGAGTACAGAGGGCCGCCAACAGTGTTAGCCACCACTTGGCAGGTTTTCGCGCAAACAGCCCAAAATTCTGAAATCACCCATTCATTGAATCTTTAACCTGAGTACCGATAGGGAACAAGGCTCTTCACGGGTTCCCGCAAACGAAAGCCGGATCGCGTGTTTGGATTGCCCTCCGAATATGAAATATCCGAGTCGTTTGTCCGTCGGAGGTGTTTTATGTACAACCTTGAGTGCCATGGCCGGAGAAAATTCGCGCTTCTGTTCGCAGTTGTTGCGATCTCATTCACCTTGCTCGCTTCCTGCGGCCGCACTACTGAAGCCTTTATCGCAAAGGGCGAAGAATACCTAGCAAAACGTAAATTCCACGATGCACTGATGCAGTTCAGGGCGGCGGTCGAAAGTGACAGTTCGTCTTCGCGAGCTCATTGGGGCCTCGCTCGTTCATACGAGAATCTGGGCGAATTTGATGAAGCGTTCAATGAGCTCCGCAAGGCGACCGAGCTCGACCCGAATAACCTCGACGCGCAGGCACGGCTCGGGAACTATTTCCTTCTGGTAAAGCCGCCTCTTATTTCCGAGGCCCAAAAGGTCCGCGACCTGATCGCGAAGAAAGATCCGAAATTCATCGAAGGCTGTGTTCTCGAAGCTTCGATACTGAACGCAAGCGGCCGCGGCGAGGACGAGGTCGTAGCGAAGCTCAACGAGGCCATCGCTCTCGATCCGAAAAGGACGGCCACCTACGTCAGCCTTTCACGGTATTACACCACGATAGACAAGCCTGAGAAGGCCGAGAATGCCCTTTTGCAGGGCATCGCTGCCGACCCTTCGGCCGCACTCGGTTACACGGAATATGGACGCTTTCTGATGTACGCAAAACGCGATCAGGAAGCAGAAGTTCAGTTTGAAAAGGCGATCGCGGCCGAGCCTTCCAATATCGAGGCGCGCGAGACGGAAGCGGATTTCTTCGTCGCAAGCAGCCAGTACGAAAAGGCCGAGGCCGCATACAAGAAACTTGTAGAGATCCAAGAGAACAGCCCGGAAAGCCGTCTTGAACTTGCCGACTTTTACCGAAAGGTAAAACGCGTGCCAGATGCGTTGAACGTTCTGAATGCGGTTGTTGCCGAGAGCCCGCAGTACGTCAGGGCTAGATACGCACTTGCCGAGATCTATCTGGACTCAAAGGACGAAGGCAAGGTCGAAGAACAGGTAAACACCCTTCTTGGGCTGAATGATAAGGACGAAGAAGCTTTGATGCTGCTCGCACGGCTTCGTCTGATGCAGGGCCGGCCGGAAGATGCCATCAAACAGCTTGAAGAGATCTTAAAGCGTACGCCGAGCAAACGCGAAGCACTTTATGTCATGGCACAGGCAAAGATCGCTGCCGGCTTGATCGACGAAGCGAATGCGTTCATCGGCGACCTCCAACGGTATCACCCCGAATTTCTGAAGGCCGGATTGCTGAAGATACAGGCCGCGTTCGCGGCGGGCGACAATGCAGCGGCCTTGCGGCTTGCGAACGAGCTTTACGGGACGGTAAACACTTCTCAGCCGAATTCGGAAACCTCGGTAGCAGACATTGCCGAACTTCAGCTTCGCTCCCTTTCGGCGCGCGGCCTTGCGGCCTTAGCTCTTGGGAGAACAAAAGACGCGGTCGCCGACCTCGAACGTGTTCGTTCGATCACGCCGAACGCTCCATCCGCATTGATAAATCTCGCAAAGGCATATCGAAGGGTCGATCGTCTCGATGAGGCCGCCACCCTATATAAGGCAGCAATGCAGGCCGACGAGCGGGATTTTGATGCGGTCAGCGGCTACATCTCGCTTTGCATCGAGACGAAGCAGGCGGCTGACGCTTACTCTACCTTAAACGCGATGGCCGACCGAAACGCCGGCCGGGCAGACGTCCTTGCGGCCCTGCATTTCCTTCGTTCGCAGGTGCTCACGTTCGAAGGAAAGAGTGCGGAGTCGGAAGCCGAGCTCACCGCAGCGATCCAGCTCGATCCTGATTATCTTCCGGCGTATTCGGCCTATGCGGCGATGCTGGCCCGCCGTAACGAGATCCCACGGGCGATCGAAGAATACAAAAAGGTCATCAGTGCACGGCCGTCCGCAAGCATTTATTCGATGCTCGGCATCCTCGAAGATGCACGCGGAAATACGGCCGAGGCAGAGAAGAACTATCGCTCGGCTCTCGAACTCGCCCCGAACTCCCCGGTCGCAGCAAACAATCTTGCATGGCTGATCGCAGAGAATCAGGGCAACCTGGACGAGGCTTTAAGCCTTGCGTCCTCAGCAGTTAGCGGTGACCAGTCCGTTGCTGCGTATTACGACACGCTCGGTTGGGTCTATTTGAAGAAGAATCTCTATTCGGCCGCCGAGCAGCAGTTTCGCAAAGCGATCGAGACCGATCAAAAGAACGGCAATGCTCCGTCGGCTTCCTACCGAGTTCACCTCGGGATGGCGCTTTCGTCATCCGGGAACGCCGAGGCGGCGCGTCGCGAAGCCGAAGCTTCGTTGAAAGATCGTTCGGGTTTGAATGACCAGGAGGTCGCGATGGCCAGGAGGATCCTGGAGGCAAGATGATAAATGCGATCGCAGCGTTCTTTACGCACATACCCGAATCGATCGGCCTGCTTGCCGCCGGCATTGCGATGGCCGCAACGGCTGCGGGATTAAGGAACCTTATTCAGGCCGGAAGCTCGCCAAAGGTGAAGAACAGGGCGACGATGCCCGCGAAGAGATCAAGACAGAAGGCTAGTTATGAGTGAATTCAGGCAAAGATCGATGGGAGAATGGGCCGCGATACTGAAGCGGCGTAAGTGGATGATCATCCTGCCGATGATCACGCTCACGTCGGCCGTCGGCTACGTGGTCTATAACCTTCCGAGTATCTACGAATCGACGTCGCTGCTGACCGTGAAGCCGCCGACGATCTCGTCAAACCTCGTGCAGCCGCTCACGAACGAAGATTTTTCGCAGCGACTCCAGACGATAAACCAGGAGGTCCTAAGCCGTTCTTCGCTTGAGCCGATGGTGATGAAATACGACCTATATCGTGCCGAACGGAACGCCGGGATGCCGATGGAGCTCGTCATCGCAAAGATGTACAAGAACATCAAGGTCGATCTCGAGGAGACAGGCGATCAGAAGGTCGCGGCCTTCCGCATCAAGTATCGCGATCGCGACCCGCAGGCGACCAGAAACGTTACGGCGGAACTTGCGAGCAAGTATGTGAACGCACAGGTGCAGAACACGACCGAGATCGCCGAATCGACAAAAGAACTCTTTGCACGCCAGCTCGAAGAAAAGAAGGCCGCACTCGACGACCTTGAGAAGCAGCGGCTCGACATAATGACGGCGAACGTCGCAACGCTGCCGGAATCGGAACAGGGCCTTGTGGCACAGCTACAGGGACTTCGATCCCGCGAGGACACGATCACAAAGGAAAAAGAGACGCTTTTTAACGAGAAAGGCCGCCTTAATGATGCCATTGCGGCGAACAACCGCCAGATGCGTCTTATCGAGGACTACGGGCAGAAGGAGACGCAGGATACCGCTCGCCAGGCCGCGAGCATCGAGGATACGCTTCCGTATGCTGAGCTGATGAAACGTCGTTCGGAACTGAATGCACAGCTCGACAATCTGCTCAAGGTATATCGCGAGAAGCATCCGGCAGTGATCGCAAAGCAGGCCGAGATCGCACGCGTGAATGAGGAATTCGACAATCTGCGAAAGAGTGCGGACCGCCGTGTCGCAAACGCAACGAGATCGAGCAATATGCGGGCAGACCTTCAAAAGAAGGGCCTGGAACTCGAAAATCAGCGAATTCAATCGCAGATCGGACAGATCGAGAATCAGATCGCTCAGAAGGATGCCGACCGCGCAAGTAACGCGAACGAGATCGCGGCCATCGAGGCCCGCATCAATGCCGTCCCGAACGTAAAGGTCGCGCTTGAGGCGATCAATGCGAGATATCAGTCGGCCAAGCAGTCTTACGACGAGATCCTAAAGAAAAAGAATGATGCCGAGACCCTTGTCGGCGTCGAGACGAACGCTCAGGGCGAGACGATCCGTGTTCAGGACCCGGCGAATGTGCCTCAAAGTCCGGTCGCACCGAAAAGATTCGTATGGACGTTCTTCGGTGCCGCCATCGGACTTGCTTTCGGACTTTTGCTCGTTGGCTTGTTCGAGATCCCGCGTCTGTTCCGTATCCAGAATATCGCAGATGCGAAGTATTACACGGGCCTGCCCGTGCTTGCCTCGGTGCCGCCGCTACTTTCACTTCCCGAAAAGGTGTGGATAATGCGTGCGTCGCGACTAAAGCTTGCCGCAGGCGCCGTTTTTGCGATCGGGATCATTCCCGTGATCGTCCTGATACTGCAGGCAACAAGGGTTTTCGAGATCATCACGTCCTAAGGCGACGGGAGCTATCAGTTTCCGCAAGAGGTAACTATGTATAACGAATTTTTTGGTTTAGAAGACAGTCCGTTCACGCTTACGCCCGACCCGCGTTATATCGTGTTCACGCCGAGCTACAACGAAGTGCTCGCGAGCCTCTATTACGGGCTCGAGCAGGCCAAAGGGCTGATCGTGCTCACGGGTGAGGTCGGGACCGGAAAGACGACGGCTCTTCGCTGGATACTTCGCCGCCTGGACTCTAGTGTGCTCGCGGCGTACGTCTTCAACCCGCGACTCTCGATCGACGAATTCTACCACCACGTCACGCAGATGCTCGGCATAAAGGACTGGACGAACAAGGCGGAACTTCTGAACGTGATGGGAAACGTTCTGGCAGAACGCCATCGCCGCGGCCTTCGCACCGTGATCATCATCGACGAGGCACACGAGCTTTCGGACTACGTGCTCGAAGAGATCCGGCTTTTGATGAACTTCGAGTCCGACAACGCAAAGCACCTCCAGATAGTGCTTACGGGCCAGCCCGAACTTCGCGACCGACTCAATCAGGCGAATCTCCGGCAGCTAAAGCAGCGGGTTGCTCTTCGATGCAATATGCATCCTTTCCCGACGGTCGAAGAGGTCGAACGGTACATTACCGAACGCCTCATCATCGCCGGTGCGGAAGACCCGCAGATCTTTTCACCCGAGGCGATCGATATGATCTTCCGCTGTTCGGAAGGCATTCCGCGACAGATCAATAACCTCTGCGACAACGCAATGGTCGCGGCATACGGTGCGGGCGAGCAGATCGTTTCACGAAATTCCGTGATCGAGGTCGCAAAGAATCTCGATATGCTGTCTGACGAACGCGTCGCCGGGCCGTCGCACGATGCCGCAACGATCCTTCGGCCTGAAGCTCAGGATGAGCTCTGGAATGGTTCGCCGATCAACGGCGGCATCACGTTCAGGCCGGCGTTCACGGCTTCGAACGGCAACGGACATTCCACGCATTCGGCCAACGGATCAAATGGAAAGGCCGCGGGCCTTCGCTTTGAAGATCTAGATGACGAGATACATCTCGAACTCGGCGATCTCGACAGGTTCGACTAATTCGGAGGATTGAAAACATGAGTGTCCTTCAAGCTCTACAAAGGAAAAATATTGAGAACCCGACAACCTCTAAGCCGAGGGTCGTGGCGTTTGACGCCAACGGAAAGCGGAACGCTCCGCCTGACATTCTCGGCACGGAGCTAACGATCGGGTCACCAAGATCGGCGTTCGATGGGCAGCCGAATTCTTCGCTCGGGACGGCACTCCCTGACGTAGAAACGGGCTTAACTGCCGGGGCAAAACCGAATGCCGATACCTTAACACGTTCGGCTCGACGGCCGCTGCCAGATTGTGTCAGCTGGACCGTCGATGCCGAACGCGTTGAGCCTCGCTTGGTCGCGATCACGAGCCCCAATTCAAGCTACTGCGAAGAATATCGCAGCTTGAGGACACACGTTCTTCATAAAAGCCAGCGACAGCACCTTAAATCGATCGTTGTGGCAAGCGTCAACCCAAGCGAGGGCAAAAGCGTCACGGCCGTTAATCTCGCCTGGATGCTCGCGCAGACCGATGGCGTTTGTGCATTGATAATCGACAGCGACCTTCGTATGCCGAGCCTTGCCGATTATCTCGGGATCGAGACCGAGAAAGGGTTGTCCGACATTCTGACGGGCGACGCGAACTTCAAGGACACGATCGTAAAGCTTGAACCTTCGGGACTTTATCTTCTTGCGGGCGGAGCCGCACGCCCTGATGTCGCGGAATTGATCTCCGGGCCGAAGTTCGCGGAGATACTCGCAGAAGCGCGTGAGATGTTCGATTACGTCATTATCGACGCGCCGCCTCTTGCGATATTTACGGATGCGACCGTCCTGATAAACAAGGCGGATGGAGCCTTGCTGGTCGTTCGTGCGAACCGGACGAAATACGGTGCCCTTGACCGCATTCTCGAACCATTGCCGAAGGACCGAATGCTCGGCGTCATCCTGAATCAATCCGAAGAGGTTCTCGACGAATCGCATTACAACTACGGATATTACAACTATCGCCGTATGGCGGAAGATGCGGCGTCGTAAATGAGGAATGTCAGCAAGCGGGTCCCAACTTAGAAAACTATGGCTGGTCATCGCCGATGCCGTGATCATCTACGCGAGCATCATCGTGGCGATGCACATTCGCCTTGGCGTTGCCGGTTCGGAGAATGAACTCTCTAATCGCGGGGGTTGGGTCAAGATCGGATTTGCGACGGCGATCTGCGTCCTGAATCTCTATTTCTACGACCTTTACGATTACGTCGTAATGACAAACCGCCGCGAGCTTCTCCTACGCCTTGTTCAGGCGCTTGGGATCGCTTGGGTCCTGCTTGCGATCGTGTTCTATTTCGCCCCGCCGGTGATGATCGGTCGCGGTGTTTCCGTCATTTCCGTGCCTCTCGTGCTCGTTTTCCTTCTGCTCTGGAGGAATTGTATCCATATCCTGACCGGCCACCCCGATATCGGTGAGAAGATCCTGGTCGTCGGCACGGGGCCGACCGCGCTCGATACCGCCGAGGCTGTGTGGCAGCGTCGTGATGCAGGCTATCGCATCGTCGGGTTCGTTTCCGAAAATGGTGCAAAGCCGCGTGACAGGATCGGACGCTCCGAGGTCTTGGGAAAGGCTTGGGAGCTCGAAGAGGTCATAAAGAACGAACGTGTGGATCGCGTCGTGATCGCCGTTCGTGAGCGTCGCGGCGCGTTCCCGACCGAAGCCCTTCTGAAAATGAGCCTTGCGGGTGACATCTCGATCGAAGAATGTACGTCTTTCTTTGAACGCATCACGGGGAAGGTCCACGTAGATA
The DNA here is from genome assembly GCA_001567505.1 of Acidobacteria bacterium OLB17. Lineage (GTDB taxonomy): Bacteria > Acidobacteriota > Blastocatellia > Pyrinomonadales > Pyrinomonadaceae > OLB17. Next base: position 82,731 of record LLEU01000020.1, on the reverse strand, counting down.
TGCTGCGGCCGTCTTGGCTGATCTTTGCCGGGCGAGATCGCGAGTCGCGTTTGAAGAGTGTCATTCGCGAGGCCGTCTATCGGCTGCTTGCACTCGTCGGGCTCATCATCTCGGCGCCGATCGCGATCCTGACAGCGATCTTGATCAAACTCGAATCCCGTGGGCCGGTCTTCTACAGGCAAGAGCGCGTCGGGAAGAACGGCCGGATCTTCAAGGTGATCAAGTTCCGCTCGATGCGCGAGGATGCTGAGGCTGACGGCAAGCCCGTCTGGGCAACGGATAACGACGATAGGACGACGCGAGTTGGAAGGTTTATCCGCAAGGTGCGTATCGACGAGATCCCGCAATTCTGGAACATCCTGAAGGGCGAGATGAATTTTGTCGGCCCACGACCCGAGCGGCCGCATTTTGTAAAGCAGCTCGCTGCCGAGATCTCATACTACGAGCACCGCCATCTCGTTGCACCGGGACTGACCGGCTGGGCGCAGATCAAGTATCCATACGGAGCGTCGGTCGATGACGCCAGGCAAAAGCTCCAATACGACCTCTATTACATAAAGAATCAGAGTCTGACACTCGACCTCGTAATCATTTTTGAGACCGTAAAGACCGTCCTTTTCGGACGAGGCGGAAGGTAATTCTGGATTTTTTCGCCTAATCGGCGTTTTAACGAACCGTGGTTACCACAGTGATCGATATGAAAGCAGTAAAATACGCACTGATCTCGCTATTCATTGCCGCTATGTCGCTTTCGACGACGGCCTACGCACAGGCATCAAGATCGGACGTCCCGAACGCCGACGATGCGGCAACCGCGACCGCGACCCCGTCGAAAACGCCCGTTAGTGACGACGCGTCGTCGTCGGCGGAGGACGATTCGATCCTCCCGTACTATAACAACTACCTGAAGGAGTATCGCCTTGGACCGTCGGACGTGATAACGGTCGAGGTCTTCGGCCAGTGCCCGGATTACTGCAAAGCCGGGATCACCGTTCCCCCGAACGCACGAATCTCTTATCCGCTCATTCCGGGCGGTGTCTTTGTCGCGGGCCGGACCGTCGAGCAGGTCTCCGCCGAGATAACGAAAAAGCTCAACGAATACATCATCGACCCGAAGGTCACCGTGACGCTCGATAGGGCCGTATCGACGCGTTACAGCGTTATGGGGAAGGTCACAACGCCGGGCGTTCGCGTGATGGATCGGAAGATAAGCGTTTATGAGGCTATCCTTGACGCCGGCGGTGTCGCAAAAGGCGGCGACAAGAAGCGCGCCTATATCGTCAGCTATGCGCCGGACGGACATCTTACAAAACGCGAGGTCTCGATCGCCGATATGGAAAGCGGCAAGACGCCGATGGTCTATTTGAATCCGGGCGACCAGGTCTTTGTTCCCGGCAAAGGGTTCGGGATCGACACGATCTTTGACGTGCTTGGGAAGGCGAGCGTGGTGCGTTTCCTCTTCGGAAGCCCGTTTTGATCGACAGAAAGCTCTGATCTCCGATGAAGCTAAAGATCCTCCTCATTTTTACACTCATTTTGGCGGCGGCCGGTGCGGCGCATGCCGAATGGGTGAAGCTGCCGACAAGGAATTTCTCGAACCTAAAGGACATCTTTTTCCAGAATTCTGAGACGGGCTGGATCACGGGAACCGACGGAACCTTGCTTCGCACAGACGACGGCGGGCGAACATGGCTGCCGGTGCAGAAATTCACGACCGATTCGATACTTCAGATCTATTTTACCGACCCCTCGACCGGTTGGATGCTCTGCGAACGCAACATTTACAGCCGCGGCAAGAACCCGACCTCGTATCTACGCAAGACCACGGACGGCGGCGTGCATTGGGACAAAGTTGAGTTCGAGGATGCCGACCGCGAACGCGTAACGCGCATTCTTTTCGACCGGAACGGGCTTGGACTTGCGTTCGGCGAGGGCGGGATCTTCTACCGGTTGCAGGAGGACGGGAGAACATGGAAAAAATCGAGGGCTGCGATCCATTTCCTTCTTCTTGACGGTGCCTACAGCTCAGGAATGAACGGTGCGATAGTCGGCGCCGGCGGGACGATCGTCTTTACGCAGGATGGCGGCCTTACCTGGGAAGAGGCGACCATTCTTCACGATACTTCGACCCGAATAAACTCGGTCGTATTCACAAGCGCAAAACAGGGCTGGGCCGTCGGCACGAACGGATCGATCTTTACCGCGACGGGCGGCGGCAGGCTCTGGCGGCTCGTGCCGCAGGACGAGACGGCAGCGACACTCAATAATGTCTATTTTACAAGTGCGAGGGACGGCTACATCGCCGGGAACGACGGCACGATCCTCCACACGACCGACGCCGGTGCTCATTGGCGGGTCGAGAGCACCCGTGTAACGCACAATCTAAACAAGATCGTCTTTAACGGGCCAACCGGGTTCGCTATCGGCTTCGGCGGTACGATCCTTGCAAAAGGCCCCGGATTCGACGCTCCACGGGACGCGCGGCCCACGCTTTCGCCAAAGATCGGTGAATGATACGCACCATTACTTGACTAAGAATACTGATTTTCGTAAGGTTACAGTTCGCCCTTTTTTTGGGCCGAATTGATCTTTCTAAGGGCAGATCTGGAGGCATTGAGCCTCAAAGGTATCTCGGGCATGTACGTCAATTGGTAGACAGCCTCCCTTACAAGGAGGAAGTTAGGGGTTCGAGTCCCTTCGTGCCCACCATTTTTATCCACTTTGCGGGGTCGTAGTTCAGCTTGGTTAGAACGCCAGCCTGTCACGTTGGAGGTCGCGGGTTCGAGCCCCGTCGGCCCCGCCACTTTTTAGAACTTAATTCGAAAGGCTCCGGATCTATCCGGAGCCTTTTTAGTGTTGAGCAGTGTCGGATTCAGGCCCTCAGTTGCCGATCGCAGCGAAAACTAGAAAAGCCCGAGTTTGCCTCGGGCTTGGTTCGAATGAGATCGGAAGGGAATTCAACCTTTCCTGAGTTCGGTCAGCACCTGTTTTGCGACCGCTTTCAGCGTATCGAACACGCCAGTGCCGTTCGTTGCGACGGCTTCAAAAACAGGTTCGTTCTTTCGCATCAGCTCCTGCGTCAACTCATCCATCGGTGTCACGTTCGGCAGGTCGCGCTTGTTGAGCTGCAAAACATATGGGATCGTTGCAAGGTCATACCCTTGCGACTGCAGATTCTCTTCGAGATTGTAGAGCGATTCGATATTCGCATCCATACGCTCATCCTGGCTGTCGGCAACGAAGACGACGCCGTCGACGCCCTTTAAGATGAGTTTGCGGGAAGCATCGTAATAGACCTGGCCGGGAACGGTGTAAAGGTGGAATCGTGTTTTGAAACCGCGAACCGTACCGAGTTCGAGCGGCATAAAGTCGAAGAATAACGTTCTATCTGTTTCCGTCGCAAGGCTTATCAATTTGCCTTTTGCCTGCGGCGCGGTGGAATCGTAGATGTATTGCAGATTTGTCGTCTTACCGCAAAGGCCCGGCCCGTAGTAAACGATCTTGCAGTTTATCTCGCGCGATGCGTAGTTAATAAAAGTCATATCCAAAAACCGATCAGCTGAAGAGGCTGTCGATGTCTTCGTCCGTGATCTCCGAGAAGAATGTGTTGCTCGCCGCCGCCTGGACAGCCGATTCTCTGCTCATCTCATCAAGCAGATTTGCGACCTCGTGGCTTGCCCGCTTGGTCCGTATTTTAACAAGGCCGAGTGTTGAGCGCTCGTCGAATACTACCACTAAAAGGCTCCGGCCGATAACACTGATATAAATGCTTTCGTGCTCACCTTCGTGCACGACCGCCGGAAAGACGTCCTCTCCGATAAGTTTTGCCATGCTGCTTGTTGCCGCGACGTTGCCGGCTGCAAGGCTCGCAAAACTGGTAGTGTCCATATCACCGATGTCACCGTGAAAGGCGATCGGCTGGCCGTCGCGATCGACGAGAAAGACGGCACGAGCGGCGCATTCGACGCACACGCGGGCCAGTATCCCCTTGATACGCTGAAATTGATGTTCTTGTATTATAAAAGGCGTGTCAGCCATCGGAAGTTGAGGCGAAGAAAAGAAGCGTTTGACTAAGTTTTAGAGCCGGAAGGGCACGTGCGGCGTGAATTGCCGCAATTCAAAATTACCACAGACGGCGGTTCCGTGCCAAGCAAATTTTTGGGCGGTTCTTTGGAGGCTCCTAACGTACACGCCGCAAACTTAACATTCAAAAGATTTATTGATAGCTCCAAGTGCTGAATGTTATAATGCAGACGGTCAAAATTGGCGTTTTGGCCACGCGCTCTCGAACCCGCACAAGGGTTTTGTCCGGGATCGAATATGTAAATTCTATTCCTCACGGCGATTGTGCTTTTTCAGCGCAGTGGCAGCCGAACCTGCCATTATGAAACACCACATTTTTGCGGAAGCGAGCGAAGGCCTGAATGTTGTCGCGATCGGCGGCGGCAACGGCCTCTCGACGCTTCTTTCCGGGCTAAAGCGCTACGTAGGTGCGAAAAAGACCGAGCCTGTCTGGATACGGGAGCTTTCGGCGATCGTGGCTGTTACGGACGACGGCGGAAGTTCGGGCCGCCTTCGCGATGAGCTCAATATGCCGCCGCCCGGCGATATTCGCAATTGTATGGTCGCCCTCAGCGAGGATTCGGCAATGCTGTCGAGGCTCTTCCAGCACCGATTTACAGGCGACGGCGAACTTGGCGGCCATAACTTCGGCAACCTTTTTCTTGCCGCCCTCGCAGAGATAACAGGTGATTTTGCCGAGGCTGTAAAGCTCTCGTCCGAGATCCTCGCAAGCAAAGGGCATATCTTTCCGGCGACCGGTGCAGACGTTCGTCTTGCCGCCGAACTCACCAACGGCAAGACCGTCCGCGGCGAAACGAAGATCTCGCTTGTCGGCCCCGCAATAAAGCGGCTCTTCCTTGAGCCGGCCGACTGCAAACCGCTTCCCGAGGCCTTGGCCGCGATCGCGAGGGCCGATGTCATCACGATCGGCCCGGGTTCGCTGTTCACAAGCCTGATCCCGCCGATACTCGTCCCCGGAGTTGCCGCCGCGATCGCGTCTTCGCGTGCGACAAAGATCTTCATCTGCAATTTGATGACGCAGCCGGGCGAGACCGACGGCATAAGTGCCCGCGGCCACCTTGAGGCCTTTCGCAAGTACGCCGACGGCCTTAATATCGATTTCGTAGTCGTGAATGACCAGCCGATCTCGCCTGCGCAGGCGGAAAAGTACGCAAGTTTGGGCGCCGAACAGATCGGAGTTCACGGTTCGATCTCGCCAGGCGTGGTGTCAAATGCGGAGGTCGTTTGTGGTAATCTTCTCGACGAGGGTGAGATGGTAAGGCACGATCCCGCACGGCTCGCCGATGTCGTTCTTCTCTGTGCGGTCGAAACTGCGAATACCGTGGCCGCCAGCGTTTGATCTTAAGTGAATTCTGAACTAGATATCCTGATACTCGCGGCCGGATTGGGCACGCGTATGCGCTCGGGCCGCGCAAAGGTCCTTCACGAACTCGACGGCCGTCCACTGATATCGCACGTCTGTGAGACCGCATTGCAACTCGATCCGGCGAGCGTCATTGTCGTCGTGGGACATCAGGCCGACGAGGTCGCCGACGTCGTTCGGCAAACCCTCGACGACCCTCGGATCAGCTTCGTTCGACAAGAAAGGCTGCTCGGGACGGGCGATGCCGTCGCTTCGGCCCGCGAAGCTTTGGCCGGGCGGGATTCGCGACTTTTGATCCTTTCGGGCGATGTCCCGCTTATCCGAAAAGAGACACTTTCGGAGCTGCTCGCAAGGCATTCCGCAGAGAACGCGGCGGCGACGATCTTGACCGTATGTCCCGATGATCCGGCGGGTTACGGACGCGTCATCCGCTCGGGCGAGAACGAATTTGAACGCATTGTTGAACAGAAAGATGCCTCGGCCGATGAGCTTGCCGTAGGCGAGATAAACTCCGGGATCTACTGCTTCGAGACCAAGGGGCTCTTCGGCGCTCTTTCGAAGGTCGGGAACCAGAATGCGCAGGGCGAATACTATCTGACCGATGTGCCCGGCATCCTAAAGAGCGAGGGTGCAAGGGTCGCATTGTTCCTGCACGACGACGGGCTCGAGATCGAGGGCGTAAACGACCGCCGACAGCTCGCAGAGATGGAGAGACGCCTTCGGTCGCGAACGATCCGGAGGCTGATGCTTGAATCGGGCGTTACGTTCACCGACCCTTCGAGCGTCCACATCAGCGCGCAGGCCGCGATCGGCCGGGACACGGTGATCTACCAAAATGTCACGATCGAGGGCCGCACCAGCATCGGCGAGAGCTGCACGATACGCCCGGGCACGCGTATTTCGAACTCCACCATTGGGGATCGCTCGGAGATCAAGGATAACTGCCTCATCGCGGATTCATCGGTCGGCGAAGATTGTATCGTCGGGCCAATGGCACACCTTCGCGGGAAGGCCGAAATGGCTGAAAAGAGCCGTGTCGGGAACTTCGTCGAGCTAAAGAAAACGCACCTTGGGAGCGGCTCGAAAGCGAATCACCTTACTTATCTCGGCGATGCTTCGATCGGCACTAATACGAACATTGGTGCAGGCACGATCACCTGCAACTATGACGGGAAGAACAAGAACCCGACCACGATCGGCGACAACGTAAAGATCGGCTCGGACACGATGCTCGTTGCGCCCGTGAAGGTCGGCGATAGTGCGGTAACGGCGGCCGGTTCGGTCGTGATCGAAGATGTTAGTGAATTTGCGCTGGTCGCCGGCGTCCCTGCGCGGACGAAGAAGGACCTTCGCAAAGCCGACGAGACCAAAGGCAACTGAGGGAGACGACCGCCCCCAAGGGCGAGCCGAAGAACTTATGCAAGATCCAAATTCCGGCGACTGGACACCGCCGCCTCCACCGCAGGATGACTCGATGTTCAGCACGCAAACGCGTGAGTTTTACGCTGAGTCGATCAAAAAGGATTCGGTCAAAGCTTTGTTGCTAAGTTTGATCGGGTTTGTCTGCTGTCCTCCCGTTTTCGCGTACTTCGCCTGGAATACTGCCCAGGAAGTGCTCGTCAACATCGATGTCTATGAGGTGGAAGAAGGGCGACGCGGGATGGCTCAGGCCGCGAAGGTGTTGGCGGTCGCTTCTATCATTCTTTGGGTGATCGCTGTGATCATTCGCGTGCTTTCTGCGATCAGTGCCGGATAGTATTTACTTGGTTTTAATTCGTTTATGTGTGGAATTGTAGGTTACGTTGGGAATAAGCAAGTTGTGCCGTTGATCATAGACGGTTTGAGGAAGCTCGAGTATCGCGGATACGATTCGGCGGGTATTGCGGTGGTTGACGAAGACCACAACCTTTCGCTTCGCCGTGCGGAGGGCAAGCTTCGCAATCTCGAGGAAGCGATAAGGCTCGATCCGCTCGACGGCACCTACGGCATCGGGCATACACGCTGGGCGACCCACGGCCGGCCGACCGAGGAGAACGCTCATCCGCACCGCGATCAGACCGGCAACGTTGTCGTCGTTCATAACGGCATCATCGAGAATTATCTACCGCTTAAGGAACGCCTTCAGGCGGAAGGACACGAATTCCGCACCGAGACCGACACCGAGGTCGTCGCGCATCTTATCGGCCACTATGTCGAGAATGAAGGCCTAAAACTCGAACCGGCGGTACGAAAGGCCGTTAAGGAGCTGCGCGGCATCTTCGCACTCTCGATCATATCGAGGAACGAACCAGATCAGGTGATCGCCGTGCGTGAAGGCCCGCCGGTCGTTATCGGCCTCGGCGATGGCGAATTCTTTGTCGCAAGCGACGTTCCTCCGATCCTCGCTCACACACGCGACGTATTTTTCCTCGGCGACCGCGAGATCGCCGTTCTTACAAAAGACAGCGTTCGTGTAACCGATTTTGACGGGAACATCGTAGAGCCTGAGCGGCAGCGGATCACTTGGGACCCGATAATGGCCGAGAAAGGCGGATTCAAGCACTTTATGCTCAAGGAGATATTCGAGCAGCCGCGTGCGGTTCGCGACACCGTACAGGGCCGCGTATCGCTCGATACGGGGAAGGTGTATCTCGACGCAATGGATATCTCAGAAGATGAATTCCGCTCAGCCGCATCCGTAAAGATCGCGGCTTGCGGCACGTCATGGCATGCCGGGCTTGCAGGCAAGTATATGCTCGAAAAGCTCGCACGCGTCCCTGTCGATGTCGATTACGCGTCCGAATTCCGATACCGCGACCCGGTGCTTTCACCGAACGATCTTCTTATCGTGATCTCACAATCGGGCGAGACCGCCGATACGATCGCCGCAATGCGCGAGGCAAAGAACGCCGGCTGCAAAGTGCTCGCGATCTGCAACGTCGAAGGTTCGATGATCACGCGCGAGGCCGACGGTACGATCTTGACGCACGCGGGCCCTGAGATCGGCGTCGCATCGACAAAGGCCTTTACGTCGCAGATGGTCGCTCTTTACCTTTTTGCTCTCTACCTGGGCGGGATCCGCGGAAAACTCAGCGAAGAGGACGCGAAGTCGCTCGCACAGGACCTTGCCGAACTCCCGCTCAAGATCGAGCAGCTGCTGAACGACGCCGACTTGATCGAGGAACTTTCAAAAGATTTCTTCCGCGTGCAGGATTTTCTCTATCTCGGCCGCGGCATCAATTTCCCGGTCGCGCTCGAAGGCGCCCTAAAGCTCAAAGAGATCAGCTACATTCACGCCGAGGGCTATCCTGCAGGCGAAATGAAGCACGGCCCGAACGCATTGATCGACGAGAAGCTTCCTGTCGTCGTGATCAACACGCGCGAGGAAGGCAATGCCGGCAGCGAGCTTCGCTACGAAAAAACGCACTCGAACATCGTCGAGGTAAAGGCTCGCGATGGCGTGATCATCTCCGTCCTTACCGAGGGCGATACAATGAGCAGCAAGGTCTCAAGCCACGTTATCGAGATCCCGGCGAGCAGCGACCTGCTCTCGCCGATCCTCTCGATCGTGCCGCTGCAGCTGCTTTCGTATCATATTGCCGTCCGCCGCGGCTGCGATGTCGATCAGCCGCGAAACCTGGCAAAATCGGTAACGGTGGAATAAGGGGCAACGCAATTTAGGCGAAAAAAATACCTTGCGGCCGCCTCGCTTTCGGCCGCCAGTTAGCATTGGCGCCAGGCCGCAATTAAACTCTATCCATATGAAAGCGATCGTCGTAAGCCGTTTTGGCGGCCCGGAAGTACTTGAACTCAAAGAAGTTGAACGCCCGATGCCGTCTTCGTCCCAAGTCGTCGTACGGATCGGTGCCGCGGGTGTGAATCCCGTCGATACGTATTTGCGTTCGGGGGTATATCCGAAACTCCCGCCGCTGCCATATACGCCGGGCAAAGACGGTGCGGGAATCATTGAGGAAGTCGGTGACGCCGTCCTTGGGTTTACGGCCGGCGACCGCGTTTACACATCAGGTTCGCTGACGGGGACATATGCCGAATTTACGCTTTGCGATGAAAAGGATATTTCGCGTTTGCCTGAGAACGTGACTTTCGAGCAAGGTGCGGGCGTTTGGACGCCTTATGCGACGAGTTACCGAGCCCTTTTTCAAAAGGCCGGGGCAAAGACGGGTGAGACCGTTCTGATCCACGGAGCTTCGGGTGGAGTCGGGCTCGCGGCCGTCCAGTGGGCGAAGAATGCGGGCCTGAAGGTGATCGGAACGGCGAGTTCGGAAAAAGGGCTTGAGCTGATCAAAGAGAACGGAGCAGATATGGCGTTTGACCACTCTGACGACGAGCATCTGGAGGCCATTCTCGACCGAACGGACGGAAAAGGTGTCGCCGTCATTATCGAAATGCTTGCCAACGAAAATCTTGAGCGCGATTTCAAAGCTCTTGCGATGTTTGGCCGCATTGTGGTCGTCGGAAACCGCGGAAGCCTCGAATTCACGCCGCGGCTTGCAATGTCAAAGGACGCATCGATCTTCGGTATGTCCCTGTTCAACTATTCCGAGGCCGATCGCATCGAGATCCGCGACGCGGTCTTCAAAGGCCTCGCGGAAGGCTACCTGAAGCCGATCGTAAGCCGCAGCTATTCGCTCGCCGACGCACCTGCAGCTCACCGTGCCGTGATCGAGAACAAAGCGGCCGGAAAGATCGTGCTGGTGCCTTAGCATAAGTCCCGATCGACGCCTTACGCCGTTCTAAATCCATCAAGTGCTTCGAATACCTGGAGCGCGTATTTCACGTTGCCAAAGGGTGCCGAGACCTGAACGCCCTGGATCGCGTCGCGAACCTCGAGGAGCGACTCGCGGGCGATGGCGATGCCTTCTTCGCGTCCGTGCTCCTTGCTCTTGTCCGATGCGATACGCATCCGCTCAAGGATCTGGGGCGTGACATTCACTCCGGGAACTTCGTTGTGCATGAATTCCGCGTTCCGGTATGTGATCAGAGGCCAGATGCCAGCGACGATCGGCACACGGACATGTGAGATCCGGTCAAGGAAATGTCGGAGCTGCTCCGTGTCAAATACGGGCTGAGTTATTGCGTATTCGGCACCGGCCTCGACCTTCCACTCAAAGCGGCGGATCTCCTCATCAAGGTTCACGGCTCCCGGATTTACCCCAACGCCGATCGAGAACTCGGTCGGACGGCCGATCGGGTTGTTGCCGAGATCGAGGCCGTGATTAAGTTTGTTGGCCATATTCGTAAGGCCGATCGAATCGATGTCAAAAACTGCGGTCGCGTCCGGATAGGGCCCCATCTTCGGCGGATCACCGGTAATGAGCAGTAAATTATGGAGTCCGAGTGCCGCGGCCCCGAGTAGGTCGGACATCATCCCGAGCAGATTCCTGTCGCGGCAGCAGTAATGAAGGACGGGTTCGATCCCGACCTTTTCCTGAACGAGGACAGCGGTCGCAAGAGCGGACATGCGAGTTTGCGCACGCGGGCCGTCAGGAATATTCACGCCGTCAACGCCGCATTCGTGAAGCAGGTGGATCGACTCCAGCGTCTTTGCCGCATCGCAACCTTTGGGCGGCAGGACCTCGACCGATGTGACGAACTCGCCGCGGGCGATCTTTCCCGACCAACGGCTCCGATCTTCACGCGGGACCACCTGGATGTCCGGCGGCTTTATTTCCGCGACCGCGACGATCTGTTTTCGGGCTTCGCTGATCGCCTGCCGCGGGCTGATCGAACGCACGGCATCCGCGATGAGCTTGATATGCGTCGGCGTCGTGCCGCAGCAGCCGCCGATGAACCTCGTGCCCGCCGAAACGAAACGCTTGGCGAATGTCGCCATATATTCCGGCGAGCCCATATAGAACTGCCGGCCCTGAACATCCCGGGGAAGCCCGGCGTTCGGCTGTGCCGAAAGATCCTTGTCGGTGACAGCGCGCATTTTCTCAAGAGCGTTAAGAATGTGGTTCGGGCCCATTCCGCAGTTAAGGCCGATGACGTCCGCACCAAGCTCATCAAGGCGGGTTGCGATCAACTCAGGCGTGCTTCCAAATGCGGTCTTGCCGTCCATCTGGATCGTCATCTGAGCGACGATCGGAAGATCGCTAGCTTCGCGTACGGCCCTGATCGCCTGCTCGATGATCTCAAGCTCGGAGAAAGTTTCAAGAATAAAAAGGTCAACGCCGCCCTCAAGTAGGCCGTTCACCTGTTCGAGGTAAAAGCCCTTTGCCTCATCAAAGGAAGTCGGGCCAAAAGGCTCGATGCGAAGGCCGAGCGGCCCGATCGCACCGGCAACGAACGCCCGTTCGCCCGCCGCCTCACGTGCGATGCGAGCAGCTGCGACGTTTATCTCGTGCAGTTTAGATTCGAGGCCGTAAGGCTGCAGCTTCGGACGGGTCGCACCGAACGTATTCGTTTCGATGATGTCGGCGCCCGCCGCGACATACTCATCGTGCACTTCCTTAACGAGCTCAGGTTGAGTGAGATTCAGCTCATCGTAGCTGCGATTGATATAAATGCCTTTGTCGTAAAGGGGCGTGCCGACGGCGCCGTCAAATACGTAAACACCTTCGCCGCTGATGAGGTCGCGGAACTTTTTCATAATCACCCAAAAAAAGGCCTCGCAAAACAGCGAGACCTTTTTCAAAAACTTTTGAAGATAGCTTCAGCTGTTTAGCGGTTTATTTTACGTGGTCGCAAGTCGCAATAACTCACCACGGCCTTTATACCGATATTGTTCCTTTCGATGCGTGGTGTCAAGGAGTTACGCGATATCGCAGCTAAACCCTTGTGTAGTCGGTGAGCTGAGTTTTATCGCCCAGTATCGCACCTTTACCGACGCTTGCGTGGCGGCCGATATGGCAACTCCTACCGACGACCGCATCTCGGATCACGGCTCCGGCGGCGATGCGAGTGTGCGGCCAAATGACCGAATTCTCGATGACCGCACGCTCTTCGACAAGGACGCCGCGTCCAAGGACGGATGAGCGGATCTCGGCGCCGGGCTTGACGGTGCAGTCCTCGGCTAGCCGCGAGACGTCATCGACAGAAGCTCCGGCGGCGATCTCCGAACCTGTATTTTCGGCAAGTTCGAATCCGCGGATCTTACCCGACAGGAGGTCGAGGTTGGCCTCGAGATATGTTGCCGGCGTTCCGATATCACTCCAATAGTTCTGCTCGATAACGTGGCCGAAGAACGGCATTCCGCGCTCGATGATCTCCGGCATGATCTGCGTTTCGAATGACCGGTTCTCGCCCTTCGGTGCCAGAGCAAGGACTTCGGGTTCGAGAATGTAAATACCTGCGTTTATTGTGTTTACGCCGATCTTAGCCGCCTCTTCCGGTTTAGGCTTTTCGAGAAAGCGAACAACCTTGCCTTCGGGGTCAAGCTCAACGAGGCCGTAGCGAGACGTATCCTCGACGCGCGTAAGCGTGAGCGTGGCGATCGCCTTCCGTTCTTTGTGGGTTCTGATTATCTCGGCAAGGTCGATGTCGGTCAGGATGTCACCGTTGACGACCACCGTCGCCGTCTCGCAGCCGTCAGCAGCGAAGCGGTACGCGCCGCCGGTTCCGAGCGGGATCGCTTCGGTCAAATAACTTAGCCGGACGCCGAGCTCGGCGCCGTCTCCCCAGAAATGCTCGATCTTATCCGGCTGATAACTTAGCGATATTGCGATGTCGGTCACGCCCGCCCGTTTTAAGACCTCGATCTGATACTCAAGAAAGGGCCGATTCACGACCGGCACGATCGGCTTCGGCGTGTAGATCGTCAAAGGGCGAAGCCGCGTACCTTTTCCACCTGCAAGGATGACTGCCTTCATACGGGATCACGTGTGTTTAGAGTAGAGAATCGGCCCGGATAAATCAAAATCATTCAATTTGACCGATGTATCGTTCAACATCGTATAAAATGTTTGACGAATCTTGTTCCCGTCTGTTAATCTACACAGCACGGGTCAACTCGTTATCTTGACCTTGAGCGTCCATCCAACTTGCAACTTTTTTTGGGCTAGATATGCGGCCTTTCCGGTGGGATTTCAATAAAAGATGAGTTTCGACAAAACAAAGGCGATGCGAAATGCTGAAAAGTATGTCGCACAGGGGAAGATTCGAGCCGCGATAGCTGAGTACCAATCGGTGGTAGCCTATGACCCAAGGGACATCACCACGATGAATATGCTCGGCGATCTTCATGCGAAAACGTCGGATCGCCGGCAGGCGGTCGACTGCTATCTGAAGGTCGCCGAACATTACGCGACACAGGGTTTTGCTCAGAAGGCGATCGCCATCTATAACAAGGTCGCGCGTCTTCAGCCGGATTCGATCGAGGTCTCCAACAAGCTTGCGGAACTCTACAAGGTCAAAGGATCCCTTAGCGAAGCTCGTTCGCATTACGAAACGCTCGCAAAACATTACGAATCTACGGGCAAACGCATCGAGGCCTTGGCGATGTGGAAACAGATAGCCCTGCTCGACCCCAACAACACGGAAGTTTGCCTAAGCCTTGCCGAATCTTATCTGAAAGAAGGCCAGTCGGAGGAAGCCGCCGAAGCGTTCGCCGAGGCCGGAAGCAGGTTCAGCAGGCATTCCGCGCACGAGGAAGCGATCCGTGCCTATCTCAGGAGCCTTGAGATACAGGGCGATTCGCTCCGGACGCTCGACGGCCTGATACATTCGTATTCGGCCATCGGCAAGGCGCCGAAGGCGGTCGAGTATCTCGAAAAGATCCTTGAGAAAGAGCCGTATAATCGCGACATTCTGTATCTGCTCATTGATTGTCACATCGATTCCGGGAACGCGGCCGGTGCTGAACGCGCGGTGCTGAAACTTGTCGAGATCGAGCCCGCCAATTATCCGAAGCTTCTTGACCTTGTCCGCATCTACCTGAACACGAACGATCTTGATTCGGCAGCAAGGATCCTTTCGATGTCTTCGGAATATCTTCTCGCCGCCGGCCAGGGAGAAGACTGTGAGCGGTGGATAAACGAGATCTTGGAGCGCGACCCGTCGCACGTGCCCGCATTGCGTCTGCTTGTTCGCTATTGTTCGTGGATCAAGGACGAGGAGGCGTTCCGCGTCTCGCTCGAGCGCCTCGCGGTTTCGGCCCGAGCGGCGAATGAGGTCGATGACGAGCGTTCGGCCCTTGCGCAGCTTGTGATCGTTCGGCCCTTCGAGACCCAATTCAGCGAACGTTTGGCCGAATTAAGGGAACTTCACGGGTTTACTGACGAGCCGGTCGATGCAGAGCTCTTACGGGCGGGGTTCGACCTGCCGAAGAAGGCGGTCGAACAGGTTGCTGTCGAAGAGCCTGCTGCGATCGCAGTTGAAGCCTGCATGGTCGAACCGCAGGACGCGATGGCCGTTGAGGTTGGGCCGGCGGCCGAAGGGCCTGACGCGAGGCCGGCAGCCGTCGATGAACTCAAGCTTCAGAAGGATCTTGAGAGTATCAACTTCTATATCGAGAACGAATATTCGGAGTTGGCCGCAAAGGCGATCGAAGAGCTCGAGAGCGAGTTCGGGCGCGGCCGGAGATAGACGAGGTCAAGCAGAAAGTTGCCGCCATCAGGAACAAGGCAGCGGCACATCATACTCTTACTGTCGAGGATATGAGAAGCGAATTCGGCCTGACCGATGAGCTTCCATCTGACGAAGATTTTGATACGAAATACCACACCGCGATCGCATATCAAGAGATGGGCCTGACCGAGGACGCGATCAGGATCTTCCAGGAGGCGATCGCCCTTGTTTCGCCGCTTGACGGTACGCGTCGGTTCTTCCAATGTGCGAACTTGCTTGGCCATTGTTTTATGGCGACAGGACACCCGAGCATGGCCGTAACATGGTTCACACGGGCCCTCGAGACACCGAATCTTGACGATTCAGAACGTCACGGACTTTGGTACGAGCTTGCGACCGCCTACGATGCGGCGGGAAATCCGGTCGATGCACACCGCTTTTACGAGCAGGTTTACACGGAGAATGTCGATTTTCGCGATGTGGCGAGTCGTGTCCGAAGTGAGATGGCAGTGCATTAACGATAGTTTTCGAAATCAGGTTTAGTTATAATTTGACGGTATGGTGGAACGCCTGACCGTCATTTTTTTTATCATTCTCTGCTTTCTCCTCGGGCTGTATCTGATCCTTTCCCCGTGGGACGCCCTTTTCGGCCCATGGGCAGATAATTACCTTCTCGCCTATGTTGCCGACAAGTCTGGCATGCCGGGGATTCAGCGAGCGGTCGCTTCGACCTGGTTTCGAGGGGCGGTGACGGGTTTGGGCGTGCTTAATATCATCATCGCGGTCTGGGAAATATTCAGTTTCAACAAGACCGTCGCAATGCTCAATAAGCTCAATCCGCCGCCAACAAAATGAACACCGAACGCCCGATCACGTACTTGATCTCGCGTGGCGGCTTAACCGAGGAAAACTTTTCAAGCCAGTCTGAAGGCCTGATCCGACTGATCGCGGAAGCAGCCGCCGACGGCGTTAGCTTTGTTCAGATCCGCGAAAAAGCGATCTCCGCTAGGCAGCTCTATGATCTTGCGGTTCGTGTTTTCGCCTGCCTAAAAGGTTCCGGGACTAAGTTTCTGGTTAACGATCGGGTTGACATCGCGGCAGCAGCGGGCTGCGACGGCGTTCACTTGACGGCGACATCGCTTCCGGTTGCCACGGCTCGGGGAATCTTGGGCAAAAGAGCATTGATAAGCCGCTCGACGCATACGCTCGGCGAGGTCGAGGCGGCAAACGCCTCGGGCGCCGACATTATCCTTTACGGCCCTGTTTTTCCAACACCGGGAAAGGGCGAGCCTGTCGGCATAGGCCTGCTTTCACAGGCCGCGAAACTTGCGGGAAATGCTGCTCTTCTTGCTTTGGGCGGCGTCGATGATACGAACTATCGTGAAGCCATACACGCCGGCGCATCGGGCTTTGCTGCTATCAGAGCGTTGAATGATCCCGCGACACGGCGGGCGATAATCCAAGAATTATGAGTGAAAAAGATCCTCGTCCCGTTTGTTTGACGATCGCAGGAGTGGATCCATCTGGCGGTGCGGGAGTTCTGGCCGATATCAAGACGTTCTCGCACCACGACTGTTTTGGCACCGGTGCGATAACGTCCCTCACGTTTCAAAACACGACCGGCGTTTTCGGGGCGGCAACTCAATCGGCGGAAGTCGTATACAAGCAGATCAAGGCCGTTGCCGAAGATATGGAGATCGCGGCGGTAAAGACCGGTATGCTGCCGACACTCGAGGTGATCGATGCCGTCGCGGAAAGCATCGGGGAATTTCGCCTGCCGAACGTCGTCGTCGATCCGGTCGTGCGTGCGACATCAGGATTTGACCTGATCGACGATCAAGCACTCTCGGCGCTTGTCGAGAACCTTTTCCCGCTTTCGACCGTCATAACGCCGAACTTGGCGGAGGCCGAGCGGATCGTCGGGTGTGCGATCCGTTCGCTCGAAGATCTTGCGAATGCGGGCAGGAAGATGCGGGCACTCGGTGCCGGGGCGGTTTTGATAAAGGGCGGCCATTCGTTCGAGCAGGTCACGAAAAGAGCCGTGGACCGCCTTTTTCTGGAGAACGGGATGCGCGAATTCGACGCGCCGTTCATCGACGGCGAACCGGTTCACGGTACGGGCTGTGCTCTGTCGTCAGCGATCGCCGCGAACCTTGCACATGGGAAAACGCTCATTGATGCCATAGCCGACGCAAAAGACTTCGTTAGCCGCGGGATACAGAATGCGAGGATGGTCGGGCAGGGAAATCGACCCGTGAATGTGTAGTTATTTCGCCGGAGTAAAGATCGACGGGCTTACGTAAGTAACGCCGAAAATGATGCCGGTTCGCGGGCTATTTCGCGTAATGCCGAATGCGGCGGCCGTATCGAATCGCAAACCCGAAGCGCGGAACTGTGCACCGACCCTGAACTGGCCGATGCTTTCGGTCCCGAGCGGAGCATTCCGACGAGTGCTCGATCGGCCGTTCACCTCGGTCACGAAATTGATGTGATCAGTGACGCGATAGATCCCCGCGAGCCCGTAAAGTATCACGTCATTCTGCGAGAACCGCTCGAGCGGCGCCGACATCAGGGCGATGCCGACATTGCCCATCAGGTTCACACGCGGCGTATTCCTCACGACGCTTCCAAATTTCTTCTGGATCAGGATCTTGCTGAAAATATTGATCTGGTTGGTCCCGATGCCTTTTGCCTGATCGGTATTTGGCATCTCAAAACCGAACTTCAGGCCGAGGGCGGGCAAATATTTCTTCTCATTTCGAAGTTTGATCTTGGCCGAGACGGTAATGTCGCCGAAATCGTGGGTCGAACTGCCTCCGACGTTCAGCGGGATCGCAGGTGCGGTAATGGAGTCGATCGAGACGTAATTCTGGATCACGCCTTCGATCTGCAGCTCAACATTCGACGCGATGCCGGTCTTGATGCGGATGTCGCCAACACGCGTAAGGTCGCCCTGCACACCGGAGAGCGGGAAACGGGCGTCCTGATAAAAATCGCGCCCGCACTGATCTCCAGGGCGCCGGCGGGCGTGATATCGATATCGTCAGTAAGAAGGGGCCTTTGCTGCGCGGACGCCGATAGCGTAACGCTGAGCATAAGCAGGAAAAGGATAAGGGCCGTTCTCACGGAAGGTATTGTGCCACGCAATGGCCGAGATCCGCAATAAGTCTAGTGCCTAAAATGCCTGATACCTGTAAACACCATCGCGATCCCGTGTTCGTTGGCCGCTTCGATGGATTCGGCGTCTTTTACCGAGCCGCCGGGTTGGATGATCGCGGCCGCCCCGAAGCGTGCTGCCTCATCGACGTTGTCACGGAACGGAAAGAACGCATCAGAGGCAACGGCGGAGCCTTTCAGGGCGAGCTCGAAACGTTCGGCACGCGATGCGGCGATCCGAACCGAATCAACACGATTCATCTGGCCGGCGCCGACGCCAAGCGTCTGAACTGCATTTGCAAAGACGATCGCGTTCGATTTTACGTGTTTGCAGACAGACCATGCGAGCAGCATCGAACGCATCTCATCCGCGGTCGGCTGCCGCTTTGTCACGACCTGAAGTTCGCTCTCGGAGATCCTATGTTCGTCCGCCGATTGAAGGAGCAATCCGCCGGATATCTGGCGAATGACGGACGTTTCGGAGCCGTACGAGCCGAGGCGGAGGATCCGCAAGTTCTTTTTTGAACGGAATATTTCGAGGGCGTCTTCTTCAAAATCCGGTGCGATCACGACCTCGCTAAAGATCTTGACGACGAGGGCCGCCACACCGGCATCAACCTTGCGATTGAACGCGACGATCCCGCCGAACGCTGAAACGGGATCGGTCGAGAGTGCCCTCTCGTAGGCCTCGGACAGTGAACTTCCGATGCCGACGCCGGAGGGATTCGTATGCTTTATGATCGCGGCCGCCGGTTCGTCAAAGTCCGAGACGAGGCTCCAAGCGGCATCGGTATCGACGTAATTGTTGAACGACATCTCTTTGCCGCCGAGCTGTTCTGCGTTGGCGACACCTGCGGTCGGCGAGGTCGTATAAAGTGCGGCCTTCTGGTGCGGATTCTCTCCGTAGCGGAGGTCAGCTTTCTTTGCGGCCGAGATCTGCAAGGCGGTCGGGAATTCGGCGTCGCTCGGCCTCGAGGTCACATTTAAAAGATAGTTTGTGATGGCAGCGTCGTATTCTGAAGTGCGTTTGTACGCGGCGACGGCAAGCGTCGTGCGAGTTGCAAGCGATAAAGCCCCGTCATTCTCGCGCAGTTCCTGCGCAAGCGTTTCATAAGCTGCCGAGTCGGTGACGACCGCCACGCTCTGCCAATTCTTCGATGCGGAACGGATCATGGCCGGGCCGCCGATATCGATATTCTCGACCGCATCTTCCAGCGTTACGTCGGAATTCGCGACGGTCTTCTCGAACGGATAGAGGTTTACCACGACAAGGTCAATTGGCTCGATGCCGTGGGTTCTCATTGCCTCAACGTGCTCAGCGTTGTCGCGAAGGGCGAGAAATGCACCGTGCATTTTCGGGTGAAGGGTTTTTACACGGCCGTCCATCATTTCGGGAAAGCCGGTGACGTCGGAGACATCGGTCACGTTGAAACCGGCCTCGCGGAGAGCTCGGGCCGTACCGCCGGTCGAGATCATCTGGACGCCGCATTGATCGAGGACGGATGCGAATTCGATCAGTCCGGTTTTATCGGAAACGCTTAAGAGTGCACGCTTTATTTTGACGAGATCGGGCATAACCTGCTGTAAATATGACGGCCTTTCGAGGGCCGAAGTATGAGATAAAAAAATAAAAAGGCGGCTTCAAATGAGCCGCCGGTATTGGTTCTTTTTCGCGCGCCGAGAATGGCGGGATGTATGCTTTTGCGGATCAAGAACAACTTAGCCAAGCCTTTCAACCGAGTATCAGAAAAAGAAACGGCCGATGAACAGCAGGCTAAGCACTAACGCAATTGCGTAAATGACGACTTTGATAAGACTCATAAAGATAAAATACTCTACAGAAAGAGGTTTACCAGTGATCTTCGCCAACGGGAGAGTTCTTATCGAGAAACTACCATTCTATTTATTCGCAGTTCTCAAGTCAATGCCCCAAAAGGCCGACATTACTTTGATTCTTTTGGCAGTCATTTTGGTTGCCGCGTGCTCCGGCCAACTTTGCGGGCAGGCGGTAGATGTTGCGATCAAGGCCGTTCCGCAAACCGAATATGTCGAGGTCACGGGCAGGTTCGCAGACGGCGGAAAGGATGTTCGCAATCTCGCTTTCGAACGTGAGTTTGCAGGGGTCGCGGGCCTTGGGGAGCGAATCTCCGATGTGAGCCTTTCGGCGGCAGACGGGCGAAAGATCGAGGTAAAAGCATTTGCTCCCGGCGAATTTGCGGCCGCCGAGCCGATCGCGGGGTTTTCCTATCGCGTACGGCTTTCGCCGCCGAAATTGGCAGGCCAGGCTCACGTATCGTGGCTCAAGGACGGCCGCGGGATCATCTTCCTGGGCGACCTGCTCCCGTTGCCGCTGGGTTCGGGAGACCCTTCGGCCCGAGTGACGATGAGCGGATTCGCGGGCGTCGGGCCGCCTGCGGGCTGCATTGCGGATGTAAAGGACGCTGCGTTCCTGTGCGCGGACAGGTCGAACGGTGTGATTCCGATCTCGACCGGATCCCGCGACGTTGAAGCCGGGAACGGGCGGCTTTTGCTGCGGATCGAGGGTAAATGGCTTTTTGATGACGAGCCGGCCGCGAACGAGTTCGATGACGTGTTCCGGCATTATGAGCACGCCTTTGGCGGCACGCCCGACTGCAAACCTACGGTCACGATAATGCGGTTTGCCGAAACTGCGCCTCACAGCGTATGGGAGGCTGACACACGCGGATGCAGCATAGTCATCCTCTCGTCCGACACGCCGTTCAGGTCGCAATCCCTCCAGCAGTTGGGCAATTTGTTCCGGCACGAGGCCTTCCACCTTTGGTTCCCGAACGGCGTCAAACTCTCGGGCCGATACGATTGGTTCTACGAGGGAATGGCGCTCTATATGTCGAAAAAGGCCGGGCTTTCGCTGAACCGCATCCGCTTTGACGATCTACTTTCGTCGCTTTCGACCGCGATTGCGTTCGATCGAACCGCGCCGAAAGGGCTGTCCTTGGCGTCGGCCACCGATAGCCGCTGGGAGAACAGCACAACGCTTTATGCACGCGGACTCCTCGCAGCCTTTATTCTCGACGTCGAACTCCTGAAGAGAAGCAAAGGCAAACATTCCGTCGAGAGTGTTTTGAGGAAACTTTTTGCCGATCACGGGAGTCGAAATGCAGTTAAGGCCGATGCGACGACCGCGATCCTTGAAGCATTTTCCGCGTTCGATGACACGGGCCGGCTTGCCGAGAGCCTGTTGAACAGGCCCGAACCGCTCGACCTCACGAACACGCTCGAGAATTCGGGAATGGAATTTTCGAGTCGGGCCCTGGTAGTTAGGAGGGATCCTAGCGGCAGGGAAAAGGCGATTTTGGACAAGCTGGGTTATAATAACTGGCGAAAATTATCTTCGCGTTGATGATGAGATCCCGATCCAGATACTTAATTGCGGTATTGGCCGCGTTCATTCTTTTTCAGTCCGGCTGCACGTACATAGACCAGGCTTTTTCGGGTGTGACGAGTGCGCTTGGCGTTACCGATACGGCGACCGTCATTGCAAAGACCGCCCAGATCAGGACGTCGTATGCCGTTGTTGCAGCGACGTTCTTGAGGTGAATCGCGGCGACAAGCTGGACATCCTCGATAAGTTGGATTTCGAAAAGGTGCTTTGGTATCGCGTCCGTGCTCGCGACGCCGAAGCGACCGAAGGCTGGATCGAGGCTCAGAACGTGATCACAAGCGAGACGCTTGAAAAGAGCAAGAAGCTTGCTGAGGGCTTCGGCGATCGTTTGCCGCAGGCTTCGGGAGTTATACGCGCCGCATCGAACCTGCGTTCCCAGCCGGATATGAACGCCGAGAACATTCTCTTCAAGCTCGCGAAGGGTTCGACCTTCGAGATAATGTCGTGGAAATTCGTTCCCAGATCGGAAGCTCCGGATGTTGACGACGGCGTTCCCGACGGGAATCCGGCCGCAAAGAAGGAGAAGAATGAGGAGATCGAGGCCGCAAAATTGGCGGGCGAGCCTGAGAAGATCGAGGATAAATACGATATTTGGTACGAGGTAAAGCTCGATCCGTCGGTCTCGCCGGCACCCGCAGGGTGGCTTTTCGGGCGGCAGGTCGATCTTCAGGTGCCGAGCGACATCTCATTCTTCCAGCAGAATAACCGTAAATTCGTCACATGGCAGCGGATCGATGCGGACAATGCCGATAAGAACCGCACTGGCCGAGCATCGACGCCGGGAAGCTACGTGATCCTCACGCGCACGAATCTTGTAAAAGCGATCGACGGGGTCGAGCCGGATTTTGACGGCATACTTATTCTCGCCTTTGATAAGTATGACCAGAACTATTACACAGTTTGGCGAAACCCGCCGGGAACGGATGTTTGTGGCCAGCTTCCTCTTCGGATGGAAGGACAGGGCGACAACAAGACCTTCAGCGTTAAACTTAGGAATCAGAACGGACAGATCGACGAGCGGAAATTCGTGATCTTCAAAGATCGCAATCGAATGCGCGTAACGCCGCCCGAGGACATCGCGCAATACCAATTCAAGAGCAAGTGACGGACGCGGACGAGAACTTGGAAGAACCCTTCGAGATGCCGATCACGGATTCGATCGACCTGCATGCTTTCAGGCCGGCGGATGTGCGGTCCGTTGTCGAAGAATACCTTGCTGAGGCTCACAAGCGAGGCTTTAGCGTGGTCCGGATCATTCACGGAAAGGGCGTCGGCGTTCAGCGGGAGATCGTGCGGAAGGTACTGTCGGAAACGGATTTTGTAAAAGGATTCAAGAATGCCCCTGAATTTTCGGGCAGCTGGGGGGCGACGATCGCCGAGCTGGACGTCTAGCCGCGATCGTCAATAATATCTGCCCAAGCTTCGTCAGCAGCCTCTACCTCGATCCCGTGCCGCTCAAGAAGCGAGTTCCTTTCTGCGAGGTTCCTCTCCAAAAATTCGATCTTGTCGCGCAGGTGCCTGGCGTCGCGTTCGAGTTGCTTGGTGTGCTCCACCCGCATCTTGTACAGCCTTTCTATATAGAACATAAAGGTAAGCTGCAAGCCGACGACGCCGGCCAATACGAAAAGAAGTCCAATAAGAACGTAGGTGAACATTGTTGATACTGCTGGTGTTGTTGACCCTTTGAAATAATTATACTCTTGACCGCAAGCATTTTGAAACGTAAAACTTAGTGTAATTCAAAACCAGGAGCCTAAGCTTATGCGCGAGGATATCATCAACACATTTCCCGAGCCCTCGGATCTCGACCGCCGTGAGTTCCTGGTTCGCTCGATCTTTGCCGCCGGGACCTTTGCGGCGGCCGTGATGCCGATCGCCGGCCAAACGCGGATCATCACGGACAACAAAGGCCTGGTGGAGGGTGAAGTGAAGATCCCGGTAAAGGACGGCGAGATCCCCGCGTATCGGGCGATGCCGGAGAAGGGCAAGGACTTTCCGGTGATCGTTGTCGTGCACGAGATATTCGGTGTTCACGAATGGATACAGGATGTTTGCCGCCGTTTTGCGAAGCTTGGATATATGGCGATCGCCCCCGCTCTCTACGCACGCCTTGGTGACGTACATTCGATCAAAGATATGGGCGAACTGAACCGCCAGATCTTCTCGAAGATCCCGGATACGGAATCCATGGCGGATATCGACGCGACCTTCGCCTGGGCGGCCAAGAACAAAGGCAGCAAGAAAAAGATCTCTATCACGGGCTTTTGCTGGGGCGGCCGCATCGTATGGATGTACGCGGCCCATAATCCGAAACTCAAGGCGGGAGCTGCGTGGTACGGCCGCGTTGTCCCGACCGAACGTTCACCGGCAAACGATGCTCAGCCGAAGTCGCCCATTGACTTCGCAAAAGAAATGAAGCCGCCCGTCATCGGCTTTTACGGCGGACTCGATAAGGGCATCACGCTCGACGGAGTTCAGCGTATGCAGGACGAATTGAAGAAAGGTAAATCGGGCTCGGAGATCGTCGTCTTCCCGAGTGCCGATCACGGTTTTCTTGCCGATTACCGTGCAAGCTACAATAAACAGGCGGCTGAAGAAGCTTGGGAAAAGCTGCTCGCCTGGTTCAAGAAGCACGGCGCAAGGTAACTAAATGGAAACAGAAAAACTATCGCTCGAATACACGCTGCTCTGCGACGATGTCCGCATCGAGATGGGCAATAAGATCTCGTTGATGGGCATCTTTCAGAACATCATGGTCGAGAAACTGCCCGTCTCGCTTATAAAATTCGCGGTCATCAACCATTGGCGCGGTGAAGGGAATCATCGTACAGAGGTGCGCATACTTTCTCCCGATAAGAACAATCTGGTAGTCACTTCCCAGCCCACGACGATCGAACTTGCACCCGGCGGTTTTACCGATAACGTCAGCTTTTTTGTGAATGTCGTCTTCCCGGACGCCGGAACTTACTGGGTCCAGACCGTCGCCAACGAGGTCGTCCTCGACGAACTCCCGCTGATCGTCACCGACCAAGCGAACTATGCGTCGCAGCAGAATGCCGAGGAGATCTCAGAGACGGTCAACTAGCTTAACTGGCGATTCACTTGCGAAAATATGAACGCCAAGGGAAAATCTTTCTAAAGGGACTGTGCGGAAATTTACGTTCATTTTCGTTCTCTATATGCTGATACTGCTGACGCTGCCGTGTCAGGAGTTCACGGCGTATGCCGAAAGAGGTCGCGAAAATGTGACATTTGTCGCGGCGACCGGCAGCGAACAGCATTCGGACGGCCAACTCGCCGACGGGTGTTCACCGTTCTGCATCTGCTCCTGCTGCAGCGTAAATTCGACCGGAGCGCACACCGCTTCACTCTTCGTTGTAGTCCCGAGCGTTGACGTCATCATCCCGCGACGCATCGCTTCCTATTCATCAGACCACACCTCCAACTACCTGGCCTCGATCTGGCAGCCGCCAAAGGCCTGATCATCTAGCACAACTGCGCCTTTTTTCGAGTCGTGGCCTGCGGGCTGCGTCGTTCTCTGCATTTGTTGCAGCCCTTTGATCAGGATCTTATGCACAGATTTATTGTTCTTCTGGCCGTCGTGCTGACGGCTCAGATGTCATCTGCACAGGCAATTTTGCCGGTGCGATCGCCCGGAATTGGATTCGCCCGCAAGTATCTAAGTTCGACGGACGGCATCCCGATCCGGGAGTTGATCCGACTCGCTCTTGCCGCCAACGGCGAGATCGCTATAGCAAGACTCGAGGTGGAAAGGGCCGAGGCTCGACTTATTCAGGCCGGAGCACGCCCAAATCCGACGCTCCAGGTCGAGCAGGAAAGCGGCCGGCCGGTCGGGTCTCCCGGTGAAGGAAAGCTCACCGTTGGCGTCGAAGTGCCGCTCGAGGTGTTCGGGCAGCGTGGCCGACGGATGGACGCTGCCGAGGCGGAGATCGCGTTAAGGCGTGCCGAGATAGCCGCAAAAGAGCGGAGTGTGACAGGCGAGGTCATTGTTGTTTACATCGAAGCTCTAGTTCTAGTTCGTGAGATCGCGACGATGGACGAAGTATTGACGCTCGACGAGGAGACGGCACGCTTCGTTCAGTTGAGGGTCAACGAGGGTGAGACAGCTCCGCTCGAACTGAGTCTGCTTCAGGCCGAGGTCGAAAGGCTGCGTGCGAGACGGCTGCTTTTTGAAGGGCGTCTGCAAGCCTCGATCTCAAAGCTCAAATTCTTCGCCGGTATCCCGCACGGCCAGCCGCTCAAACTCGCAGAAGATATAACGACCGCATCATTCCGGCCGCTTCCGCAGACAGCCGCCGAGGGCGTCGGTCTTGCTCTTAAGAATCGCCCGGAGGTTCGGATCTCAGGCCTTCAGGAAGAACTTGCCGAGGCCGAATTAAAGGTGGCCGAGTCGCGTTCGCGGCCGGATATTTCGGCGACAGCTCGTTACGCGCAGGGACGTTCGGTTTTTGACGATCCGCTAGGTGCGTACGCGCAGCGGGATCGCAGCCTCGCGTTCGGCGTGTCGATCGGACTTCCGGTCTTTGATCGGGGCAAAGGTGAAAAGGCCGAAGCGGCGATCGCGATCCGGCAAGCCCGGGAACGGAGAATTTTTGCGGAGAACGTCATTCGCAGCGAGGTGACGGCCGCATTCGAGCGGATCGCCGCAGCTGAACGATCGCTGAACACGTTTCGAACCTCGGTGCTACCGAGGTCGCGGGCGAATATCGAGACTGTAAGAAAAGTTTACGAGATCGGTGACCTGAAGGTCACGACCTGATCGCCGAACAGCGAAAACTGCTTGAAACGGATCGCGACCTGATCGAGATCCACTCAGAAAAATATCGAGCCGAGGCCGACCTTTTCCTTGCTATCGGCCTTTTAATGGAGAAATGAGAATGTCTGAAGAATCAACGCCAAACGAGACGCACGAAAGTATTTCGGTCGAGTCTGCAGAAAGCAGTGATAGCAAAAGCCGCGTCGTTCCGTGGCTTGTGACAGCCGGTATCATCGCCTTGATCGGGATCGCCGGGCTGATCTTCCTTCTCCGCGCCACATCTTCGGAGAATGCGAAAGCTTCGTCCGAAAAAGCGACGCCCGAAGCTGAGTCTCATAACGGCGAGACAGGCGGGGAAGTCGCTCTCGAACCAGATGCCCTTGCCGCCGCCGGACTGCAGGTCGAGGTCGTCAGCGAGCGGCCTTCATTCGCAAAGGT
Organism: Acidobacteria bacterium OLB17; assembly: GCA_001567505.1. GTDB lineage: Bacteria > Acidobacteriota > Blastocatellia > Pyrinomonadales > Pyrinomonadaceae > OLB17. Next base: position 55,983 of record LLEU01000020.1, on the reverse strand, counting down.
TTACGTGACCGGCTCGGTCGAGCTCAACCCCGAAAAGACCGAATTTGCCACACCGTTGGTCGGCGGCAGGATCGAACGAGTGCTTTATGCCGTCGGCGACAGAGTCTCCAAGGGCGCCGTCCTCGCCGTAATTTCGAGCCCGCAATTGGCTCAGATGCACGGCAAAATGCACGAAGCCAGGACTCGCTTCGAGCTTGCTGAACGGAATCTTGCGAGGGTGAGAAAAGCTGAGAATCGCGTCGCCGTCCTCCAGGCGAAAGCACGTCTCGATGAGGCCGAGGCGACGCTGAAACGCACTCGCCGCCTTATCGAGCTTGGTGCGGGTGCGGGCAAGGATCTGGTCGCGGCCGAGGCCGCATACAAGACCGCAAAGGCGGAATACGACTTCCAATCGAACATCTCTTTGAATCGCGAGATCCAAGAGGCCGCCGCCGAGGTCGAGACCTCGCGCGTCGATGTCAAACACATCGAAGACGAACTGCGTGCTCTCGGCGTCCATGTCGATCCGGGCGAATCTGATGACCACAAAGCGGATACGTCGCTTGTTGCGGTGCGTTCGCCGCTTTCGGGCGTCATTACGGAACGAAGATTCAACGCCGGTGCTGGGATAGAGCCGGCAACGCCGATCTTTTCCGTTTCAGATCTCGGCACGGTCTATATCATCGCGAACGTTCCAGAATCGCAGGTCGCACGCCTGAACATCGGCGCGATCGCCGAGATCCGTTCGGCCGCGACCGGAAGCCTCAGTGGCCGTATCTCCTACATTGACCCAAAGCTTGACGAGGCGACCAGAACGGCAAGGGTGCGGGTCGAGGTCGCGAATCCGAACGGCAACTTGCGCGCGGGAATGTTCACCGAGGTCGGACTTTTCGCAGGCGAGAGTGTCGCAGCAACAGCGCCGGCCATTCGCTCGGAAGCGATCCAGCGGGATGGCGATAAAGCGATCGTTTTCGTCCCGAAAGACGACGAGCCCGGGGCCTTTGAGGTTCGCGAGGTCGAGATCGGCGGAGAGTCAGGCGGATATACGACGATCATCAGCGGGTTAAAGCTTGGCGAAAAGGTCGTCACAACGGGGAGCTTTGTGCTGAAGGCAAAGCTTCAGAAGGGATCGCTCGGCGACCACGCACATTAGGAACTCTATGTTGAACGCACTGATCCGATTTTCGGTCAAGAATCGCTTTGTCGTCTTGCTGCTCGTCGTTCTGATGTCGGTCGTCGGAGTGTATAGCCTCATTAACCTTCCGATCGACGCTGTGCCGGACGTAACGAATGTACAGGTCCAGATCCTTACGGCCGCGCCGTCGCTTGCGCCGCTTGAAATGGAGCGGCAGGTAACCTTTCCGGTCGAGGTCGCAATGTCGGGACTTTCGGACGTCGAGGAGATCCGATCGATCTCGAAATTCGGGCTCTCGGCGGTGACGGTCGTTTTTGATGACGCGGTCGATATCTACTTTGCGAGGCAGCGTGTGCTTGAGCGACTTTCGCAGGCACGCGAGCAGATCCCGGATGCGATCGGTTCGCCGGAAATGGGGCCTATCTCGACCGGCCTTGGTGAGGTCTATCAATACGAGCTTCGCTCGCCGGACGGAAGCCACGACGCAAAGGCGTTGCGCACGATACAGGATTGGGATGTGCGCCGCCAGCTTCTCGGTGTGTCGGGAATCGCCGAGGTGAATGGCTTCGGCGGGTTCGAGAAGCAGTACGAGGTGCGGCTCGAGCCGGAGAAACTGCAGTCCTACGGGCTGACGCTCCGGGACGTTTTCGAGGCCGTTTCCCGAAACAACGCGAACGTCGGCGGCGCGTATATCGAGAAAGGTTCGGAGCAGTATCTGCTTCGCGGGATCGGACTCATCGAAAGGCCGGAAGAGATCGGCGACATCGTAGTAAAAACGGGGCCTGAGGGCGTTCCCGTCTATGTACGTGACGTCGGAGAGATCGTCGAGGGTTCGGCCGTTCGCCAGGGCGCCGTCACTGCGGACGGCCGCGGCGAGATCGTCGCCGGGATCACGCTTTTGCTCAAGGGAGCGAATTCGAGAACGGTGGTCGAGGGCGTCAAGCAACGGATCGAGCAGGTCAAGCAAACATTGCCGGCGGGCGTCGAACTTGTGCCGTTCTATGACCGCACCGAATTGATCTCGCGAGCTATCGCCACGGTCGAAAAGAACCTGATCGAAGGCGCGTTCCTCGTGATCGCCGTCCTGCTCCTCTTGCTCGGGAATTGGCGTGGAGCATTGCTTGTGGCGACGATAATTCCGCTTTCAATGCTTTTTGCTGCGATCTTGATGCGGACATTCAACGTTTCCGGCAATTTGATGAGCCTTGGCGCGCTTGATTTCGGATTGATAGTCGATGGAGCCGTCGTGATGGTGGAAAATGCGGTGCGGCGTCGGGCCGAAGCCCAAAAGCGGCAAGTGCTCGAATCCACGGAGAACACGATCCTGAGTTCCTGCCTTGAGGTCGCGCGTCCTGTAGTTTTCGCGATCGGGATAATCGCGATCGTATATCTGCCGATCCTGAGTCTGCGAGGTATCGAAGGGAAGATGTTCATCCCGATGGCCTTGACGGTCATCTTTGCTCTTCTCGGCTCGCTGATACTTTCGCTGACGTATGTGCCCGCAATGCTTACGTTTGCCTTGCGGGGGCAGGTCGCCGAGACCGAGAGCCCTCTCATTCGGTTGGCGAAACGGATCTATAAGCCTGCATTCGAATTCGTTCTGGCGAATCGCGGGCAGGCATTCGCGGTCGCGGCGAGCCTTGTCGTCGTCTCCGTCGCGATCTTTCCCTTCCTAGGGTCGGAGTTCATTCCGCGACTGGACGAAGGCGACATTGCGATCCAGGTGCAGCAGCTGCCGAGCGTGTCGCTTACGGAATCCATCAAGACGACGACCGAGATCGAGAAGGTGCTGATGGAGTTTCCCGAGGTCAAGGCCGTGATCTCAAAAACGGGCCGGGCCGAAGTTGCGACCGACCCGATGAGCGTCGATCTATCGGACCTCTACGTTGCGCTGAAGCCGCATAGTGAATGGAAAAGCACGCACGACAAAACCGAGCTGATCGAGAAAATGGCGAAGGTGCTTGAAGAAAGAGTGCCGACGGCAACCTTGAGTTTTTCACAGCCGATCGAGCTGCGTGTTGCCGAGCTCATCTCGGGAGTTCGCAGCGATGTCGCGATCAAATTGTACGGTGACGACCTTGAGGTCCTGAAGACAAAGGCGGACGAGATCGCGGAGGTGGCCGAGAAGATCCCGGGAGCCGCCGACGTGAAGGCAGAGGTGATCTCGGGCTTGCCGCAGCTTCAGATCAAGCCGGATCGTGCCGCGATCGCACGATATGGGCTGAATATCGAGGACGTGAACGACCTTGTTGAATCCGTCGTGGCCGGAAAGCAGACAGGCCACGTCTATGAAGGCGAAAGGCGATTCGGGCTCGTCGTTAGGCTCGATGAGGACGCAAGTGCTTCGGTGGAATCGATCCGGCAGCTTTTGCTTACAGCGTCGAACGGTTCACGGGTTCCGCTCGCTCAGGTCGCAGACGTGCGAGTCGTTGACAGTCCTGCGCAGATCTCGCGAGAGGATACGCGACGACGGATCGGCGTCGAACTCAACGTTCGCGGACGGGACATCGGCTCGTTTGTTGCAGAAGCGCAGCAAAAGGTCGCATCCCAGGTCGATCTTCCGCCGGGATATTACCTGAAATGGGGCGGCACGTTCGAGAACCTCGAACGTGCGACCGAGCGCCTCTTGATCGTCGTCCCGATCGCGTTGTTCCTGATCTTTGCCTTGCTATACATTTCGTTCGGGTCGGTCAGGCAGGCGCTCCTGATCTACACCGGAATTCCGTTCGCTGTCGTGGGCGGCGTGATCGCGATCGCGTTGCGTGGAATGCCGTTCTCGATCTCGGCAGGCGTCGGGTTCATCGCGTTGTTCGGCGTTGCGGTGTTGAACGGTGTCGTAATGGTGAGCTTCATCAACGGCCTGAGGGCGGGCGGTGCGTCGGTCATTGATGCCGTCAGGCGCGGTGCGGAATCGCGTTTGAGGCCGGTACTGATGACGGCGCTCGTCGCAAGCCTCGGTTTCATACCAATGGCGGTCGCAACAAGCGCAGGTGCTGAGGTGCAGCGGCCGCTCGCGACCGTCGTGATCGGCGGGCTGATCACCTCGACCCTGCTTACGCTCCTGATCCTGCCGGCGCTCTACGCTCGGCTCGAGCGGGACACGCCCGGCGAACTGCAGGGCGACGCCTGACCTTTCGACGCGTCCGAGGGTACGTTTTGTGCATATCGTGCATTTTGTGCGGATTGTGTCGTTCTGTGCGGCTTGTTCTTTTCTCCGAAGGCGAATGGACTATAATCGTTCTCGGCTCACGGTGTTTGGGCCGAGAATCGGATTATGAAACTAAAATTCCTTGCTCTCGCACTAACCTTCGCGGCCGTCGCGTCGGGCGCAACGTATCTTGCCACAGGTTCTTCGGCGCAGAAGGCCGCTCCATCCGTCGATAATTCGTACCAGATCGGCGCCGTGCTTTATATGCAGAAGGCCGGCGAATATCGTGCGCTTTGCTATCAGGCTTTCAACATTGCGAGGCTTCGGCTCGACGCGGACTTCAACAAGAAGAATCTCAAGCACCTGACGAAGGCCGAGCGGAAAATGCCGCGTGCGATCATGGTCGATATCGACGAAACGGTGCTCGACAATTCGCCTGCTCAGGCCTACGGCATCCGGAACAACAAGGCGTTCAATCTCGCTGATTGGTATGCGTGGGGCGAGATGCGAAAGGCGAAGGCAATACCGGGAGCAGTCGATTTTCTGAACTACGCACATTCGCGGGGCGTGAAGATCTTTTACGTCTCGAACCGCGACGAAGTGCAGAAGGCCGCCACAATGGAGAATCTAAAGAAGGTCGGATTTAACGACATCACGGACGAGAACGTGATGCTTCGCCAAAAGGAATCTAGCAAAGAGGCCCGCCGCGACATCATTCGTAAGAAATACCGCATCGTGATGCAGTTTGGCGATAACCTTGACGACCTTTCGAACGCGTTTGAGAAAAAGTCGGTCGAAGATCGCTTTGCGGAGGTCGATAAAGCGCGGCTGCGGTTCGGGACGGATTACATCGTACTTCCGAACGCGATGTACGGAACTTGGGAAAGCGCGATCTACGGGTATGAACGCCTTACCGACGAGCAAAAGGCGGAAAGACGCCAGAATGCCCTCGAAATGCCGTAGAATAAGAGTATGAAAAGAACACCGGAGGAAAAACTGCTCAACCCGCGTCCGGGCAGCAAGATCGCCGAGGCGGCCGAATTCGGCATTGACCTGACGCTGCTCGTTGAGAACCTGCGGAAGTCCCCGGCTCAGCGGCTGCGGGACAATGATTCGGCGGTCAACGACCTCCTCCGGTTCGAGGCCGCCTTAAAACGAGCACGGCAAAAAACCAAGGAGAATGTCCGTTGATCAGCTTGTTCAAGGCCGTCGAAATGTTGGCCGCCGCGGAAGTTGAATTCGTGATTGTTGGCGGTGTTGCCTTACGCAGCCACGGTTCGAGTTATCTGACACAGGACCTCAATATTTGTTGCTCCCGCACGCGTTCCAACCTTGAGAAACTTGCCGAGGCATTGAAGCCGCTTGAGCCGCGGCCGCGAGGATTTCCGGAGGGCCTGCCGTTCGTCTGGGATTGGAGTACTCTGCAGAACGGCACGAATTTTACTTTCAAAAACGTCGCTCTGCGATATTGACCTTTTGGGCGAGGTTGCCGGCATCGGAGACTATGCGAAGGTTCTTGAGAACTCTGTGGAGATGGACCTCGACGGCTTCAAGGTCAGAGTGCTGTCGATCGGCGGTTTGATCATCGCCAAGGAGACCGCCGGCCGCGAAAAGGACAAAGCCGGACTGAAGGAGCTCTATGCGCTTAGGGCTGCCGTCGAGAACGGGCCGGATCAGTAGAGATTTGGAGATTTCTGAATGCGAATTCTTGTTACAGGCGGTGCCGGGTTCATCGGCTCGCATCTTTGCGAAAGGCTTATCGCTGACGGCGGCGAAGTGATCTGCCTCGACAATTTCTTCACCGGGCGAAAAGCGAACATCGAGCACCTTTTGACGCATCCGCGTTTCGAACTCGTGCGGCACGACGTCACGGAGCCGATCCTCCTTGAGGTCGATCAGATCTACAATCTCGCGTGTCCGGCGTCGCCCGTCCACTATCAGTACAACCCGATCAAGACCGTAAAGACCAACGTAATGGGCACGATCAATATGCTCGGGCTCGCAAAACGCGTGAAGGCACGCATACTGCAGGCATCGACGAGCGAGGTTTACGGCGACCCGATCCAGCATCCGCAAGTCGAGAGCTATTGGGGAAATGTGAACCCGATCGGCCTGCGGAGCTGCTATGACGAAGGCAAACGCGTCGCTGAGACACTGATGATGGATTACCATCGGCAGAGCTCAGTTGATACGCGTATCGTCCGTATTTTCAACACTTACGGGACACGTATGCTTGAAAATGACGGCCGCGTCGTTTCGAATTTCATCGTTCAGGCGCTTCGCGGGGAGAAATTGACGATCTACGGCGACGGAACCCAGACACGTTCGTTCTGCTACGTGAGCGATCTGGTCGAAGGCCTCGTGCGGCTGATGAACACGGAGGCAGACGACATTCACCTTCCGGTCAACATCGGGAATCCTGGCGAATTTACGATGAAAGAACTTGCCGAAAAGATCGGCGAGACGCTCGGCCGAAAGCTCGAGATCGAATACCTCCCGCTTCCCCAAGACGACCCGAAACAACGCCAACCGAACATCGAGCGTGCAAAAAAACTGCTCGGCTGGGAGCCAAAGGTTCCTCTCGCCGAAGGATTAAAAAAGACCGTCGAGTATTTTGGCAAGTCGGTCAACGCCGACGCGGCGTCCGGCAACAGGTGAGAGTTAAACGACATCAACTTGACCCAACATTCTTTAGGATCGCGGAGAGATAGTATCGGACAAGGTTGTCCTTGTGCAGGTTGAGGTCAAAGAACGTGCGGGCGTTCGAGGCAATTCTCTCTCGTTCGTCATTGTGATCGAGGTAGTATTCGCATAGATCGACGAGGTCCGAAAAGTCTTCCTTACAGTAAACGATGTGCTCGCGGTCTTTGAGCGGTACGTGGAGAACGCTCTTGTGCGGATATGCGATCACGAACGTGCCGATCGCGAGATAGTTCATCAGGCGAAAGCAAAGCGGGCCAAGGCCGGGAAGATCGACGCAGATCTTCGACCGCGCCGCTTCTTTGAGGAAATCTATGTATGGAAGCGTCTTCAGGCCGCCTTCAAAACCGAAGCGCTCCTGGCCCGAGAGCAGATCGATCGCCTTCCTGCGTATTTCGGGGGCGTAGTTCAGGCTGAACCGTGCGTTGACGTCATAGCGATAGTCGCGCTTGTCCTTAAGCTTTCGCAGCCGTTTCAGGTAAAAATACAAACGCTTTCCGTCCGGCACATAACCGCCGGGGATCACGTTGCTCCGCCCGTAGCCTCGCTTGTCGAACTGCATCTTGAAATACAGATCGCAACTGTCAGCACAGTCTTCGTCGATCGCCAAATAATCCGAATAGCCAATGGCGATCCGATGCGATGAACCATCGAAGACGGCCTCGAACACGACCGTGCCCTTATATGGCTGTGGTATATCGTCAACCGTTTCAACCGGCAAATATCTCGTGAACCCAAACCGCAAAAGCTCTACCCAATCGCTCGCTTCATCCCACTCGTACTTTGCGGGCCAGCGGAAGGCCATTCGCGCCGGATCGCCTAGAGAAACCTTCCATTTTGGATTCACAACGCGGGGAATACTGCGCGAAAGCAATCTTTCGACCGCGAACCTTCTTGGATTAAATAGCCGCATTGAGAGACCCGTGAGGCAAGATGCCAAGACACCTTATTTTAGGTGGGGCAAAATCCCTCAATCTATTATACAATTGCCTCTTGCGAGAAAGCTCAGCCTCACGGAATTTAATTGGAGATCGCGGGTTAACCAGAAAGATATGAAGATCCTCATCACCGGCGGAGCCGGATTTATCGGAAGCCACCTGGCGGACAAGCTTCTTGCCGAAGGCAACGAGGTCACGGTCATCGACGACCTCTCCACCGGGCGTTATGCGAATGTCGCGCATCTCGAAGAAAAGCCGGGATTTCGCCTGCTTATCGATACGGTGCTGAACGCCGACCTAATGGAAGGCCTCATTCGCGAGACCGACCGCGTCTATCATATGGCGAGTGCCGTCGGCGTCCGGCTCATTATGGAGCGGCCCGTAAAGACGATCGAGACGATCTTTCGCGGGACGGACGTCGTGCTTGGGTTCTGCTCGCGTTACCGAAAACGCGTCCTTGTGCCGAGTACGTCGGAGGTTTACGGCAAAGGCGTCTCGGTTCCTTTCCGCGAGGAGGACGACCTGCTGACGGGAGCGACCGACAAGCACCGCTGGGCTTACGCCTGTGCAAAGACGCTCGACGAATTTCTCGCTCTCGCACATTGGAAAGAAACGCAGCTTCCGGTCGTCGTCGTTCGCCTATTCAATACGGTCGGCCCGCGACAGACAGGGCAGTACGGAATGGTCGTGCCTCGTTTTGTGCAGGCGGCACTCAGGAACGAACCGATCCCCGTGTATGGCGACGGTGAGCAGTCGCGTTGTTTCGGCCATGTCGCCGATGTCGTGAATGGCCTGACCGCCGCGCTCGAGGATCCGCGATGTTTCGGTGAGGTGATCAACCTCGGCAACGACGAGGAAGTGTCGATAAACGGCCTCGCAAAACGTGCGATCGCCCTGACCGCGAGCACCAGCGAGATCAAACATCTTTCATACGACGAGGTCTATGGCGAAGGCTTCGAGGATATGGCCCGACGCGTCCCGAGCCTTGAAAAAGCCGCTCGGCTGATCGGTTACAAGCCAACCCGAACGCTGGATGACATCATCAATGATGTTGCGGCCGAATTCCGAAAAGAAAGGCCCGACAATTTGCAGAATGCAAAAGCATAGATCAATTCTCAACACGCTTCTCCTGATCGGCCTTGCGTTCCCGCTTGCCGCTTTCGCACAAACAAGCGGCGTAAAGGGCAGGGTGCGCGACATCGATCAGAAGTCGATCCCGAACGTGACCGTTACGGCACGCGTAGATGGCAAGGTCGTCCGCTCGACCACCTCGGACAGCAAGGGCCGTTTTACGCTCTCGCTCGAACCGGGCACGTACAACATCGCGTTTGACGCTAAAGGCTACGGCACGGGCGTGAAATACGACGTGAAGGTCAAGCCGAACGACATTCGCGACCTCGGAAGCAACCTTCTGATGACACGCGACCGCGGCGAGCTGATCCTCGTCAAAGGGATCGTTTTCGACAAGGCAAATCTTAGTGTCCGCGGTGCTCCGGTCGATCTTTTTGAGGTGAAGAGCGACGGTTCAACGCGAAAGATCCAGACGGTTTACACGAACGACGCCGGCGAATTCGAATTCAACGGGCTGATGAATGTTGAAAAGGTGCGTGTTACGGCGTCCGCGAAGGGCGTTTCGGCGTCGAAGGACATTGTTACGGATTCACCGCAGATCTATCGCACGGTCATCAGCCTTCCGCTCGAACACGAAACCCGCGATTGACCAAGATTCTCGCGGGAATTTTGGCAAATAAAAAGAGGCGGCCGCAGAAACGGCCGCCTTTTTGTTCCTTCGAAATGCGAGGAACTAGTCGCCGAGCATTCTCATCGAGTAGTAGAATTGGCCGAAATTCACGGCTCCGGTCACCCGAACGCGAATTCCAAACCTGAGGGACATCTTTCGGTTGAAGAGCTTGTTGATCACGCTCTCCGGCAGGCCGACGGCACGCCAGTATGAGCGCGAGAAGCCGCGGCTAGGGACTGCTCCGTAGCTGCGGTATTCGCTGGCGAAATCATTTGCGCCGAGGGTGCGCGTAACCAGATTCGAACCCGTGAGGGACGTGGTGTACTGCCCGTTCATAGGCTGGCCGGTCCCGGGATCGATCGCGAGCGGGTCGTTCAGGGCGGTGCTTACGAACGTGACAACAGGTGTGTAAAACACTGTGTACTGCCCTGGATTGCCGTTCGGGTCCGCGGCGTCAAAGCCGGATTGTTGTTCGTAAGGATATAGAGGGTGTTCGAGACGGTATTCTTCGGGATCGTGTATTCCCAAGCCGGGTCGTAGAGCACCTGTGTCTGGTTCATCGGGGCTGACGGCGGATTGTGAACGATGCATTTGTCATCGGCCGCCAGCGTAAGGCCGAGGTCATTCAAAAGGACCTGCGGGTCGCAACTGTGATAGATATAGACCGTGCCGGCATAGAGCGAGCCGTAGAATTTTACGTTCTGGCCGAAAGAATCCGGATCGTCGTACGGCGACGGAATGGTCGCAAGATCCGACCCGTTCGGGACGGCTATCTTGGTGCGGCTCATTGGAGCCAGCAGCGGGTTTTTCTTAGCAAACTCGATCGGTTCGCGTGCTTCGCGTCTGATCTGGTTCATTTCTTCGGGCGATAAGCGGCCGTCTCCGAACCGGGCTTGCCCGAAGGCGGCGGCCGACATTGCAAATACCGCCGCAAGCACAAAAAGATCCTTTATCTTCATTTAATTTCTCCTCTATTTATTGACGAATAGAGATCCAGTCACCTGGATCCGAAAGCGTGACGTAACGGCTTTGGGCCTTTTGCCGGAAAATCTCGGAAAAAAAACGCGTTCACACGTCACCCGCAAAAAGCCCTATCCTTTGCCCGATTCCACATTTTTCACGCTGATTCCAGCCTTTTACCGTCCGAAGAAGAAAAAACGAACAAACGAAGAACTTTCGTCAAGGACTTCGGCCCGGCAAAAGCGGCATAGTCACCCGCAGAAGGTTTTCCAATACGCGGAGAAGGCCGCTTCTCTTAATAGGAACCGGAACCCAAGGCCGTGTGTCCGCGGTTTCCGTATCGATATCCGATAACCGAGCACAAACACAGGAGGATAAACAAAATGAATCGCGTATTTCAGGCCCTGCTCGTGGCGACCGTCACGATATTTGCGTTGTCGCCGGCCCTCGGCCAACGCTTTTCCGCTTGGTCGGATCCCGTAAATATGGAATCCATTCCGGGCACCAGCACCGAGTTCAACACGCCATACGGGGACGGCTGCCCGATCCAGGCTCCGGACGGACTCAGTTTCTACATCGCTTCGAATCGTCCGGGCGGTATGGGCGGCCAGGATATTTGGGTCTCGACCCGTGCAAGCACGGATGCTCCGTGGGGCGCGTTCACGAACGTCGGGGCACCGATCAACAGCGCGTCGGACGATTTCTGTCCGTCGCCGGCGCCCGGGAATATGTTCTTTTTTATTTCAACGCGGCCGGATCCGGGAGCATGCGGCGGTGGGGATATTTACTTCACCAAGTTCAAGGACGGAGCCTGGCAGACGCCGGAAAATCTCGGCTGCGAGATCAACAGCTCAGGAGCCGAATGGAGTCCGTCATATTTTCAGGATGAGAACGGCCACGGTGTCCTTTATTTTGCGAGCGATCGCCCCAACGGACGCACGCCCGGCGATATTGGGCTCGATATCTATTACACGGAGGATTTCGGGCCGGCGCAGCTTGCACCCGGCCTGAATTCCGAATACGACGACGCACGGCCGAACGTGCGTCACGACGGGCTCGAGATCGTTTTCGATTCCACACGTCCGGGAACCTTGGGCGGGCCCGACATCTGGACCGCAAAACGAAGCAGCACGTCCGTGCCCTGGGAAGCTCCCGTTCACCTTCCGGCTCCGATCAATAGTGCTGCCGGGGACACGCGTGCATCGCTCTCGTGGGACGGCAAACAGATGGTCGTCGGTTCCAGTCGTCCGGGAAGCGAGATCGGAGGCAACGGCAACCCGTCCGGCGACGTTTGGGTGATGACGCGAAACCGCCTTCCCGATCCGAATCCGTCAAATGCTGATTTTGACGGGGACGGCATCTCGGATGTCAGCGTTTTCCGCCCGACGGACGGCACCTGGCACATAATGCAGAGCAGCACCGGGCAATACCTTGTGCAGCCTTTCGGTACGGCGAACGACAAGCCTGTGCCGGGCGATTATGACGGCGACGGCGCTACGGATTACGCAGTTTTCCGCCCGGCGGAAGGTATGTGGTACATCCGCTACAGCTCGGATTCCTCGGTACATATCCTGAAATGGGGAATTTCGACCGACGTGCTTGCCCCCGCAGATTATGACGGCGACGGCAAGACGGACCTTGCCGTCTATCGCAGCGGCGTCTGGTACATACTTCGCAGTTCGGACGGCAGCGTCGAATATAGATACTTCGGCGTAAGCACCGACATTCCGGTCGCATCAGCCCAATAGCGGCCGGATCCTTGCGGTTTGCCGCATCTTACTAGCAGGTGCGGCAAACTGCATTTTCCAATTTCACCGTCTCTTACGCCGGTTGGCGGTCGATGTTCACCTTGATCGCACGCCACTTGCCCTGATTGAACCTCAGAACACTCAACACGCACCGTGTCACGTGGCCCGCAAGGATCGCGACCCAAATGTGTATCGGCTCGAGCGTGCTCGTCTCGCGAATGACAAAACAGATGCTCAGCGGAACGATCACCTGCGAGATGATCGAAATAAAGAGCGGACTCTTTGTGTCGCCTGCTCCCTGAAGGCCGCCGGTATAAGAAAGGGCGGTTGTGATGAAGAGGCCGGAGATGCTCAAGACGCGCAGCAGCGTCGTACCCACCTCGACGACGGCCGGATCCGTAAGGCCGAAGATCGCGAGCATGGTTTCCGGGAAGAAGAGGAAAAAGAATCCGACCACTGCGGCACCGATCATCCCGAACCGCGATGCTATCCGCACCGAGCTTGCCGCCCTGTCCGGTGAACCGGCACCGATATTCTGCCCAACGACAGCACCCGCCGCTCCCATCAAGGCATTCGATGACCATGTGACGAGCAGGAATAGCTGTCCGTAACCTACGGTAAATGCGGCCTGTGCAGCGGCGCCGTTCGCGACCGAACCCATGAACGTGAGCATAAGCACGCCGCCGACATTCATCGCGATACCCTGGAATCCAGCGGGAAGGCCAAAGCGGAAGAGCTCACGGATGATGCCCCAATCGGGCGCGTAGCCGCTTTTTGGAAATCCGACGACCCAACTGCCCGAATAGAGTTTGTAGAGCGAGTACAGCCCGACCGCACCCGAAGCGATGCAGGTGCCCATTGCGGAACCCGCCGCACCGAAGGACGGTATCGGGCCAAGGCCCCGTATCAAGATGACGTTAAGGACGAGATTCAGCACCGTCATCGCGATGCCAAGCACCATCGGCGTCTTTGCGTCGCCCGCCGAACGGAGTGCTCCGCCCAGCATAAAATAGATGAGCATCCCGAAGCTGCAGGTGAACATTATCCGCAGGAACGGGAGAGCATCCTCGATGACGGTAGCATCGTGCGTTACGAAGGCAAGCAGATGCGGAGCGGTAAAGTATCCGATCGGAGCGAGGATGCCGATCGCAAGAAAAAAGCACGTCAGAAAGCCTTGATAGACCGTTCGATCGACCTTCTCCTTGTCACCCGCACCAGCGAAACGCGCAACAAGCACGCTCATCCCGATAAAGATCGACGAGACGAAAACAATTACGACCAGGAAGATCTGAAAACTGACGCCGATCGCGGCGTTCGCCTTGTAGCCGAGCAGATGGCCGACCAGTATGTGATCGACCCAGCCCTGAACGCCGCTGATAATATTCGTGAAGCCCGCAGGCCATGCGATCTTCCAAACAGCGGAAGTGAGCGGGCCCTCGACGATCGAACGGTCGAATTTCTTTGCCGCCGGCTTTTCTTCGGGCGGCTTTTCGTCCGCATGCTCGTCGCTGAGGCTCTCTTCCATAAAAAGACAAACTTATAAGACAGGGAAAAAGGTTAGCAAATCGGAGCGGCCGAGCGAAACCGCCCGGCCGTTCACCTCATTCAAGATGTTCTCTTGGTGCCAGATCTCAATGCAACAGGTCGCTTGCAAGTCGCAAGCATATGCTCTCGCGACTTCGGCGAGATGAAGCTGCATTAGGCGGATCTGCCGAAGGCGAGTTGATCAGCCTTCATGATCCGAATGATCGACCATCCAATTGATGCCGAACTTGTCGGTCAACATTCCCCAATACGCGCCCCAGAACATATCCTGCATTGGCATAACCTGCGTGCCGCCTTCCGAAAGCGCGTTGTAGATGCGGTCGGCGTCGTCGCGGCTCTCGGCCGAGATCGAGATCGAAAAGTTGTTCCCGGCCTGCAGCGGCGTGGGGCAAAAGTCGTCCGGTGCATCGCTGCCCATCAGAACGTTATTTCCGATCGGCAATGAAACGTGCATTATGAGGTTCTTTGCATGGTCAGGTACGGGCATTCCCATATCGGCATCGCCCATACGCATCAGCGTCATAAACTCGCCGCCAAAGACCGATCGGTAGAACTCAAATGCCTCTTCGCAACTGTCTTTGAAATTCAGGTATGGATTCATTGCGGGCATAATTACAAATTTCTCCTTTTTGGTCAGTATTAGGTTCACGAAGGCAAAAATGTAGCACAGATTACTTGCGACAGGCAAGTAAGATGGATTTGTTTTGTTCCGTTCAGATACAATCGGGAACTATGGACAGCGGAGCATCCAGAACTTCCCGCTCGGATTGCCCGGTGAATTTTGCCGTCGAGATCCTCTGCGATAAATGGTCACTGATAATAATGCGCGACATCCTTTTCTGGGGGAAAAGGACCTACGGCGCGCTTCTGAATCGCGATGAAGGGATCGCGACGAATATCCTCGCGGCAAGGCTCGAGTATCTCGAAGCGGAAGGCCTGCTCCGTCGAAAGCCTGATCCGCTTGACGGGCGAAAAGAGATCTTCGAGGCGACCGAACGCGGCATCGACCTGATCCCGATCATAGTCGAAATGGTCGCTTGGAGCGCAAAGCATCCGGGCTGGCACGCCCTGAACCCGCAGGGTTCTCCCGGACAGATGCGTATGATCCGGCGGGCCGTTCAAACAAAGAATAAATATCCGACGATCGAAAAGTTCAAGCAGATCGTCCGCGATGGCGGTTACATTTTCGAAGGTATTGCCTAGCGGACGATCAGCCTTCGGCGCCGCGTTCCACGATCTCAAAACGGCATTTCGGAAGGCCCGTGCGGTCGCACCGTTCGACGATGTCTTCGCCGGTGATCTCCGCGACGAGACTCTCCGCGACCTTACAAACCTCGGGGTGCTCAGCAACGACATCGGCGAACGGGCAGCAGTTGCTTGCGATCAGGACCTTGTCCTTTTCGTGGATGACAGATGCTGCGCCTCCGAGTTCGGCGAGCGTTGAAACGGCGGCATTCAGCCTTTCTTCGCGACCTTTGGCGCCGGCGTCGCCGCGAGCTTGCCCGATACCCGCACCGACCTCACGAAGCGTGCGGAGGAATGCGCTCGGTGAAAGATTCTTCTTAAAACCTGCGAGAAGGCGATTCAGAAGTGAGTCGTAAGCGACGGGAAAAAGGTGTCGCGCATCCTCGGAAAGCCCGTAAACGAAATGCGGCTTGCGAAACCCTTTGGTCGTGCCTTTCTGGGTCGCGATACCGTCCCGTTCGAGGGCGAGCAGGTGTGCTCGGACGGCGTTGTCCGTGATGCCGATCTCGTCGGCGAGTTCGTTTACGGTACGGTCGCCGCCGCGCAGTGAGAGCACGATGCGCCCTCGTGTGCTCTCAAAAAATCTCTCATCGAACTTCGTCTGAGCCATATTTCCTCAATACAAAAGTAGCAAATTCCAGCAAATATTACAATAAGTCCAAAAAGCACTTGACTTATTAGGACAAACAGATGTATTCTTCGAATACAGCATTGAGAAGTTCGCTGAATAAACCAGATCTGAGAGGAAACGAAACAATGGAAACGATTATTGATAGTACGGCCCGCATCGATCGGGGTGATACGGCAGAGGTGTCGGCAAGCGTCGGCTATCAGGCATTTTGGCTTTTGAGGTTCGCGTTCGTGGTGGCGCCGATCATGGCGGGTGCGGACAAATTCCTGCATCTGCTCGTAAACTGGGATCAGTATCTTCCCGGTTTTGTGAACAATATGCTCGGCGGCCACGGCCACGAGTTTATGCTCGTCGTCGGTGTGATCGAGATCGTCGCGGGCATCGGCGTACTTTTGCGGCCGAAGTTCTTCGCGTACGTCGTCGCGGCCTGGCTGGTCGCGATAATCATCAATCTGCTGATGATACCGGGTTATTTTGACGTTGCCCTTCGCGACCTCGGGCTTGCGATCGCGGCGCTTGCGTTGGCTCGGCTCAGCCAGAAATATGCCTGAAGACGGTCGTGGGGCTTATACTTGAGAAAACGGAGTGTTTTCTTATGTCGTTAACTATTAAACGTGCCTACGAACCGGCTGCGAGGTCGGACGGCAAGCGGATCTTGATCGACCGTCTTTGGCCGAGGGGAATCTCAAAGGACAAGGCGAAGATCGATCTTTGGATGAAGGAGATCGCACCGAGCACCGAACTTCGCAAATGGTTCGGGCACGACCCTGAAAAATGGAAAGAGTTTCAAACCCGTTACAAGGCCGAGCTGAAGGCGAATCGAGAGTTGCTCGACACCATTCTCGAGATGGCCGAGGCCGGCCCCGTAACGCTTGTCTATTCGGCAAAGGACGAGGAGCACAATGATGCCGTCGTCCTTTTTGACCTCTTGAAAAAAATGTAGAGGCAGCTATTTCTTCGGCCGCTCGTTCGATTTGAGTACGCGTTTGCGGAGACGGATGGTCTTTGGCGTGACTTCGATCAGTTCGTCGTCCGCGATGAATTCGAGGGCGCGTTCGAGCGACATATCGCGAACGGGAACGAGCCGCATTGCTTCGTCGGCTGAGGTCGTACGCATATTCGAGAGCTTCTTTTCCTTGATCGCGTTCACATCGAGATCGACGCTCCGGGCGTTCTCGCCGATGATCATCCCTTCATAGACCTTGACCTGCGGTTTGACGAAGAGCGTGCCGCGCTCCTGCAGATTGTAGAGTGCGTAGGTGTTCGTTTCGCCCATTCGGTCGGCGACGAGCGAGCCTGTCTGCCGCGAACGCATTTCGCCCTGCCATTTATCGAATCTCAGAAAGAGCGTATTCAAAAGGCCGGTGCCTTTCGTCTCGGTGAGAAATTCGCCGCGAAAGCCGATCAGTCCGCGTGAAGGCGTTTCGAATTCGAGACGAACGCGGCCCGAGCCGTTGTTGATCATCTTCGTCATCTGGCCTTTGCGGCGTCCCATCGCTTCGGTGACGACACCGATGAATTCCTCGGGGACGTCGATGACGACAAGTTCGATCGGTTCGAGAAGCTCGCCCGTCGATTCGTCGCGTCTTGTGACGACCTCGGGCTTTGAGACCTGAAGTTCGTAGCCTTCGCGGCGCATCATTTCGATCAGGATCGCAAGCTGCAGTTCGCCGCGGCCCGAGACCTTGAACTGCTCGGCGGCATCCGTTTCCGTAACGCGAAGCGCTACGTTGCCGAGGAGCTCGCGGTCGAGTCGCTCTTTGATCTGACGCGACGTGACGAATTTGCCCTCGAGGCCCGAGAACGGCGATGTGTTCACGCCGAAGATCATCGAGATCGTCGGCTCATCAACGGCGATCACCGGCAGCGGCCGCGGATTCTCCGGGAGTGTGACGGTCTCGCCTATCTCGACGTCGTCAAAGCCTGCGAGAGCGACGATCTCGCCGACGCCGGCCGTTGCGACGGGCACGCGCTCGAGGCCTTCGAACGCGAAAAGTTCTTTGACGCGCGTGCGGTCGAGCGTTCCGTCGCGCTTCGAGATGACGACATCCTGATTCTTCGAGATGTCGCCTGAGAAGATGCGGCCGATCGCAAGGCGGCCGACGAACGGATTGTAATCGATGTTGGCGACAAGCAGCTGGAGCGAATCGTCGCGCACCGCCTTGGGTGCAGGGATCGTCTCGAGTATCTGGTCAAAAAGCGGTTTGAGCGTCTTGCTTTCGTCCGCAAGGTCCTTTTTGGCGACGCCGTCACGCGAGATCGAATAAAGTATCGGGAATTCGATCTGCTGGTCGTTGGCCCCAAGGTCGATGAATAGATCGTAAATTTCGTTCACGACCTCTTCGGGCCGTGCGTCCTGGCGGTCGATCTTGTTCACGCAGGCGATCGCCGGCAGGTCGAGTTCAAGCGCTTTTCGAAGGACGAATCGCGTCTGCGGCAGGCAGCCTTCCGCCGCATCGACGAGCAGGATGATGCCATCGACCATCTTCAGGACGCGTTCGACCTCGCCGCCAAAATCGGCGTGGCCCGGCGTATCTACGATGTTGATCTTGTGGTCGCCATAGCGGACGCTCGTGTTCTTGGCCATGATCGTGATGCCGCGCTCACGTTCAAGGTCCATCGAATCCATCACGCGTTCGACGACCGCTTCGTTATCCCGATGCGTGCCGGATTGCTGGAGCATCGCGTCAACAAGGGTGGTTTTGCCGTGATCGACGTGTGCGATGATGGCGATATTTCTGATCTGGTCGTTTGTCATTGTTCTTCGTTTGTCTATTGTCCGAGGCGAGACAAGGTCACGACCGCCGTCAAAAAGGCAAACAAGCATAATGAACGATTCGGAAAATGTTAGTCAACGACCGACAGCAAAAAATGACGTTCGCGGCGTCTGAAGTGTAGGATTTGCGTGAAAAATGCAAAAAAAATTAGAATCTTGAGAATGATTGCTTCTTTTTAGCAGATATTTGCGTCTAATGATCACCGCCATTCGCGTTGATATAAGCTACACTCAAGAAAGTTCGAATGAGGGAATGCCAAACCTGTAAAAACTGTTTCGCCGATACGGTCGCGACCTGTCCGAATGACGGGATGCCGACCGTGCATACGATCCCGGGCGACGGTGTGCTCGAGGGGAAGTACCACCTCGAACATCGTCTCGGGCAGGGCGGAATGGGCGTCGTCTATAAGGCAAGGCACGCGTATCTTAAGACGCTGCACGCGATAAAGATCATTCTTCCCGACCTCGTCGGCAACGACCCGCAGCTTGTAACGCGCTTTCGCCAGGAGGCACTTGCTGCCGCGGCGATCCGTCATCAGAACGTGGTCGGCGTATCGGATTACGGCGTGATCAACGGGAACGTACCGTTCCTTGTGATGGAGTACGTCGAGGGCGAATCGCTCCACGACCTTCTGACACGCGAGGGCAGGCTCTCGCCCGAAAATGCGCTCGACCTGATCGCCGCGATCTGCGCCGGCGTCGGAGCGGCACATCATCAGGGCATCGTCCACCGCGACCTAAAACCGCTGAACATAATGATCTGCTCGGATAAGCCGAGTATGGCGCAGGCCGTTAAGATACTGGATTTCGGCCTTGCGAAGATCAAGTCGGGCGAGCTTCTCGGATCGTTCATCCAGGCGCAGACGACCGGGCTGATGGGTTCGCCGTATTATATGGCTCCCGAGCAGTGGGCTGACGAAGATCCGGATTCACGTGCGGACATTTACAGCCTCGGGGTGATGCTATTTCAGATGCTCGCGGGCGACGTGCCATTCAAGGGTTCGTCGATCCCGGCGATAATGAAGAAGCACATCAGCGATCCGCCGCCTACGTTCGCAAGTTTGGGTGTGGCACTGGCGCCCGAGATCGAACGTGCGGTCTTTCATACGCTCGAAAAATCGCCGGATCATCGGACCGCATCGGTCGAGCTCTTGGTTGACGAGCTTCGCCACGCAATTTACGGCAGTCCGAGTGTTGCTACGACGGCCCCGACCGGAGCATTGCCCGTCTCGACGGTACGTGTGCATACGCGGCCACCCGGAGCTAAGGTTTTGTGGATAATGTCGCGGTCGGTGAGAGCCGCGTGGATGGTTCGCTGCTTCTTGAAGGCATCCAGAGCGGCAATCATTTTCTGCGTGTCAGCCACAACGGCTTCGACGACTGGGTCGATAATATTGTATGCGACGGCAAGCCGGTGGATGTCGTCGCCGAACTTCGACACTCGCAGCCCGATATAAACGCAATTCCGCGTCCCGATACTGAGGCACTTCTCGGAGCGACGCTTCTCTCCGAACCTGCAGTCCCTAAACCGCCGTCGCCGGCGGCGAGCGGCTCGATCCCGATGCAGACGCCCGTGCCGGCCGCAAAAAAGAGCCGCACAGGTCTTTTTTCTGGGAATCGGGGCCGTATTGGTTCTTTTTGGCTTGGGAATAGCTGGCGTTGCGGCGGCGTATTTCCTCGGATTTTTCCCCGGGTCGAAGCCGGTTGCGAATACGGGCCCGTCGCCCGTAGTTTCAACTTCGCCGGCGGTTACGCCGACCGATATTCCGCTTGTTAAGGCGGATCTCGTGTCGATCCCGGGCGGGACCTTCCGTATGGGGCGAAATGACGGCCAACCGGCGGAACGCCCCGAGCACGAGGTGACGGTCGAGGCCTTCAGGATGGATCGCACGGAGGTGACGAACGCGGAATATTACCAGTTCGTCGAAGCGACCGGCCACAAGCCGCTGCCCGCGGACTGGGTCAACGGCAAGCCGCTCGAAGGGAAGGAGAATTTTCCCGTCAGGTTCGTGAATATCGACGATGTTCAGGCTTTCGCGGCATGGCGGTCAAAGCGTGACAACGTTCAGTACAGGCTCCCGACCGATGCCGAGTGGGAGTACGCGGCAAGGAACGGCAGTGACAGCGACCTTTATCCGTGGGGCGATGATTTTCGATCCGAGTGTGCGTGGACGGATCAGCCAAATACCGAGCCGGCACAGGTCGGCACGCATTCCTGCCCGGATAAGTGGGGTGTTACGGATCTGATCGGCAATGTTTACGAGTGGACGGGTTCAAAGGCGTATCTTTATCCCGGAAGCGGCGGCACCGTAAAGGAATCGAAAGAGCCGCGTTATATGATCCGCGGAGGTTCAGCGTTCAGCAGATCGTCCGGGGATGCAGCGATCACAAGTACGAGCCGGCCGGACGTTGCCGGTTCGACGCGTGACAAGGAATTGGGTTTTCGCCTCGTCACCAAATGACCGATAGGAGAGCCCGCGTGAGGTTTTTATGTACCGGGTCTTTTTCTCAATTGTATTGATCGCCGCGATGGCTGCCCTCGTCGGGGCTCAGGACCTCGGCAGCAGCAACAAACTTTTTGGCGGCAAAGATTCGCCAAAGGCCGGCACGAAGACGTCGAAGAGGCCTGCGGCCCGTAAACCCTCGGCAAGGACCTCACGCTCGAAACGGCAAACCCCGAAAAAGGCTGTCGGATCAAATACTTCTACCGCTAAAGAGCGTGCAGCGAAGAAACTCTCCGCAGAAGAGACCGCAAAATTGAATCGCGAGGCCGCGACGGCCTTTCAAAAAGGCGATCTTTCCGCCGCGGAGGCAAAGTATCGCGAGGTGCTCCGAAGCGCCTCCGACGATCCGGACGCGAAACTTGGATTGAGCAGAATACTCGCGTTGCCCGTGCCGGTCGCCGATCTTGGGGCGCGGTATGAAGAGGCGATGAATTTGGCGCGTTCGGTGACCGAAAAGGAACCGACGAATGCGGTTGCGTTCGAGCGCCTGGGAGTCGCAAGGGAGATGCTTGGACTTGTCGATGCCGAGACCGAGAATGCTTATCGAACGGCGATTCGCCTTGCTCCTGAGCGTCCGACAGGCTATGCGTATCTTGCCCGCGTGCTTCGACGGAACGGAAACACGGCCGCAGCCGCGGATATGGACGCCGCAGCGGCAACGCGGGCGCGTGGTGCGGCGCAGGTCGCCGAGGTCGCCGAGATACTTCAATCGGAGCAGCGATATCCGGCCGCCGAAAGGCTGCTGAGGATGGCGATCGAGAATGAACCGAATAACGCCCGCGTGCTTGAGCTTCTCGGGCGGTCGCAGCTTGCAAATGGCGACACTGCGGAAGGGATAAAGAGCCTTAAGGCGAGCCTTGGCCTCGACCTTTCGAATTTCGACGTATATTCGGCCCTTGCATCGGCCTACTTGCGTACAGGCGATCCCGCGAATGCGGAGAATATCCTGCTTCGTGGGTCGCGATATGCCCGCGAGCACGATAAGCCTTCGCTTGCGCGGCAGTTCGAGATGCTCGGCGACGCCTACGCGAAGGCCGGAAAGCAGGCCGAATCTCGAAGAGCATACAAAATGGCATTGACGTATCAGCCCGAGCGTGAGACCGTTCTTGCTAAGCTGAAATAACACGGCCGTAAAGTTTTTTTATCAAGATCGACGGAAATTCCAAAGTATTTGTAATTTCTTTGTTCAGCACATTTTACAGACATCGGGCCAAGGCCATCCCAAGCTCCCGCCGGCCGGTGATGCGGCACTTGATGTGAATTGGAGCTACGGCCAGCGGCCTTTGTTTTTTGCGGGCTGTTTTTTGTACGAGAACTGATGTTTTGCCCTACTTGTGGACAACGATATGTCGCCGGGATACAGCGGGTCTGTGACCTCGACGGAACACGGCTTGTATCCGAGCCTGGCGTTGATGCGCGTCCGCTGAACGCCTACTTTTCGACCGTACTCAGCGGTTCGGAGCTTGGGTCTTCCAGCATTCGCCGAGCGTTCGAGAAGGACGAGGACACGGTCCTCGAGCTTACGGAAGAGTTCATCCATCCCGATGATGACGTCATCGGCGATGAGGATATGGCGGAACTTTTCGACGCGAGAACACGCCGATCAAGCCGAAACCCGACCGCCGCCAGCGGACCCGTCGGGCCCGTGTCCGAACGGAGGAAGAAAGTGCAAAGCCGCATACGAGGCGGGTAAAGCCGAGCGAGATCCCGCTTGGACACGTGGATCTGAAGGAACGCGAGGCCGCAGGGCACGCTAACGACTTTGACCCCGCATCCCCGAAGTCTTTTGTCGGGAAGGTCGTAAAGGGCCGTTACCGCGTACTTGAGATGCTCTCAAGCGGCGACGCGGGCTATGCCTACCTTGCCGAAGACCGCATCGTAGGCGATAAGCGCGTCGTTGTTCGTATCCTAACGCCCTTTGATGGCGACGAGGTCACGGCCGATATCCTTGCCGAAGAACGCGTCCGACTCTCGCACCTGAACCATCCGAATGTTGCTCGTGTATTCGATTCCGGAGCATACGCGAACGGCCTGAAATACCTGATCAGCGAAGACCTCGACGCGCTTTCGGCCGACGAGGTGCTCTCGATCCACGGGCGATTCGAACCGGCGCGTGCCGGTAAGCTTATCCGACAGGTCGGGCAGGCTCTTGGAGATGTCCACAAGCAGGGAATTCTGCACCGCGACCTCCGGCCTGCGAATATCGAAGTTGCCGCCGCTGATGGCGAAGCGGCCCTAAAGATAACGAATTTCGGCGTTTCAAGCGGCGAACTCCACGAAGAGAACATTCGCTACGCGGCACCTGAGGTCATCGAAGGCGGCGTTTCGACCGTTTCAAGCGACATTTACGCCCTTGGCGTGACCGCATATCAGCTCCTGACGGGAGATTTTCCGTTTGACGGAGCGACCGAACGCGAACTCGTAAAGGACCAGCGGGCCGGCTATAAGCAGGAACTGTCGCCCGCACTTGATGAATTTTTCGCAAAGGCTCTTTCGCCGGATCCGCGTGCGCGGTTCGTTACCGCCCGCGAAGCCGGTGAGGTTTTCGCCGCGGCGGTTTCCAAGCCGCTGACGCTTCCTTCGGCCGGAAAGGTGCTTACTCCATCCGCCGCCGACCTCAAGGACGTTCAAGGGGCTTCAGACGCGTCGGACGAGGTAGCAGGTTCGCGGTCGGCGGATGCCGATGCCGATGCCGATGATATGCCGGCATGGCTCAGGCGTTCGCCCGAACCACTGCACGAACCGAATGCGAAATGGCTGAAGGTCGCGTTGGCCGTTTTCGTGCTGCTTTCGATAATATTTGCGGCCGCTTGGATCTACCTGCTGAAACGCCAACCGGCCAACATACCGGCAAATGTGAATTCTAACGCGAATTCAAATTACGACCCGACAGAAACGCCGCCTGCTCCGCGTGACATTCAGGCACCGCCGAACTCCACGTATTTCGCCAGCAACAAGGCGAATATGAAGGGCGACCTGTTCCGGAATTTCGTCGGATTCTCGATCTATTATCCGAAGACGTGGCGCTCGACCGGCCCGCAGGAAGGCAACGAGGAGAATCGCGGAAAATTCCTCGATATTTCGAAGAAGAATGCCGCGGGGCTTCTCGAAGAGCAGCTTCTCGTCTCGTATTACATCAGCCGCGGCACCTATTCCGACGACCTCGTGAATTTCCCCGAACTCGTCAAAGAATCGAACGAGACGCTCTCGAAACTGATCCCCGGATTCACGATAACCTCACAGGGCCAGACGACCGTAAACGGTTGGAAAGCTTATGAGATACAGTTCCACGGTGGGCAGAAGGAGTCGAGCGATCCGCTGCAGGTTTGGGGACGGCGCATCTGGATCCCGGCCGCAAGGCCCGGTGTCCGTACGGGATTTGCCCTTACGCTGCTCGCTACGTCGAATGCTGCGAATGTGAAGAGTTCGGCTGATGTCGGCGTTAACGACGACCTCGCAAAAGTACTCGAAACCTTCGAACCCGGCCGCGAATTCTAGCTTCTCCGGAATAGACGCAAAGGCCGCTGAGGCTTTGAGCTGGACTATTCGTTCACCATCACTTCGACGGGGTCAATGCCGGATGCACGCAATGCCGGATAGAGTGCTCCGAAGAGGCTGCCGAAGATCGCGATCACGATCGCCGAAATGACCCATACCGGGCTGAAATCGAATTGAAGTTCAGCAAAATGACTGATCGCCGCCGATGCGCCGAACGCGGTGATGAATCCGATCACGATCCCCGCAATACCGATCAGGAGAGCTTCGCCCTCGATCGTCGTGACGATAAAGGTGCGAGATGCGCCGAGCGATTTCAAGATGCCGATCTCTTTGCGGCGTTCGGTGATCGTTGTGTACATCGAGAGAAGAACGAAGACAATAGAAACGAACGCGCCCAAGCCGACGAGCACTCTTAGGAACGTGTTGAGGCCGGGAACGCGTTCTTTAGCATCGATGATGAGGTCGCTCGTGAGGTTTACCTTGTTGCCGGGAAGCTGTTCGTTTATACGGGCCGCGACGGCAGGGACATCTGCTCCATCCTTTACTTTGACGAGGATATAGGTACATTTATCCGTTTCTTCGAGGACAGACTGCATTGCGGCGAGCGACATCTTGATCCGCGAGCCGGACGGCGGCTCAAAAACGCCGACGATCTTGAACTGCTTGTTCCCAAAGAGCGTTATCTCGTCACCGAGTTTGGCCTTGTCGTTGCGGATCTGCCGTTCATCGAGGATGACCTCGTCATTTGCCTGCGGTGCCCGGCCTTGCGTGATGGACATTCCGTTCATTTTCGCGAACGGCTCCCAGTCAACGCCGTCAAGTTGAAGCAGGCCCCAGCGGGCCTTCGGGTCGGCAGAGATATAGCGCCCGACCGGAACGGCTGCGGCAACGCCCTCGATCGCTTCGAGACGGCTGACGTAGGCCGTGCTGACGTTCATATTCGAGCTGCCGAATTCCATACCGCCCGGCCGTGCGAAGACTATCTCGGCCTTCCAGTTTGCAGATCGTTTCGCCATATCCTCGGTCATTCCTTTGGCAAGGCCCGTGAAGAGCACGATCAGAACGACGCCGAGCGCGACACCGATAACGCTGATCAGGGTGCGAAAGAAACGGACGCGAAGATTTGCGAAGATGAGTTCAAGCATCTAGTAGTTCCGTAAATGAGAAACGCGACGCGGCTTCACGATCGGTGAAGAGCTCGAGGTTCCTTTGAAAATAATCGTAAAGTTTGTCGTAAGTCGCAAATAGGTTGTCGGTAGAAGCCTCGCGTGTGTTGCTCCTTGCCGTCTCAAGTGCGGCCGCGATCCTTAGCTCACGGGCCTCGATATTCGAAGCCGCGTCCAAAACTGCAGCGGCAAATGCGTCCGCGTTCGGCTCGGTCAGCCAGATGTTGTCGTCCGTCGCATAAGAAAGGATGCCGCCCGCATTTGGGGCGACGGTTGCTACGCCGGAGGCCATCGCTTCGAGCGGCGCGATCCCGAAGGCTCGCGCGGATTCGGATGCACGAAGACATCGACGTTCGCGTAGTAATTCGCGAGCGACTCTTTGTCGAGGTGCCCGAGTTGAACGATCTTTTTCTCGCCGAGCTGCTGGCCTTCTGCTTCGAGCGTTTCGGCGAGCGGCCCTGCACCTGCGACGATCAGGCGAACGTCGTGATCCGTGCGGGCGGCGAGCAGCTTCATCATTTCGATGAGAAGCGGGATGTTCTTCTCCGGCGAGATGCGGCCGGCATAAAGAAGAAGCAACGCATCCACAGGAACGCCGGCACGCTCGGCGAGCTCCTTGCGGATCGCGGCCGACCTTCGGTCAGGTCGGAACTGTCTGATATCGACACCGCGAGGGCAAACGTAAATGCGGTCCCGGACGGGACGCGCGGTGCTTTCAGCCAACGCCACGTTTTGTTAATGAACCACTTCGATCGCCGAGGGTTCTCCTTTGCGGCGACCGAGGCGTAGAACTCTTCGGCCGTGTAGGTCGAATTCGCTATGTGAAAATCGAACGATGGGAAGTTGTAGTTTCCCATCAGCCGTCGTGAGACCCATTTGCCGATGCTCCCGCCCGATAGGAAAGACGCGATGTTGTCGTCCATTCTTTCGCACGAGAAGTGCACGAGCATCGCGCCCCAACTGCTTGAATTTGTTCGTGCGGATCATCGCACCGAGCATACTCAAAGTGTATTTGTCTGTGACCTCGACCATCTGCGGCCGCTCTTCGAGCAGTATCTTTCGGATGCTCGAACCACCGGGCAGGTACTGCCAGGGCATAATGATCCGATATCGCTTGTCGAATACGGGCGAATATTTCGCGGCAACGTAATGGATCTTGGCAAAATCGTTGACGATCTCGGTCTCGTCCTTCTCACCGGGAACGATGAGCGCCATTTTGCGTTGGTGACGTTCGGCGGCGGCCATCAAGGCATTGTATGAGGTGCTGATGCCGCCGGAATTCCTGTGGTAGTAGTTCGTGATGTGAACCGTCTTTTCTAGCTTTTCGATCACGATCTTTTACCTCGGCGGTGCTTGGCCTCGTACACGATGGAGGAGGCGATGATCGCGAGGATCATTAATGCCAGGCCGTCGATGCCCCAATATTTCAAGCCCCAGATCTCTTTGCCACCGCCGTAGGTCCAGAAGACGCGGTTTGCGACGGCCCAGCCAACGACCTGCGAGAAGAGCGTAAAGCCGACCAATGCGGCTATCGCCGAGACCGTCGCGCCGCGACGGAGCATTGAAGAGATCTCATTCGGGAGGAACGCACAGAACTCGAACACGAGCCTCGGTATGCTCATCACGTCGCTTGCGAGTGAACGGCTTTCCGCTTCGCCGACGATCAGGACATTGCGGCGCATAATAAAGAGAGCGAATAGTGCGGAAAAGATCGAGACACAGATCGAGCGGACGATGGCCTGGTCCGTATGGTCGGCGGTCGAGGTCAGGTAGCCGAATGCGAACTGAAACCCGAACTCGAGTAGGTGGCTGATCAGCGGCACGACGAGCATCACCGAAAGTAGAGCCTTCCATGCAGGCTCGACCTTGCGAAAGGCTTGGATCAGTGCGCCGCTCAATCCCGCAAAGACGAACCGAAATGCGAACTGGACCGCTGCGGCCGCAAGGGCGATCGTCAAGCTTTCGCGTGCGACGAGATACGTGATCAGGAAGATCGGCGCGCGCATTACGCCGCTTAGGATCGCGCCTTTGTAATTCCAATGTTTGACAAAGAGAGCAGGATGGCGGAAGACCAGGCTCCATGCTTCGCCGATAGAAAGGCGTTTATCATCTTGAGGGTTGAGATCGGTGACGATGTCGGTCATTTTGGTTAGTTGCTGCCCGCCCTGATCGATCTCTTTGCTTGCTTTGCTTCGTGCGCCTCATCGGCATGCTTTTCGGTGATCTCGATGGTTTCAAGATACGCGTCGTAAACGCCCTCGAAGATCGAATCCCATGAACGCGAAACGGCGTTGTCCCTCGAATGGGACTTCATCGAGGCAAGAAGCTCCGGATCGCTCGCAAGCCGGATCGTGTGTTCGATGAACTCCTCCGGATCGCGTGCAATAAGTCCGTTTACTCCGGGTTCGATGATAAATTTCGGGCCGCCTTTATCGGTGACGATCGCAGGGACGCCCGAGGCGTTCGCCTCCTGCGCGACGTTGCCAAAGGCATCGGTCTCCGACGGGAACAGGAAGATATCCATATTCGCGTAGGCCGCAGCGAGCTCTTCTCCGGAAAGAAAGCCCGTGAATTCCGCCGTCTTCATATTCTCTTCGAGATGCTCGCGGACGTTGCCTTCGCCGACGATGAGGAATTTGAAGTTCGTGAGGCCGCGATCGAGCATTGCCCGTTCGACATCGATAAGGAGCTTCACGTTCTTTTCAGCCCGAAGGCGTCCGACGAAACCGACGCGGAGGATGCCGTCGTTTACCGTCCGCTTTGACGGTGAAAAGAAAGCGGAATCAACGCCGCGTGCCATCAGGCGTGCCGGCCGTTTTGTTCGCCGTCCGAGTTCGGATACGAGCTCATTGTTGGGCGCAAGGATGACCTTCGGCATCTGGTAGTACAGAATGCATCCCTGCATAATGCGGAATTCCGCCATTCGGGCCAACGGGTCAAGTATCTTTTTCGGGAGGAAGCGGAACATTCTTTGGAGCCGGCTTGAGGCGAACTCGTGGACATTCGTATGCCACGAGCCGAGCATCGGTATGCCCATCTTCCAGGCCAAATATGCTGCGGCATTGCTTACGTCGTTTATCCCGGTGATGTGGATGATGTCGGGTTTGAAATCGACGAGAGCCTTTCGGATCTTCCGAGTGTGGCGAGAAAAGAGCGGGTCGAACGCGAGTCCTTCGTCGAGCGGGATCGCGAGCGGGCTACGTTTCAGGGAAAAGTGTGTGACGCTGCCTTCGGTTGTTGCCGCAGTCTCCGGACCCGCGTGAACGCACAGCATCGGGCGCCTTTGTCGCGTGCGAAATTCACGAGTCGCTGGCAGGTCATGGCCGCGCCGTTGACCTCAAGGTAAGAATCCGGGAAAAATGCTACTCGTAGTTTTTCTTTCACGCTATGCGAAACGCCATCCTCAATCACAAATGGCGGGCTCTCGTGGCCCGCCTCGGAAAGGGTCAAATTCGAAAAAGGACCGGACGCTAAATTCTCCTGATCACGCCGTGTCGGAGGTCAAGATCTGAGAAAGGTCGCCGCTGTCTTCAGGAAGCTGAAACACGGTCTTTTCCAAACTGCTCGGAACACGGTCGGCCTTCTTTCGAAGGACGCGGAATAACGGACGCGCCTTCGGGCTGCCCATAACGGCGAGCGTCCAGATCGCTGCACGAAGCCACCGAGGGCCGCCTCGCTGCCAGCCGTGCGATGAGAGCGAGATCAGTCCTTTTCCGTTATCAATATCGAAGAAGACGCGGTCGAACCAGTGTTGCCGCCCGACGCGAAAGGCCGGATAATGACTCAAGATCTCCGAGAACGACTGAAGCTGCCGCGATTGCAGCGGCTGTTCGTAGGCCGGCATCAACGCGATCTCCGCATGGCGATCGACGCGGAGCTCGGAGACGAACTCTTCGAACGATGTCGAATTCGTCAGATTTATGACCGTATTCGGCTGGCAGCCGTGGCGGTCGCCGCCGGTCGCGACCGGGATGCCGACCGCCTCGGCAAGCTCGATAACGGCCTTGTTCTCCGACCAACTTCGGAACCCGTTCACCTCAAGCGCGTGTATCCAACGGCCGTAAGCTCGGAGGAATTCCTTAAGAAGCTGTTCGTGAGCTTCCTTGCCGACCATCTCAATATCCCAGAGCGGATGATTTAGGATCACCAAGACCTCAGGGATCTCTTCGAGCATCGCGAACAATTCGTTCAACCTTTCGCTCGTTTGAAGCTCCTTCGTGAAGCTGAAATCGATCAGTTCCTTCGAGATCTCAGCGGCGCGGTCACGCGGCAGATTATGGACCCCGACGTGAAAATAGCCAATGTCGAACGGAACCGTCCATTCGAGCGAGATCGGGACGGTCTTTGCCGAGTCCTTCTCATCGATCGTAAAATTCCCGTCGATGCAGTCGTGATCGGTCAGCGAAACTAGAGCGTTGAGGCCGGTGTCCTCGATCTGCTGTTTCTCGATATCATAGACAGCCTGCGGCGAAAGCGGCGGGGACCAGTATCCCGTCTCGAAATTCGGGTATTTGCCTTCGCGGGCGAAATATTTCTCCTTTTCTTTTTGCCAGAAAATGTTAATGATCGGCAGCTTGGCCGCATAATGCGGCACGAAGCCCAGCATTTCCTTGGAATATTCCGTGTGGCAATGCAGCGAGACGCCGCTTTTGGCTATTCTTGAGAGTTTGGGAGAGCCTTTCAGGAAGTTCAGCTTTGTCTTTTCTAAATTCATTTACTTCTCCAACACGCCCACAAAGTGAAAGGGAGCAAACATTCAAGGCTACCAAAAGCAAAATCCAAAGTAAATGCCGCGAATTGAACGATTTAATGCGTGGATTTCGCGGCTTTTTATCACTTTAATAGAGTCGTGTCGTATGTCGAGGTTATGAATGTCGTCCGGCCCAAAACCAACAAACCGGGCAGGCGAGCCGTTGCGGTCAATTTGGCGGCCGCAGCCGTCGTATGCGCCGTCGTTCTTGGCGGGTTCTTTGCCTGGTATGCAGGCTTTATTTCCGTGTTTGCTCCGAAGAACGAGATCGTTGAGACGGCCGCGGGACGGATCATTAAGGTTCCGTCGGGCGGCGACCTCCAAGGAGCGATCGACAAGGCAAGATCGGGCGACGTGATCGAGCTCGAGGCAGGCGGCGTCTATGCGGGCCGCATCGACCTCACGGAAAAGCCATTGACGGACTACGTGACGATCCGGTCATCGCGCGCCGCCGAACTTCCCGAAGGCAAACGGGTCACTCCCGACCAAAAGCCGATGCTTGCGACGATCAAGTCAGGGATGTTGGGCCGTGCCGCGATCTATGCTTCGAACGGCGCACACCATTACCGTTTCGTCGGAATAGAATTCGTACCATCGAGCTCAATTTACAACTACGGCCTCATCGTTCTTGGAGGTGACGAGACGCGGCCCGAACGAGTGCCGCACGATCTTGAGATCGACCGCTGCTACATTCATTCGATCCCGACGGGAAAAACGCGTCGCGGAATTGCTCTCAACAGCGCAAGGACCGTCATCAAGAACAGCTACATCGAGGGCTTTGCCGGCAAGAGTGACGAATCCCAAGGGATCTGCGGATGGTCCGGGACACGCGACGTCAAGGTCCTTAACAATTACATCGAGGGCGGTGCTGAGAACGTGATGTTCGGGGGATCGGATCCGGCAAATGCCGAGCTCATCCCGACGAATATCGAGGTCGTTGGCAATTATCTGAATAAGCCGGAAGCATGGAAGCAGAACAAGTTTACCGTAAAGACCCTCTTTGAGCTCAAGAACGCGCGGCACGTGCGTTTTGCTGACAATTTTCTTTCGAACAACTGGGAAGGTTCGGCCTTTCGTATTACGGTCAGGAATCAGGATGGCGGCGCTCCCTTTTCGACGATCGAGGACGTCGAGATCACCGGCAACACGATCGTCGGTGCGGGCGAAGGCATCAACATTCTCGGCAGTGACGACACATATCCGAGCCAGATGCTGAAGCGCCTTACGATCAAGAACAATCTATTCCTCGACCTTGGCGGCCCGGGATTTGAAGGCTCCGGCTACTTTATCCAGGTCGCGAGCGGCGACACGATCACGATCTCGAACAACACGGTCTTCAATCGCGGGAACATCATTACGTTCTACGGCGACCTGCCGCGAAATTTCGCCTTCTCAAGCAACGTCACGGGCCATGGCCTTTATGGAGTGCACGGCCCGCTCGACATCAATTCCGCAGCCGCGAGGTCGATGATCCACGGAAATATCTTCTTCAACAATATGGGCGTTAATTCCGGCGACTTGAGCATCCCGCCGGGCAATCAATTCGCTGAATCGATCGACCGCGTCGGTTTTTCCGATAGGGAAGCGAAGGATCTTCGGCTAAAGCCGGGCACGAAATATTGCGGGAACGGGGGCGAGTGCCCGGGAATTTCGTTCGCCTTTCCTACGACGCGATAAGCTCCTCATACAACGAAACGATGTGTTCGATCTGGGAAAGGTCGTCGGGCGATGATCCCTTCGGCATTTTGGGCAACGAGAGTACTTCGCGAATGCCTCTTACGATCGCCGCGGGCGAGCATTCATCAATGAAATGAACGCCGTCGGGCCGCGAGCCGGCCCGCGTTGCGACCACCGGCGTGCCTAGGAACAAACTTTCGCGTACTGAGATCGCATCTCCGTCAAAATGTGTCGTTCGAAGCGAGACATCGGCGTTCGCAAGCAGGTGCAGGCTGAGTTCGTGTTCGAGAGCGCCTGCAAGAAGAACATTCTCGGCAAGGCCTGCATTCGCGACCGCGGTCTCGGCGTCGGCCATGAGAGAACCGGTGCCGACGATCACGAGGCCGAGATCAGGGAATTCGGCAAGAAGTTCCGTTACTGCCGCGATCTGTTCAAGCGGCGTGTATTCAGGCTCAAGGCCGCCGACCGCGACGAGCAACGGCGTATGAGTCGCAACAAAGTCGGCGAGCGCGCCTTCCGGACGGATCGACGGATTCGGCTTTCGCAAGGCATACGGCGGGATCATCTTGACCTGATCAGTTGGCAGGCCAAGGCCGCGAAGGGCGTCGGAGATGCCCTCGCTGACCGCGAGCACGCGATCGAATTTGCCGAGAACATAGGTTGTAATTTTCTTCCGGAAACGCCCGCCCGACGCGATCGCCGCAGGAAATCCACCCGAATGCATCGTCATGACCGATCGCGTTCCCGTGGTCGCGACCGCGAATGCGAGAGCGAGAACTCGGAAGTTGATATCGCCGCCGACGTGAAGATGAAAAATATCCGCGTCGCTCTTCCGCAGCGTCGAAACGAGTTCGAAGGGTGTGCGCGGATAGACGTTCGCATCGTCACGATCTGCGAGGCGATTTCGCGTGGTGGCAACCAGCGTAACACGATGCCCAAGCGATTCGAGCGTGTCCTTAAGTGCTGCAATATGGCGACTTACGCCGCCTTCCGGTGGCGGAATGGGCCCGAGCTGGAGGACGCGAAAACTCAAACGAATGCCTCCGAAAACTTTCGGCGGTAGAGTTCGCAAAGTGCCTCGACTTGCCGCTTGCGGGAGAAACTTTCCTCGACGATGCGTCGGCCGCGTGCTCCCATCTCGGCAGCGTTCCGTTCATCCTTCAAAAGAAAGGTAAGCCGTTCGGCCATGCGTTCGCTGTCGTCGGCCTCGACGAGGAAACCGGTCTCCCCCTCGACGACGGCCTCGGCCGCTCCGCCGACGCAAGTTGCGACCACAGGCTTTCCGGCGGCCATATACTCGATGATCGAATTTGAAAATCCTTCTGCATTCGAGGTAAGGACGCCCGCGAAACTTGCCGCAAGGAGCTCGGGTATTTTCATCGTGCGGCCTGCGAATGTGACGTGCCGATCGATGCCGAGTTCGCGAGCACGGGCTCTAAGGTTCGATTCGAGCGGCCCTTCGCCTGCGATGACAAAATGTGCGTCCGTTGCCGACAGCACCTTCTTCGCCGAGTGCAGCAGAAGCGGTACATTCTTGACGTCATGCCGGAGATTCGCGACGAGCGTTATGAGCGGAATACCGTCCGGCAGGCCGAGTTCGGTACGTATTCCGTTAGATTCGGCTTTTCCGAAGCGATCCATATCAAGCGAGTTATAGATGACCTCGATCTTCTCGGCGGGAATGCCGTGCTCGATGAGCATCTCTTTGACCGCCAAGGAGTTCGCGACGATCGCATCTGCGCGGCCGAAGGCGAAATTCTCGACCGATTCCTGCCGCGGCGTCCGCAGGCCGAAGGTTTCGCGTTTCGAGGCAATATTCACGGCAACGCCCGCAAGGCTGCCGGCCGCCAACGCGAAGACATTAGTATAAAAATCGTGGCTGTGGACAAGATCGATGCACTCGTTCCGGATAAAGCGGGCGGCAGAATTTGCCCCTTTAATGAACGAGCGGCCAAAGAATGAATCGAACGGAAACTCCGGGATGCGTCCGCCCGTGAGCTTTTCAGCGTCGGCCAGCAGCGGCCCTTCAGCGTTAAGCGTTGCGAGCCTTACGTCAAATTCACCGTGGGAAAGCAGGCCGCGGACAGCTTCGATCGCCTGCCGTTCGGTGCCGCCCTGATTAAAGCTCCCGGTGAGATGTAAGATGCGATATTTCTTCAACTTGGAAGGTCGGTGAGTTTTACGGTCTGACGCTCACCGTCGGCGTTCACATAAAGCTCCCGGCCGAATCTGCGTGCGGCCACGGATCGGACAGGTTCATCCTGCCTGACGATCGGTGAACTTACGATGCTCATTCTCGAGCCGTTGACGGCTATGAGCTGTTCGGGCAGGTCGGACGTCGAATGAGTTCTGGCCCAGGTCAAGCCAAAGTCGGACGAGATCGATTCCGTACGGATCCTGATCCCGCTCTGCCCTAGAAGGAGCACGTCGCGATAGTCGCTGAATTGGATAAGGAACATTCGTCCTGCATCGATCGGCACTTCGGAGACCTCGGGCGGCGGAAAGTTCTCGTCCGTCGGGATAACGAAGGTAACGAACTCCGCTCGGTCACGCTCTTTTGCCGCGTAACGGACACGCGTCGCATTCTGCAGGCGGCCGTATTGCGGTGAGACTTGATCGGGGATGCAAGTCAGCGCGCCGGTCCCGAAAACGAAGGTTCGATGGAACCGGTCGCCGACAAACTCGCCCTCGAGATCCTTCTCGGCAGCAACTTCGGCCGAGTACCTGAAATTCAACTCGAAAAGATGCTCGCCCGGCACCGACGCGACATCACGGATGATGAAATAATCGCCGCGAACGTAAAGGATCGAGCGCGTGTGAGTGCCGCCCGCGGGAAGCTCACCGTCGCCCTCGAAATAGTCGAAATTCGACTCTGTGATCCATTCTTTCGGTATTGCGGCCGCACGCGTTTTCCACGAGAAAGGCCCTGCAGGCATCGACGT
Source organism: Acidobacteria bacterium OLB17 (assembly GCA_001567505.1). Taxonomy (GTDB): domain Bacteria; phylum Acidobacteriota; class Blastocatellia; order Pyrinomonadales; family Pyrinomonadaceae; genus OLB17. The sequence continues at coordinate 20,900 of LLEU01000020.1, read as the reverse complement.
CGAGCGGCCATCGACGGTGAGAGTATTGTGAGCTGCGGAGCTGCGAAATCGTTCACGCTTTTCGGGCGATCCGGAATACGAAAATGTCCCGGGATCGATGAATAGCTGCCGGCCGCGAAGGCTGAGGTCTATAGAGAGAAGGTCGGCGTGCCCGTGTGCTCCGGAAAGGGCACCGAGTTCGCCGCAGTCGATCACGAGCGCGTCGTCGGTCGGCATCCAACCGTTCCGCATTACAAAATAACCGCCGTCAGGGAACTCCCGAGAGAGCGTGTCGGGCTCGTGTGCCTGTGTTCTTTCTAGTGCTCGAACGCCGCCCGAACCAAGCAGCCAAAATGTTTCAGCGAACAAGTCCGCGCCGCCGAATGCGAGGTCGCGCCGCCCGAAAACGGCAGCCCCGAGCGATAGCGTTCCGCGAAGATCCGCCGGTTCGCTATTTGTATGCGGCAGGAGCCTGCCGCCGTCGTCATCGCCGATGAGCGGCGTCGTTCCGTCAGGTCGGGCGATGTTCAGAAGGAACGTAAGAGCGGAATTCAAACGTTCGTCCGCGACCACATTCCGCTCATCGTAGGCAGTCTCGCCGTAGAGTTCGCGGAGGACGTAAAAATGCAGATAGAAATCGACCGTGTATCGCTGATACCAGGAGCTTTGCTCGAAATAAACTCCGTCCGGGCCTATCTGTTTGGCGATCTCTGTCAGCAAAATATCCTCGCCGCGACGGCGCCATTCCGAAGCGGCTTCAAGAAAGGGAAGCTGTGTTCCGAGATAATAGAGGCCGAGAGCTTCGCCCGTAAGATGCGTGTTCGGGCTGTAATATGTCGAGAGATACGTCTCGATGTGCCGGCCGTGAACGTAGAGAAGACGAACGCAGTCGAGAAGAAGGTCGCTCGTCAGGGCGGCAGAATCGCGGAAGAGTGCCAATGCCCAGATCCAGGAGATCGAACGAAAGGCGATCTCAAGGCTGCTGACCCAGTTCGCTCCGATCCCTGGCGGATTCTCGCGGATCCAGCTTGCGATCTGTCGTGCAAAAAGTTCGGCGTATCGCTCGTCGCCGGTCAGCCGATATGCTGCTCCGAGCGTGAAAAAATGCTGGTGTCGGTTGAGCTCCCAAAGGATGCGTTTGTCGCCTGATTCGGTGTGATCGAGCTCGTTGAACTCTTTCCAATGGATTCGCGGTGAGACTGTCCCGGAGATCGGCTCTCGATGCCAATCTATCTCGGTCCCGACCTCGACATTCGCGTAGCCGAGAATGTTAAGTTTCCCGTCGCAGATCGCATCGGCCTCGCGGATCAAGGCTTCCGCGGCTTGAGTGCTGACAGATGCGGAAAAGGCTGGTGCGAGATCTTCGCGCATCGAGGCGAAAAAACGATCCCGCGAATTCTCAAAAAATCGTTGCCGGACGCTCTCGGCCGAGTTTCGCGTGTAGAGCCGTGCATCGTCGTCCAAAAGGCGGAAAAACTCGGTACGATCGGGCACCTCGACGCCGGTGATCCGATCGCGGTAGGCGCTGACAAGCTGCGTCCCGCGGGTTCGCAGCTCGTCAAATCCGATCTGTCGGATCTTTTTCAAGGCTTTGAAAGGCGTCGTCATACTTTTGCCGCAACCGTCCTCGAACTCGCCTGCATAATTGGCAGCAAGGCGTAGTTCCGATAGGCGTTGGGGTCGCCGGTTCGTCCGTCAATGGCAGCAGTAGCGATATTAAACATTTCGCGGGCCGAGACAAAATGCGTCGAGTACGCGCCGCTGCGTTCGCCCGCCTCGACGATCTCGGAAAACAGTCGCCGAGCACCTTCGCCGATCGATGCCGACTGATCGTGATCGAAGAAGCCGTGTGCGTAAAGCTTAACGAAAACCCAGTCGGAGCGGCCCGAGACGATGACGTTCGCATTCATCCACCGTCGGAGCCGAGATAGGTCGCTGCCGAGGGCGTTGGTCAGGGCGCCGTCTTCGATGAACGGACGGATACCGCCGCGTGTCCCGAACCTAAGCGGGCCAGTGATCAACATCGGAGCGTTCGGCTTTTCAGCACCGACGCCGCACCGATCAGCTTTATCGTGCGGCCGCGGCTGCGAAAGATCGCCGGCGGGCCAGTAGATGCGGTTTATTACCGATACCTGCGAGCAGTCGGGCGCCGATGGAAGCGTAAGATCCGCATAGCAGCCTGTCTCCCAAAGGATCCTCATTTCGTCATCGACGCCGCAGAATTTCCCGTTCGCCGAGTTCGCAAGGGCAAGGTTCCCGTGTACGAATGCGTAACGTGGCATCGCGTCGCCCTCAAAACGCGAAAGGCATTTATGCCGTTCGGCGAGCACGTCGCGGAAGTCAACGAGCTGCTTTCGTAAATTCTCCGAGTTGTCAGGAGTTTCGACTCCGTGGTGCAAGTGCACCTCGACCTCGCCGAGGCCGTCGGCCTGCATCTCCGCGAGAATATCGAGGATCACCGGATCATATTGCTCGGCCGGGTAAAAATTCGTGTGCCGGAATTTCGTGCCGTCGCTGTCTCGGACAAGGTCGCCGGTCTTTCGAGCCGTCTCGACGTATGCGCGGAGTCGCTTTAGCTGAAGTTCGTGATCGAGGATGCCGTCCTCAGACCAACCGGGTTCGAAGTGATTCGCGACCGAAATGAGAAGGTGTTTCTTTTCGAAGGCGGTCGATTCAAGAAAGGCGCGTGCGGCATCGAGAGGATAGCGGGCCATCCACGGAAGGTTGTCCTTTAGCTTTGAAAGAAATTCTGTGCTGCCCATATCGATGTTTTATGCCGAAGTTCGAGCCTCGTCCCCCACACTTCCGCCGAGCGGAAGAAACCTTGCCGCAACTCGGCGAACTGCCGCCTTTTCATCCTTTTCGATAAGCCCGAACATATTTGCCAGCAAAAGGTAAGCTGGTGCGAATACAAGGGCCGCGAGGGCAAGTACGAGTACGCCCGCGAAGAAATTCGCGACGCCGTGTTCCGCCGTACCCAGAAGGTCCGAGAAGAACGCTCGCGCGCTCGTGAAAACAAAATTGTGGAGATTCGTGTACGCAAGATATGTCAAAAACCCCGCGGACAAACTCGCAATGGCGGTCTTACCGACGTTCGCAAGAAGCGGCAGATCCTTAAGTCCTAGGTGCAGTTTTCTGATGACCATCGCCTCTGCGATCAGCTTGTCGGTCACGACCGCGCCGACCGCAAGGCCGATCATTCCCGTCATCGAGATCTCGTTGAGCAGGAAGTATAGACACGAGACGAGGGCCGCTACGATGAACAGCCTTGTGAGCAAAAACACACGCCCAAGCTCTTTGTAGGACCTGACGATCGGGTCGGTGATCAAGACGCTGAACGGCAGAAGCGTGATGTTCACGACAAAGACGTTCGCGCTTGCCGCATATTTTTCTGTGAAGAGCGTCGTGATGAACGTCGTCGCGGTTATCAAAAGGAATACGTAGGCCGGGAAATAGACGAACGAGAGTTTCTGCATCGCACGCGCCTTCAGACGGACCATCTCGTCGCGATCGTTATCGCCGTGCAGTTCGTTCATTCGCGGGATCAAGACCGCGGTGACAGATTCGGCAAGCATCGCGATAAGCGGTATCTCGAAACAGCCGTACGCGTACACGGCGAAATCGGCGGCGGAGAACTTATGGCCTGCGAACCAACTATGGATCTCGGTCTGTGCAAGCCAAAGCGTTCCGGCAAGGCCGAACGGTACAGCATAGACAAGCTGTTCGCGGAGAAAGCCGAGGTCGAACTCTCGCCAGAATCCGGGAAATCTCGACGTTAGATACCAGCCCAAGAGAGCGGCTTGAATTGCTCCCTGAATGATCGCCGCGTAAAGGAACGCCTCGACTGTCGCAAATGCGAATGCCGCAACGCACATAAAGAGTGCTTTCGTAAATTGCGCCGAAATGATGAAGAGCGTGGCGATGCGTGCCTCTTGGTTTGCGATCGCGACGGTCTCAAGGAACGAGGAGAAGATCCAGATCCAGATGACGACGCCGATCAGCGGAGCAAGCCGCGTGATCTCCTCGCTTTGGAAGATCGAGCCGACCGTTCCGGGAAATAGGAAAAAGAACAACGCCGCGAGCCCGCCGACCGCAAAATTGAAAGCGAGTATGTTAAGGATACAGGCGGCACGCCGCTCCGTGCTTTCACGCGCAAGAAAGTAATACGCGCTCATTGAAACGCCGAGCGGCAGCACGACGATCGCGTTCGCAATTACGAGAAACGCGGCTCGATAGTGGCCGACCTCGTCTTGCGAGAGTGCGCGGACAACCACGAGCGGCACACAAAAGCTGAAGGCAAATCCGACGAGCTTCGCCGTCAACAGCCAAAGGCTCTGCCGGCGCAAAGATCCGGCGGCCGGCGCCTTGGCACGGGACGCAGTTCGAGTGGTTCGTATTGGCTCTTGCGGCATTTCAGAGTGATGCGGCGAATCCGAAGGGTCGTCAAAGTCACCGCGAGATCAATCTGAAAATAGTCTCAATAGGCCTGAAATTACAGAAAAAACAGCCCAATTCGACGCGGCCGCCTCGGTACGGATCAGGCCGAGGTGGTCAGCGCGTCGCCGCCGGAATAGTATTAGTAAAAGGTTCGGAGCGAACTTTGCGGCAAGACATACTGCTCTAAGTTTGAAGGATGGCCTGGCAACGTTTGCGAGTCTGAACGAGTTTCGGGCAGCGGGAAAATCCCGGTTCATCAGGTGTGCTTTGCCTTTCTCGATCTCGAGGTCGATCTCGAGGCCGCGAAGCTGCCGTTCGAGGATCGAAAGCTCGGCGGGCGTAAGCGGGATCGTCTTCTTGACGCGGTCGAAGACTGCGATCTCGCGCTCGACGCGAGCGATCGAATCGCCCGAAAGATTTTCCGTGTGAACGCGGTATCTGAGCAGAACCTTGTCGGTAAAGCCGATACGGGCTCCGGATCTTGCGATACGCACCCAAAGGTGAAAATCCTGCGCCCGCGTATCCACGGATTCGAACGATCCCGCGGCCGCCAGAACACTCTTTCGAACGATCGTGCCGGACGTGATCACGTTGCAGCTAAAGTTCAAGAGAGACGACACAGTGACCTCACCTGCGGACGGTGCGGATTCCATGAACGTATGGTCGCTCGGGGCAGCATCGCCAAAAAGTTCGGCGTTCGCGTATGCCATATCGAGGCCGTCGTCGATCATCGGGACAAGTTCGGCAAGATGGCCGGGCAGCCACTCGTCGTCCGCATCAAGGAATGCGATGAGTTCGCCGCGAGCAAGGTCGATCGCACGGTTCCTTGCGGGCCCCGCACCGAGGTTTGCCTGCGAAACATAGATGATCTCATCAAAGAACGGCGAGAGCACTGCTTCGAGGGCTTCGGTGTCGGGCGAGCCGTCGTTCACGACGATCAGCTCGAAGCTCTGATAGGTTTGGGCCTTCACGGATCCGATCGCTGACGCGATGAATCTCGAGACGTTGTATGCCGGCATCACAACGCTTACACGTGGCGAAGGCTGAACGTCCTTTCCGCGCTTTATCGAAAATTTGTCGGCGGGGATTGCCGTCATCTTGCCTCCCTGATCGGCTCCCACGCGGCATATCGTTCGCCGCGAAGGAATTGGAAGAACGCGACCACGGAGGCGATGTTCGCGAGCACGAAATAAAGCGGCAGAACAAAAAGCGTAGTACGTTTGCCTTTTAATTCGAGCAGCCAGCCGAAGAACGCCGCAGTATAAAATGCCGCCTGAAGCGCGAACGTAACGGCAAAGAATACGGACGAAAAGGCAAGCACGCCGTTGGTGAAAAAAGCCGCAAGAAGCAGTAGGGGAACGCAGTATCGCAGGAGTTTATGCGAGATCAATTCGATCGCGTAGAATCCGCTGCGGAATGGGTTCAGCATATCGCGGTTTCGCCAAAGATCGGTGAAGGTCTGTGCGATCACTCGCACTCGCATCCTCATCTCGGCGGCCGCTTGATCGTTCGTAACCTCGAAGCAGGTCGCTTCGGGTTCGAAAACGGAACGCAATCCCTTACGGTAAAGCTGTGTACAGATCAGAAAATCCGAGCATGCCGCGGCGTACATCGGTTCGTACGCAGCCTTTCGGACGGCGTAGAGGCAGCCGGAGGCACCGATCAGCGAACACACGCTCGACTCGGCGCTTTTCAGGAGCGTTTCGTAGTTCCAGTAGCTTCGGGCGCCGGTCCCGACGTTGGTCTCGGTCGGGTCTGTGTAGATCAGCCTGCCGGCGACGCAGCCGACGCTCTCATCCGCAAATGCGGGCAGCAAACGCCTTAGTACGTCGGGTGAGTAATGCGTTGTAGCGTCCGAAAATAGAATTATCTCGCCAGCGGCGGTTTCGACCGCATTGTTCTGCGTTGTTGTCTTTCCGACGCGTCCGTTCTGACGGAAGAGCCTTACCTGCTTTGCTGAGAAACTTTTTACGATCTCATCAGTTCGGTCGGTCGAACCGTCGCTTGCGACAAGGATCTCGAGCTTCTCCGCCGGGTAGTCAAGCTTCAGAGTATTCTCGATCTTTCCGGCGATCGAGCGTTCTTCGTTGAATGCCGTGATAAGTACAGTTACGGTCGGCAGAATGTCGCGCTTATCGACTTTCTTTGGACGTAGATATGCAAGTAGAAACACTAACAGCGGGTATCCGGCATAGACGTAGAACAGCATCGCGAGCGTGCTCCAAAAAACGATCTGGACGACGATGTATGCCATTTACTTTACGCGTGGGCGAGCTGCGGCTCGCGTTCCGAAACTGCCTGAAACTCCGTTGCTGCTGGCTGTGCAATACTGTAGACCCGACGGAATGCGACCGCGTACGCGATCCCGTAATAGATGAACCAGTTGTAAGCGACCGATGCAAAGAAACTGGTCACCATGTATCCGATAATGCTCGCCTGAAGGCCGATCGAAAGGTAATAGAACCAATCGAGCCGATCTTGTGCAAATAGTGTTCGCTCGATCGCCGAAAGCTTTCGCAGCGGGCTGATTATGAACACTAAATAGGCAATTAGCCCGAGGACGCCGATCTCACTTGAGACCTGAGTATATGCGTTGTGAGTCTGATGATCGTGAATGCCTACGATCGGAAAATTCCCGATGCCGATGCCCCACGGATTTCGAGCGGTGACAAGGATCGAACGGTCAAGGAGCTGCCGCCGCTGGTCGCTCGACCCAACGGGATCGAGCCCGGGAATGAATATCGAGAGCATACGGATGCCGTAGTTTCCTGGTGCTGCAAAGATCAATATTCCACCGAAAACGATCGATGCTATCGAGACTTTCGCCCGCTGTTTGCGGCCAAGCTTCCAAACGAGGACGAGTGCACTTGCGAAAAAGCCGAGAAATCCGCCGCGTGAGAACGTGACCGTATTGGCCGAAATGAACAGTATCGTGACAGCAAAATAAATTACCCGCATTGCCCGCGACTTTGCGCCGAGAGCGAGGCACAGGACGATCGGCGTCATCATCACGAAATGAAGCGCCATATCGTTCGGGTTGCCGAAGATGCCGCCGATGTCGACCGCAACACGATAATCTTCCACGGCGAACTTGCCCTCTGAATAAAGCCGCAGGGCGTTGTAACCGAGGTAGATGCCGATGCCGATGCTCAGCCACAAGATCGCCATAAGGCGTCGCTTCGTGCGAACGACATTAACGAGCACGATGAAAATGAGGACCGCCTTGATGAACGGCTCGTTGAAGGTATCCCACGCCATTTTTGCGTCCTTGGCCAAGGGAATACTGAACAGTGCCAGTGCCGTTAATGCTAGGATCGCCTTTATCTCGGTAGTGAGGATCGTAGCGTTGCCTTCGGTCGCAAGCTGCGACGGCAGATAGATGAGCAGCGTCGCTAGTGCAAAATAGAATGCCGTCGCAGAAAGGAATCCGAGGCTTGGCAGTAATTCGTACGGCCGAAAAAGCACAAGCACCGAGAAAAGATAGAGCCCGATAAAAGTAAGGCCGTGACCGTTGCGGACGAGCCAATTATCGCTTGCAAGTGACCTTGCATCGAGCTCGGCCTGCGAAGGTCTCTGTCCCTTTTGGCCTGACGGCTCCTCGAAACGCGATCTCGCACGCGGTGACGTGCTTTCAAACGGTTCGACGACGTGTGGTTGGGACGTGTCGATCTTCTTCGGCCTTAACGAGAATGTGTCTTCGGGAACGGAGGCGGGACGGTTCGCTGAAAGCGGTTCGATATCCCTCGGCCGGCGTTCGGGAGCCATTTTGCCTGAGAGCGGCGAATATTCCTTTTTTGATGATGGCTGCACAGCGACGATAGAAAAAGACCCGAAACAATCCTAAATAAATGCGGATTGCAGGGTCTTTTCCACGTCTTTTGCCGGTTTTTAGGCTACATACTCTTCGCGTTCGACGGTTATCATCTCGCGAACTCGTTTTTTGAGAGCTTTTTCGAACTGACGGGCCTCATTCACATTCCCAAAACTTAGCTGCTGGAGATTGGATTCGATCCGCTTCCGATAATCAGAGACCAGGGAATCGGATACGCCGAGCATCTCGGCGACTTCCAACTGCGTACCGCTGTCGCCGATCAGATAGCAATGCCAGAGGACGTTTATCATCCGGTCGTACTGTTTTTCCTTACCGCGGACCGATTTGCTTAGTGTTGCCAGGAAATCATCAACGAAACCAACGGCCTCGCGTTCGCCTTCGCTCCTAAGCAGGTCGTCCTCAGGCGTACCGCGATGGTCGGTGAACTCGAAGTGCATGCGGTCGTCATCATCGTCCGCCGGCCCGCCGACAGGAACGAGGTGAATATCCATTATCGGCAGCCGGGACATCACGAAAGAGCGAAGGCTGCGGACATCCACAGGCGAATCGACCGCCTTAAAGACGCGGATGATCAGCTTTTCCAGCTCGACGTTGCTGATCACGATCTGAGCATCGCCGGTACAACCGACCATACGAGTATCGCGTGCCTTAAATGAGACGGTCTTTACGCGCTCGTCCATCTCCTGGACGTCGCGGCGAGCCTTTTCGACCTTCCAATCGGCAAGGCCGTAAAGGCGGTCGGCGAGGCGGCGATGTGCTTCAGGATTGCCGACATTGTCGAACCGTTTGAAAAGCGGGCTTGATTGGATAAGGGTCGAGATGCGGCGTGCAAGGCGGTAGGATTCCGGATATCGCTTGCGAAGCTCGGCCGTGAGCATATTGGTCAGCTCGATCTGACTGATCTCGGCCTCGATCTCAGCATCCGTCATTCCCGTGTCGAGGTAATGCTGAAATCGCTCTTTGCTCAGTAGAGCTACGAAGAGCTCCTGAGTAAGGTCTGTGTATGCGTTGTATTTGCCTTCTTCGACTAGAAAACCGGCTCGTTTTGATGCTCTGACCAGCGGATGAGATGAGACTATGCGATGGAGTTCGGTCCAGATCTGATTGACATCAGAATTTTTCAAGCTATCGGTCCATTTTCCGACCTTGATCTGCTTGTTCTGGATCGATCGCGGGAGTCTTTCCTTCGTCTTGAGATCGCTCATAACCCTTAAAACTTCTCTTCGTCCTAATTTGAATGGCCATTTTGTGGTCGTCAGCCAGAGGAGAGAAAGCTCTCTTAAGCCGTGCTGGCAACAACACGACAACTTCCAAAAACGGACGCCTGGGCCTAGTTGGTAGTCTTGGTAGAAAGATTTGGCGGGATCAACTGCCGAGCTGCGTGGGTCGATCCTAGAGGCAGTGGGTGAGATGATTACCTATCTCACTACCTACATTTAAGATAATACCAGTTTGGTGACGGTTGGGCAACAAGTTTTTACAGTGTTGACTGAATTTTATGCTTGCGGAGCCGCTGCGATGTCCGTATCTGCCCGGGAATCATCGAGCCGAGCGATCTAAAGGGTGAATATTGCGGTTTTAGGCCCAAGTTTTTGGGAAGTTGGCCCCATTGCAGATTTATTTTTAACATAGGGTAGTTTTCCGGCGACCTGCTTAATGCAGGCCGCGGAGTCGGAAACGCCCGATCACTTTTACTACGACAAAGAAGAGCTTGCAGATCGCAATGGCCAATTTTGCCAAGAACGAACAATGTCCAACTTCCACCGACCTTCTGGCTTTCCAACTCGGCGACCTCGATATTGAGAGCGGCGCGATGATCCGCGAGCATCTTGCCGTGTGCGAGTTTTGCTCGGCCGAGCTTGCCTTCTATTCGCGGTATCCGATGGACGTCGAAGAGGAACCAGCGGCCGCGGAGGAAATACCGGTGCCGCTTTTCCAGCTTGCGGAAGCGCTGTTGCAGAACAATACTGCACCTTCCTCGCTCGACTACCTTCTTAAAAGTATGAACGGACGGCGATAGCTCGCACGTCTGCGGTAAAAATATTGAAGCCGGCCCGGAAGGCCGGCTTTTTAGTTGTACTCGCAATGTCCGATCAGTTAGCAAGCCGCAGAGGCGAGATATTGGCTGCCGGCGGCACCTGGCGCGACGGCTGCGGCAGGATGTGCTGCCAGTGGAGTTCATCGGCCAGGAGAATCTCTATATCGGCGACGGCCTGCGGTTTAGAGAATAGATAACCCTGTCCGTATTCGCATTTGAGGATCCGCAGCTGATGAAATTGATGTATGCTCTCGATCCCTTCGGCGACGACCTTAAGGCGAAGAGCTTTCGCAAGTGCGATCACGGTACGGACGATCTCGCCGTTCTCGGAGTTCTCCTCCATAGCGCTAACGAAAGAGCGGTCAACTTTCAATAGGTCGATCGGGAAGCGATGCAGATAGCTCAGGCTGGAGTATCCGGTGCCAAAATCATCGATGCTGACCTGAACTCCGGTCTCCTTGATCTGCGCGAGCATCTGGATCGCACGCTCGGCATTTTCCATAATGGCGCTTTCCGTGAGCTCAAGCTTTAGGCTGGCCGGATCGAGGGCAGAGACGGCGAGGACCTCTTTGATCTGAGATACAAGCTTCGGATCGGCAAAATGCTTGCCGGAAAGGTTGACGGCGATAGAGAGAGGCACTTCCGCGGGGAACCGAAGCTGCCATTCTTTGACCTGTTTGCAGGCAGATTCAAGGATCTGAACCGTCATTGGCACGATCAGGCCGGTGCTTTCCGCGATCGGGATGAATTCATTGGGCGGCACAAGGCCTCGCTGCGGATGATTCCACCGTACCAATGCCTCGAAGCCGACCAAGCGAGCGGTCTCGAGGGCAACGATCGGCTGATAATGAAGTTCAAATTCGTGCCGTTCGATCGCAAACCGCAGGTCGGTCTCTAGTTGAAGTCTGGTGACTGCCCGCACATGCATCTTCTGGTCGAAGATCACGTGTTTCTCGTTCGAGTCCTTTGCGTAATACATTGCGATGTCGGCGTCTCGCAGAAGATCCTCGGCCTCGAGATATTTTGAGCTGCCGAATGCGATGCCTACGCGAACGTCCGTAAACACCTGCCGTTCGTCGAGCGTGTAAGGTTCGGAGATCCTCGCAGACAGCCGTTCCGCGAACGCAACAGCCTCATCCTTCTCCAGAAGGTCAGTTAGGATAATGCCGAACTTATCTCCCGAGAACCTCGCGGCGAGGTCCGATTCGCGAACCATCTCGCCTAGCCTGCGTCCGACGTGTTGTATGAGGCGATCCCCGAGTGAATGTCCGAGGCTTTCATTGATCGTTTTGAATCTGTAGAGATCGAGCAGCAGGATCGCGAACCTAAATTCGCCAAGCTCGGCTCCTTCGGTAAGCAATTCCTTGAGGCGTTCGATGAAGAAGTTTCGATTCGGCAGCCCGGTCAGGGCGTCGTGAAAAGCGGCATGGCGAAACCGTTCGTGACTCTCTTGAAGAGCATCGGCGGCCTTTTCGAGCTCAGCAACGTAATGTTCAAGCTCGCGAACGTGCTTCTCCGCCTGTTCATATCGCTCGCGTTGTTCTCGCTGTGCAAGTTCGCTGGACCTCCGTGCATCGGAAACAAAATGACGAAATGTCAGAAAGATAACGCCAAAGAACCCTACAATTGCCGCAACGACATAAAGGTTCAGGTGAGCGACGGCCGATAGTATCGCTCCGGCCATAATTCCACCGAGCAGATTGAGGACGATAGTGTCGCCGAGATTTTGTTTCCAGTGGTGCCAGACACTCTTCTTTGTTCTTATCGCTGCGAAAACAGAGACCGTGATCGAGTTTACGGCGAAAAGCGCCAATGAGATCGTTAGGAGAAGCCAGGTAAGACTAGTGAGGTCGTGCCGTGGCACGACAACATCAAGGCGGCCAAAGAGGAGCATTGCTACCTGATATGCGGCAAATACCCCGATGGGTGCGGCCAAAATATTGAAGGCTATAGTCTTAAGCCGGATGGGCGTTCCGCGCAGCTTAAGATTGATCGACGCGGCGGCGACCTCGACGGTTGCCAGAAGAACCGTAATACTCCCGCCGTAAAGGAGCATCGAGAGGATGATCAGGGCATCGGAGATCGTAAAATGGACATTTGTGCGAGGTAGTTGGATCCTTAGCCAGCAACTGGAAAAGATCGTTAACAAACCTAGAGCAAGGAATCCGCCATCAAACTGCCGGAACGGGTCGCTCATAACTGCCCAGCCGACCGCGAATGTCGCGATCACGGCCAGACCAGCGATATAGATGTTTATGAGCCTGTCCTGCTGTTCCATTGTCAGGAGAGAATAGTATTAACCGAAGAAAGGCAGTAAGGATCGACCTGGATGATGGAGGGTGACCCGTGGGATGCGATGCCGATGCGGAAAGCCGCTCGTCTTAAGAAGATTATAGGAAAAATGGGCGAAAATCAATAGAAAAATGCGAGGATCCGGGCTTTCGGTTATTTTTTTAGAACTTGTCACAAGACGGGTGTGTGTGGTGTTTTAGTTTCAAGAAAGCAGGGTCTCGACCGATCCGAAGTAGGTGAACTATGACGTGGATATACACGATACTATTCTCGGGATTACTTTTTTCAACGCAGCCGGCCATTGCGGAACATCAGGTTCCAAATGGTCCTGCGATCGTCTCCGAGGCCCAAAACGGTGACATTACGGAGCGACTCGAACGGAGTTATCCGCTGAGTTCGAACGGACGCGTCTCGATATCCAACGTCAACGGGCGGATCGAACTTGAGAGTTGGGACAAAGACGAGGCTTCGCTCGTTGTCGAAAAATCCGGTCCAAGCAAAGAGGTCCTTGACTCGGTCAAAGTCGTGATCGAATCTGACAAGGACCGATTCAGCCTGAAGACGGAGTGGCGTGAGTGGGAAAGCGGACAGGAGTGGAGCTCTAAGCGAAACGTTCAGGTCGTGATCAAGATGAAACTGCCTCGAGGTGCGGTCCTGGACGAGATAGAGAGCGTTAACGGGGACATTTCGATCGCTAATTTTGACAATTTTGTAAGGGCGTCCTGCGTTAACGGAAACATCAATATCGCCAGGGTGCGTGGGCGAACACAGGCATCGACGGTGAATGGGGCGATCGATGCGAGCTTTGACCAGGTCGGGTCGGGATCCGAGATCGAACTTTCGACCGTGAACGGCCCGGTACGGGCCAACATCCCGACCGATTCTGATGTGACGCTCAAGGCCGAGACGCTCCACGGCGGGATCACGACAGAGTTTGGCTTGAACGTGAAGAAACATGACTTCATCGGCCGCAGCCTCCATTCAAAGCTTGGCTCCGGAACCGGGAGGCTTGAACTCGAAAGTGTTAACGGCCCGCTCTCGATCACACATCCGAAAGACGGACGGTCGCCAAACCCGGTAACGGATCTTTTGTCGGGCGACCGGCCTGACGATGAGGGCCGGTCTTCTACCATCCGTTCGCGGGTCGACAAGGCCCGCATTTCGGCCGAAACTGAGAAAGCGATCGCTGACGCTCAGCTTCGTTCGTCAACCGCAATGAAAGCAGCTCTTGATGCAGCAAAGAAAGAGACCGAGAAGGCCTTGGCCATTAATGGATCGATCGTCGATAAGTCTGTAAAAGAGGCGTTGGAGGCCGCACGCGAACAGATCAAGTCGGTCGATATTGAAAAAGCAGTCGCCAAAGAGGCACGGCGTGCCATCCGTGCCGTTTCAAGGCGGACGGCTTTCCTAAATGCGTTCGGTAACGAACGTACATTTGGCGCGGATTCGGCCGTTACGCGGCATTCGAAGAGCTTCGCTGTTACTGGGACGCCGAATGTCACGATCGAGGCTCCGAACTGCTCGGTAAGAGTAGTGGGAACGGATGAGTCGAAAGTACGATATTCGATCACGGAGATCCGCTCGGCAGACGGCGACCCGCCTGTCGATGTGGCCGACGTCGCCAATGAGAGGTCGGTAGAAATTCGAGTGAACGGCACGCCGCGCGAATCATGGCAGACGCGGCTCGTTGTTTTTGTACCCCGCAAGAGCAACCTGAAGATCACAACAGACGGTGAGATCAGGATCGATGGGGTCACTGGTACGCTCGACCTGAAGGGCGAGGACGAGTCGATCACGCTGTACGATTCAGGAGGCAAGCTGATCGCTGCTTCCGAAACAGGACGAATACGGGTCGTCGGATTTCGTGGAGAGGTCAACGCCGTAACAGAGTTCGGAACGCTGAGTCTCGACGGAGACTTTGACAAGCTGACGGCCCTCGCGGGCCAAGGCGATATTCTGGTTACCGTTCCAGCGGATTTTGCCGGGCAGATCAAGGCTCCTGAGGTTCCCGTGCGGTTTGACGGGATCGCGGCGAGCAGAGTGGGCAACGACGAAGATCTATTCATTTATGAAGTTGGAAAGGGGTCGCGGAGCTTTTTGCTTCAGAGTGAGGGCAATATAGGAGTTCGGTCTGCGAATAGTCTTTTGGGCAAAAACTAGATAAGATAGAAGCTTGATCGCGAGACGAACGTCTTTGGGCGTTCGTCTTTGTTTTTGAAACTGTTTTTGAAACAATATCGCAGTTTCTGCGTTTCTAGATTAAAGTCACCGCGTGTTCCCGCCCGTGAGTACTCCGATCATTGATGAAGCATCTAATTTTACTGGGTATTTGTGTATTTACTTTCGCCACCTTTGCTTCGGCGCAGGATGGTGCTGCTTCCTCAGGATCCAACTTGCCATCGTTGCCGCCTGAAAAGACGCAGCCGGTCTCAATTCCAAAGACCGCTCAACCGCCTGTGGTTGATGGCAATTTAGATGACGAGGCCTGGCGGTCGGCAGCGGTCTTTAAGGACTTCTTCCAAACGAGCCCTGGCAACAACATCGCTCCGTCGAAGCCGACCGAGGTCTACATGGCTTACGACGAGCATTATCTGTACATCGCATTCAAATGCTGGGACGATCGCGACAAGATCCGGGCCACGGTCGCCAAACGCGATGATGTATTCGGTGAGGATAATGTCCGGATCTGGCTGGACACGTATAACGACCAACGCCGGGCCTACCTCCTCGGTTTTAATCCGCTCGGCATCCAACAGGACGGCATTGTAACGGAGGGCTCTTTCGGGCCCGATTTTTCGGTCGATATCGTAATGGAGTCGAAAGGTGCCATCCACGACTGGGGTTGGGCCGTCGAGGCGAAGATCCCTTTTAAGTCGCTCCGATATGCGTCGGCGAAGAAGCGCATCTGGGGCTTCAATGTGGCACGGAATATTGACCGCTTTAACGACGAGATGGATCAATGGCTCCCGGACGATCGCAACGTCTCCGGCACCTTGATAAAGCATGGCAAGATCTCGGGGATCGACGATATTAAATATGAGCGAACTCTTGAGGTCGTTCCGAGCGTTACGGTAAGCCAGACGAGGGAGCGTGTGGCCGATCGTTTTATCGCAAGCGGCAGAATGCTCAACCGGCCGGTCAAGGCGGACATCGGTGTCAACTTGAAGTTCACCCTTACGCCGAACATCACATTCGATGCGGCGATCAATCCCGATTATGCTGAGATTGAAGCGGATGCTCCGGTCGTCTCCGCGAACCGTCGCTTTCCGATCTTTTTCGAAGAAAAGAGGCCGTTCTTCCTTGAAGGGAAAGAGATCTTCGATTCGTCGCTGTCGCCGTTCTATTCCCGCACGATCGTCGATCCGGACTTTGCAGCAAAATTGACGGGTAAAACCGGCAAGGTGACCTCGGATTTTTGGCGGCTTCGGATAATGCTCCCGGGAACTACAGTGAGGACGAACGAACTGCGAACCGCGAATGCTGATCAGGCAGCAAACTGACCCGACCGTCGTTTGCCCGATCGACCAATTCCTTGACAAGAATGCACTCTTCGGCGTGCTTCGCCTTAAACGCGATTTTGGCGGCAGCAACTATCTGGGATTCTTCGGAACGGCACGAACTTTCCCGAAGAGCAGGAACTTTGTCGGCGGTTTCGACGGCCGATACAAACTCGACGGTGCGACCGTGTTCAGCTATCAGGTTCTCGGCAGCCACTCGCGAAAGAATTTCTATGAACCCGAGACCGACCATACCGCATATCGTACGGGGAATGGACTTGCGTACAACCTGAACCTCGATCATACAAGGGACACGACAGGTTGGACCATAGGCTTTGAAGGGAAGTCACCGGATTATCGTTCGGATGCGGGTTTTACGAATCGTACGGACACAAATAACTTCTTTGCGGCGAATCGCTTTAGCACGAAATCGCGAAGTGAAGCGACATTGATCCGGTTGAACTGGCGGCAAAGTGCAAGCTACACGTTCGATTGGTCCGGCCGGGTTCAGGAAGCAAATGTCGAGACAAGCATAGATACCCAGCTGCAGGGAAATCTATCTCTGAGCGCCGAGGTCGGACTTAGTTACGAGCATCTGTACGAGGAAGAGTTCGGGGCGAAGCGAAACGTCCTTGGTACTATCAACGGAGCCTTTTTTGGGGCTCCGGAGCGGCACGCTCTTCAGCCGGCTTTTAGTTTCAGCGCCAATAAGCAAGTAAATTCAAAGTTCTCGATCTTCGGCTCGGCAAGGTTCAGTTGGAATCGGTTCGATTACGATTTCGGATCCGGAAATCGCTACAATCGTGTAAGTCCTGCCTATGTAGCGTGGATCCAAGGCGGAATGGCGGGCCCATATCCTGCTCTCGATCCCGGCACAGGCTCTTCACGAAGTATCGACTTCGGAATTGAACTCAAACCGACGAACGCACTGCGCTTTTCGCTCGATTACTCGAACAGCAGGCTCCATCGGAGTGACACGGACCAGCTTGCGTTCGAATCGAATCTATTTACGCTTCATTCCACGTACCAGTTCACCCGCTTCGCATTTCTGCGTACGCGACTGGATTATGATTCGCTGGACAAGAACGCCAAGGGCCAGGTCTTGTTCGGTTGGACGCCGAATCCCGGAACCGCCTTCTACGTCGGTTATAACGACGATTTTAACTACAACGGTTATAACCGATTTACAGATCTTCCACAGCCCGGATTCGAGCGGAACGGGCGCACTGTCTTTATCCGTATGTCATATCTCTTCCGGAAGAGTTTTTAGTTCATATCCAGCCTGCCATCTCAGCGTCGAATGCTCTTCGGCGGCAGCCGATCAATACCATCCGCTTAAGCGATTCCATAAAGACTTTGTGAAGTGTGCATAAAAAAGTTGTTGTAATTGCTCAAAGAATCGTGTATAACCTAATGAGAGGTCTGCATTTCTGCCGTTCCAGGCAACGTTAGGAGCAAATATGAAATTAAACATTCGCATAGCGATTCTCGGATTGTGTGTCATTCTCACTAGCGTTGGTTTTGTCGTTGCCCAGCAACCGGCCAACCTTAATATCGCCCTCCAGCGAGGCTATCGAACGGGTTATTCCGACGGCTATATGGCCGGTTATCGGGATACGATCGACAACCAGACGCGGGACTTTCGGCGTCATGCTGAATTTTCAAAGGCCGACCGCGCCTACAATAAGGAATATGGGCCGTTGGAAGACTATCGCGACGGCTATCAGCAAGGTTTTGAGAGCGGTTACTCCACCGGGTTTGAAAAACGTTCCTTCGAATCGACCCTGCCGGCAGAGATCCATCGCCGGGGAGCAACGGCGGTGACCGCATCAACTGAGATCCCGAAGGCCGCTGAAACCGGAACCACTATGCCGGCGGCAAATTCGACCACAACAACTGCGGTCGCTCAGCGAACCGAGACGCCTGTGGCGGCGAGCTATTCGGGCGATCCGAACGCCGTGATCATAATCCCGCGGGACACCGAACTGCTGCTTGAACTCCAGCAGCCTCTCTCCACCGAAACGAATCGCGAAGGCGACAAGTTCCTTGCAAAGATCGTCTCTCCTTCCGAGATCGCCGGAGCCGTTGTTGAAGGACGGATAAGCAAGATAGTGAAGCCCGGACGTATCAAACGCCGTTCGCAGATGACGCTCACCTTTGACCGCATCGTTATCAACGATCAACGCTGGTCGAATTTTGCCGCGACGCTCATCGAAGTGATGCCGGTGAAAGGCGATAACATAAAGACCGTGGATAACGAAGGCACGGCAATCGGCAAGTCTTCATTAAAGGGAGACGGCATCAAGATCGGTGCGTCCACCGGTGCAGGCCTGGTTACCGGAGCGATCATTGCCGGCCCCGTGGGTGCAGGTGTCGGGGCAGCTGTAGGAGCGGCCTTCGGCGTGGGTGCGGTCGTCATTGAGCGCGGGAAGCAGATAAAGCTCAATGAAAATCAGCAGATCCGGATCAAGACCTCATACGAGACCCAGATCCGTTGAGTCGCGATAAGATCCTGTCGAAATTCAAGCTGCCCGGAGGGCTTCTCCGGGCAGTTTTTTTTCGTTGGGGCGGCAAAGATCGAGGCGGGCGGGCCAGGGCATTGGTGGTTTGGCTTGAAGCCCGTGCGGCTTTCGGCTAAAATAAAAGATTGCCGGGATGGGCGGTATTTGTCCGGGTGTTCCCCTTGCAAACCCACCTTTAGAGGCATTCGCATCGGCACGACGAATTTGGCCGGCCGAATCCGAAATGATCCCAAGGCATGAATTGAGAGGCTGTTTTCATAACGCCGTTAAAAAAGGATAGGGATATTAATATCAAATGAGTACAGGAACTGAGAGTGGATCCGGAGCGGCGACGGCCGGCCTTCGCGGCGTCGTTGCGGCCCAGAGTTCGATCGGCGATGTCAACGGCGAACAGGGGATCTTAATTTATCAAGGCTATAACATTCATGACCTCGCGGAACATTCTACGTTCGAAGAGGTCATTTTCCTTTTATGGAACGGGCGTTTGCCGAAGGCGGACGAACTTACCGAGCTTCGGACGAAAATTCGTGCGAATTATGCGGTGCCGGCGGAAGTTATCGAGCTGATCAAGGCATTCCCGAAGGATGCAGATCCGATGGACGCTCTTCGCACGGCCGTCTCATCGCTTGATTTTTACGACAAGGATGGCAAGGGGACCGATCGGGCATCAGCGATGAACGCGGCGATCAAACTGACCGCGCAGATCGGTACGATCGCGGCGGCCTTTGACCGCATCCGCAACGGAAAGGATGTCGTCGCACCGAACCCCGAGCTTTCGATCGCGGAGAATTTCCTTTATATGCTCCGCGGCGAAAGACCCACGGCTGACGAAGCTCGGATGTTCGATGTCTGCCTTATCCTGCACGCCGACCACGAGCTTAACGCATCAACGTTTACGACCCGTGTAGTCGCCGGCACACTCGCAGATATGTACGGCTGCGTAACGGCGGGAATTGCGGCCCTTGCGGGCCCGCTGCACGGCGGCGCGAACACCAATGTGATGAAAATGCTCCTCGAGATCGGATCACTCGACAAGGTTGACGCCTGGGTCGATAAAGCACTCGAAGAAAAACGCAAGATCATGGGCATCGGCCACGCCGTCTATAAAACTGAAGACCCGCGTGCCACATGGCTGCGGCGTTATTCGAAGCAGATGGCCGAAAAGACGGGCGAATCCAAGTGGTTCGATATGTCGCAGCGGATCGAGCAGCTGATGCACGAGAAGAAAGGGATGTTCCCGAACGTCGATTTTTACTCGGCCTCGACCTATTACCTGATGGGCATCCCGCTCGACCTTTACACGCCGATCTTTGCGGTCAGTCGTATTTCCGGCTGGACGGGCCACATCCTCGAGCAGTACGGCAACAACAAGCTGATCCGCCCGCGTGCCGAATACATCGGCCCCCGCGACCTGAAATACACGCCGATCGAAGAGCGTTAGTCGGAACTTTTAGGTCATCCAAACGTGAAAAATGCCTCGGAGCGTGAGTTCCGGGGTATTTTTGTTTTACGATCTCGCAGAGAAAAGGGATCTACGGTGAACCGAGGCGTCTCGCGCATGCATCTGCTATGTGATCGCCGATGGACAAAAGGTCAGCGGATCGGGATGTCGTCGGCGAGGCCGAACTGCATTGCGGCGAACCCTTCGGTCGAGCGGAGGAGATACCAAGTGCCCTGCGAAGGGCGGAAGACCGCTGCGTCCATTCTCGCATCGCCGTCGTAATCTCCGGGCACGGGAACGTCGCCCGCGAGTCCGAAAGCGACAGCATAAAAGCCGCCGTCCTCACTGCGGAGCACGTACCAAACGCCACTCGAAGGCCGCCAAACGGCAACGTCCGCTTTGCCGTCGCCCGTGTAATCCGCGGCCACAGGAAGGTCGCCTGCCGTCCCGAAAGCAACGGCGGAGAAGCTTCCGTCCGAGCTGTTCAGGCGATACCAGATATTTGTCGAAGGCCGGAAAACGGCAATGTCGGCCTTGCCGTCGCCGTCAAAATCCCTGGGCGTTGGCTGATCGCCGGCGATGCCGAATTGCGTTGCGCGAAAGCCTGTGTCCGAACCTGCGACGTACCAAGTCCCGTTCGAAGGCCGGAAGACTGCGGGGTCGGCCTTGCCGTCGGCATCAAAGTCTGCGGGCGCGGGTACGTCGCCCTGCGTGCCGAAACGGACGCCGTAGAACGTCGCGTCCTCGCTCCTTAGTACATACCAGTCGCCGCTCGAAGGCCGCCAAACCGCGACATCCGTTTTGCCATCGCCCGTGAAGTCCGCGGCCGCGAGCTTGTCGTCCGCGAGGCCGAAGCCGTATG
>LLEU01000019.1 GCA_001567505.1 Acidobacteria bacterium OLB17 | reverse complement strand
CGTGAATATGGTGGGCTTCGTCATTGAAGACCATGAGCGCGGGCAGGTCTTTCAGGTAGGAGAGGATGCCGCCGCGCTCATAGCGACGGTTCAGCACATTCAAATCGTTGCCTTGGCTGGTGCCGGGCGTCAGGGGAAGGACGCTCTGCACAACGATTTTCGGATCGGCGGATTCCCCCGGCGCGGTGATTTCCTCATCCTCAAGCGGCTCGCCTTCTTCCGACAGCACATGCCAGTTGGAAATGGCGATGATGCCGCCGGCCGTGACCTTGCGGCCAATGTCTTCTTTCGGGCAGACCGCCCCTTGCACGAACCGGAAAACCTCGTCCCGGTAGGAATCGGGAATGAACAGTTCCTGGAATATCGACAGGTCAGAAATCGTGAAATCGCGCTTGCCGTCTCGTTCCTTCCCCATGAAGGCGTCAAGCAGCCGATCGTAAACGATGAGGCCGGGGGCAACGACGAGGAAGTTTTTGGTGTAGCGGTCGCTATCCGGCGCGCGGTTCGCGTTGAGAATCTGCCAGACCATGAGGGCTTGCAGAACCCAGGTCTTTCCCGTTCCGGTCGCCATTTTCAGGCAGTATTTCGGATAGGAATTTTTTGGCGCGCGGATGATCTCGGAATCCCGCGTGCTTGTCAGCATCACGTCAGGGGCGGCGATCTGGTAAAGGTCTTGCAGGGACGCAATGCCCAAAACCTCATGGGCATAGATCACATTCAGCAAGGCTTGCCGCTGGCCGGGATGGAAATTGAAGGTGCGGGCGTCCTGAAATTCAGTCTGGAACCACCATTTCAACAGCTCGGCCGTGATCTCTGAGACGTGATCGAGGATCGGCGCTTCGCCGGTTTCCAGACCGGCGCAGGCTTCCTCGACCTTGGCCGTCAATCCTTTGGCAAGCGAAAGATCATTGATGCTTGCCATCATACCACCTCAACAGTTGCTTCGGCCTCAAAGCCGAACACATCAACCACACGCACGCAGACGCGGCGAGGCCCGTCTTTTTTGGGGAGGCTAGTGATCCTGGCCGTGGTGATGACCCGATAAGCGTCGGCATCTTTCTCCGTGTTGCCCCGGTAGTCTTGCCAGACGGAGCGGAATACCTCGCCGTCATAGTCGGGATCGACGCTCCAATATTCTATGAGTGCCAACGGGTCGGTATTGATGATCTTTTGCAGCTTTTCCCGGTTGGCCTCGTCAAGATTCAGCGCCTCCGGCGACAGCAGCACATAGTTTGCTATCGAGACCGATAGGGCTTCATTGCTTCCTTGTTGATCGCGGGAAACAGCCCCGAGCTTGAGATATTGCAGCGACGAGAAACGCACCTCGTCCGCTTTGAGCTTGTGCCCCTTTTTCTTCAGCCGATCGAGCAGATCAGGCGGGATCACTAGCACTTCCAGCCTGTCGCCTTGCCCCAATGCCTCAATGTCATGGCCGATCGTCGGTGAAAAATTCCACCCCAGGATAACGACCTTATCCCACCCACCCATGAGGTTGTCGCGGATTTCGATTGCACGGCGCAGCGTAGCGAGGCCGGTCATCTTGTTGGGGCTGTCCGCAAGGACAAGCGTTTTGCTCCCCTGAATCCGTCCCATGTTTTTGTTTGGATTCTCTTCAACGGGTAGTGGTAGAGCGCCAAAGAGTCCGAGGACGATCTCTGCCAAATCACCAATACGGAACCGGCTCCCCAACGTGGAGCGCATTTGTTCAACCTGATAGTCCCCGATGTGCTGATAGAGGAACGGTTTTGCGTCCTGGTCGATCAAGCGCTTGCGGGTAATCATGCAAGCCGGCTTCCCCAAATCGGCGGCAACCCACCTACGGCCTAGTCGTTCCGCGACAGCCGCAGTAGTTCCGGAGCCTACAAAAAAGTCCGCTACAATATCGCCAGGATTTGAAGATGCCTCAATAATCCGCTGAAGGAGCTTTTCGGGTTTTTGAGTTGGGTATCCAAGGATTTCCGCCCCGGTTTTAGGAGGCAATATATCTGTCCAAACAGTATGTATTCGTCGGCCTTGCTCTACATATTCGTCCATGTATTGCTTTAGATATGGCGTTCCGGTCGATGAATAGTAAATTTTATTCTGTCTTTCTAGCTCATCAATATTCTCTTGCGCATAACTCCAATGGCGGCCGGGAGGGGGAGCGATCTCGACGCCTCTGAAAAGGCGAGAAGGGCCGCTTCCTGGTGCTGTTATGGGGCCAGCGAAGAAACGGCGGCCGGTTTCTGGTTCTATTTGGTTAAATCGGGTTTGCAGGTGTTCCGCTGAATGGGGAACAAACGTAGGATTGAAAACGTGGTCGTCCGTTTTCACATAGGCATATAGGGTGTCATGGATGACGCCGAACTTACCAGCATCGTTATGAGCGCCGGTGCGTTGCCAGACGATTTCGTTTAGGAAAGCGTCTTTACCAAATATTTCGTCGGCGGCTATTTTTACATAGTGTCCGACATGCCAGTCTAGGTGAATATATATAGTTCCGTCATTCTTCAGAAGCTCTTTCGCTAGATAGAGTCGAGGAACGACCATGTTCAAATACGATGCAGTTCCGTCAGACCATGTATCTGCATATGCAAATTGCTCGATAGCATTTGGTCGCTGATCTATACTCTCTCCCTGAAATACGATCTTTGTTCTGTAGTCAGCTTTGCTATCAAAAGGAGGATCGAGATAGATTAGAGTAACTTGGCCTCGCAGAGAGGGGTTTTCGGCCAGCATAGAAGCCATTGCAAGAAGATTGTCACCATAAACTAAACGGCTGACGTTAGAATCACCGTCAGATGCGTCTCGTTTGTTGGAGGCTTGAAGTAAGCTTTGCCAGTTACTATCCTTGGACGGGATAACTAACTCGCGCGTTTGCAAGCCGAGACGATAGTTGCTCTCGGCTCGTTCTATAACGCGCTCGGCTTCTTTTTTCCCTTCCGCGACGATTGACGGAAGTTGTTCTAGCAAACTTTTCATGCACAAGCCCCTTGCCCGCGCTGCTCGGCGCGGCTGTGTTCGTATTGTTGTCGGATCAGATCAGCGCCGCTTGCGGATCGAGCGGCTTTCCCTTGAAGGGCGCGACGTTGATCTCCCCTTCCCGCTTGCGGGCTTGGGCAATGTCATAGCTGTTCTGCATCCGCATGAGCGTATCCATCGACACGCCGAAAGCCTTTTCGACCCGGAGCGCCATTTCCGGCGAAAGGTGCGCGCGCTCGTTCAGGACGGCCGACAACGCCGCCCTCGTAACACCGAGAACTTGCGCGGCGCTCGTGACCGAAAGGCCAAGCGGCTCGATGATCTCACTTTTGACGAAGCCGCCGGGGTGGGCGGGATTTTTCATACGGATGCCCTGCATCGCACTCATAGCCACCTCCTAGTGGTAATCTTCATAGTCGAGGTCGATGATCTCGATTTCGGTTTGGTCGATCCGAAATGTGATCCGCCAGTTCTTGGTGACGAACAGGCTCCAGGTGCCTTTTCGATCGCCGGTGAGCTGATGAGCCTTCCAGCTCGGGACCGTGCGCAACTCGTCTTCCCGCTCCATATCTTGCAGAAAGGTGACGATGCGACGGACTTTCGGCACTACGGCCGCCTGCAAGCCGGTGGCGTCATCATCTTCGATGAAGCGGCGCAACCCCTTATGGACCACGTTTCGGATTCTCATGTGCCGTCACTATCAAGCTAAGCGTATAGTGTCAAGCGACGCTATACGATCCCGTCATCTCATAGCCTTGTCGCGCAAGTCGTAAAACCTGCAACAGATCGGCCGCCCCCGGAAAATCAGGGCTTTTCGTGTCGCATGTCTTTGTCGCAAGTGGTAGAAAACTTGCGACATGATTTGCGACAGGGGGAAGCCGGTGAGCAGCCGACCAGATTCCG
>LLEU01000018.1 GCA_001567505.1 Acidobacteria bacterium OLB17 | reverse complement strand
GCCGAGAATTCCATCGCGACCATCATATCGTTGTGAGTTGCGGCGATTCTCTTATCTGCTAAACTAGATCAGCCGCAAATGGTTGAGATGCATGGAGTTGCCGCTGCCAAGGCTCAGAAAAAAACTGAGCTGAAGCGGCGGCTCTTCTGTTTTGCGACGCTTTTTTCCATAGAAGGTTTTCATCCGCGCGAACTGTTTCTCGGTAACCTTGATTATACGAACATTCCCTTCGGGCGGCAACGCGGATACGACCCGTTTTTCGTGCACCTCTGCATTTTCTTCGGACGGACAATGGCGTCCGTAAACCGAGAACTGAAGCATTGAAAAGCCGTCCCGCAGCAGAACTTTCCTAAACTGAGCATATCGCTTCTTCTCATAAGGCGAGACCATCGGCAGATCGAACATTACAACCATCCACACGGTATTGAATCCTCCAAAAAACCTTATTGCCATACTACTTAACGAACGTGGGGATCACAGGCTTTTGAGCCTCGCCCAGCATCACTTGCTTTACGGTTGCGACGTAGCAGCCTAGAGCTGCCAACAGGGGGAGCGGACGCGCATCATAGCTGCAATCGTCCGCGAGCAGGCCTAGCAGAGCGGCTTTTTTGCCTCTGTCGAGCACGAGCTCCGGCTCGGCGTTGCCTGGATCGGAGAACATTTCGGCCAAGATCGAGGCCACGCAGACATCGACAAAAGGCCGAAGCGGCTCAACAAGATCATCTGCGAGTGGAAAGGGATTATATTGGTTCTTATGATTGATCCCGAGACCCGGATGCAGGCCGGTACCAACAATTGCTCGCGCCGTCGCAGCTCTCATGATCGCATAGCCGTAGTTGAGCAGGATGTTGTGATCGTTTGCAAAACGATCGCGGCGGAAAGCGTCGCCGAAGAGTTTCCGCCAGTACACCTTTGCAGCGTAGGCCTCTAGGTTGGCTGGGTCACCGCTTTTTACGCGATCCGCGATCTCGCGAAGGGCAGTTCCATCTTTTCCGCAAAGCTCAAGCGAACGCGCCTGATTGGCGATCTTTGCGGAGACAACAGCCGCCCAGAGGCGCTTCTTTGTTGGAAGCGAGATAGCGATCTGGCCGTTCAGGACCTTAGACTGTATCGAATGGGCGGAGAAGGGAACGGTCAGCGACGAGGGCAGATGTTTCGAATCTGTGAAGATCACAGAAACATTCTGTTCGGCTAGGCCGCTTATTAGGCTCGACGTAACGAGGAGCTGCGGGCTGTCGAGGATCAGGACACCGAGGTCCTCGATCGGAACGCTGCCGACCTTTAGGCCGTCCTTTTCAATGACGAGCTGAGCATCCCTTGTATGGAGATAGCAGCCCGGTGTGGAAATTTCAACTGTTCGCTTGATCATAGGTTTTCAAACCCGACAAGCGAACAGTGGTTTTGCTAAGAGCTAATCGCCTGCCGTCGAAAGACGTCCGATCGGATCGACCTGAAGCTTTCGTGTGATGTTCTTCAGGTTCTTTCCCTGGAGCTGCTTTACGACGCCGGTCACGTATTCAGATCTCGCGTCTTCCAGCGGACGGCCGATAATGACAACCGTTCCTCCACCAGACATCTTCTGTATCCTATAAACGATCAATTCGCCGTCATCTCCGCGAAACTCGACGTAGTCGTTGGCGCAGAGCGAGAAGAGCTTTCGCCATTCGGGGCCGAGATCGGCCTGTTTCCAGTTACGCTGCGCCGCGTAAAATCGCGGTACGAGTTCGGCCCGGCGTTCGCCGCTGTCGATATTCTCAAATATATCGACATGATGGTTGCCTGCCAGCGAATAGTACTTATACACCTCGCCGCTCGCATCCCTGATCCCGACCACGGTTTCGGGCGACATAGTTACTGAAATGCGAACCGTGCGTATCGGCGTCTTGCCGTCTTTGTGGAATAGCGGCTCGACGAAGGCCTTCTTCCTGTCGCCATTGAACTGCGAAAGCCGCAGCTCCACAAGTTCCTTTACCGCCGGGTCAACAATATTCTTTATCTGGCGTCGGTGATCCCTTCCAGCCCTTTTTTGACTACATATACACCCGGAACGGCGGTTGGGCCGTAGGCAGTCTCTTCGAGGAGCTGTCCGCGCACACGGCGGGTAGGCGCATGCGAGACGATAAGCGTACTCATTGCCCTGTTCACATCATCCAGAAAACCTTGCCACGGCTCGCTGAATCCTGACAGTTTCCGGTTCATCAACTCGTGGTTCCGGCCTGAGAGTTTCGAGATCAGATGATAGAGGCCGCGGTCGCACAAAGCAACGACGATCGCATCGATCGCATGGTGGCGATGATCCCAGCGATTCTTTGCCTCGATGTCGCCGTCCGAAAGGATCGCATTTACGTGCCAAACGTGTCGAAGGCTTGCCGTGGCCCCGCCTGAGACGACCTGCACATACTTACTCTCGTCGGGGCTATAAGGATAAAGCTGGCGCAAATAGCCGTGAGCTTCACGGCAGATGTAGCGAGTATCCGACAGTTGACGGCCTGCCCAGTCGGTTTCTGCGAGCTCCTGCTCGGTCATTTTGAACTTTCGCTGCTTTGCAGGCGGTAAAACGGCGATACGATGTATCAGCTCGGAATAGGCCTCGCTTTCGCGGTCGTAGATCTCACCCGGCGCTCGATTTCGCTTGACCTCGCGATTGAATTTCGCATCGCAGATCGTTTTGTTCATATACGAGTCGTCAAAGCATCGGCTGTAGGGAATGATATGCTCGATGTCAACGAGGCCGTCATTCAGGAGCGATCCGGGCGGGATCGGATTGCCGGTGTACGGGCACCGCTCACCCGCTTCTTTCCAAAGGCGATATTTCAGCTTGTCGGTTGACGACGCATTCTCAAGGCCGAACCTTTCTTTGAAGAACGTGTCAGCATCTTCGTTGGCGCGCTTGTTTTTGTTGGCCTGCTTCATTGCTTTCTCTTTTTGAAGCTTTGTAAGCTTAAGGTCGCGGGCCAGCTCGATCCGTATCTCATCCGGGCGTCCGTGCTCACGAATGATCGCATTGACCACTTTTCGGAGCTCACAGAGGGCCTTATAGACGATCGGATTCCTTAGGTCTTTCGGCGGCAGCTCAAGCTTCTGGTATTCTTCGCGGCCAAATATTCGCCGGTGGTCACCATAGACCTCACGAACCGCCTCGTCGTAACGCAGGCCGTCCATCATAAACGGAAGTACGCGTCGTATTGCTTTCAAAGAGAGCCGACTGTAACCGTCCTCGAGTTGATGCCACGTCGCTTCGAGTTTGGCAACTTCATCCGCATCGAAGTTCCAGTAGCTGCTGAGTCTCCGCTTAAGGGCATCCTCATTCTCGATTCGGAAAAGCTCTTCCGTGAGCCGGTTCTGCTCGTCATCATTGAAGGCATCCCATTTAGTTCCAATTGCTTTGCGAAATGCGTATGCCGTTTTATTCCCATAGAGCTTTTTTTCATTTGTTTCGAGGTTAATACGAACATCCTCACCGATCTTCAAAAGCTTGCGAAGGGCCTTGTAGGTCAATTCTTTGGTGCCTTCGAGTTTTGCGGATAGCTTCGCTTTCTCCTCCGTCGTGAGTTTTCGCCAGTTCAGGGTTGCCGGGTCTTGAAGCTGCAGGTTGTTGAGATCCTGCCAGTAGCGCAGGCGCTGTGCCGCCGGACGTGCGAGGTCGCAACGTTTCTTGCCCGGCTCGAAAATGCACTTGCCGATAAGGCCGCGTTGTGAGCGAAGCGGGCGTTGAAAGAACATAACGCGCCGGATATCTGCCAATAGCTCATTCGTCAGGATCGCAGGATGGTGCTCTTGCTGAGCTGTCCATATCGCGTCGAGCTCAGCCTCCGTCATCGAGCGGTGAGTGAACTCTTTCCGCAACTTCGCGAATGGCGCTTCCGGGCGAGCCTTCTCAGTTCGTGCGTATAGCGACTCGCCGACAGTTCGAAATCCGCCGTCCGACATCTCTTGGCGTATCCGAGCGATCCCATCGTAAACCACGCCGTCCTCCTTGGAACTGGCGGATTTTCGGTTGCTTAAGAATCCCCGTCGCTTCGCTGAGATGATAGATCGAGCGTCCTATCTCGAATGGCTCAAGACGCTCATCCAAGGCTCGAGCGCGAGTCCGCCAAGGGTCACCAATCGCTTGGAAGTCCGATGATGCGGCCAAGGGATCGATCGCAGGAAGGAGTCCATTTTCGATCAAAAGGCTCCGGAGAGAATTTCTTCGAGCAGCTTTTCGCCGGATCAGCCTTCGCTGTCCCCGTGCGGTCCGCCGCTTACTGTTTTTCGGCTCGCTTTTAGTACCTTCGGTCGTTGCCGGGAAGATACGAACGCCAATATCATGAATTGAGGCGTTGACAATGGTTCCGTCGCTTTCGCGCAATGGTTTTCCGTCGGCATCTGTCTCGACTCTCAGCATGGCCCAACCGATAGAGGTCACGCCCAGGTCGAGACCCAAAATATTCTTAAACTCAGACATATGGAAGCATCGTGAGGACAAGATAACACTTGATTTATAGGTGAAGATAATATACCATATAAAGCGTTTAGTAGATAAGAGAATACGCTGCTTCTTATAACAAGAAGTATTTCGTAGGATAACCGTAACCGGTAAACCACGCCCGCGTGATGGTAACATCACCCGGGCATTTCCTTTGGTTTGACAAGGCCGTATCGGCTTCGTAAATTATTAAGGACGCTGGGAGATCGTCTAATGGTAGGACTGCAGTCTCTGGATCTGCCTATCGGGGTTCGAATCCCTGTCTCCCAGCCAAAAAAAAGTTTCGTTGGATGCGGCCCCGCTTGGGGCTGTATTCGTTTCTGGCGTCGCATAGCCGCGAAGCGAAGGCCGCGAGGAATTGCGTCGCGTCGGGTTGCGTTTTGGGCGGCGAGGGGAAGAAACTTGACCTATGAGCTACGCTTGGCACGAGACGGAACTTCGTGTGCGGTACGCGGAGACCGATCAGATGGGCATCGCGCACCATTCGAATTACATCGTTTGGTTCGAGGTCGCACGCAGCGATCATTGCCGGCGCGTCGGCGTACCGTACACCGAGATGGAGGCCAACGACGTTCAGTTGATCGTCGCGGAGGCTTCGGTGCGGTATAAGCGGCCCGCATTCTTCGACGACCTTCTCTTGATACGCGTGCGTCCGGCCGAGATCAGGCGCCGCAGCCTGCGATTCGAGTACGAGGTCGTGCGAAAGGCCGATCTCGAACTCCTTGCCGTCGGCGAGACGCTGCACGTCGTAACCGACAAGTCGCGCCGCGTCCGTTCGCTCCCGCCAGAATACATAAAGCTTTTCGAAGCGTGATTTGTCGCCCGAACACGCAGCCATTAGAATAGAAGTATGCCAGCGAATATCCGCGCGGAGATCATCTTCATTTCGCTGATGATGGTTTTTATCTTCATCGTCTCCAGTGCGGCGATGTACTTCTTTGCAAAGACCTATCGCCGCGAAATGAAGGAACGTGAGGAGCAGCGAAAAGCCAAGCGCCTGGCAATGGAAGCTGCAGAAAAAGCTGAACAGGAAAAGGCTGCCGAAGTGGTAAATGGACCTTCTCTCGACTCTTAATCCTCAACAAAAGGAAGCCGTAACGACGACCGAAGGCCCGCTCCTGATACTCGCAGGAGCCGGCTCCGGGAAGACTCGCGTCATTACGGTGCGTATCGCGTATCTTATTGCGGAAAAAGGAGTTGCACCTCACAACGTTCTCGCCGTTACGTTCACGAACAAGGCCGCGGGCGAGATGCGCAGCCGCGTCAAGAGCTCTTCAAGGGACGCAGCTTGCCATCGGCACCGCTGATCTCGACATTCCACAGCCTTTGCGTGCGGATACTCCGCCAGGACATCGACAAGCTCGAACAAGGCTACAAGAAGACCTTCACGATCTATGACACGGACGACTCGATGAAGGTCGTAAAGGCGTGTCTCAAGGACCTCGGCATCGACGAAAAGAGTATGCCGCCGCGAAACGTCCGTAACGCGATCAGCACGTCGAAGAACCGCGGCGAATCGGCCGAGGATTTTGCCGCGAGGATCGAGTACGGCGACGAAAAGAAACTCGCGATCGCGCGTGTCTTCAGGATGTATGACGAACGCCTTCGCGTCGCGAACGCGCTCGATTTTGACGACCTTTTGATAAAGACGGTCGAGCTTCTGCGGCATTCGCCCGAGACGCGCGAGAAATACAACGAGCGTTTCAAATACATACTCGTTGATGAGTATCAGGATACGAACGCGCTCCAATTCAACCTGATCAGCTTCCTGACCGAAAGGCAGCAGAATATCTGCGTCGTGGGTGACGATGCGCAGAGCATCTACGGTTTTCGGCAGGCCGATATACGCAATATCCTCGGGTTCGAGGAAAGCTTCCCGGCCGCTAAAGTGATACTGCTCGAGCAGAACTATCGTTCGACGCAGACGATCCTCGATACCGCGGACGCGATCATCAAGAACAACGTCAACCAAAAGAAGAAGAAACTCTGGACGGCAAATCCCGGCGGCGAACGGATCTTCTATTACCAGGCTTTTGACGGCGACGGCGAGGCGCGATTCGTTGCCTCGAAGATCGAGGAACACCAGCGGCGTTCGCTCAAGGACAGGATCGCGATCCTTTACCGCACGAACGCTCAGTCGCGGTTGTTCGAGGAGGCGTTGCGGCGTCTGCGGATCGATTACAACATCGTCGGCGGCTTCTCGTTCTACGAACGTGCCGAGGTCAAGGACATCGTCGCCTACCTGAAGCTCGCTCTGAACCCGATGGACGACATCGCGCTCCTACGCGTAATAAATACGCCTGCACGAGGCATCGGCAAGACGAGCGTGGACGAGCTTACCCGCTATGCAAAGGCGATGGGAACGTCGCTCTGGACCGGCTTGCAGGAGATCACAGAAGGGACACGTTTCGGCCACACAGTCAACCTTACGCCGCGTGCCGTCAAGGCCCTTTCGCACTTTGCATTCGTCGTCGGCGGCTTGATCCGCAAGGTGGCCGAGCTGCGGGATACGCCGCATCCCGTCTCGGATGTCGTGGTCGCGGCGATCGAGGACACGGGCTACGCCGCGAGTCTCCGTACGGAAGGCACGGACGAGGCCGCGGCCCGCCTTGAGAACCTCGAAGAGCTCGTGAACGCCGCCGTCGATTACGACAAGAACGAGACGGACGGCCTGCGTGAGTTCATCGACCACGCCGCTTTGACGTCCGACACAGACAAATACGACAGTTCTGCGGCGGTAACGTTGATGACCGTCCATATGGCGAAAGGGCTCGAGTTCCCGATCGTCTTTCTCGTCGGGCTCGAGGACGGCGTCTTTCCGCATTCGCGTTCGCAGAATGACCCGAAAGAGCTCGAAGAAGAGCGTCGCCTCGCCTACGTCGCGATAACGCGTGCCGAAAAGATGCTGTACATTACGCACGCGATGCGTCGCCGAGTATATGGCGACGAGATGGCCGCCGAACCCTCGCAATTCCTGAACGAGATGCCGCTCGACCTTATCGAGGACCTCTCAGGAAAAGGCTCTTGGCTCTCTTACGCGAAACATCCTTCGACGATGTCGGCAAAGGCAACGATCGGTGCTTTGCGCGGCGAGGCCTCGCCTCGTATCGAGCGAAAAACATACACCGGCAAGACCTACAATAGCGCGGATGCGGTCAACGAATTCTTCCGGTCACGCGGAGGAAGCGCCTCCGCGAAGCCGCCCGCACCCGATGCTCCTCAGTCACGGCCAACCGCCCTCGACCGCCTGAAGGCCGCAGGCTCGGGCGTTCCGAGATCCTCCGCAAAGGAGACGGGCGGTGCGTTGGTGCCGGGCACGAATGTGATCCACCAAAAGTACGGCCGCGGACTCGTCCTTAGAAGGGAAGGCTCAGGCGACAACGTAAAACTAACGATCAGTTTTCCGGGCTTTGGGCAGAAGAAGCTGATCGAAAAATTTGCGAATCTGCAAAAAGAGCAGTAAGATGCCGTCCATTCTCGATGAAGGCGGTTTCGGCCGCCGTATTTTTTATGAAACGAAACAGATTTACGATCGCTGCGATACTGGCTCTTCTCCTTGTCGTACTCGGCTGCGGGAGGCTTAATCCACTAAGCAGCAAAGAAACGCCCACAAGCAGCAAAGAAACGCCCACAAGCAGCAAGCCTCAGAATGGTTCTGCCCCCGAGGCGAGCCCGGCAACGACGTCGAGTGCAACAAGCGGCGTTGCAGAATGCGACGAGGCGATCGACATCATCGATCGCGAGACGAACAGCAAAGACGATAACTTCGTCACGCGCGCTGCTAAGGCCGTTGTGCTAGGCCAAATAAAGGAAGGCATTAAAAAGGCTATCGAGGACAGCAAGGCACAAGGGAACTCTAACACGCAGGACCTCGCAAAGGTCTGCCGCGAGTTTCGCGATGAGCTTGAAAAGCAGCTTGCCGCAGACAAACAGAAAGCCAATTAGCGGCGCCGCGATTTCGGCCTTTGCGCTAGACGGTCATTATCTCGGCTTCTTTGCCCTTGGCGAGTTCATCGATCTTGCCGATGTAGCTGTTCGTGAGTTTCTGAACGTCGTCGAGGCCGCCGCGTTCGTCATCCTCAGAGATCGCTTTATCTTTTGCGAGTTTCTTAAGGGCGTCATTGGCTGAATGCCGCGCATTCCGGATCGCGATGCGATGTTCTTCCGCGATCTCGTGCACATGCTTTGCAAGCTGTTTACGGCGTTCTTCGTTGAGCGGCGGGACGGGAAGGCGGATCATCTTGCCGTCGTTTGACGGGTTGAGCCCGAGGTTCGCGGCAATGATGGCCTTTTCTACGGCCCCGAGCTGCGACATATCCCAGGGCTGCACGGTAATAAGCTGCGGCTCGGGCACGGCAACGGATGCCATCTGGTTGAGCGGCGTCGGTGTGCCGTAATAATCAACGCTGACGGAATCAAGCAGGCCGACGGTCGCACGTCCCGTGCGGACGTTCGAGAGTTTGCGTTTAAAATCTTCCACGACCGACGCCATCTTCGGCCCGGTCTCATTTGTGACGTCTTGTACGCTCATATCTTGTCTTCTGTCGTAACAACGGTGCCGATAGAAAGGTCGCCGTTGACCGCTTTTACGATGTTGCCCTCGGCACGCATATTAAAGACCATTATCGGCAAGCCGTTGTCCATGCACAAGGAGATGGCCGAGGCATCCATGACCTTTAGGCGGCGTTCTAGAACCTCTTTGTAGGAAATGCGGTCGAATTTCGTCGCGGTCGGCACCTTTACGGGGTCTGCATCGAAGACCCATCGACCTTCGTTGCCTTGAAGATCACGTCTGCCTTGATCTCGAGAGCCCGAAGGGCCGCAGCCGAATCTGTCGTAAAGAATGGGTTGCCGGTCCCGGCAGCGAAGATCACGACGCGTTTCTTTTCCAGGTGGCGAATCGCCCGACGATGTATGAACGGCTCGGCAAGCTCCGGAATGTCGATCGCCGACATCACACGCGTGAATACATCGGCCTTTTCGAGCGCGTCCTGAAGCACGACGGCGTTCATTATCGTCGCGAGCATTCCGATGTAGTCGGCCGCCGCACGATCCATATTCCCGGCAGATTCAGAGACGCCGCGGAAGATATTGCCTCCGCCGACAACGATCGCAACCTCGACACCGAGCTGATGCACTGTCTTGATCTCAGCGGCAAGGGCAGCGGCGACCTTTGTGTCGATGCCGTAATTCTGCTCGCCCATAAGGGCTTCGCCGGAGAGCTTCAGAAGAATCCGATCGTATTTTGGCGACATAAGGATAAAGTCTAAAGTCTGAAGCCCAAAGTCCAAAGTCGTCTGAACGAAAACTCCGGGCCTTGGGCTTTCAAATACTCGGACGGTATTAGCCGACCATCGAGGCGACCTCGGAAGCGAAGTCGTCCGCCTTTTTCTCGATGCCTTCACCCATCTTGAAACGGGAGAAGCGGCGGATCGAGATATTCTCTTTGATCGAAGCGATCTTTTCGGTGACGAGTTCTCCGACGGTCTTTGCCGGATCCTTGACGAAGGGCTGATCGACGAGCACGTTCTCCTCGTAGAACTTGTTCAAGCGTCCGTCGATGATCTTTTCGAGCACATCGGCGGGCTTGTTCGCGTTCTTCGGATCGTTCTTGAGCTGCTCCATCAGGATCTCACGTTCCTTTGCGACCTCATCGGCAGGGACGTCCGAGCGGTTCGTAAAACGCGGATCGGCCGCTGCGATGTGCATCGCAACGTCTTTAACAAGCTGCTGGAACTCTTCGCCGCGTGCGACGAAATCGCTCTCGCAGTTGATCTCGACGAGAACGCCGACCTTGCCGCCCATATGGATGTAGCTTCCGACGGCGCCTTCGGCCGTCACGCGGCCTGCTTTTTTGTCGGCGGTCGCGATACCTTTCTTGCGAAGGAGCTCGACGGCGGCGGCCTCATCACCGTTCGCTTCGACGAGTGCGTTCTTGCAATCGATCATTCCGGCGCCCGTCTTTTCACGAAGGGCCTTTACTGCACTTGCTGTTATTTCTGACATAAAAACTCCAATCTCAGGGTCCGTTCGCGAATGCCCTGGGTGCATTCGCTGAAAATATATAAAAACTCTTACAAAAAGGCGTAGCCAATTTTGCCGTTCCGGCCTGAAAAAGCTACGCCTGAAAAAAGTGTGTTCTACTTTAGCTAGCCGTGGCTTCGCTCGATTCTTCAGAAGCCTTTTCTTCCGAGGCGGCGGCAGCTTCCGCAACAGCGGGTTCTGCGACATCTTCAGCGGCCTCGTCCTCATCGACCTCGTTCGCTGCGGCTTCCATCTCAGCTTTTTCGTCTTCGCTCAGGTATTCCGAAGGAATAGCCGTAAGCGATCCAAGCTCGGCCTCTTCGACAATGTCGTCATCGCCGGAAACTGCCGGAGCTGCGGCGACACCGCCTTCAGTGCCGATCTGCTTGCCCTCAAGGATGGCATCGGCGATCCTTGAGGCGAACAGGCGGATCGCCCGAAGTGCGTCGTCGTTGCCCGGGATCACGTGGTCAATGCCGTCGGGCGAGCAATTCGTATCGACGACGGCCACGATCGGGATGCCGAGGCGATTTGCTTCATTGACCGCGATCTCTTCCTTGCGGACGTCGATGATGAAGAGCATATCCGGGATGCCGTTCATATCCTTGATGCCGGCAAGGTTCTTCATCAAGCTTTCGTGTTCGCGGTCAAGCTGGAGACGTTCTTTCTTAGTGAGTTTGTCGAACCGGCCGTCCTCGCGCATTGCTTCGATCTCTTTGAGCTTGTGGATCGATTTTTGGACCGTTTGGTAGTTCGTCAAAAGGCCGCCGAGCCAGCGGTTGTTGACGTAGTACATTCCGGCGCGTTCGGCCTCCTCTTTGATCGCATCCTGCGCCTGGCGCTTGGTGCCGACAAAGAGGACCTTCTGATTCGGCTTCTGCGAAAGGGATTCCGTAACGTAGTTGAGCGAATCGCGGAAGAGTTTCTGCGTCTTTTGAAGGTCGATGATGTAGATGCCGTTCCTTTCGCCGAAGATATATTCTTTCATCTTCGGGTTCCAACGGCGGACCTGGTGTCCAAAGTGAACTCCGGCTTCGAGGAGTTCTTTCATTGATACTGTAGCCAAAACTGTATTCTCCTTGGTTTTTGTACTCGCGGCCGTTGTGTTGTTAACCAAAGAACGGCCGCAATGGAATATAGAAAAATGTCGATCGCAAACTGAGCAAAGCCTGTCGGTCGGTTCCGGAAGGCCTTGCCCCGCGGCGATGAACGATTAACGTTTCGAGAACTGGAATCTCTTACGAGCACCCTTCTGACCGTATTTCTTACGCTCTTTCTTGCGCGGGTCACGAGTGATCAGTCCTGCCTTCTTCAATGTCGGGCGAAGGTCGGAGTTGAACTCGATGAGTGCACGCGTGATGCCGTGGCGAACCGCGCCTGCTTGTCCGGCAGTGCCGCCGCCGTCAACATTTACCAGAATGTCGAATTTCTCGACGGTTTCCGTAAGGCGAAGCGGCTGGCGGATGATCATCTGAAGCGCTTCGTTCGGGAAATAGGTGTTGAAATCGCGTTTGTTGACGGTGATCGCGCCCGAACCGGGGCGAAGGTACACGCGGGCGGTCGAGGTCTTTCGTCGGCCGGTGCCGTAATACTGAATATCTGCCATAAAAACTAGGTCTCAGAACTAAAAGCCCTACGCGGGCTTTGAGCAATTAGATGTTGATCGCCTCCGGTTTTTGTGCCGTATGGCGGTGTTCCGCATCGGCGTAAACCTTTAATTTCTTTGCCATTGCACGGCCGAGCTTGGTTTTCGGGAGCATTCCCTTGACGGCCAATTCGATCACGCGTTCCGGATGTTTCTCGAACATATCCTTGACGGAGACCTCGCGAAGGCCGCCCGGGAAAAGCGTGTGGTGGCGATAGACCTTTTGGTCATTTTTCGATCCCTTGAAGATCGCGTGCCTGGCGTTCACGACTACGCAGTGGTCGCCCATATCCATAAAGGGCGTCCATGCCGGATTGTTCTTGCCCGAAAGGATGCGTGCAACCTCGGTTGCAAGCCTTCCGACCGTTTTGCCCTTGGCATCGACGACGAACCATTTCCGGCCGTTAGCCAATTCCTTTCCGCTTGGAAAATAAGTACTCATAACAACACACACTATTAGCGTTATCCGCAAAAATGCGAACAAACAGGATATCGAAACAAGGTATGTCGGTCAAGTCTCAAAAGGCCGAATTCGGGCGATGGAAGGGGCGAGAGCCCGAAAATCCGACATTTCTACTTCGTGACGCTCGTACCGGCGGCAAGGATCGAGATACCGACGAGCGTTTTAGCGTCCTGAATACGGCCGTCGCGGGCCATTTGCGAGAGATCGTCGAGCGTGTGGTACTCGATCGAGAGGACCTCGTCCGCATCGAGGTTCTGCGCGGTCGCGGTCAGGCCGCGGGCCGCGAAAAGATGCATTTTCTCGGTCAAAAAGCCCGGCGAGACGTAAAACTCGCAGAGCTTATCGATGTTTTCGGCAGTAACGCCGATCTCTTCTTCAAGCTCGCGGCGTGCGCCTTCGAGCGGATCTTCACCGTTATTTAATGTGCCTGCGGGCAGTTCAAGCAGGAACTCGCGGGCCGCGTGCCGGTATTGCCGCACGAGAGCGATCCGGCCGTCGTCGAAGATCGGGATTATCACCGCGCTTCCTTTATGCCGAATGATCTCGCGCGTGTATTCGAGCGGGCCTTCGCGTATCGAGTCGAGCGTAATGTCGAAAACCCGGCCTTCGTAGATCGTTTCGGAAGCGAGAAGTTGAGGTCGTGCGGAGTCGTCAGGAGCTTTTGCGGCCATATGGACGAATCTATCACAATCGGCCGTCGTGCGAGCGCCACCGGCAAATTTCGCCCGCGTCGCTCTCGTGGTAAAATCCGAAACGAACGCGAATATCCATTTTATGGCCAGGTACAAGATCGGTTTAGGCGTTACGGGCGGCATCGCTGCATATAAAGCGGTCGAGGTAATGCGGCAGCTGCAAAAGGCAGGCTGCGAAGTGCGGGTTGCGATGACGCGGCACGCGACGGAGTTCGTCCGGCCGCTCACCTTCAGGGCGTTGACGGATTCGCACGTGATCGTTGATGACTACGATCCGGAGAATCCCGATCCGATCGCGCACATCAATTTCTCGCAAGGGATCGACCTGCTTTTGATCGTGCCCGCGACCGCGAATATCATCGCGAAATTTGCGAGCGGCGTCGCTGACGATTTTCTGACCTCGACCTATCTTGCCTCGATGGCTCCCGTCCTGATCGCTCCGGCGATGAACACGACGATGTGGGAACAGCCCGCAACTCAGCGAAACATCGCCCAGCTAAGATCGGACGGCGTGAAGTTCGTTGAGCCGGTCGTCGGCGAGCTTGCATGCAAGACGGTCGGGACCGGAAAACTCGAAGATGTCGAGAATATCGTGCGTCAGGCACTCGATCTTTTGTCGGCACGCGGAACCACATCAACGGATCTCGCCGGCGAGCGATTCCTGATAACGGTCGGGGGCACTCGCGAGGCGATCGATCCGGTTCGGTTCATCTCGAATCATTCGTCGGGGAAAATGGGATTCGCGATGGCCGAGGCTGCGGCCGCAAGAGGCGCGGATGTGACGGTCGTCGCCGGCGTAACGAGCGTCGAACCGCCGAACAGCGTCAAAGTGATCAGGGCGGTTTCGGCCGCCGATATGCACAAGGCGGTGATGGATGAACTGCCGAATGCGACTGTCTTTGTCGGTGCGGCCGCGGTCGCGGATTATGCGCCTGCGAACGCGGCCGACGCAAAGATAAAGAAGGACGGCCGCGACACGCTCACTCTCGAACTCAAGAAGACGCCCGACATTCTCGGCGAGGTCGCCTCGAAAAGGCACGGCCGCCTGATCGTCGTCGGGTTTGCCGCCGAGACGAATGATGTTGTCGAGTTCGCACGCTCAAAATTGGAGAAAAAGAAGCTCGATATTGTCGTCGCGAACGATGTCTCAAAGCCCGGTGCAGGCTTCAATGCCGACACGAATATCGTCTCGATCCTGACCGCGAGCGACACCGAGGACTTTCCTGTAATGCCTAAACGTGTGGTCGCGGATCGCGTTTGCGATGCGATAAAGCGATTTCGCGGGGAGCTCAAAT
Organism: Acidobacteria bacterium OLB17; assembly: GCA_001567505.1. Taxonomy (GTDB): domain Bacteria; phylum Acidobacteriota; class Blastocatellia; order Pyrinomonadales; family Pyrinomonadaceae; genus OLB17. Next base: position 89,186 of record LLEU01000018.1, on the reverse strand, counting down.
AATGGGCAGCACGGACGCACTCCAGATCGCCGCAAGCGAAGTTCGCGAGTACCTGAGATTCTTTCGGGAGCTCGGCGTCGAATACGCTGCCGCGGACATTGGCGCGTTAGAGCGTACGACGACGGTGGAAAATGTCATTCCCGCTCCTGCCGAAAGGCAAGAGGCCGTGCCGCCGCCGCATTTCAAGCCGATCAGTTTTGAAACTCCGGCAAAGGAGAGGCCGAAGGCAGGTGCGCGGCTTGCCGGCCTCCCGACGCTCGGCCCGCGTCCCGAATCGCGCAAGGTGAATGCACCGAAAGGAGATCTGACACAAAAGATGCCAACTCAGCAGGCCGCGACGGATCAGTCGGGCAGCGGGATTCCGACCTCAGACGAGACGCTCGAGCAGATCCGTGCCGATATCGGGCCGGATTGTTCGCGTTGCAAGCTTTCGACGCTTGGGCGAATGCAGGTGGTCAATTCCACAGGGAACCGGAAGGCCGAGCTGATGTTCGTCGGCGAAGCTCCGGGTGCGGATGAGGACAAACTGGGCGAACCTTTTGTCGGGCGTGCGGGCCAGCTTTTGACGAAGATCATCGAGAGCATCGGGCTTGAACGAAAGGACGTTTTTATCGGGAACATCAACCGCTGCCGCCCGCCGAAGAACCGTGCGCCGGAATCGGACGAGACCGCCGCGTGCAAACCGTTCCTGCTTCGCGAGATCTCGGTCGTCCGCCCGAAGGTGATCGTCGTTCTCGGTGCGACGGCCGCTCAAAATCTGCTTGAGACGAACGTGCCGATAGGGAAACTTCGCGGCAGATTTCACGACTATTACGGCGTAAAGGTAATGCCGACGTTCCATCCCGCGTACCTGCTTCGCGATCCGAGCAAGAAACGCGAGACGTGGGAAGATATGAAGATCGTGCGCGACCATTTGAACGCGCTCAAAGGGAGAAAAGCGGAATGAAGATAGAGATTCTTATGCGGCCGGTGGCCGCCGTGTTGATCGCGGCATTTTTCATATTCCCGGTAGCAGGAATCGCGCAGAAGGCCGCGAAACCCGAGATCAAGCAGCTTCAGGGGCCGCAGTCGCCGCGCATCGGTTTTATCATCCACGGCGGCGCCGGCGTGATCCGCCGCGGCAGCTTGTCGCCCGAGAGGGAAAAGCAGTATCGCGACAAACTGGCCGAGGTCGTGATGGCGGGTTACAAGGCGTTGCAGGAAGGCAAGACGAGCCTTGATGCGGTCGAGATCGCCATCCGAATGATGGAAGACGATCCGCTCTTTAACGCAGGCAAAGGCGCGGTCTTTAATGCTGACGGCAAGAACGAACTCGATGCTTCGATAATGAACGGCAAGGACCTCTCCGCAGGAGCGGTCGCGGGCGTTCATCACGTCAAGAATCCGATCACGCTCGCACGCGCAGTAATGGAAAAGTCGCCGCACGTAATGATGATCGGCGACGGGGCCGAGAAGTTCGCAAAGGAACAGGGCGTTGAGCTTGTCGATGAAAAATACTTTTTCACGCAATCGCGTTGGGATTCGCTGCAGCGGGTAAAGAAAGAGGAAGAGGAGAAGAAGAAAAAGGATGCGGGCGAGAAACCGGCCGCTCCGCCTGCAAAGCCTTCGGTCGCCGAAATGCCGGCGTCGCAGGAACCGCAGAATCGCTTCGGGACGGTCGGTGCCGTCGCACTCGACAAGTACGGCAATATCGCTGCGGGCACTTCGACCGGCGGAATGACGAATAAGAAGTTCGGCCGTGTCGGCGATTCGCCGATCATCGGTGCGGGAACGTATGCGAATAACGCGACCTGCGGCGTTTCGGGAACAGGCTGGGGCGAGTATTTTATCCGTCTCGGCGTTGCAAGAGATATCTCGTCCCTGATGGAATATCGCGCGATGCCGATCCAGGCCGCGGCCGATCTCGTGATCCACACAAAACTCCAGAACGCGGGCGGTGACGGCGGCGTGATCGCGATGGACAAATTCGGGAATATGGCGATCTCGTTCAACAGCGAAGGAATGTACCGTGCGTACATCGACAAGGACGGAAAGCCCGTCGTCAAGATCTACAAGGACTAAATGCAGCTCTCCGCAGAGATCATCGCGATCGGTTCGGAACTCTTGGGGCCGACGCGTGTCGATACGAACAGTCTTTGGCTAACGGAACAGTTGAACGACATCGGCGTCGAGGTTCAGTTGAAGACGATCGTCGGCGATGACGGCGCACGACTCGAAGAGGCCGTTGCCGACGCCGTGAAACGCGCCGACATTATCATCACGACGGGCGGGCTCGGGCCGACCGAGGATGATATTACGCGGGTTTCGACAGCAAAGGCACTTGGCCGCGAACTCGTTTATCACGACGAGATCGAGGCCGTCCTGCGTGAGCGTTTTCAGCGATGGGGCCGCAAGATGCCCGAGATAAATAAGCGGCAAGCATTCATCGTCGAAGGTGCGGAGATCCTCGAAAATCCTCGCGGCTCGGCCGTCGGAATGCTTCTCGAACTCGGTGCCAAGCGGATCGCGATCCTGCCAGGCCCGCCGCGTGAGAACCAGCCGATGTTCACTGACTTCGTTCTTCCACGCCTGAAGGAACTTGTGGGCGACGTCTTTGTCGCACGCCGCGTGATGAAGATCGTCGGCCTCGGCGAATCCGCCGTCGATGAGATCGCGGCACCGATCTATAACTCGGTCGAGCGTGCCTCGACCTCGATACTTTTTAATAAGACCGAGGTCGAGCTGCACGTCTCCGTTCGCCGCGATTCACGCAAGGAGGCAGATGCCGACGCGGACGAGCTTGCAAGAAGACTGTCGGATGCATTCGGCATCGCGATGTTCTCGACGAATGGCGAAACGATGGAGGAAGTGATCGGCCGGCTCCTGCGCGAACGCTCCGAGACGCTCGCACTTGCCGAAAGCTGTACGGGCGGCCTTGTCGCTCGCCGGGTCACCGAAGTTGCCGGCGCGTCCGCATACTTTGGCGAGGGCGTTGTCACATATTCCTACGAGGCAAAGGTGCGGCTCCTGGGAGTTCGTCAGGAAACTCTGGATAAATTCGGCGCCGTCTCCGCAGAATGTGCAGAAGAGATGGCGGCAGGGATTCGCGAAAGGTCGGGTGCGGATCACGCGATCTCGATCACGGGCATCGCCGGCCCGGACGGCGGAACCGACGAGAAGCCCGTCGGCACCGTTTTTATCGCCTATGCAGGGCCAAACGGCGTCGCGTCACGAAAGTTTTTCCTTCCCGGCGACCGCTACCTTATCCGCTGGAGGACGAGCCAAGCCGCCCTCGATGTCCTCAGGCGAGCGCTTTTGAAGGCAAGTCAAGATCGCTGATCCTTCCAGGGGATAGAAAATACTCGCCAAGGTCGTGTTCTACCTCTTGAAAAATAAGTGAGCCAACAGACCCAGTTGGAATCACCGCCACGCCGGCTCTTGCGACAGGCTCTTCCGCCCAAAGGATAATTTGAAAAGAGGCAGCAATCACAAGTACCTGCGAAGCTCAGTCAATGAGTGTGGTATCCGATCAACGGCCACCTTTCAGTTCTTTAAGCCGTTCTGCTGCTCGTTCTACAGTAGATGAACAAATCAGGTCTAATTTCCCCTCGATCTCGCAATCGCAGCGAGATGCTTCTTAGCGGTGTCGGCAATAAAGGTATTTTGACTTGATCGCAGTTTTGCAAATTCCGTTTGTGCGTTTGATAGATTCATCTCGACATTCAAAAAGTACTTTCCAAGAGAGAGCACGGCAAAATCGCCGTAACTACTGCTTTCAAAACGCTGCACAAAAGTCTTCAATGCTGCCGGTCCGTCCTTTTCCTGCAGCATTCGGCCAAACCATATATCTTTCCCGTGGTTCGCGAGAAAGCGGAACGCTTCCTCATCTAGCCCCATGGGCTCCGCAACGGTTATCTCAATGCTATTTGAATCAAGGCCGGAGTAGCTAAATCGCAGAGTATATTTTCCCGGCTTTTCAAGATAGCGGCTGTCAATGGCAGGCACGAGCGTCTCGGCAAACCTTTCACCTTGTTTGATCTCAAATTTCTGACCGGGCAGATTTGGACCTCCACCTGAGGAGAGCGACAAAAACCTTACACAAGAGACCGCGCCATCGGGTGCGGTAACTTGCACGGAGGAATGGATGAGAAACAGCGGCCTAGCGCCACTATAAGAAGTCTGAGCCTGAGTGTTATTGGTAAGCTCGAAAGTTACAAACAATGGTTCGTAAGGCAGGTAAGTCGCCTTGTTCGACTTGACGCTAAACGTGAGACCGCCAAGCGAATTTGCGCTTGTCTCCCCAAGAACACTTGATTGCGCGATTGCCGGCACTATACCGAGTAGAGCGACACAAATCGTACCAAAAAGTTTAATGACTTTCATTTTTGTTCCTCCAATAGATGTATCAACAACGTTGAACGTTGCATTTCTGCTTGACAAAAACAGCTAAGTAGTTGATTTTTGCGGCAAATACACGGAAAATAGGCCCAACGCTGCCGACCCACGTGTCCGAAATGTCGCGATTATTGCAACTTCGGCCTGTGTTCGTCGTGACTATTCTTCGGGCGGTGAGCCTCGAAATTTTTAGCAAGGCACCGAATCATATGAAAAGAAAAGCGGTTTTCCGTATCGCCTTGACGTTTGTCCTGCTTTTTGGACTCCTTTCGCCGACCTTTGCTCTTGGTATCGGCGACGGGAAGAAGCATTTCAAGCAAGGGATGAAGTACGAGCTTGCGGAGGAATGGGACAAGGCCTGCGAGGAATTCGCACTCGCGGTCAACGAGAACCCGAAGAATCCGGAATATCGCCTTCATCTGCGCCGGGCGTTGTTCAATGCCTCGCAAATGTATATGAAACGGGGCACTACGGCGGCCGACGATAAGGATTATGCAGGTGCGTATAATGCATTTCGCCGGGCGTATGGATTCGATCCGACCAATGAGCTTGCAAAGAGCGAAATGGAGCGAATGGTGCGGCTCCAGAAAGAAGCGAACTCGCCGGACGGAAAACCGGCGAACAGTACCGGGCTTTCGGTAAAGCCCGCGGCCTACTCTCCGGCCGATGTGCAGCTGCCTCAGCAGCTTGAAAAGCTCCGCGACGTTCCTTTTCCCGCAGGCATCGACCTTCAGTTCATCGTCAAGGAACTTGCAAAGGATCTCGATCTGAACGTGCTTTTCGACAGCGAATCCCGCCTCGATTCGAGAAAGGTGAAGATCGAGTTGAAGAACGTGACGTCCGCCCGAGCACTCGACTACATCTTCCTGCAGGAGAATCTTTTCTTCCAGAAGGTCGGGCCGCGGACGATCCTTGTGGCTACCAACAATCGCCGCAATATTCTCCAGCAGCTTGTCCTAAAGACATTTTATCTTGCGAACGCAAGCCCGAAAGACATTCAGAAGGTCATTCAGGGCGCGATACCCGCACAGGGCGGCCGTCCGCAGACGATCATCCTCCCGGATGACGCAACCAACAGCGTCACGGTGCGCGACACTTCGGAAAATATCAAGATCATCGGCCGCCTCATCCGCGCGCTCGATAAGGATCGTGCCGAGGTCGTTATGGATGTTGCGATCTACGAAGTGAATCGCGGCGACCTGCTTCAGTTCGGAAATCAGCTCGGAACGGGCGGCGATAAGGGAACGCTTTTGAACATCGGCGGCGTCGGATTCCCGACGGTGCATCAAGGTTCGACCGGGCCGATCACGAACGGAATGCCGTTCTCCGGCACGGACCTGCTTAGCATTGCGATCGGGCTTCCGATCAGTTCGATCGCCGCTCTTCAGAGCAAGACGAACACGAAGCTCGTTGCATCGACCCAGATACACGCTTTCAATAACGAAGATTCGTCGGCGACCATCGGCCAGCGAGTTCCCGTGCAGACGGCGCAGTTCGTGACCGGTGCCGGAACAACGCCGAGCAACGGCGGAGTCGTATCGAACGTCATCAATTACGAAAAGGTCGGCCTTTCGCTGAAGTTCAAGCCGCTCGTGTTCCCGAATCAGGACGTTCAGGTCGCGATGGAGATCGAATCAAAGGACATCGGTGCCGGGCCCGATCCGTTCACACCGATCTTCACCGAACGCACGATCAAGGGCACGGCCCGCGTGCAGAATAACAAGACGCTTCTGCTTGCAAGCGTCGCACAGAATAACGAATCGAACGGCCGCACGGGCCTGCCGCTGCTTGGGCTTATCCCGATCCTTGGGCGGCTTTTCACGGCACCGAAGAAGCAGAATTCGCAGGTCGATATCGTGATCGCGGTCACGCCGCGTGTGATACGTGCTCCCGCCATTCTGCCCGAGGACCTTGTCGAACAGGACACAGGAAGCCTTGCAACGCCGACGAGCGGCCAGCTCGAAGCCATGATCATCGAAGAGCAACGCGAAGAGATGATCGCCGCCGCACGCCGCAAGCCGACGAATGTCGTCATCGATCTGCCCGATCAAAGTCCGGAAACGCCGCAGTATGTTCGCACGGATGCGGCAACTGCATCGGTCGCAGCGGCGAATGACGCGGCCGATAGCCCGGCCGCTTCTGCTGAACCGAATGCGAACGGCCTTGCGGTCAAACCGATCGACAGCTCGGTGCGGACGCTTCAATTGACGCAGACGGCCGACCGGCCGGACAACTCCGCATCCGATCCTGCATTCAAACCAGTCAGCACGCAGGCCGCGAGTGCGACGGTAAGGCTTGCGCCGATCGCGGCGTTGAAAGCCGGCGAAAAGGCGAAAGTTGCCATCGCGTTCTCTAGCCCGCAGGCGTTCCGGTCCGGCGTGATGGGTTTAAGGTACGATCCGGCGAAGGTCGCGATCCGCGGCATTGTGCTCGGCGACACATTCGGTGCGAAGGCGAATTCCGCCGTTGTGCCTTTCCTGAACACGGACGGAAAGACCTATTTTTCGGTGATCGCGGCCGACGATACGGTCATCCCGCAGTCGGGAATTATCGCGTATCTTGAGGTCGAGGCCGTCGCAGACGGCGTACCGGAGATCTCGCTCGACGGCGACATCCTGAATTTGATGACCGCCGACGGCAAGAATATCCCGGTCGCGGTCGATGTGGAAGGTAAGTGAATTCTTTGCGGCAAAAGGGCTACAGCCTGCTTGAACTCGTCGCCACGCTGAGCGTGCTTGCGATCCTGGTGATGGGTGCGATACCGCTCGCTCAGAATGCCGTAAAACGCCAGAAAGAGACGCGACTCCGCGAGACGCTTCGCGAAATGCGGCGTGCGATAGATGAGTTCAAGCGCGATTCGCTCGGCGCGTGCCCGCAGGGTGCGGTCGCAAGCGGAAATCGGACCGTTCCCGGCGGGAACGTGCCTGTCGATCCGCGAAGCCGCGTTGTGATCGACGACTGCACGATCTTTACGACCGACAACATCGACCGCTTTCCGCCAAGCCTGCAAGTTCTGGTTGACGGCGTGAAAGTGAGGCCGCGTGCGGTGGATGTTCGCGGCGGACGAGGGCTCGGGGACGACGACCAGCAGGCGACCGAGATCAATACGAACAAAGAACGTAAGAAGATCTACCTGCGCGAATTGCCCGTCGATCCGATGACGGGAAAGGCTGACTGGAAACTTCGTTCCTCGTATCAGGAAAAGGACGCGGACAACTGGGACAGCATCAATGTCTTTGATATTAGATCGGCGTCCGACCAGGAAGCCCTGAACGGCGAGAAATACTCTGATTGGTAATGCTTAAGAAAAAGTGCGGTCAAAGAAGTTCGCTTGGGTTCTCGCTGCTGGAACTGATGATCGCGATGTTCATCCTGATCATCCTGATCTCGGTCGCGATCCCGACCTATCAAAGGAGCGTTCAGCACGCGAAAGAGACCGTGCTGCACGAGAATCTCTGGCAGATGCGGCGCGCTATCGATCAGTTCTACGCCGACAAAGGGCATCTTCCGAAAAACATTGACGATCTCGTGAACGAGAAATACCTTCGCGAACGCCCGATCGATCCCGTGACGGAATCTACGGAGTGGAACGAGGTCCAGGGCGAAGATCCTGCGGCAAAAGAAGGCGAGACCGGTATGAAAGACGTAAAAAGCACCGCGGACGGGATCGACAGCAACGGCCAGGAGTACTCAAAATACTGATGTTCGAATTCCTTACTTCGCCCAGCTACCCGAACGCCGGACTCGGCATAGAAGAGCGTTCTATAACAGCGGCAACGCTCGAGGGGAACCGCAGCAGCCTTCGTGTCAGGCAATGCTCGACGAACGGCCTTGCTCCGGGTATTGTTGCGGGCGATTTCTTCGGCCGGAACATTCTCGACGAATCCGCATTTGTCCGCTGCCTCGAGGATACGCTTGCCGCCGCGGGCCTTTTGAATCAAAAACGCTGGTCCGTCTCGCTTCCGGGCAGTTCCGCCCGCACGGCGATCGTGACGCTTGAGGCCGAGCCGTCGGCAAAGGGTGAATGGCAGGAGATCTTTGACTGGAAGGCCGAGCAGGCGTTCGGGCTTGCCGCCTCTGAACTGCGGATGTCGCGAAAGAAGATCTCGAATGATGCCGAAGGGCGATCCCGTTATTTTACGACCGCGATCCGGCTTTCTGTGATCGACGAATACGAAACGCTGTTCGAGCGTTCGGGTTGGCGGGCCGGATTGATCCTGCCGCGAGTCGTTAGCGAGGCCGCGTGGCTTTATCACGGGGCGGCAGGCGATGCATTGCTGCTGAGCGCGCAGCCCGGCGGATTTTCGGGCCTGCTGCTTCGCGGCGATGAACCGGCCGTCGTACGTTCGGTTACCTGTACGCCGGCCGAAGCCGGGAACGAGATCTATCGGCTCCTGATGTTCTATCACGACCGCTATGGCGGCATCCTTGAAAATATCCTGCTTGTCGGAGAAGAGATCGACCGAACGGACGTCGTGTCTGCAGCGGCCGAAGCTTTCGGACGCGAGATCGACGTAATGGATGCGGCCGACGTCGGCCTCGACCTTTCGGGGACGGGACTTGCCTTTGATGTCCTTGCCGCGCCGGCGGGCCTTGCGTCCCTTCATTTTGGTACGCAGGCGGCGAGAGTTGCAGGCTGAAACCTTTTCCTGGAAAATGGCGTAAACAATTCCTGAGATATGAATACTGCCGCGGCCAACTTCTCAAAGATCGGTGAGCTCTCGGATGTTGAGCTCATCGCGACGTCGTTGCGCGGCGGCGCCGATCATTTTGAGGAGCTTGTGCGGCGGTATCAACGGCCGATCACCGGTTACGTCTATCGGATGCTCGGCGATTTCGAGGCATCCCTCGATGTGACGCAGGAAGTCTTCATCAAGGTCTATAACTCGCTCAACAAATACAGCTCGGATTACAAATTCTCCACCTGGCTCTATCGGATAGCCCATAATGCGGCGATCGATCATATACGCAGGAACTCGATCTCGACGCAGAGCCTCGAGACGGAGAACGACGAGGGCTCATTCGAGTTTCAGCTCGAATCAAAAGCTCCGAATCCCGAGCAGGAACGCGAGAGGAGCGAGTGGCGGACCGAGATCGAGAGCGTCGTCCGGTGTCTGCCGCCCGCGTATCGGGATCTGATCGTTCTGCGGCATTCATATGACCTTAGTTACGACGAGATCAAGGATATTACGGGCCTGCCGCTCGGGACGGTAAAGAACAGGCTGTTCCGTGCGCGTGAGATGATGCGGGAACTTTTTGTTAAGCGAGGTTTTGACGGTATCTGATGACAGGTGTGCTGGATTGCGAATCATTTGACCTTGCCGGCTATGTTGACGGCGAATTGGACGAGCGTGCGGATCGCGAGATCGAGGCGCACGTGGCGGCCTGTTCGTCCTGCCGCAGCGAGTTGAATGCACAGAAGCAGTTCCTGCAAATGCTCGAGACGGGATTGCGTGAACCCGACCGAGATCTTGACCTGCCGCACGATTTTACGAAGAAGATCGTCACTACCGCAGAGAATCATGTCGTCGGGCTGCGGCCGTGGAAAGAGCGTTTCAATGCAGTCTTTATCATCAGCTCTTTGCTGCTCTTTTCGCTTTTTGTGCTCGGGGCCGAAGGGACGGAGCTCATTGGCGGGATCGGGTCGCTTCTCCAGAAGGCCGCCGCGGTCGGTGCCTTCGCAGCTCAGGTCGCATTCTCTTTCCTGGTCGGAGTTGCTGTTCTTGTTCGCTCGTTCATTTACATTCTTGCTCCGGCAGACTCGGCCGTTACCGGGCTTGTCGGCTTCGGCGGGCTTGCCTTGTTCTTTGGTGGACTGCTGGTGATCCCGCTGCGTAAACTCCTGCGTCCGTTGTTCTGATCCGTGAGAAGTAATTTCCCATTTCGGAATATTGTTGTTCGGCACCGAAGGACAATGTTCAGCGTTCTTCTCGTGCTCGCGGCGATATCTGCGTTCGCGAGTGCTGCTTTGGCGCATCCGGAGATCTCTGTTTCGGAAGAGCAGAAGATGATAACCGTCGGGGACGCTCCCGAACAGGAAGTGTACGCGTTCGGCAAGTCCGTTACGGTCACGAAGCGTGCAAAAGGCGTGCTCGCGATCGGCGGGGACGTCGTTATCGAAGGCCGCATCGAAGGCGACGTCGCAACGATCGGCGGCAATATCCTGCAAAGACACGACGCTTATGTCGGCGGCGACGTGATCGTCATTGGCGGTTCCTACAAGGCCGAATCCGAAAAACCCGCACGCGAGGAAGGGAAGCAGACCGTGGTTTTCGGGATGATGGAGGAGCAGCTCCGTGAGATCACGAAAGATCCGGGAAGCCTGCTTTCGCCTTCCGTCTCGATCGGGTTCTTCGCGCAACGCCTTGTCCTTGCGCTTATCTGGTTCGTGATCTCGATCGTGTTCTCGACGATCGCTCCGGGTGCGGTCGGGCGTGCTGCCGCGAAACTTAACCTTACGCCCGTGAAGGTTTGTGCGATCGGTGCGGGTGTATTCCTGCTGACGGGGATCATTGTCATCGCAAGCGCCCTTACTCTCCCGAATTTCCTCGCGGCGGCCGCGATCGGGCTTTGTATGCTCCTTTTGCTGTTCGGCTACGTGTTCGGACGCATCGCCCTGCACGTCTCGCTCGGAAAATGGATCCAGCGAACGACATTTCCCGAAAATAACCGCTCGGAAACGCTCGCCACTCTCACCGGCGTGCTCGTCTGGACCCTTATTCTCTCGCTCCCCTTTATCTGGCCAATTGCTTTGTTCGCAACATTTGCATTCGGCATCGGCCTGATCGTACTTGCCGCCTCGAAAGTCGAGATCCGCCATGTTTAGGCCGTTTTTTGGGCACTTTGCAATCTTTGCGCAAGGTTTACACAACTTTACATAAAGCATCGAACCTTACTGCTACTATTTACGTCATACCCCTTTAACGGGGAAGGACTCATTCTGGCTGGAATTTACTGATATGACGCAGAACGTAATCATATATATTTTCATACTTTTGGTAAGCGCGGCCGTCTCGCATGTTTTCGGGCAGGCCGTGGATCCGAACAAACCGGTGCTTGTCCGAGGTGAAGTAACGGCTGTGTCGAGCGATTCGGCCACATTGGATGCGAACGGAAAGTCCGTAAAAGCTCAGTTCTCGGAAAAGACAGAATACAAGAAGCTTCCGGCCGACCTGAATCTCAAGGCCGCGACGGCCTCGAGCCTTGCCGACATTAAGGTTGGCGACAAGCTGATCGTCTCGTGCCTGATCCAGGCCGACGGCGGCTGCAACGCGATCCGAAGCTATCAGATGAGCACTGCAGAGCTTTCTGCCAAGGAGGCAAAAGAGGCGGCCGAATGGAAGACTCGCGGCATTTACGGAAAGGTCGAATCGATCGACGCCGTACGGCTGACGATCACGATCAAGGTCAGCGGCCTGATGAGCTCTCAGTCGGTCGTAATGAGTTTTAAGCCGAAGGCCGAGTTCCTGCATTACGCGAACGATTCGGTTCAGTTCGCAGATGCCAAGCCGAGCAATTTTCTCGAGATCGAGGTCGGCGACATGGTGAAGGCCGTCGGCGACCGCGGTGCGGACAATACGACATTTGCCGCCGAAAAAGTGCTTATCGGTTCGTTCAGGACGATCGCCGGAACGATCAAGTCCGTTGATGCGGGCAAGAATGAGGTCGTTATCTCGGACTTTGCCACGGGCAAGGACGTGACGATCTCGACGGCAAAGGTCACGACATTCAAACGCTTTCCCGCGGAGGACGCAGAAAGGCTTGCCGGTATGCAGGCGGCCATGCGCGGCGGTATGGCCGGACAGAATGGCGGCACGCCGCCGGCCGGCGGACGCCCGCAAGGTGGACGCGAGAACGCAGGCGGCCGTCCCGGAGGCCAGCAAGGCTGGCAGCGTCCCGGAGGTGCCGGGCCGCGTGGCGGCGTTGACGAAATGCTCGATCGCTTTCCGACGATCACGACGGCCGACCTCAAACCCGGCGAATCGATCGCGGTCTCGAGCACCAAGCCTTCGGCCACGGGCAACGTTACTGCATTCAAACTTCTTGCCGGTGTCGAACCGTTCCTTCGCCTTGCGCAAACGGACTCGGGCCAGGGACGCCGTGAGCGGGGACTCGATGGTTCATTCACTATCCCCGGACTTGATGGAAGCGGATTCTAAATTTCGTACAAGTTTTCGATCATACATACGATTCATATGGACTACATAAAGAAAATAACTCTGCTTGGCGCCTTGCTGCTGTTATCTGCGGGCGGAGCCTTTGCGCAAAAGGCGGCAAGCGTGACCGGTCAAGTTGTTGACAGTCTCGGAGCGGTCGTTGTGGGTGCGACCGTCAAGGCGGTGAACGCCGAAGGTGTTGAAAAACAGGCGGTCACCAATGACCGCGGTGAATTTACGATCGCAGGCCTTCCCGCCGGCACCTACACGGTAAAGGCCGAGGCCGCGAACTTCGCTCCATACGAGAATCCTGATGTGGTGCTCGCAGCAGGCGAAAAACACGAATTGGTCGTTTCGATGACGATCGCCGGAGTGGTCGAGGATGTTAACGTAAACCCCGACGAGGGCGTTTCGACCGACCCGGACAGCAACTCGAGCGCGACCGTCATTAAGGGCAAGGACCTTGATGCACTGCCGGACGATCCGGATGAACTTCAGTCGGCGCTTCAGGCGTTGGCCGGCCCGGGCTCCGGTCCGGACGGCGGTCAGATCTATATCGACGGTTTTACGGGCGGCAAACTCCCGCCGAAAGAATCGATCCGCGAGATCCGTATCAACCAGAACCCGTTCTCTGCGGAATTCGACCGGCTTGGCTGGGGACGCATTGAGATCCTGACGCGTCCGGGAACGGATAAATATCGCGGCAGTGCATTCTTTAACTTCAACGATGCGAGGTTGAATTCGCGCAATCCCTTTGCTTCGAACCGTGCTCCGAGCCAGACGCGTTTCTTCGGCGGCAACTTCTCGGGCCCGATCATCAAGAAGAAGGCTTCGTTCTTCGTTGACGCGTCTAACCGCGATATCGATAACAACACGATCGTGAACGCGATCGTACTCGATCCGTCGTTCAATATCGTCAATTTTTCGCAGGACTATAAGGTCCCGACGCGGCGATTCTCGATCGGACCTCGCATCGACTACGCGATCAACGATAAGAATACGCTCGTCGTCAGGTATGATTACGACCGCTCGTCGAGCAAGAATCAAGGCATTGGCGGAACGTCGCTTGCCTCGCGGCAGTATGACTCGACGAGTTTCGGCCACGAGTTCCGCATTACGGAGACCTCGATCCTGAACGCGAAGACCGTGAACGAGACGCGCATCAGCTACTCGTTCGATAAGAGCAGCCAGGTCGGCGATAATTCGATACCGACCGTGAGCGTTTCATCTGCATTTACGGCCGGTGGTGCTCAGATCGGCAACAGCTACAACCGGAACCAGCGATTCGAGATCTCGAACAACACGACCACCGCTCTTGGCAAGAATATGGAGCATTCGGTCAAGTTCGGCGTCAGGCTTCGCGGCACTTCGATCGACTCGCAGTCTGAGAATAACTATGGCGGCACGTTCAGCTTCCTCGGGTTCGTCGGTGCAAGCCCGTACGACCTGAATGGCGACGGCTTTGTCTCGCCGATCGAGCAATACCGTGCGAAACTGCTCGGTGCCGTCGGCACGCAGTACAATCCGACGCAGTTCACGATGACGACCGGCGAACCGCTTGCGAAGGTCTCGCAAAAGGATCTTGGCCTGTTCGTTTCGGATGACTGGCGGGTCTCGCCCAAGCTTCTTCTCAGCTTCGGGCTCCGATATGAGAATCAGACGAACATCAGCAGCGACTACAATTTCGCTCCGAGGTTCGGTTTCGCATGGTCGCCGGGAGCCGGCGGCTCGAAGCCCGCAAAGACGGTTTTCCGAGGCGGTGCGGGCATCTTCTATAACCGATTCAGCGAAAGCTATACGCTGCAGGCTCATCGGAATGACGGGATCAGGCAGTTGAACCTGCTCGTCAGTGCGAACGAGACCGATCCGACACGTCTTGCGGCGGCGCTTGCCCTGCTTGCACAGCCGGTCTTCAATCCGGACGGCACGGTGTCGAACTTGCTCACGCCGTCGCAGATCCTTGCCGTACTTCCGGGATCGAGCACGACGCGTCTCGTGTCTCCCGATCTCAAGACACCGTACACGGCACAGGCCACGTTCGGTGTGGAACGGCAGCTTCCGTTCAAGACGACGATCTCGGCGTTTTTCATAACTTCGCGTTCGTACAATCAGCTTCGTTCGCGGAACATCAACGCTCCCATCTGCCCGACGGATCTGGACTGCTCGCTTGCGCCGCGGCCTGACCCGACTCTCGGCAACATCCAGCAGTATGAATCGACCGGACGGTCCGAAGAGAACCAGATCCGTGTCGGTTTCCGAAATAACTACTCGTCAAGGTTCTCGCTCTTTGGGAACTATTCGCTTGGCTTCTCAAAGAGTGATACGGATGGTGCGGGAAGTTCGCCGGCGTACAGCTACAGCTTTGCGGGTGAATGGGGACGCAGCGGCGACGATGTACGGCATCGGTTCGTCATCGGCGGGAACGTCGGGCTGCCCTGGGGCATTTCGCTCAATCCGTTCATCTTTGCGTCGTCCGGCAGTCCGTTCAACATAACGACCGGTTTCGATTCGAACGGTGACGGCTACATTACCGAACGTCCGACCTACGGCGCTCTTGCTTCACGCTGTGCCGAACTCGGCCTTCACTATGACTTCTGCGATATTTCCGGCAAGGATCCGAATGCGATCATTCCGCGAAATTACGGCCAGGGGCCGGGCAGCTTCTCCGTGAACCTGCGCGTCGGCAAGAACTTCGGGTTCGGCAAAGAAAGCGACAAGGGCCAGGCACCTTCCGGTGGCGGAATGCGGATGGGCCGCGGCGGTTTCTTTGGCGGAATGGGCGGCGGCCGAAAGCCGTACAACCTTAACCTTTCAGTCAACTTTTCAAATCTCTTGAATACCGTGAATCTTGGAAACCCGGTTTCAAGTCTCAGCTCAAGCCGATTCGGCCAATCGACCAGCACGTCAGGCGGATTCGGTAGATTCGGCGGTTCTGGTGGATCAGCAAACCGCCGAATCGAACTTCAGGTCCGCTTTAGTTGGTAACAACGAGCGGACAGCTCTCCTCGGTTAGCGAGCCGAAACTTGGGCGGGTGCCTTTGGGCCCCGCCCGTTTTTTTTGAATATTCTTGTTCTAGGATTCGCCTAACGCGCGGTGCGGAAGATCAGCGGGCAAACCGGCTGTTCTTCCACCATTCGACCGTCCGACGCAGGCCTTCTTCAAGGCCGACGAGGTTCTTGTAGCCAAGTGTGCGGACGGCCAGGGAATTGTCGGCCTGCGAATGTTTAACGTCGCCGTTGCGCGGTTCGAGGTATTCGGCCTGAAGGTCCCTGCCGGTGATCTTGTTCAGAGTAGCGAGAAGGTCATTGAGCGAGATGCGTTCGCCGTTCGCGGCATTCATTACAAGGCCCGGTGCGGCGGCCGAACTTGCGGCCTTGAGATTTGCATCGACGACATTGTCGATGTAGGTAAAATCCCGCGACTGTTCTCCGTCGCCGTAGATGACCGGCCTGGAATCGGTCATTAACGCATCAATGAACCGCGAAATAACGCCCGAATATGGCGAAGAAGGATTCTGCCGCGGGCCAAAGACGTTGAAGTACCGTAAAGATACTGTCTCGAGGCCGTAAACGCGATTGAAGGCCGATGCATAGTATTCGCCCGTCAGCTTTGCGACCGCATACGGCGACATCGGTGCAGGCGGCATCGTCTCGGCCTTCGGCAGCGTCGGCTGATCGCCGTAAGCGGAGCTCGATGCTGCGTAAACGAAACGCCGAACGCCCGCGTCCTTTGCAGCGAGCAGCAGATTGAACGTGCCCTCGACGCAGGCCCGATGAGTGGAAACCGGATCTTCGACCGAACGCGGGACGCTCGGCAGTGCCGCCTCGTGGAAGATCGTCTCAACGTCGTCAACTGCTTTTGCGACGACGCCGGGATCGGCAACATCGCCCTCGATAAAGTCGAAGGAGCCGTCGATCTCTTCGAGGTTCTCACGAAAGCCCGTTGCGAAATTATCGAGAATTCGAACGCGCGCGCCTTCGCGGATCAGGCGATCGGCGAGGTTAGAGCCGATAAAACCGGCTCCGCCCGTAACAAGAACTGTCGGGGTATCGATCGACATAATTTACACTATTTCGTGAGATCCTCGGCTAGCGCCCAACGCCGACGTAATCAAAGCCGGCGGCGCGCATCGTCGCAGGTTCGTAGATATTGCGAAGATCGGCGATCTTCGGTGAACGAAGAAGCTCCTTGACCTTTTCAAGGTTCAAGGCACGGAACTGGTTCCATTCGGTGACGATCACGAGGGCGTCTGCACCGTCGATCGCGGAATACTCGTCTTCGGCATACTCGATGTCCGGCAGAACGTGCTTTGCCTCGGCCATTGCTACCGGGTCGAATGCCTTTACGGAAGCACCTTTTTCGACCATCTTTTTGATGATATCGGTTGCGGGCGATTCACGCATATCGTCGGTCTCGGGCTTGAAAGAAAGGCCGAGGACCGCGACCCGCTTGCCGCTGAGGTCGCCGACCAGCTTTTCGATCTTTACGAGCATTGCGTCGCGTTGCCGCTCGTTCGCCTCGATGACCGCATCGACGATCCGCGTTTCAACGCCGAAGTCATCAGCGACGGTCGTCAGTGCACGTGTGTCCTTCGGGAAGCAGGAACCGCCGTAGCCGGGCCCGGGATGAAGGAACTTGCGGCCGATACGGTTGTCCATTCCCATGCCGCGTGCGACGTCGTGAACGTCGCAGCCGATCGCGTCGCATAGATTCGCGATCTCGTTTATGAAAGTGATCTTGGTCGCGAGGAAGGCGTTCGCGGCGTATTTCGTCAGTTCGGCGGCTTCTAGGGAAGTGACGACGATCGGCGTTTCGATCAGATAAAGAGGGCGATAAAGCTCTTTCATCACCTCGATCGCGCGTTCCTGATTGCTGCCGATGACGACGCGGTCGGGCCGCATAAAATCCTCGATGGCCGCACCCTCGCGTAAGAATTCGGGGTTTGACGCCACGCCGAATTCCGCACCTTCGGGCGCGTTCTCGATCACGAATTTGCGAAGCCATTCGCCGGTCCCGACCGGAACGGTCGATTTCGTCACGAGCACCTTGTAGCCGTTAAGAGCCTGGGCGACACTTTTCGCGGCCGCTCGGTAATAGCTCATATCCGGAGTTCCATCGGGCTGAGGCGGCGTGCCGACCGCAAGGAAGACGACGAGAGCCCTGTTCACGGCGGCCGTGATATCGGTCGTAAAATGCAGGCGGCCCGCCTTAACATTCTCTTTAACGAGAATGTCGAGGCCCGGTTCATAGATCGGGATAACACCGTTCTTGAGGCCTTCGATCTTTTCCTCATTAACATCGACGCACGTAACATCGATACCAAATTCGGCGAAACACGCTCCCGAAACAAGACCGACGTATCCCGTACCAATTACTGCGATCTGCATAAAGCTAAAAATATAAGGCTAAAGAATATAAAAACTGAAAAAGAATAATCAAATTGCGGGCAAAAGTTAGCGGGCCACGTCGATCGGACATGACCCGCATTCTGAAGAAGCAAACTTCGGTGGCCGACTATACGGTCGGGCTGACGATCACGGTTCCGCCGCCGATCTCCGTATCACCATTACGGGTGCCGAAGAAGATGGCCGCACCGGCTGCGCCGCCTGCAACAACGAGAAGCCATGGCCAACCAGCGATAGCGGTCGGCGGGGCCGAGCCGGGACGAAGACACGGCTTGCAGCCGGCCTGCTCAAGGCTGCCGGCAACAGCCGACGAACCAGCGGCGACCTGCTTATCCGAAACGCCTTCACGCATTGTTACCAGGCCTGAGGTCGTATCGACGTGAACGTGCGAGCACTCGACCTCAAGGGCGAAGTTGTTCGCCTGGCTTGAATCCGCGATGAACGTTGCATTCTTGGTCGCGATCGTAGTGGCAACGCCCGGTGCATCAGCGATGCGGGCCTTTCCTGCGGAAAGCGTGCCGACGATCGTGCCGTCGCTGAACGTGAGCGAGAGCGTCGTATCTGCCTGCAGCTCGATACGGCCGGTCTTGCCGAGATTGATCGTAGCGCTCGAAGCAGGGCCGGTCACGATGGTGCTGCCGGAGACGATAGTTGAGTTCGATACCGCGGCTTGTCCGTTGACGGTGACCTGTCCGCTAACGATGATCTCAGCGGCAGTGCCCGCGGGCATCGCGTAAGCGACCATCGAATAGACGCACCAAACTGCGGCGAGTGTGAAAGCTGTAGTTAATTTTTTTTGCGTAATTAGTGCCGATCATTTATCAAAATCCTCCTATACTCCGCCGCTGGTTGACGGAGGTCCAGGGACGACCGTGCCACCACTGCCAAATTTGGAATCGCTGTTCATAATGGCGGTGCCGATCAGGGCAGCTGCGGCCGCTCCAAAGATCACGCCAAACCAGATCCATGCCGCGCCGCCTTTTTTCTTGTTATTGTTGGAATCCTGCGAAGCAGCGGTGTCGGCGGTCTCGCCGGCATTGACAGTAACCACGCCGTTAGGGGTCGTAACCGCGATCGGTTGGGCAGAGCTAATGACCGTGAGCGAACCGGAGGTCAGATCTGCAGTAAGCGTCGAGCCGTCAAAGCTCACAATGGCGGTGGAGTTCGGGGCAAGTTTGATGCTCCCGGCAGCCGCACAGTTAAGAATTGCCGAAGCGGTCTCGGAAGTCACGATCGTGCTGCCCGAGAGGACCGTGCGGCCGTTAAGGGCCGTCTGTCCGTTTACCGTCACAATGGCGTCATCCGAGCCTGACACCAGAAGCTCCCCGGTCATCTTTGGCGTTCCGGCCAAAGCAACCATTGAGTAAGTCGCAAATATTGCGACCATCGAGCACGTTGAGAGTGCTCTTCGAATCCACAGTTTGCTGTTCATATTTCTCCTCTTTGTATCGCCCAAGTCAGTAAAGTTCAAAAAAATCAAGCCATTCAATCTTTTACACGAAGTGCGAGGGGATGTCAATGAAAACCCCCGCCCGTCAGCAAAGTTGAAAAAACCGAATCTGATAGCCTCAACGAAACTTCTAAGCTGAGATTTGATAATCATTTATACCACAGTTCTCAGTGCTTTCAAACACAAAAATCAAAAGAAATATCGCCAAGATCGGCCTGCTTTCTGCCGCGGGCATGCAGCGCAATTCAATATCCGCCCGTTTTTTGGTCCCGCATTGCCGAAAAAGATACAATTTGGTCTAATTGCGTGATACTAGTTCCGATATTGTTTGGAGTTAAATTTACCGGATGAAAAAACTACTATTTGCGGTATTTTCGCTTGCCGCCGCCCTTTCTCTCTCTTGCGGAAGCGGCACACAGGACAAGCGGCTGAAGATCGGCTTTGCGATGGATACGCTGCGTGAAGAACGCTGGCAGCGGGACCATGACGCATTTAAGGCCGCGTGCGAAAAGGCGAACGTCAACTGCATCATCACGGTCGCCGATACAAGCGCCGAGAAACAGGCAAATGACGTTGATAATCTTTTGACGCAGGGGATCGATGCCCTTGTGATCGCCCCGCATGACGCCACGCAGGCCGCCGCGATGGTCGATAAGGCAAAAGCGCAGGGCGTTCCCGTGATCAGCTACGACCGCCTCATCAACTCGGACAAGATCGATCTTTACATTTCTCATCAAGTGCCCGTTATCGGCGAAAAGATCGCCGAATACGCTCTCAAGCACGCCCCGACAGGGAATTACGTAATGGTTTACGGTGCGAATACCGATAACAACGCCCACATTATGAAGAAATCCGAGCTTGCGGTCCTGCAGGCGGCGATCGATAAAGGCGACATAAAGATCGTTGCGGATCAGTTCATTGATAATTGGGCTCCGGACGAGGCCTTGAAGTTCGCCGAGAATGCCCTTACATCGAACAGCGACAACGTTCAGGCCTTTGTCGTCTCGAACGACGGAATGGCGGGCGGCGTGATCGAAGCCCTGTCTAATCGCGGCCTCGCCGGGAAGGTCATCGTTACGGGCCAGGATGCCGGACTTGCGGCATTGCAGAACATCGCGGAAGGCAAGCAATCGATGACCGTATATAAGCCGATCATCCCGCTTGCGACAAAGGCTCTCGAGGCGGCCGTAAAGCTCGCTAAGAAAGAGGCTCTAACGGATACGAAGCCGTTCATGAACGACGCGATCAAAAAGGAAGTGCCTGCGATCCTGCTTGAGGTGATCTCGGTCGATAAAAGCAATCTGATGGATACGGTCATAAAGGACGGCTACGCGAAATACGAAGATGTTTATAAAAATGTGCCCGAAGCCGATCGGCCGAAGAGACCGTAATCTCGAATGACTAAAAAAGCCGCGCTAGCGCTCGACCTTGGCGGGACGAACGTCCGGGTCGTTGCCGTTACCGAGACCGGGGAAATACTTGCACGCCAGCAATCGCGAACGGGCAGCAGCAGTTCGGACGAGATCTTCGATGAGATCGCGCGTCTCGCGGAGCTGTGCCGTGCCGAGGCAGGCGCGGTCGAATTTGCGGCTTTCGGCGCCGCGATCCCGACGACCGACCTTGATGAGGCAGGCGTTCTCGGGAAACTGCCGAATATCCCGCAGCTTGAGGGGAAGAACATAAAGACGGAATTGGGAGGGCGCCTGAACCTTCCTGTCGTTGCCGTGAACGACGCCTCCGCGGCGACGCTTCGGCGAATTTTGGGTCGGAGCCTCGAAGGGCACGAACAATGCGGTCGGCATCACGCTCGGAACGGGCGTCGGCGGCGGGCTTATCATTGACCGCAACTTGTACGTCGGGGCTCGCGGCGGTGCAGGCGAGATCGGCCACATCCGGATCGTACCCGGCGGCGAACCTTGCGGATGCGGCGGCCGCGGCTGTCTCGAACAATATTGCTCGGCGACGGCGATCGTTCGAATGGCGAAAGAGCGGGGCCTTACGGCCGAAACTGCAAAGGCGGCCTTCGATCTTGCGGCAGCAGGCGACGCAGCGGCAAAAGCTATTTTCGTTGAGATGGGAAGCTATCTCGGGCTTGGCCTTTCGATCGTTAATAATCTTCTTGCTCCCGACATCATCGTGATCGGCGGCGGAGTTGCGGCCGGTTGGACGCAATTTTTTGATGCCGTAGCTGCGTCTTTCTATGAAAACTCGCTTCCTGACCGCCAAAGTCGTGTTAAAATAGTTCGCGCACTACTGGGCGATGACGCCGGAGTTCTCGGGGCGGCAAAATACACTTTCGAACAGCTGTAAATTACGACCGATATGGATCCTTATCACAAGATGCTGCAGAAATCTACGAGGTAACGAAAGGCCGTGAGACCGTCGATGTCGATTTTGTTGACCTCACGAAAAAGGCCGGTTATTTCCCGAGTATCGACAGCATCGTCTCTCAAATGAAAAAGGAAGGCTGGGTCACGGAATCCCGCACGAATATCCTTCGGATCACGCATTGGGGTGTCGCCGAGGCCAAAAAGGTCGCGGCCAACGGCCCCGATTCCAAACGTCAAGCGGAAAGAGAGGCCAGAAGGCTTTTGTCGGAGACGCGCGAGTTCATCGTACTGATCGAAGAGTATTTGGCGGATCCGAGCGATGAACATCTGGACGGCGTTTCGACGAAATTCTCGAATATTTCAAAGGCCTTGGAGGCCCTAAAGAAGGCCTAGAGGACATTTGCCGTCTGCTCCTGCCGCGAGTTGTGCGGCGAGGGCTCCCTTCTGCGGCCATTCCGGCCAAGTACATTTCGCTTGCATCAGGCTGTCAAGATGGTGTAATCTTACAGTTTGCCGCGATGCGTAAAGTTTGGACGTATCAAGTGGGTCGATAGTGCCCACTTTTTTTGTTTTTTGGGAAAAGGGTCCAAATCGACGCGGTCAAGAGGAAACGTGGAGTCGATCGTCGAGGAAATTTCAGCGGTTGCAAAAGATGTGGCGGCCGACAATAAGGTCGAGCTGGTGCATGTTGAGATACTCGGCTCGAAACGCGACTCGGTCGTCCGCATTTATATAGACAAGCCGGAAGGCGTCACTCTCGACGACTGCACGCGTTTCTCGCACATGATCGAGGCGGTGCTCGATGCTCGCGATCTCATTCCGGGAACATACACCCTCGAGATCTCGTCACCGGGCATCGAGCGGCAGTTGTACAGTATCTCGGACTTCGAGCGTTTCAACGGCGAGCTTGCAAAAGTAGCTCTCTTGAGCGAGGTCGAGGGCCAAAAGAATTTTGTCGGACACATTCGCGGCGTTGAAGGTTCGACGATCGAGTTTGAGGATCGAACGAAGGGAATGGTCAGTTTCGACTATTCGCAGGTGAAGAAAGCGAATCTGAAGATCGATCTTGGAAAGGAATTAAGGGGCGGAAAGGCCAGGAATAAATAAGGATCAACCGTGGGGAGCGCTCAATGAGGATCAGCGTGAACTTTGTATGGCAGCATCATTAATCGGACAGAGCATTGAAGTACTTTGCAACGAACAGGGCATCGACCGCGATCTTGTTATCGAGGCGATGAAGGAGGCCGTTAAGGCCGCGGCGAGAAAACAGTTCAAGGCATACGATAAGGACGCGGACAGCATCCAGGTCGAGTGGAATAACGAAGAAAGTATGATCGAGATCTCCGTTCAAAAGACGGTGGTCGAGACGGTCGAAAAGCCGGCGGTCGAGCTTTCGCTTGAAGAAGCACAGGAAATGGCCGGCGACGAGATCGAGGTCGGGGATATGCTGCTGATCCCGCTTCCTCAGGAAGATATGGGCCGCATCGCCGCACAAACGGCAAAGCAGATCCTCGTGCAAAAGGTCCGCGAGGCGATCCGCGAGAAGGTCTATGACGAGTACGTCGATCGGATCGGAACGCTTATTAACGGGGTCGTAAAACGGTTCGAGCGCGGCGACCTGATAATGGACCTCGGCAATAATCTGGAGGCCGTGATCGAACGCAAAGAGCTTTCCCGTGGCGAAAGCTGGAACCAGGGCGAAAGGATCCGTGCCGTTATCATTGAGGTATCGAAAGAGCCTCGTGGCCAGCAGATCCGGGCCTCACGTGCTTCTGCCGAGCTTCTTAAGAAGCTGTTTGAAATGGAAGTGCCCGAGATCTACGACGAGACCGTTGTCATCAAATCCGCAGTTCGCGAACCGGGCGACCGTGCAAAGATCGCCGTCACGTCGAACGAGAAAGATGTGGATCCGGTAGGCGCCTGCGTCGGTATGAAAGGCTCGCGCGTTCAGAACATCATCAAGGAACTTCGCGGCGAGAAGATCGACATCATCGAATGGTCGGATGAGCCCTCCGTGTTCGCGGCCAATGCTCTTTCGCCGGCGAAGGTCTCTCAGGTCCGTATCACCGACATCAATGAGCGCAAGATGGACGTGATCGTCGGCGAGGATCAGCTTAGCCTGGCGATCGGCAAGAAAGGCCAGAACGTTCGGCTCGCCGCAAGGCTCGTCGGATGGGACATCAAGATCGTCAGCGAGGATGTTCTTAAGAAGGCCGTCGCACTTGAAATGGGCCGTATGATGGCCTCGGGCGAGGCCGTTCCGGTCACCGCGCTTGAAGGCGTTAATGCATCGCAGGCCGAGATGCTTGCCGAGAAGGGCATTACCGATGTCGAGACGCTCGCTTCGACCTCGGTCGATGACCTTGTTGACCACCTTGATATCAGCTTGGACGAGGCCGAGGCCATTCTCGGCTCGGCACAGCAGATCGTCGAGGCAAGGAACAGGGAGGTCGAAGGCCCGGTCGAAGATGTACCGGCTGAAGGCGACACTGAAGTTTCGGCGGAAGACGCGGCCGAGGCCGAAGCCGAGGCGGAGACGGAACCGGTCGAGGCCGTCGAGCCGAAGGCCGAAGCGGCCGCCGATCAGGATGTGCCTGCCGAGGACACGGCCGAAGATGAAAATGCTGCTTAGGGCAGGCCTTAGCGTTTCCTTGGTGAATTGAAAGTGGCCCCGCGAAAGGCCGGGCCGAGTTTGTTGAGTAATTTATGGCGGTTCGAAAATCCGTTCGAATTTACGATCTTGCGCGTGAAGTGAAACAGGACACAAAGCGCGTGATGGAAGATCTGCGCCGACTTGGTGCCGATGTGAGTGTTGCATCGAACTCGGTCAGCGCGGAATTTGCCGAAAAGGTCAGGGCAAAATATTTTCCCAAAGCGGAATCTGCTCCGAAACGCCAGATCAAGGTCATCAAGGCCACAAAAGCTGCGAAGGAGAGTGCTTCGGCCGAAGACGCGATCCACGAAAGCGACGCGCCGTCGGCAGGAACTGAGGCCGAACCGGTCGAGGCCGTTGAGCCCGCCGAAAAGAAAAAGGCCCCGGCGAAAAAGGCCGCGACCGTAAAGGTAAAGACGCTTGCCGCGAAAGCAAAACCGACGGAAGAGACGGAAGAACCGGAGCCGCCCGTAGAAGAGGCCAAGCCGACGGCCAAGAAACGCATTGTCAAAGCATCTCAGTTGAAGGCCGAGGCAGATGGCCCGGCCGCGGAGGCCGAGGCTCCGGCAAAAACTGAACCGACGCCCGCTGAAACGCCTGCGCAAACGCCCGCATCTGAGCCGGAGAAACCTGCCAAGCCTTCCGGCACTACGGTCAAACGGCTAACCCTTACGCCGGGAGCGATCCAAAAAGGCATCAAGCCGGGCGAGCGCGTCGTTTCCGAAGGCCCGACCCGCACGGGACGCCTTTCGGGCGACAAACAGTTTCGCGGGACGAGCGGTGAGACGGCGGATCCGAAGCTTGTTTACACGCCGCCTGCGGACAACCGGCGACGTCCGGGCCGTTCCGGCGGCCGTAAGGCGGGCGACCGTAATGCGAAGAATGCGGAACGCGATATCGATGTGCCGCAGAAACGCTCGATCGAAGAGCGCATTCTCGACCAGGTCGGTGCCGTGACGGGCGACCTAAAATCGATCCGTCTTGTCGAAGGAGCGACCGTCCGCGAATTTGCCGAGGCTCTCGGTATCACGCCGCGAGACATCGTACAGCTTCTGATCAAACGCGGGATCTTCGCGACACTCAACCAGCCGATCGGCGAGAAAATGGCGATCGAGATGGCCCTCGAATTATGGTTTCGACCTGAGCTTCGTTCCCTTCGAAGAGATGGTGATAGAAGAAGAGTTCGAGGAGCTGATCGCCGCCGATGCCGACGATACAGAGTTCGCTCGTGCCCCGGTCATCACCGTTATGGGACACGTCGATCACGGCAAAACCTCGCTGCTTGACGCGATCCGCAAGGGGAACGTCGCGGCGGGCGAAGCGGGCGGCATTACGCAGCACATCGGTGCGTACAGCGTTTTTGTGCCGAATCCTGACAAGCCGGGCGAGGATCGCCGCGTTGTGTTCCTTGACACGCCGGGCCACGAAGCCTTTACGATGATGCGTGCCCGCGGAGCAAAGGCGACGGACATCGTGATCCTTGTCGTTGCGGCCGACGACGGCGTAATGCCTCAGACGATCGAGGCCGTCGAGCACTCAAAGGCCGCCGGCGTGCCGATGATCGTGGCGATAAACAAGATCGACAAGCCAGACGCGAATCCAGATAAGGTCAAGCAGGGCCTTGCGGGCCTCGGCCTTCAGCCGTCGGATTGGGGCGGCGACATCGAAATGATCCCGGTCTCAGCAAAGAAGAATGAGAATCTTAATACGCTTCTTGAGACCGTGCTTCTGCAGGCCGACATTCTCGATCTGAAAGCGAGCCCGACCAGGCGTGCTTCCGGCGTCGTCCTTGAAGCAAAGCTTGATAAGGGACGCGGCGCCGTCGCAACGGCGCTTGTTCAGCAGGGAACACTGCGGGTCGGTGATCCGTTCATCGTCGGCCAGTTCTCGGGCAAGGTTCGTGCGATGTTCTCTGACCGCGGAGAGTCTGTTACGGAAGCGCCGCCGGCAACGCCGGTCGAGGTCCTCGGGCTTCAGGGCGTGCCTCAGGCCGGAGACACATTCCAGGTCGTCGCCGATATCGACAGAGCGCAGACCATCGCGGGACAGCGACAAATGCATGCGCGACAGGCAGCAATGGTCAAGAGCTCGAGTCGCGGTATCGAATCGCTGGGCCAGGCAGAGATCAAGGAACTCCTTGTCATCCTTAAGGCCGACGTTCAGGGTTCCGTCGAAGTGCTTCGTGCGACGCTCGAAAAACTCTCGACCGAGAAGGTCAAGGTTCGCGTTATCCGTGCGGGCGTCGGCGCGATCGCAGAGTCGGACGTCCTGCTCGCCTCGGCAACGCAGGCCGACAGTGCCTCGACCGCTGTCGTCATAATCGGCTTTAACGTTCGTCCGGAGTCTCGCGCGTCCGATGTCGCGAAACACGAGGCCGTTGACATCCGCCTGCACTCGATCATCTACAAGGTCGAAGAAGAGATCAAGGCCGCCATGATCGGTATGCTTGATGCGATCGAGAAAGAGGTCGTGCTCGGAAAAGCGGCGGTTCAGGAGACCTTCAAGGTCTCGCGTCTCGGCACGATCGCCGGCTGCCGCGTGATCGACGGTGTGATCCGGCGCCAGGCGAAGGCAAGGCTTATCCGCGACGGCGTCGTTATCTGGGATGGCGATATCGCCTCGCTCAAGCGGTTCAAGGAAGATGCGAATGAGGTCAAGAACGGCTTCGAGTGCGGTATCAGCCTCGTGAACTTCAACGACATCAAGGTCGGGGACGAGATCGAGGCATACACGATCGAGAAGATCGCGGCCACGGAGTTGTAGGCGGGAGAAATGCGGCGACCGGAGCGATTTGGTGAAACGCTGAGGGAAGAGATCGCCGAGATCGTCGGCTTCGAGCTTGACGACCCTCGGCTTGAAAGCGTCACGGTGACTGACGTAAAAGTTGCCGCCGACAGTCGCGATGCACGCGTTTATGTGCTCATCGGCGGAGGCGAGGCCGAGATCAATGCCGCCCTTGCCGGCCTTAAGCACGCAGCGACTTTCGTGCATCAGCGGCTTGCCGCGAACCTGAATGTTCGTCACGTGCCGCACCTGCATTTTGTACGCGATACGGCGGAAGAGAATGCCGCCCGCGTAGGCGAGATCCTTGCCGATCTCGACATTCCGGAAGAAGGAACGACGGAAGATTGAGGCCGATATGGCGGGCTTGACCGCAACGCCCCGATCCCGTCCCGTAAGTAGTGTTAAGTCAAGTAGTTGAATTAATTGAAAAGAAGAAGGCGTTTGCCATCACGACGCATATAAAACCCGATGGCGACGGCCTCGGGTCGTCCCTGGGGCTCTGCTGGCTGCTGAAAAGCCTCGGCAAAGACGCGGACGTGATCGTGCGGGGCGAAGTGCCGCCGG
This sequence comes from Acidobacteria bacterium OLB17, assembly GCA_001567505.1. GTDB lineage: Bacteria > Acidobacteriota > Blastocatellia > Pyrinomonadales > Pyrinomonadaceae > OLB17. The sequence goes on along the minus strand of LLEU01000018.1, from coordinate 61,469 downwards.
CCTATCGAGAGTTGCCGGGTGCCGATCAGATCCGCGATGTCTCGTATCTGAACGGCAAATACGATGCGGTTTTCGTGATCGAGTGCTCGGATCTTGAGCGGCCCGGGATCGAAGGCCTTGCCGACGCGGTGACCGTCAACATCGATCATCACTCGACGGGTGATCAGTTCGGTACGATCAACTGGATCGACCCGACCGCATCCGCCGTCGGCGAAATGATCTACAACCTTTGCAAGGCTATCGGCGGAAGGATCACGAAGGAGATCGCCGAATGCGTCTATATGGCGCTCGTTACCGACACGGGTTCTTTTCATTATTCGAACACGACCGATCGCACGCTGAAGGTCGCCTCGGAACTCGTAAAGGCCGGAGCAAAGCCGGCCGAGATCTCCGGCGCGGTCTATAACAATTATCCGTGGTCGCGGATCGAGCTTATGCGGCGGGTTCTCGATACGGTCAAGAGGGACGAGACGGGAAAGGTCGCATCAATGCGTCAGACGCTCCGGATGCGGCAGGAATCGGGTGCCATAGACGGCGATAACAACGGGTTTGTGAACATTCCGCTTGCCGCCCGCGACATCGTCGCCGTCGTCTATATGCGGGAGATCGAAGCGGGTAAATACCGCGTCAGCCTGCGCTCAAAAGGCAGCATAAATGTCGCGAAGATCGCCGAGAAATTCGGCGGCGGCGGCCACCGCAATGCCGCCGGCCTTCAGGTCGAAGGCGATTGGGATCTGAGAGAAGCCGAACTCGTAGGCATTCTGTCTCGTGAGATCGAGGCCCAAGAGGAAGGCGATGCTGCCGACAAACGGTAGGAGTTCACCGACAATTGATGTCTTCGAAGGAACGATCCACATTCTCCGCAGGTGATGCGGAACATTCCGCTCCGCTCACGAACGCGTTCCTCCGAGCCGTTCGACTTTACACCTACAATACTCCGATCGCGAAGGGAAAATACCGTCTTGCGAAGGCGGCCATCAGCCTTGTAAAGGATCGCCCACGCTCGATACCTGCTGCAGCAAAGGACGGCCGGAGATTCCTCGTCGATCTTTCGACCGGAATGGAGGAGACCGTCTTTTTCCTCGGCGAGTACGAACGCTTCATATCGAGCATTGCCGGCAGACTGATCCGAAAGGACGATGTTTGTTTGGATGTAGGTGCAAACTTCGGCTGGTACACGACGATGATGGCAAAGATCTCAGGCCCGGGCGGAGAGGTACATTCGTTCGAACCGGTTCCGAGCACTTTTGCGATCCTTGAGCGCAACCGATCGCTGCAGGAGGATGCGGCTTCGATCTTCATAAACAACCTGGCACTCGGCGAACGCGACGACGTTCTGGCCATAAATGTTTTCGACGACCTGCCGACCGGGCACGCGACCTTCGGCCGATACGAGGGCGCAGGTGCGACGACATTCGAATGCAAGGTAACGCCGCTTGATAGTTACCTCGCGGAACGGCAGGTTCGGGACATCTCATTTGCGAAGGTCGATATCGAAGGCGCCGAGATGATGTTCCTTCGCGGTGCCGAGAGTCTGTTCAGGCAGGCGGAGCCGCCGATATTCCTGATGGAGATCGCGCTCGGCCAAACCAAAAGATTCGGTTATCTGCCTCAGGATCTGATCGAGCACTTATCCAAGCGGGCGGAGTATTCCTTTTATAAGGTGGACGAAGTGAACGAACGGCTGGTCGAGATCGATCACTTTGACGACGATGACATCGGCGCGAACGTCTTCTGCATTCCGGCCCAAGCTGCGGGTCGAACTGCCGCGGTCATTTCCTCCTTTTGCTGATCTGCGCGTGACCGCATCTCTGATCGCTTTTTTATGGGTACCAGATCGGGAAAGCTGATCGTCAATTCCGTTTACAGCGTTGTCGCCTGGATGGCACCGCTGTTAATGGCGTTCCTTGCAACGCCGTTCGTCCTCAAGCGTATCGGCACGGAGGTCTATGGCGTTTACCTAGTCGTATTGGGCTTTATCGGGTATTCGTTTACGTTTAATGCGGCGCGGGCTGTAGCAAAATTTGTAGCCGAACTTCGAGGTTCGCAAAACGTTCAGAAGATCAACTCAGCAGTAACTGTCGCCTTTGCCCTCAACCTTTCAGTCGGAGTGATCGGTGCCTGCATCCTAGCATTTCTGGCCGAATGGCTCGTTGGCGACGTCCTCCATATATCCCCGGAATTACAAAGGCCGGCCGCACTGGCGATTATGATAGGCGGACTTAGTATTCCCGCAATGCTTGTCGGCCAGGTCTTTCAAAATATCTTGCAGGGTGAACAGCGTTTTGGAACTCTATCGCTTATCGCCAATTTGAACTCCGCTTTGGTGAACGGTGGGAACGTACTGCTTGCTCTTACAGGTTTCAGCATTGTGGCACTTCTCATTTGGAGCCTATCGGTTACCGTGGCGGTTTCGATGGTCTCCCTTGTTGCGGCGCGACGTGCTTCGCCGGACCTTGGGATCACACTCAACGTGTCACGGGAAATGGTTCGTCCGGTCGTTGCATACAGCTCAAGTATGTATGTCTATCAGTTGTGCGGCGGGGCGCTTTTGTTGTTTGAACGCGGGCTTATAGTGCGTAATTTTGGTGAGGCGGCGGCAGCGTATTATGTTGTACCCATGACGTTGGCGATATACTTCCACGGTTTTCTCACGAGTGTCCTAACGGCGGCCTTTCCTCTGCTTAATGAGTTACTTAACGATGACGCACGGCTTGCTGCGCTCCATCGCAAATCCACCAAACTCCTCATTGCCGTAACGATACCGTTTTTCCTAACCATTCTCCTTGGGGGGCAAATGTTCTTGGCCCTGTGGATAGACAAGGAATTTGCGGCGAACGCATATTGGCTGTTTGTCATTCACGGGGCTACATTTAGTTTAATGGCGCTAATGTTGGCTGCGTGGCAGCTGAATGAGACGCATCACGCGGCAAGCCTCAATGCTTGGATCACCTTTATTTCATCCGCTGTGAGTGTCGGCTTAATGCTCTATTCGGTCGGCCCCTGGCACTCCGAAGGTGTTGCCCTTTCGCGCCTTGCCGGAGTGCTATTGGTAGTTCCGATCATATTCTATTCTGAGAAGCGGTTTTTGGGCGATGTAAATAGAAATGAATGGGTGTCGCAGATATGCCGGCTTATTCCCGCAGCTCTTGTCTTTAGCGTTACCGAATTTCTATTCTTTACGTTTGTCGGTGCAAGCTGGTTAACTCTGGTCGTGGGTACGCTGACTGCATTGTCTTTGTACGGTCTAGTGCTCTACGCAACAAGGTTCATTTCAGAAGATGAGAAAGTACTCCTCTTTTCGCTTTTAGGAAGAAGTCATGGCTGAGATCAAAGAAAAACGTTACAAGTGGCGTCGCGCGGATTATCGCGAGAAGACGAAGGGCCTGTTGATGCTGAATACCGGCGACGGTAAGGGCAAGACGACGGCGGCGATCGGGACGATGGTGCGTGCGGCGGGCCGCGGGCTGAGGTGTTGTATGATCCAGTTCATGAAGTCGAAGCACGACCGCTACGGCGAGCATGAATCCTTCGAAAAGCTGGGCATCGAAGTGCATACGATGGGCGACGGGTTCACTTGGGACACAAAGGACAAGGCGCAGGACATCCGCACGAGCGAAGAGACCTGGGCTCTCTGCGTCGAGAAGATGCGGAGCGGCGAATACGAACTGCTTGTTTTCGACGAACTGCTTTACGTGCTCAGTTACGAGTTCCTCGATGTCGAGAAGATCCTTGCGGAGATCGCCGCCGTGCGTGCCGCTCAGCCGCATCTCCACCTGATACTCACGGGACGCAACGTCGATAACAAGCTTGAAAAGGTCATCGAGGCCGCCGAACTCGTCACCGAGATGCGCGAGATCAAGCATCCTTTTCACATCGGCATCTATGCACAGCAGGGGATCGAATTCTAATGAAGCGTCCTGTCGAGAAACGAGAGATCAGCAGCTGGAAGGATCGTGTGTCGCTTGCGCTTACGACCTTCGGCGTAGGTTATCTGCCCGGGCCGACCGGCACGTATGGTTCCGCCGTCGGCGTCGCGATCTACATCATTTTTGCTTTGGCCGAGCCGAAGTTTGCCGCGCATCTCCGTTCCGACGGACTTTCTGAAGCCGCGGCCGCCGGCGTGATCTTTACGATCAATGCGGTCGCGCTGTTCGCGTTCTGTATCTTCGGGATCGCCGCGAGTTCGAGAGCGATCGGCCTTTTGGGCGACGAAGACGCCTCCGAGGCGGTCGTTGACGAAGTGATGGGCCAGCTTGTTACATACGCGTTCGTCGGCTTCACGCTCTCGTGGCAAATGCTGCTCGCGGGCTTTCTCCTCTTTCGGCTCTTCGACATATGGAAGCCTTACCCCATTAACGACCTGCAAAACTTAAAAGGCGGCCTCGGTATCTGCGCCGACGACCTCGTCGCCGGCGTTTACGCAGGCATCCTCCTCGCCATCCTGCAAACTGTGATCGTTTAAGTCAGAACCGGGAGCGATAGCGACCGGGTCAGATTCGCCCATCTATTTGCTGAACTTAGCTCCTTGGGCTCCGCCCCAAGTCAGAACCGGGAGCGATAGCGACCGGGTCAGATTCGCCCATCTTTTGCTGAACTTAGCTCTTTGGGCTCCGCCCGTCTATTTGTTGGGCTCCGCCCGTCTATTTGCGGGAAAGCTCCGCTTTTCCGTTAACGATGGCCAACATATGTTGCGGCTTCGCCGCCGGCGGCAGAGCCGCGAAGAGTTTCAACACCCGCTCGGTGAAGCATAGCTTCACCGCAAATAGAGCGGCAAAGCCGCAAGAAGGGGAATCGAAGGCAACTTGGTGAAGCAGAGCTTCACCGCAAATAGAGCGGCAGAGCCGCAAGGTCGAATGGAACTCGCCAAGCCGGACCCCGCAAAGAGCCCAGTCGCTATCGCTCCCGGTTCTGACAGGTTGGAGGCTGCGACGTTAGTCTTCGACGTTTTCCGTTTTGAGGGATTCTTCGCGAGGCGGTTCGTAGTCTTTCTGAAATATCCAGCCGATCTTCCAGAAGTACAGCACTAACCCGATCGCGAGGAGCGCCATACCGATGAGCGTTGCAAAGTAGCCGTAACGCGTCTTGAGCTCCGGCATAAAGTCGAAGTTCATCCCGTAGATGCCTGCGACGAGACTGAGCGGCAGAATGATCGCGGAGACGACGGCGAGCGTTTTTCATTACGTCGTTCGTGCGTGTCGAGATGACGGAGAAGTGTATCTCGAAGAGGCTCGACACGAGGTCGCGATAATTCTCGGCGAGGTCGGTGATCCGCACGAGATGATCGTGAACGTCGCGATAGAACGGCAGTATCTGCTCGGGAATCTGCGGAAATTCGCCGTGCGAGAGCCGATAGAGAGCTTCGAGCTGTCGGCCCGAGATCCTGCGAAGCCGCACGACGCTCCGACGAAGCGACATTATCTCCAGCAGCATTTCGTTCTGCCCGCGTTTCATCTCAAGCACACGCTCGCTCATCTCGTGGATCGTATCGTCGTATGAATCCACGACCGGCATATAGAGATCGACGAGTTCGTCAAGGATGTTGTGGAGCACGTAAGCGGCGCCGCGACTGAATGTGAACGGGCTGCTCAGCACCTTTTGCTTTACGGTCTTGATGCTCCGAAAGCGTTCGGCGTGATAGGTGACGACGAAATTCGAACCGAGGTAGCCGTCGAGTTCTTTTGTCGAGAAGTTCGTTGCGCCGGTCTCGCCCGGGCGTATCCCGTGAACGATGAAGTAGAGATAATCGGGAAACGCCTCGACCTTCGGCTGGTTGCGCGTTTCGATGCAATCTTCGATCGTCAGGTAATGGAACTTAAAAACATTCTCTAGGACCTCTTTTGCCTCCTCGACCTGCTCGGGCGTTTCGCCGTGAAGGTCCACCCAAATGACGTTCTTCGGGTCGGCAAGAAGGTCGGGAAGCTCCTTTCGCGTGAAGTTCACTTCGACGCATTCGCCGCCGTTTCTGAGTACAAAAATCTGCATCTTTTATTCGATAAGGTCGCGGATCGGCCGTTCGACCTATTATAGTTTTTCGGAACGAATTGCGACAATAAACGTAGATAACATAAGTCTATGGAGCAAAGCGAAGCAACCCTGCGAGTTGACGCGGTCACGAAGTCATTCGGCGATTTCTGCGCGGTCGATGGCCTTTCGTTCAACGTTCGTCCGGGCCGAATATTCGGCTTCCTCGGGCCGAACGGTGCGGGCAAGACGACCACTATCCGAATGATCGTCGGCATCACGGTCCCTGATACCGGTACGATCGAGCTTTTCGGCCGACGCATAAACGGAATGACGCAGGACCACATCGGTTATCTTCCCGAAGAGCGAGGCCTTTACAAGAAGACGAAGGTCGTCGATCAGCTTCGCTACTTTGCCGCCCTCAAGAACGTCTCGCGGAAAGAGGCCGACAAACGCATCGACCGCTGGCTCGATCGTATGCAGCTTTCCGAGTGGAAGAACAAGAAGACGACCGACCTCTCAAAAGGAATGCAGCAGAAGGTGCAATTCATCTCGACCGTACTGCACGACCCCGATCTTCTGATCCTCGACGAACCGTTCTCGGGCTTCGATCCTGTGAACGTCGAATTTATGATCGGCGTCCTCTCGGAATTTCGCGAGAGCAACAAGACCGTGATCTTCTCGACGCACCTGATGGAAACGGCCGAACGCCTCTGCCACGACATACTTCTTATCAACAAGGGACGAAAGGTCGTCGCCGGCAGCCTTCGCGAAGTGAAGGAAAGTTACGGACGCAACCGCATCGCGATACGCGTCGAAGGCGGCTCGACGCTTCCGGCCGAGTTTCCGGGAGTTGTCAGCGTCACGGAAAAAGCGGACGAGCAGATACTCGATCTTAAAGCCGACGCCGACCCGCAGGAACTTCTTAAACAGCTTGTTGCGGCCGGAGCAAAGGTCACGAAGTTCGAATACGTCGAGCCGACCTTGAACGACATCTTTATCGAACAGATCGGAGGCACGAAATGAGGAAATTCCTTGCCATCGTAAAACACGAATATCGAAAGGTCGTGCTCAAATGGTCGTTCCTTATCGGCACGCTTCTTTTCCCGTTGCTCGGTGCGGGTTTTGCGGTCGTCCCGGCGGTCATCTTCTCGATCAAGGGCGAACCTGTGCGGATCGTCATCGTCGATCGCGAAGGCAAGCTCGGCCCGCGCATCCGAAGCAACCTCTCGCCCGAGAAGATCGCCGAGAAGCAGGCCGAAGCCTTAAAGAACACGTCCTTTGAACCGACGGCGGCACCGAAGTCCGCCAATTCGCTCGAGAGCGTGACGGCCGGCTTTGTGTTCGTGCCTTACGATGCGAAGGGCAAACCCGACGACGAAGTGCGTGCCGAGCTGAACTCGATGGCGGCCGAAAAGGAGATCGACGCCTATTTGATGGTCCCGTCGCAAATGGGCGGCAAGTTCGAGTTCCGCTCACGGAAAGCTGGCGACTTCGCCGCGAATGCGATGCTCGAGGACGCGGTCAACGACGCCGTCCGCTCGGAGAAACTTACCGAAGCGAACATCACCGAAAACACGCTCCGCCATATAAACGAAAAGGCCGACATCGAGACGAAGGCGATCGACGAGCATGGCCGCGAGAAGAATTCCGATGCGTTGCTCGCGGCTTCGTTCATCATCGGCCTGATGATCTACCTCTCACTTACGATCTACGGACAAGTGATCCTTGGTGCGGTCGTCGAGGAGAAAGAGACGCGGATCGCCGAGATCCTGTTCTCGAGCGCGAGGCCGTTCGAGCTGATGCTCGGCAAACTCGTCGGCGTCGGGCTCGCGGGCCTGACGCAGCTCGGCATCTGGATCACGTCACTCGCCCTGCTTGTCGGATTTCTGATGCTGCAGGTCGATCTTGCGCCGTTCCTTGCCGGTGCGCCGCACATCACGCCGCTGATGGTCTTCTATTTCCTTCTTTTCTTCCTGCTCGGATACTTCCTTTTCGCGTCGATCTTCGCCCTGATCGGTTCGATGGTGACGACCGTGCAGGAAGGCGGCCAGTTCGCTTTCCCGCCGATAATGCTGATGCTCATCGGCTTTTATTTCAGCTTTGCGGTGATCCGCGACCCGAGCTCGCCGCTCTCCTTCTGGGTCTCGATCGCACCGTTCTGGGCACCGATCACGATGCCCGTCCGCATACTCGCCGAGACGCCGCCATTCTGGCAGATCGGCCTTTCGATCCTTATCAACGCGGTCGCGATCTGTGGTATGGTGTGGCTGTGTGCAAGGGTTTATCGTGTCGGGATGCTGATGTACGGAAAACGTGCGACGCTTCCCGAAGTTTGGAAATGGATACGCGAAGCGTAATGCCTGAACGGAGGAGTGAACTATGATCGGAGAGATCATTGGCGGATTGATCGTCGGAGTCATCGCTCGGCTCATTATGCCCGGCAAGGAAGCTTTCCCTGACGGCGTCGTCGGCTGGATCCTGACCGCCTTGCTTGGCATCGTCGGTTCGGTTATCGGCGGCTTCATCGCGCGGTCGCTTTGGGCCGGCGAGAACTATACCGCAGGGTGGATAATGTCGATTCTCGGTGCGATCATACTGCTCGTCATCGTGCGTATGATCTTTGGCACCAAGAGCACGAAGCTGCCCTAAACATCACTGCAAGGCGTCGGGTTCTCGCCTTTTTCGATCGGCTTTGAGGTCATCGTCCAGGACTTCGGGCCGTCGGGCACGGCCTTTACTTTGTACGAGCCGAGCTGCAGGACAGGATTCGGAATGTCCGGCCGTTTCTCGACGTCCGCCTTCGCCCAGGTGAAGCCGTCGCATTTGTAGAATGTTATGTCCGTCGCAACGCGGCCGTGCTTTTCGAGCAAGTGGTAGCGGACGGCGAGGTCGAGTTCGGGCCGTGGCCGGATCGTATCGCCGATACCGGGAATCGACCAGTAAAAGAACACAATGCCCGCGGCGACCACCAAGCCCGCGATCGGAAGGAACGCTTTAAGATACTTCCGCCCGATCGAAGGGCTGCGACTCACCGTCTGGAACAATCGGCTCTTGTCGTTAGGGTCGATCGGCGGCGGATCTTCCACAGTTTTTTCTGCCTGATCTAAAAGTCCCATAAAGTCACCACCTAGCCCGTCACGATAACACCGTTCGTACGGGACAGCCAACTTCGCGATGGGATCGCGGGCCGTTCGTGCTAAACTTTAGAAAACCACATCCCGCGATTTTTTTTGGAGAGCTGTTGAAATGCGGTCATTTTCTTTTTGCCGTCCGCTCGCGGGCGTTCTTTTCTTTCTTGCTCTTTTGCTGCCATCCGCACACGAAGCGTTCGGGCAAAAGCGTCGGAAGAATGTCCGCAAGCCCGTGGCCGTGCGGACAGAAAAGCCGCCTGCTTCCATTTCGCCGAACAAATGTTCGATCGAGAGCCAACTCACCGCTGATGAGCGAGAAGCGATCCTCGCGGATCAGAACAAAGCACGCGCCGCACTCGGCCTCGTTCCTTTGAAATGGGATTGCGGGCTTGCGAGCTTTGCTCAAACGTGGGCGAATGCCGGGCGTTTCCGCCACCGCGACGCTCCGGATGTCGGCGAGAATCTCTTTGTTTCAAGCAATGCGAGCGAGCCGATCGCCTCGGTCGTCCCCGATTGGCTGGACGAGAAACCGAACTACGACACGGCGACGGGCGAATGCAAACCCGACACCGTCTGCACGCACTACTCGCAGATAATGTGGCGGAAGACGACGCTCGTCGGCTGCGGCATTAACCGCAGTATCGAAGGGAAGTGGCGCGTTCTCGTTGTCTGCAATTATTCCCCGGCGGGAAACACGGGCGGCCCCGCGTATTAGCCTTCGCTCGTGTGAAGGTCGGCCATCGCGGCGTCGTCATCTTCGAGCCATCGGGCCGCATCCTCTTCTGTTCGGAAGACGCGGTAGGGGACGTTTCGATTCCGACTGATCGTCTCGCTCAATTCCATCTTCGCGTCGATCTGTTCGTATTTATTCACGAACGCGATCCTTCGCTTACCGAGGAAACGCGTCATATCCATTATCAAAAGGTAGTTGTCGGAATCGGCCATCATCATTGGGATGCGACGGTCGATCAAAACGCGGTTGAAGTGTTGTTCTTTGCATACAGCGGCAATTCGCTGCAGGTATTCGTTGGCGGTGTGGCGGTCGATGGCCTCGGCAGTTACGCGTGCGTAAAGGTATTTGTCCCTCGGCTCAAGGATCAGTTCGTATGGTTTTGAATCAGATCTCATCGAGAACCCCTCGGGCGGGAGCGACCGGTGCCAAAGCAAATAATACGCCAAATTCTGCGGAAAAGTAAGGGAAGATCCATTTCCCGCATATTTTCGTGAGCCTAGCCTTCGCGTAAGCCCTTTAACGCACGCGCCCAAGCTTCAACTTGGTCGAAAAGCGTCGCGAGGCTCTTTTTGTGTCTTTCGTCCGGGGCGAATTTCGACATCGCCTCAAAATCCGTGAAGAGCGAGAGCATCACTTGCTGTCGGACGTCGGCTATTTGCAGTTCGGCCATCATCGCCCTTAGGTGTTCGACCGCACGCACGCCAAGCGCGCTTCCGTAGCTGACGAAGCCGGCGGATTTGTTGTTCCATTCCTTGTAAACAAAATCGAGCGCGTTCTTGAGCGCCGCCGACGTGCTGTGATTGTATTCCGGCGTCACGAAGATGAATCCGTCGAGCGAGGCGACCTTCTCGGCCCAGCGTTTCGTGTGTTCGTGTTCGTAACGCCCGAGGCTCGGCGGGAACGTCTCATTCAGCATCGGAAGATCGTGGTCGGCAATATCAACGATCTCGTATTCCACATCGTCCCGGCCTTTGGCGTGCGAGAACACCCATTCGCACACCTGCATATTCAAACGCCCCGGCCTCGTGCTGCCCGAAACTATCCCGATCCGTAATGTCATCAACTCTCCTCCCTGGTGGTTTACTTACATTGTAACAAGCCCACGGCAATACCGCCGAAGACGGCGGCGAAGCCGCCTGCCCGGTGAAGCATAGCTGCACCGCAAATAGAGCGGCAGAGCCGCCAGATCGAATGGAATTCTCAAGGGCGATAGCCTCAAGTCAGAACCGGGAGCGATAGCGACCGGGTCAGATTCGCCCATCTTTTGCGGAATCTAGTTTCTTCGGGCTTCGCCCGTCTATTTGCGGAAAGGCTTCGCCTTTCCGATGATCGCTACTCAATTCTTCGGGCTTCGCCCGTCTATTTGCGGAAAGGCTCCGCCTTTCCGATCCGTCGCTACTCCTGATCCAGCGGCGGCGTAGCCGCCAAGAGGTGTGGCCGCCTGCTCGGTGAAGCACAGCTTCACCGCAAATAGAGCGGCAGAGCCGCGAGGAACTGCCTAGGGTTGACTCTTTGTTGCATCAGCCAATTCGGCGAGGAGCGATTTGTATCGGCGCTCGTAAAACTGTTTGGAGAGGTCTGAGGTAATGGCAAATATCTCCCAAAACCGCTGAATGCGATCCGAAAGTTTAAAGTTAAAATGCAGTTCGATCTCGGAAACAATAGAAAGCAAGAGGGTGAACGTTGTCCAAAGGATCTCCATCCTATACGCCTCGAACCTTTTCTTGAGTTGTTTTTGCGCCTCATCCTTTCCTAATTCCGCTTCAATTTCTTTTTCCGCGTAGAAGGTACCTAAACGGACTAGGCCTGTAAAACTCAGATGCGCATCATTGGAAAGCGTTCGGTACAGCCACGATTCGATATAACTCATGAACTCGACGGTTGGCGAATCCGGCGAGCGTTTTTTAACAATCTTTATCATATCGCCCACGCTTGGCCAGCGATCAATTTTCCGAATTGGGCCTTCTTTCTCTGAACCTCTCAAGTTCAGTTTTTTTTCGAGATTGGTTAAGGAAACCTTCAGGTCAGTTATATAGTCCGTCCACCCGTCATCGTCCCCGTGATGCTTTTTCGCGTGTTCTAATTCCCGGGCAGTTTCGCTATACCCCGTCTCGACATACCACGGAAGGCGCGCGGGTAGATCATCGAAAAAGAAAATTAAGGTGACGAGCTCCTCAAATAAAACGCGGACGAGCGGCGACGCGGATAGTACGAGCGGTTTACGGCGAGGATCATGCGGTATGTCTGCGGTTAGCCACATGATGCTCGCATAGGTATTAATTACGAGCCTCATGCGTGTGTAAAACACGACGTTGCCGCAGTCGATATCCTGATATTTTGGGGGCCACTTTCGCTCGAGAAGGTTTGCGGTAGCTTCAAGCAAACCCTTGAAATCTCGTTGAAGGTCGTTGAAGTCAAGACCCATTTCTTCCGAAACGGTGTACATAAAAACGAATATGGCTTCGCCAATCGCTGTACGAAGCCCTCAAGTTCTAGCAATTAAACTGCAATTGCCGTAAGGGAGAACCTTGCGTACCAGCTCCTAATCCCACCAATTCGGCATCTTTGCGGCATCACGAACAACCTCTATCGGGTGTTCCAAAAGAAGGGAAGGATCTTCGTCAACTGTTCGAATAACGCATTTAACGTTATCGCACCCAAAACAGCTCTGGGAGCGGGGCGTTCGTATCTCGCCTACTAGTATCAGCGAGAAGACCAACGTTGTTAAAAATGCCGCTAATTTGATCACTGCGCTAATAATACATCAACATTTGCACAGTCCTAAAGAAAAAAGGCCCCGGCGGAGTGCCGAGGCCTGTATTGCTTGGGGTAATGTGCCGCGTTGGTGTCAAGATCGAATGGAACTCTCAAGGGCGATAGCCTCAAGTCAGAACCGGGAGCGATAGCGACCGGGTCAGATTCGCCCATCTTTTGTGGAATCTAGTTTCCTCGGGCTCCGCCCGTCTATTTGCGGAAAGGCTTTGGCTTTCCGATGATCGGCTCCTAAGTTCAGTTCTTCGGGCTCCGCCCGTCTATTTGCGGAAAGGCTTTGGCTTTCCGATGATCGGCTCCTAAGTTTCTTTGGGCTCCACCCGTCTATTTGCGGAAAGGCTCTGCCTTTCCGATCCGTCGCTACTCAAGTTTCAGCGGCGGCGTAGCCGCCAAGAGGTGTGGCAATCTCCTCGGTGAAGCACAGCTTCACCGCAAATAGAGCGGCGAAGCCGCAAGATCGAATGGAACTCTCAAGGGCGAAAGCCTCAAGTCAGAACCGGGAGCGATAGCGACGGGTCAGATTCGCCCATCTTTTGTGGAATCTAGTTTCTTTGGGCTTCGCCCGTCTATTTGCGGAAAAGCTCCGCTTTTCCGCTTGCGCCGCCAGCATATCATGCGGCTTCGCCGCCGGCGGCAGTGCCGCGAAGAGTTTCAACACTTGCTCGGTGAAGCATAGCTTCACCGCAAATAGAGCGGCAGAGCCGCAAGAAGGGGATCGAATGCTCGGTGAAGCATAGCTTCACCGCAAATAGAGCGGCAGAGCCGCAAAGGCATGCAAGGATTCATGGCCCGTTGTGCCTAGCTAAATGAGACTTTGTTTGCGGCGTTCTTCTTGGCAGTCTCAGTTCCTTGGCTGCGAAAGCAGACATTGAGCAAAATACATTACCTCCTTCGCAAGGGCGACCGCATCGTCCTCACTTAGGCGAATAACCGTTTTCTCGATCAATCCGTCTCCCGGACCGGAAGGATCTCCGGTAAATTTCTCGCGTAATGCGAGGTATTCTTCAGCAATTTCCGGAGGAACGACCGACTCGTCGTGAGACATCATGCCAGTACGTCCGGCCGCGATCAGTCTTTCGTTGATCCGTCCACGGTGGGTCGCGAGAATGTGTTTTGCCTTGATAAAATCTTCTCTAATCGAACTCATAATTCGTCGAATCTTATTTCTTGGATGAAAGGCTCCCATCCGCTGTGGATGAGAGCCTTACCTGTTTTGAATAATTGAACACTACGTGGGCCTTGTGAGGGAAATTACATTCCCATGCCCATGCCGCCCATGCCGCCGCCGGGCATGCCCATATCGCCGCCCTTTTCTTCGGGGATGTCGGCGATCATAGCTTCGGTGGTGAGCATAAGGCCTGCGATGGAAGCCGCGTTCTGCAGAGCGGTGCGAGTGACCTTTGCGGGGTCGATGACGCCTGCGGAGACGAGGTCTTCGTAGGTTTCGGTCGCCGCGTTGAAGCCGTAGTTGTCACCGCCTTCGCGAACCTTGCCGACGACAACGGCGCCTTCCTGGCCAGCGTTGCCGGCGATCTGGCGAAGCGGTTCTTCGATGGCGCGTCGGACGATGTTGATGCCGACGGTCTCGTCCGCATCCTCGCCTTCGAGGCCGTCAAGAGCTTTTGCCGCACGAACGAGTGCGACGCCGCCGCCGGCGACAATGCCTTCTTCAACGGCCGCACGAGTTGCGTGCATCGCGTCTTCGACGCGGGCCTTCTTTTCCTTCATCTCGGTCTCTGTGGCAGCACCGACCTTGATGACGGCGACGCCGCCGACGAGCTTGGCAAGACGCTCCTGGAGCTTCTCGCGGTCGTAGTCGGAGGTCGTTTCCTCGATCTGCGTGCGGATCTGCTTGACGCGGCCGTCAATGGCCTCGCCTGCACCTGCGCCTTCGACGATCGTGGTGTTCTCCTTGTCGATCGTGACCTTCTTGGCCTTGCCGAGGTCGTCGATCGTGATCGCATCGAGCTTGATGCCGAGGTCTTCGCTGATGACCTTGCCGCCCGTAAGGACCGCGATGTCCTCGAGCATTGCCTTGCGGCGATCGCCGAAGCCCGGAGCCTTGACCGCCGCGACGTTCAACGTGCCGCGAAGCTTGTTGACGACGAGCGTCGCGAGAGCTTCACCATCGACGTCCTCAGCGATGATCGCGAGCGGGCGGCCCATCTTGGCAACCTGTTCGAGGATCGGCAGAAGGTCGCGCATATTCGAGATCTTCTTCTCGTTGATGAGAATGTAGGGCTCGTCAAGCACGGCTTCCATACGATCCGGATCGGTCACGAAGTACGGCGAGAGATAGCCGCGGTCGAACTGCATTCCTTCAACAACTTCGAGGAGCGTGTCCATCGTCTTGGACTCTTCGACCGTGATGACGCCGTCCTTGCCGACATTGTCCATCGCTTCCGCGATGATGGTGCCGATCGTCTTATCGCCGTTGGCCGAAACGGTGCCGACCTGTGCGATCGCATCGCCGGCGACCGGCTTTGCCTGCTTGTGGATCTCTTCGACGACGGCAGCAACTGCCTTGTCAACGCCGCGCTTCAATGCCATCGGGTTTGCGCCGGCCGCAACAGTGCGGACGCCTTCCTTGAAGATCGCCTGAGCGAGAACGGTCGCCGTCGTGGTTCCGTCACCTGCGACGTCCGAGGTCTTCGAAGCGACCTCGCGGACCATCTGCGCGCCCATATTCTCGAGCGTGTCCTTCAGCTCGATCTCCTTTGCGACGGTCACGCCGTCCTTTGTGATCGTCGGCGAGCCGAACTTCTTGTCGATAACGACGTTGCGGCCCTTGGGGCCGAGCGTAACTTTGACCGCATCTGCGAGCTGGTTTACACCACGCAGAATTGCGGCACGTGATTCTTCACCGTGAACAACTTGTTTAGCCATTTTGATCTCTCCTGAAACTTATTTAGCCGCTTCGCCTGCGCGGTTGATGATGCCGAGGATCTCGTCCTCACGCATAATGATGAATTCTTCGCCGTCGAGTTTGATCTCGCTGCCCGAATATTTGCCGAAAAGAACGCGGTCGCCTTTCTTTACGTCGAGAGCCTGACGCGTGCCGTCCTCTTTATACTTGCCCTCGCCGGCGGCGATAACTTCGCCTTCCTGCGGCTTTTCTTTTGCGGTGTCGGGGATGAAAAGTCCGCCGGCGGTCTTGTTTACGGTATCATCGATACGCTTGATGATCACGCGATCGTGAAGCGGTGTGATGTTCGTTGCCATATTCGTAACTCCTTCTATTCTCAAAGTTTAGTAAAATAGCTTTCTTGAGCCTCGCATGCGAAGAACAGTGCGTTTTAGCAGTCTCGGCTCAAGAGTGCTAGTATATGGAACTCGCAAGGCCGTTGTCAAGGCGTTGCGGGCGTGTATAGAAAATCTGATAATGGTATTGTCAAGTTTATGATCCTTTCCGAGATCAATATCTACCCGATCAAATCGCTTCGCGGCATCTCGCTCGAGACGGCCGAGATCGACGACCGCGGCCTGAAATATGACCGCCGATGGATGCTCGTCGATGAGAACGACCGCTTTGTGACGCAAAGGGTCCTGCCATCGATGGCGTTGATCGACGTTGCGATCGGCACGGACGGCCTGACCGTTAGCCGCGAAGGGTTAGAGCCGCTGCTTATCGCCTTCTCGCCGGAGAATGGAGTTCGGCGGCCGGTTACCGTGTTCGAGAGCACGGTCGAAGGCGAGATCTACGGCGACGACGTGAACGAATGGTTCAGCGACGCTCTCGGTACGCGTCTTCGGCTAGCGCATATGCCGCAGGCTTCTCGCCGGCCGGTAAGCGCCGAATATCGCGTCCGTGAGACCGATGTCGTAAGTTTCGCGGACGGCTATCCTTTCCTTTTGATCGGTGAATCCTCGCTTGCGGACCTCAACACGCATCTGGACAAGCCCGTCGAGATGCGGCGATTTCGGCCGAATTTTGTCGTAAAGGGAAGCGAACCTTATGAAGAGGATCGCTGGCAGGAATTTCGTATCGGAGCGAACACGTTCTACGGCGTGAAACTCAAAGGACGCTGTGTAGTAACGACGATCGACCCCTCGCAAGGCAAATTCGACGGCAAAGACCCGCTAAAGACGCTTTCCGAATATCGAAGCGCCGTGCTCAACGGCAAACGCGGTGCGTTCTTCGGGCAAAATCTCATTGCCGAGAACGCGAGCGGCACGATCTCGGTCGGCGACAAGGTCGAGGTCGTCGTTTACAAAGACTCGCCCGTCAAAATGAAGTAAGCATCGAGATAACGCTGGCTGGTCGCGGCCGCGATCTCAGGCGGCAGCGGCGGTGCAGGCGGTTTCTTGTCCCAATCGAGCGTCTCGAGGTATTCGCGGACGAACTGCTTGTCGAAAGACGGCTGCGGATGGCCGGGCTCGTATTTCGCGGCGTCCCAAAACCTCGAAGAATCCGGCGTAAGTATCTCGTCGATCAGTAGGATGTTGCCCTTCGTGTCGATACCGAATTCGAATTTCGTATCGGCGATGATGATGCCGCGTTCGCGTGCGTATTCGGCAGCGGCGGAATAGAGTTTCATCGACGCGGCCTTTAATGCGGCAGCCGCTTCGGCGCCGACCGCGGACTTGAATTCGAGGCCGGTGATATTCTCATCGTGCCCTTCGACGGCCTTCGTCGCCGGCGTGAAGATCGGTTCGAGAAGCCGGTCGCACTGTGCGAGTCCCTTTGGCAGGCTGTAACCCGATACGCCGCCCGTTTCCTTGTAATCCTTCCAGCCCGAACCTTCCAGATAACCGCGAACGACACATTCGAACGGGATCACCTCCGTCCGTTTTACAAGGCTGCAGCGGCCCTCGAGCCGCGGATCGCCCGCGATCGGTTCCGGCATCTCGGCGGTGTTCGCCGTGATCAGATGATTCGGGATGATGTTCGCGAGCTTCTCGAACCAGAAGGCCGAAAGCTGCGTCAGTACGACGCCCTTCTGCTCGATCGGCGTAGGCAGAACACAGTCGAATGCCGACAGGCGGTCGGTCGCGACAAGGAGAAGGCGATCGTCGTCAACCTCATATACGTCTCGGACCTTGCCTCGGTGGAGTAACTTTAAGCCGGGGATTTCGCTGCTTGAAAGAGTTGCGGTTGCTGTCATAGCGGACAAGAACCAATATTATGCCCTCTTTGAACCCAAAGGCAAAGCCCGGCAAAAATTTTCGGGAAAATCCCGAATGTTGTATATCTATTAACACGGTTGAAGAATTTTGATGACAAATGAGGAATTTTTAGGCATAATAGGGAACGGCGACAAGAGCACACGCTTTTGAGGCCTTCCCCCGGGACGCGCGAGCCCTTTTCACACCCCATTGAAACAGGTTATTGGTAACTGATCTTGCACCTTCTTTCTGATTTTTTTGAAATGAGTATTCTCAGTATTTTTTGCCGAAAGGCACTCCCAACGTTCTCTGCCGGTATGATCCTCTCCGGACAGATATTCGCTTTTCAGGCCGCAAAACCGGCGGCACCGCCGGACGACGGCGGCGGACTTTGGACCTGGATCAGCTACCTGCTGCTTGCGGGCGGCCTTTTCGGCATCGCCTATTACCTTTGGCAGCGGAGCAAGCAAGGCATTCCTGCCGCCGAAGAAGAAGGCGAGGACGTGAAGGCCGATGCCTGGGCGACGGCGCATCACGTTGATGCGAACGAAGAGATCGCATGGTTCAGCAAGTCGAAAAAGAAGAAGAAGGTCGTCGGCCCGAAAGCAGAACGCCGCAGCGGTGAAGACCGCCGTGCAAAAGAGCGTCCCCGAAGGCCGCGACCGCAGCCGCAGCTTGCAAAGATCGACGCAGCGACGGCGGCCCGAGCCTATCAGGAGAAGCTCCGAAAATATCAGTATTCGCAGCTTCCGGTTCATTCGTTCATCCAGATCACGGAGGCAAGGCCTTTCGACAAGCTGCCGGTGGGTTATGACCCCGACCTGCTAAGCGCCGTCGAGCAGGCTCAGGATGAGTTCGAAGAGGAAGAGACGTTTCGCGAGCTCGCCGTCAAGGTTCTCGCAAAATTCAAGACGCGAAATGCCGTCGAAGGCCTTTCGCAGATGGCTCTCTATGACCTTTCAGCGAACATCCGTTCAAAGGCGGTGTCCGCCCTTGCCGAGTTCGATCACGAATCGGTATTCGAGACGATCCTGCTTGCGTGTGCCGACCCGACAAGGGAAGTTCGGGCAGCAGCGGCTCGAGGGCTATTCCGTCTGAGCTTTGACCGGGCCGAGGCCTGGAAGCGCATTATCAACACCGACGACAGGTTCAGGATGAAGATGGCCGCGAAGGCGGCGATCGAATCCGCCATTCTGAGCAAATCGATCGACCGTTTGATCCATCAGGATATGAAGATCGCCTATGAAGCGTTCGCGCTCGTCGCCCTTGTCCTGAAAGCTGGCGAGATGCAGCCGATCGTCGATGCGTTCAAGAACACCAGGGATGACCGCATCCGCCTTGCTTTGCTGCACGTTGCGGCGGTCGTTGCGGAGCCGGATTCGATCGAGGCGTTCAAGGCCGTTGGCGTCGAGGGCTACTCGGACGAAGTAAAAGAAAGGCTCAAGGACCTTGCAGAGATCGGCGAAGCGGTCGCCGCCTGAACGCTCTTTCGAGGCAGATCCGAAACGATGAAGCCGCCCGTTCCAAGCGTGGATCGGGCGGCTTTTTTGCGCCTTCGGATTGATGTATGATGAAAGTGTGCAATTTCGTCTCATTTCTGAAAATCAACCAAAAGGCGACCAACCGGCGGCGATCGCGCAGATCGTCGAGGGGCTGAACGGCGGTGTAAAAGACCAGGTTTTGCTCGGGATCACAGGCAGCGGAAAGACGTTCACGATCGCGAGCGTGATCGAACGCGTCCAGCGGCCGACGCTTGTCCTTGCCCACAACAAGACGCTCGCCGCCCAGCTTTATCAGGAATTCAAAACATTCTTTCCGGAGAACGCTGTCGAATATTTCGTCTCCTATTACGACTACTACCAACCCGAAGCCTACGTTCCGGCGGCCGACCTTTACATCGAAAAGAAGCGACGATCAATGAAGAGATCGACCGCCTGCGCCTGAGTGCGACGCGTTCGCTTTTCGAGCGGCACGACGTGATCGTCGTTGCGTCCGTTTCGTGCATCTACGGCCTCGGCGACCCGGACGCATATTACGGAATGCTGATGTTCGTTGAGCCTGGGATGAAGATCAAGCGGGACGAGTTTCTTCAGCGGCTTGTCGAACTGCAGTATGAGCGGGTGAATATTGACTTCGAGCGTGGTGCGTTCCGTGTCCGCGGCGACATCGTCGAGCTATATCCGAGCTATCAGGACCAGGCCTATCGAATTGAATTTTGGGGCGACGAGATCGATTCGGTCTCGACGATCGACCCGCTGCTCGGCGAGGTTCTAGAGAAACACGAGAACCGCATCCCGATCTACCCGAAGACGCACTTCGTGATGTCGAAAAAGACGATCCGGCACGCGGTGCAGACGATCCGTGCGGAGCTGGACGAGCACGAGAAGTTCCTCGTCGAAGAAGGCAAGATCGTCGAGGCCCAACGCCTGCATCAACGCACGATGTATGACCTCGAAATGATCAAGGAGATGGGATTTTGCCGCGGCATCGAGAATTATTCGAGGCATTTGACCGGCAAGAAGCCCGGCGAACCGCCGCCGACGCTGCTCGATTATCTGCCGTCGGACGCGATGCTCGTGATCGACGAATCGCACCAGACGGTGCCGCAGCTCGGCGCGATGTACAAAGGCGATCAATCGCGAAAGGGAACGCTCGTCGAGTACGGTTTCCGTCTTCCGAGCGCAAAGGACAACAGGCCGCTGAATTTTGCGGAATTCGAGGCGCGTCGCGGCCAGACGATCTACGTTTCGGCAACGCCCGGGTCTTTCGAGCTCGAGCAGACGGAAGGCGAGGTCATCGAACAGATAATCCGCCCGACCGGCCTTCTCGATCCGGTCGTTGAAGTACGGCCCGTAAAAGGGCAGATCGACGACCTTCTCGAAGAATGTCGAAAGCGTGCCGAGCGGAACGAACGCGTGCTTGTCACGACGCTCACGAAGCGAATGGCGGAGAATCTGAGCGAATATTTCGCTGAGGTCGGCGTAAAGGTCGCGTACCTTCACAGCGACATTCACACGCTCGAACGCATAAAGATACTTCGCGACCTGCGGCGAGGTGAATTTGACGTCCTTGTCGGCATCAACCTTCTTCGCGAGGGCCTCGACCTGCCCGAGGTCTCGCTCGTTGCGATCCTCGACGCGGATAAGGAAGGTTTTCTTCGCAGCGAGCGATCGCTCATACAGACGATCGGCCGCGCGGCCCGCAACGCCGAGGGCAAGGCGATACTTTATGCCGACAAGATCACGGATTCGATGCGGTATGCGATCGACGAAACGGCGCGTCGGCGGGCGATCCAGGAGGAGTACAATCGCGAGAACAACATCACGCCGAAGACGATCGTAAAACCGATCGAGGCCACTCTCGTTACGGCCTACGAAGCGGATTATTTCAAGGTGCCGCTCGAGCTTGATAAGTTCGACGAGTTCTCGCCCTCTCAGTTAAAGGAAACGATCGGCCAACTCGAGGTAGATATGCGGGCGGCCGCAAAGGAAATGAAATTCGAACAGGCGGCCGAGATCCGGGACCGCCTGAAATACCTACGCGAACGACAGCTGGAATACGTCTAAAGTTTTGGGAATGATCCGGAGGAAAAGCAGCCAGGGCAAAGGTCTCAGCGGGCCTTTTGAGTTGCCGCTAGCTTTAGCTAGTGGATATCGAGGGAAAACGAAGGCCCGGGCTCGCGCTCAAGTAAATGTTCCACCCTGTTCCACTTGTTCCACCGCGCGCGGAACGGAACAAACATCGCGTTTTGTGCTCCATTTCGCTCCAAATGGGGCTAAATTCTGTCGCTCCTTCGGGAGCTTCGTAGTTTGTAAACATCTCCGGAACGCCTTAAACTCTTACGTTATGCAGGTGAGAACCGAGGCCGCCGAGCTTCAAAATTACCTTACGGATGCGAGTAATTTGCAGGGCGGGCACGCTGAGCGGCTCATTATCGCCGAGAGTGCGGACGAGGTCGCGGCCGTGCTTTCTGAGGCGAATGGCGAACGGGACGGCCGTTACCGTGAGCGGCGCGCGGACGGGCACGGTCGGCGGTTCGATACCTTTTGGCGGCACGATCTTGTCGATGGAACGTTTGAACGCATTCTCGATCGACCGCGAAGCACGGATCGCGAGCGTTGGAGCGGGTGTGATCCTTGCCGACCTTCAAAAGGCGGCCGATGCGGAAGGCCTCTTTTATCCGCCGGACCCGACCGAGTGGAGCTGTCAGATCGGGGGCAACATCGCAACGAACGCTTCGGGATCGAGGAGTTTTAAGTACGGTGCGACGCGGAATTACGTTCAGGAGATCCGCGTCGTGCTTGCGACGGGCGAGTTCCTGACGCTCAGGCGTGGTGAGGCCATTGCAACGGACGGCTTCGTCAATGTCGTCACCGAAAATGGCCGCGAGATCGCCGTGCGTGTGCCGACGTACGAACGCCCGGACGTGCGGAAGAACGTAAGCGGCTATTTCAACGCCGATGAACTCGACGCGATCGACCTCTTCATCGGCAGCGAAGGCACGCTCGGCGTCATCGTCGAAGCCAAGCTTGCTCTCCTAAAGAAACCCGAAGGGTTTTTCAGCGGCATCGTCTTTTTTCCGCGTGAGAACGACCTGCTGTCGTTCGTGAACGAGGCACGCACGGCCTCTCGAAAGCAGGCCGAGACAAACGGGAACGCCCGGATGGACGCTGCCCTTATCGAGTACTTCGACCGCAATTCGCTCTCGCTGATCTCGGAGCGTTTTCCTGAAACTCCCTCGGGCATGGCCGGTGCGATCTTCTTCGAACAGGAGACTACGCCCGCGACCGAGGACGCACTGCTTGAGGCGTGGAACGCTCTTCTTGAAAAGCACAATGCCGCGCAGGAAACTTCGTGGTTCACGACCAACGAACAGGACCTTGCGAAGATGCGCGAATTTCGCCACGCACTGCCCGTCACCGTGAATGAACGCGTCGTTCGCAACAAGCAGAAGAAGATCGGGACGGATATGGCCGTGCCGGATGCGAAGTTCGAGAGCTTCCTGCGTTTTTACGAGAATATTCTCGACGCGAGCGGCATCGAATACGTCATCTTCGGGCACATCGGCGACGGGCATCTGCACGCGAACCTTCTTCCTAAGACCGAGGAAGAAGCGACGCGTTCGCGGCATATCTACGGCCGCTGCGTTGCACAAGCGATAATGCTCGGCGGCTGCGTTTCGGCCGAACACGGGATCGGAAAGTTGAAGCGGCATTACCTTGCCGCGATGAAAGGCGAACGCTACCTGAACGAGATGGCCGAGGTCAAACGCGCCCTTGACCCGAAAGGAATTCTCGGCCGCGGGAACGTTTTCGCCGAGTCGTACCTTGCGGCCTAAAAGGCGACGGGAGAACGAAACTTATGATCAAAGCGATACTGATGGATTTCAACGGCGTCATCATTGACGATGAGGCGATACAGATGCGGTCGTATCAAGCCGTCTTGAAGGAACGCGGGGTCGAGCTTACGGAAGAGGAATATTACGATTCGCTCGGCATGGACGACAGGACGTTCGTCCGCGCGGCGTTCGATCGTGTCGCAAAGGCCGTTTCCGATGAGGAATGTGACGAGATCATCGCCGCCAAGACAAGCGCCTGGCGACGCGAAGTTGACGGCAAACTGCCGCTCTTTGAAGGCATCGAGGATTTCATCGAGAAGATGTCACGCGCTTTCACGCTCGGGATCGTAAGCATGGCGAACCCAAGCGAGATCGAATACGTTCTTGAGCGTGCGGGCCTGAAGCATTTCTTCTCGACGATCGTAACTTCGGCCGACGTGACAAAGTGTAAGCCCGATCCTGAAGGTTACGACCTTGGCTTTCGACGCATCGACGCCGTGCGGACGGATGCCGGCCATCTTCCGATGACGCGTGAAGAATGCGTCGTGATCGAGGACAGCCCGCCGGGAGTCGCGGCGGCGGTCAAGGCGGATCTTCAGGCACTCGGCGTAACGAACACAGTGGCGGCGGAAAAGATGCGTGCCGCCGGTGCAAGAGCGACGGCGAAGGACCTTCGCGATTGGTTCCCGGAATCGATCAGGCTGGTCTTTTCCACCGAATAAACTATGAGTTCAAATTTTATCTCTCGCGATGAAGCCGAGCTCGACCTTCTCGCCGCGGCCACGTTCATCGGCGAACGCATTCACACGGCCGACGGCCAAGCCGAATCGATGTCGGCGGTCGTGCCCATTTACCTTGATCGCGGGAACGTCGATCTTGCCGCCGAGCTCGCGAACACGGTCGATGACCCGTTCACTCGCGACAAGCTGATCGTCTCGGTCGCTGAGAAATGCGTCGAGATCGACGACAACGAATACGCGCTCCAGCTCGTCGAGGCGATCGAGGATGACGGAATGCGGCTGCTTGCGCTCGAACGCCTCGGGATGTCGAAAGCGGCGTCTGGCGATGTTGAGTTCGCACGCGAGATCGCTTCGCAGATGGCGCAGCCGGATTTTGTCGATGCGGCGATCGCGGCGGTGGAGTCCGAAAAGGCAGATGTCGCGACGCGAAGGACGCGGTCGCCGCGATCGAATTTGCGACCGCAAGAGTGCAGGCATTTCAGCAGATCGCAACGAAATGGATCGCCGACAAACGCTCGGACGACGCGGTCGCCGTACTGCAGGAAAGCCTTGTCTCGGCCGACGAGATCGAACATCCCGAGGAACAGGTGCGAGCCGTTTGCGAGACCGGGAATCTTTTCATCACGGCCGAACGCCGCGACCTCGCCGTCAAAACTTTTCAGAAAGCTCACGACCTCGCAGAAAAGATCGAAAGCTCTCACAAGGATTTCTATCTTGGCAGTTCCGCCCTCGGCCTTCTGCAGGCCGGCAGCAATGCGTTGGCGGAAAAAGCTCTCGGCGAGATGACGGATAAGACGCAGGCGGCCGCGACCTTGCTCGCATTCGCACGCCACCTTTCCACGTCCGGCGAGAATGAAGATGCACTCAACGACCTCGAAGAAGCGTTCGAGATCATCGAGGCCCAAAAGGAGAACGAGATCCGCGACAGCCGTTCGCGAAACTCGATCTGGCGTGCGATCGCGGTGCAGTTCGCCGGTTTCGGCCACGCCGATCGCGGGCTTGAGATCGCAAAAAAGAATATCGACGACCGCGAGGCCGCAAAGGCGATCGCCGAGATCGCTCAGATCCTGACGACGACCGGCAGCCTCGAAAAAGCCCGCGAGGCCGCACTCCTTCAGGAAGAGCCGTACGACCAAGCCGAGACACTCATCTCGATCTTCGATACATCCGTTCTGAAGGGTGAGGCCGCGAAGGCGGACGAGGTGCTCGCTCAGGCCGAGGCGATCACGGACACCGTCCCGCAGATCTCGGCGAAGGCCGACCTTCTGATCGAGTTGGCGAAGAGGCGAAGGGAATTCGGCGAAGGCGGTTTGGCGGCCGCAACCTCGGAAAAGGCGATCGCCGCGATCATCGAGATCCGCGACGAAAGCCGACGCGTTACCTCGCTTGCGAACTTGAGCTCGGCCGCCGTGGACGTCAAGTCGCTCTCGGAAGCTTCGAGGAACGGCCTGATCAGACTCATCGCCGCCGCCGAAGCTTAGTGTCAGAGATCGGCGCTGACGAGATCTTTGAAGGTGTCACGTCGTCGGATCAACGTTGGTTCGCCGTCGCGTCCGATGAGCACGACCGCAGGAAGGAATCGAGCGTTGTACTGCGAAGCCTGCGCCAACGAATATGCTCCGCAATTGAGTAAGGCGAGCGTCTCGCCCGGCTCAACGCCTTTCGGCAGCAGGCGATGGTCGGGCAAGCGGCCTTCGCCCTCGATGTCAAAATAGACATCGCCGCCATCGCACAGCGGACCGGCGGCCTTGTACGGAGCATCGTGCGGCGCGTCGGCGCGTTCGGCCGATATCAATCGGTAATACCACTTGTAAGTTTCCATCGAGAGCAGGATGTTAAAGCCTGCGTCGGTGAGGATCCAGTGGTCTTCGCCGCCATCGTCCGTCGGCCGTGACTTCGCGTTGCGAACCGTCGTGAGGCAAACGCCGGCATCCGCAATTATGCTGCGTCCGGGTTCGAGCAGGAGCGTAATGCCGTCAAGCAGATGCTCGGCATCGGCAGCTTTTGCAGCACGTCGAACCGCGTCCCACGCCGGTCCGATCGCATCGGCGGGTTCATAAACGGCCGCGAGCATCGCTCGCTGTTTCTCGTCCGGAACGAGCGAGTCGGCTGCAAGATATTTGACCGGAAAGCCGCCGCCGAGATTGATATGTTCGAGGCTCTGCCCCGTCTCGTTGAATATCCGCAGTAAGCTCGCGAACAGCGTTTCAAAGGCCGAGACATAGACGGACGGGTCGGGGTTCTGTGAGCCGATGTGCAGATGAACGCCGCAGATGTTGACGTACGGCGAATCGGCGAATTCGGCGACGGCGCGATAAGCCTCTTCGGGCATCATCCCGAACTTCGATGTAAGCAGGGCCGTCTGCAGTCCGGAGTGAGTGTCGGAGGCGATCTCGGGAACGAGACGCAAACTTACGTTGGCACGTTTGCCCAAGCGCCGGGCAGCCTCGTCGATGAGCGAAAGCTCAAAAAGCGAATCCGCCTGTATGGCGTAAATGTCGTTCTCGATCGCGAGGTCGATCTCCCATGCCTCTTTGCTCGTGCCGTTAAAGTTGATCTGCGAGCCGTTGAATCCAGCCTTCAGGGCCTTCCACAATTCGCCGCCGGAATTGACCTCGATGTCGCAATCGGCGTCCTTGACGGCACGCAGGATCCCGAGAGTTGACATTGCTTTTGCCGCGTAACTAAGTTTGAATCCGCAGCCGATCGCGTCTCCAACGAGCTTTAGACGTTCGATGTTGCGGCGGATGCGTGCTTCGCTGTAAACAAAGAGCGGCGAACCGAAACGCTTTGCCAGCTCGACGGCATCTACGCCGTCGATCGTGAGGTGTCCGTTGCGTGTTTCGAGAAATCCCTCGATCTGCCAGCTCATTTCGCCGTCACCTGAATGCCCGTGCCTTTCGGGTAGAGTCCGGGAAGCGTGATCGGAAGTCGGCCCGTGATCGGCTGAAGCCCGAGGATCGAGCGTGCTGCGGCCCGCTGAAGACTGGACATATCGCCATAGGCGACAACGTATGCCTGCATCTCCGGAAACGAGCCGAGCACATACGGGTTTCCAAAACTGATGCCGATGACCTGTTTGCCTTCGGCGAGAACCGAACGCAGGATCGCGGCGCCGTTCTCGGGAACGCCGACGCTGTTCTTTGCTCCCGAACGCACACGCCCGAAAAGGCCGACGATCACGATGTCCGCGTCCGATGCCGAACTGCGTGCTGCCTGAACGTCCTCGTTGAGCGAATTCTCCTGCAGGTAATGCGACTTGAATTTGAGGCCCTGCGAGCGAAGCGTTGCTGCGAACGACGCCATTGTCTCGGGGCCGTCAAAGCCGTTCGAGAGGCCGAGCACTACGATCTTTTTCGAGCGATCGACCGGCAGTGCGGACGCGTTGTTTCGCACGAGCGTGATCGCTTTTGAGGCGACCTCGCTTGCGAGTGCGAGCGACTCGGGGCCGGAGATGATCGTATCCATTGCGTCTATGTTCACGAACCTTTTCTCGAAGAGGCCGACCGCCGATTTCCACGCGAGAATGCGGCGAACCGAATCATCGAGACGCTCCGGCGGAATGCGGCCGCTCTTTGCGGCAGCGATGATCCCGGCCAGCATCGCATCCGGATCCGAAGGTTTCTCAAGCAGGTCCGAACCCGCAAGAAATGCCCGAACGCCGGCCTCGCCTTGCTCAAAATAGAGCGTGAGGCCGCTCATCGACATCGCGTCGGTTACGATCAGTCCCTTAAAACCCATCTCATTGCGAAGAAGGTCGGTCTGTACCTTTTTAGAAAGCGTCGCGGGAATGTATGCCTTCTGATCGACGATCTCAGCTCCGGCCTCGGCATCGCCGCCTCGATAATTCTTGAGCGGCATGATGGCCTCGTTGTCGATCTGCGGCAGGGCAATATGTGCGATCATTACCGACGCAACACCGTCCTTGACCGCGGCCCGAAAGGGAACGAGTTCGGTCTTTTCAAGTGACGCAAGCGAATGGTCGATGATAGGCAGGCCGCGATGCGAATCGACGGCCGTGTCGCCATGGCCGGGAAAATGCTTGGCCGTCGCGATCGCCCGTTCGCTTTGAACGCCGTCGATGAACGCCGTGCCGAACCTTGCGACATCCTGCGGATCTTCGCCAAAACTGCGCACGTTTATCACCGGATTCGTGGCGTTGTTGTTCACGTCGAGGACGGGCGCATATATATGTTGAAAGCCCATAGCGCGTGCTTCGCGAGCCGTGATGACGCCGATGCGTCGTGCGTAATCGGGTTCGCCTGTCGCGGCTACGGCCATTGCCCACGGGAAATTCACCGCGTCGGCGAACCGCATACCGACGCCCGTTTCGGCATCCAAGGCCATCAACAGCGGAAGCTTCGCCTCGGCCTGCATTCGATTGATGAGGACCGAGGTCTCGTACATTGGCGCACCAAAAAAGATGACGCCGCCGA
Source organism: Acidobacteria bacterium OLB17 (assembly GCA_001567505.1). Classification (GTDB taxonomy): domain Bacteria; phylum Acidobacteriota; class Blastocatellia; order Pyrinomonadales; family Pyrinomonadaceae; genus OLB17. The sequence continues at coordinate 33,246 of LLEU01000018.1, read as the reverse complement.
TCTTGTTCTCAACGACCTGGCGTTTCAACTCTTTGAAATACGCGCTGTCGCGGTTCGCAAATCTTGCGTTGATGCCGATCTGAATTAGCTGCCCGACCTTCTCTTCGAGCGACATCTTTTTGAGAAGTTTGTCAGCGCGTTTCCAGTCCTTTTCCGACGGTGCGAACGGGCGAACGTCCCCGGCCGTACGGCCGCCCGTTTTCGCAAGGGTCGAACCGCCCGCAAGGAACGTAAATACGAGGATCAAGCTAATTATTGACTTCATCATTCAATTGCGGCCGCGAGAGTATTGATGCCGCCCATGCGACGATGAGCGTAACGATGCTGCCGATCAGCGCGTACCACGTCCACGCGATCTTTGTCGCAAGCAGGATATAGACCATTACGCAAATACTCGCGATCATTCCGACGAGAGCATGCATCTCGCGTGCTCGGCGGATAAGCGTGCCGACAAGGAAGACGCCGAGGATCGGGCCGTTGATCAGGGACGCGACCGAGAGCGCGAGTGCAAGCGCCGATTCGCCCGACCTCATGAACGCGACCGCGATCAGGATCTGCACTATCCCGACGATGACCGTCAGCCAGCCCGCAAGCCGGACGAGTTTGCGGTCGTCGGCTTCCGGAGCGAATGGCTTGTAAAGGTCGTTGATCGCCGTTGCCGCAATAGAGTTTAGCGAAGATGACAGGGCCGCCGCAAAGATCGCCGCGACCACCAGGCCCGACAATCCCGCGGGCATATGCTCGGTAATGAAATTCGGGAAGACCTGGTCGCCTTTAAGGAAAGGGAACGTCGCAGAGATACCAGAACCGGCAACGCCTGCCTGCGCGTATTCGGGCGAAGCGTACGGTGCATAGAACGCAAAGAGCAGGACGCCGATAAACAAGAACCCGACGAACTGCCCGAGCACGACAAGGCCGGAAGAGAGCAGTGCCGTCGCGGCAGAAAGCGGCTTGCTCGTGCACAAATATCGTTGAACGAGATATTGATCCGTTCCGTGCGTTGACATCGTCAGGAAGCAGCCGCCGAGCAGGCCGGACCAAAATGTGTAGGTCTTCGTGATATCCCAGCCGAAATCGAAGACGCTGAATTTATTGAATTGCTCGCCGAGAGCGACCGCACCCGAGAATCCGCCCTCGATATTCTGCAGAAGGACGATGCCTGCCGCAGCGGCACCGCCGATATAGATAACGAGTTGGACTACCTCGACCCAGATGACGGCCTCCATTCCGCCGTAGAACGTGAAAACGATCATCACAAGTCCGAGCAGGACGATCGACGCGACGATGACCGTCGCCGGATCGGTCCCCGGATTGAACGACGCCCAAACGGCAGCGAGGACGATAGCGGTCAGGAGCAAGCGAATGCCGTCGGCAATGTTCCGCATCACGACGAATAATGCCGACGCAAGCATCTTTACCCTTCGGCCGAAGCGGTCGCCGAGAAGCTGGTAAACCGTCTGAAGCTCACCTTTGAAATAAAGCGGAATGAACAGGAACGAGATGACGATCCGGCCGAGCAGATATCCGAATACGAGCTGCAGGAATTGGAAATTCCCGCCTTTTGCGAACGCGATCCCGGGCACGGAGACGAACGTGATCGTGCTCGTTTCCGTTGCGACGATCGACATCGCGATCGCCCACCACGGAACGCTTCTGTCACCGACGAAGTAATCTTCGGTCGTCTCCTGCTTTCCGGAAAAGAGAATACCGAAGGCCGTGATGCCGATCAGGTATCCGAAGATGATCACAAGGTCGAGTGTTTGCATTTAGTTCTCTTTACGCTCGATCGCGATGGAAAGTGCATCGCCGATGCGGTCGATCGAAATGTCTGCGTTCGGGTACTGAGCGATCTCCGCGGTGTCGGCGGCGTAATGGCCTTGACGCACGAAGACGGTCGTCACTCGCGACTGCCACTGCTTCTTGATGGCTGTCAGGATGCGAAGTTTGTCGTCAAAAAGGAAATAATGCTCCGCCGGATAGCGGCGTTCGATGTCGTGCAGTTCGTGCTCTTTGTGAATGTAAATGAGGACGTTGTTTTCAACGGCCTCGCCGAGGCCCGAACGCTCGATCTTTCGCGGTTGGAACACAGCATCGCCATCGGTCAGTATCACGACCGGGCCGAGTTTCTTGAATCGGTCGATGACGTCGAGCGAGTTCGGGAACAGGCGGTTCGCGAACGGATAATTTATCAGAAAATTCGACAGCGAAAGCAGATGCGAATCGTACGGGAACTGCGAACGATACCGCTGCAATGCGCCGAGATAATCGGCATAACCAAGCTCACGCCGCAGTTCCTCAAAGATCTGCCAATAGGTCGAAGTCCGCTGTTCACCGACCTCGTCGTTCAAAAATTCGCGAAGGGCGGCCGTCACGCGGTCGTTATCGAGCAGCGTGTTATCGACATCAAAAAAGAAGACGAATTTGTTCATCAGAAATAGTTCGCTATCGGTTCGCAAGCCGGATCGCTTCCGGCACGACGAAGTTCGTCTCGGCCAAGAGCCGACTCGCCACCTCACGGGAAACGCCGGCCTTTGCCATCACAAGGGCCACGCGAAGGTCGCCGCCCGCAGCTTCAAGAAGTTCTTGCGATTCGGCCTCGCTCTTCAGGGTTTCAGCTTCAATGATACGCAAACTCCGTTCGCGAAGTTTGTCGTTCGCGGCACGCATATTCGTCATACGATTCCCGACCACGTATCCGAGGCGGATCATCGCGACGGTCGAGATCATATTCAATATCATCTTTTGCGCGGTGCCGGCCTTCATTCGTGTCGAACCGGTTATCGCCTCAGGGCCGACGACGGCAACGATCGCAATATCGGCCGCTTTTGTGATCGGTGAATCCGGAACGCAGGTGATGCAGGCCGTAAAGCAGCCGCATTCACGTGCGAATTCGAGAGCGCCGACCGTGTACGGTGTGCGTCCGGAAGCCGCGATCCCGATCACGGAATCTTTGCCGCTCAGATCGAAGCCCTTCAGGTCGGCTTTACCTGCCTCGCGGTCGTCCTCGCTTGCTTCGGTCGCTTTGTAAAGAGCGTCGATGCCGCCAGCGATCACGCCTCTGACAAGTTCGCGATCGACGCCGAAGGTCGGAGGCAGTTCGCTCGCATCCAAAACACCAAGACGCCCGCTCGTGCCGGTTCCAACGTATAAAAGGCGCCCGCCGTTCTTGAGTCGTTCAACTATTTGATCGACCGCCGTCGCAACCTGCGGCAAAACCTTTTCGACGGCAGCGGCGACAAACTGATCTTCGCGATTTATGAGAGCGAGAGCTTCGAGCGTCGAAGCTTTATCAATGTTTCGGGTCGCGGGGTTTTCGGTTTCGGTAATCGAAGTCACACTCGTTGTTTTGCCTCAAGGAATTCTAAGCTATCGCCCGCGTTATCTCGAAGTTGACGGCTGCGGTCAGTTTTTTCGCAGCGACGGCCCGTCGTCGCCGGGCATGGGCTCGACAATGCGGCCGTTCGTGCGGGCGATCTCACAAGCGGCGTGTGCCGGAGAACGCTTTGGCTTCGTCAGATAAGCGTTCGGTGCGTGCGTGTGGATCAGCTTCGACATCGAATCGGTCAAGAGCGGCCCGGCAAGGAAAACGCTTCCGACGCAGCCGACAGGGAACCTCTCTTTGCCGAGCCCAAGCTTTTTTATTACCGCAACGGCGGCATTCCCGAGCTCTTCGCCGGCCTCTCGCAGGATCTCGATCGCGACGGCGTCCCCCGCCTTCGCGGCTTCGGTTACAAAACGCGAAAAACCTGCAATTCGACTGTTATCCATTGTCGGTGCGTAGATCGCACCGATGAGATTCTCGACGTTCGAAGCTCGGAAGTACTCGGCGGCCTGTTCGGATAGCGAAGTCTGCGGGCCGCGGCCGTCAGAGGCTTTTGCAATGCGATGAAGTGCTTCTCCGGCAATGCCGCGTCCGCCGCCTTCGTCACCCGCGACAGGTCCCCAACCGCCTGCCATCGCACGCCGCCCTTTCGCATCGACGCCAAGGCAGATCGAACCTGTGCCTGCGATCACGACGAGTCCCGCTTCGCCGAAGGTCGTTCCGTAAAGAGCGATCTCCGCATCGGTGGTCACGACGATCCGCTGAACTCGGAACCTGGCGAGAAAGCTCTCGCGCACGCGTTCGCGAATGTCGTGCCTACGAACTCCCGCGAGGCCGAGCGTCGCCGCCACAATGTCGCCGCGGGAAATGTTGTGTTCGTCGCACGCTTTGTCGATCGCGTATGCAATGTTCGATACGGCCGTTTCGACGCCGACTCGGAGCGGGTTCGCCGGGCCGCCCGCACCTTCGGCAACGACGCGGCCGCTCGAGTTCATTAGTGCGATCGTGCATTTCGTGCCGCCGCCGTCAACGCCGAGATAGAACTGATAGGCCGCCGCCTTTCTCTCCTTTTTGTGTTCGTTTTCGGCATTTGCACGGCCGCTCTTAACGCGGGCAAAGACACGTACATTTTTCGCCAGACTTGACATATAATCAAATTTAACGGATTTTATGTAGTCAATAAGCAATTCTGATCGACATTTTGGGCTATGGAGATTCGACAGCTTAAGGCTTTTCTTGCGATCGCGGAGGCAAAGACCTTTACGGCCGGCGCGCGCCGCGTAAACGTGACGCAGGCGGCGATCTCGATGCAGATCCGCCAATTGGAGGACGAGGTCGGGATGCCGCTCTTTACGCGAACGCCCCGCCGCGTGATCCTAACCGAGGCGGGCGAGTACCTTCTCGAAAGGGCGAGGAAGATACTTCGCGAACACGACTCGGCCCTCGCCGAGATCGCCGAGGTTGCCGGCGCCGAGCACGGACGGCTTCGCATCGGCAGTTCTTCATCGAACTTTGCGGCGAATCAGCTCCCGAAGATCCTTAGCAGGCTGCGCCAAAGATTTCCGAACGCGGACCTTCATGTAACGTCGGGGACGAGCCAATTCCTTGTCGATAAGATAATGCACGGCGAGGTCGATATCGCATTCGTCAGTCTGCCGGTCGATAATTCGTCGATCACGACCGAGCTTTTGCTGAGCGATGAGATCGTTGCGATCGGGCATCCATCGCACCGGCTTGCGAACGACAGATTCATCTCGGCGGCCGCTCTCGCCGGCGAAAAACTTATCCTCGGCGAACGCGGCGGGAATACGCGTCGTATGATCGATGATTTCTTTAACGCAGCGAATGTGCGGCCGAACGTGATAATGGAACTTTCGCGACAAGCGGCGATCAACGAAATGGTCGAGGCGAATATGGGTGTAGGCACGGCCGGTGCAAAGACGGTGGCCGAGCTTGTGCGGCAGAAGAAGCTTGTCTCGTGGCTGATCGAAGGCGCGGAGATCAACTGGGATCTCGGCCTTGCAAGGCTCCGCGGCGGCTACTATTCGCCGATCGCAAAGGAGTTTGTCACGCTCTGCAAGGCAAATTTTGCTCAGAAAGATAAAGGAACCAAGGCAAAGAGATAACGACGACAGGATGCCGAATTTTTTGAAGACAGCCACGGCGATTATTCGCGGAGAACGCGATCCGGGTCAAGCTGCACACGGACTCAGTCTTTGCTTGGCGATCTGCTGCCTGCTTTTTGCGGCCTCGTCAACACTGCTCGGGCAAAGCCTGCCGCTCGCATCGCCGCAAGCGGCGGGAATGGATGCAGCGAAGCTCGCCGAGATCGAACCGATCGTGAATAAGGCGATCGGCGACAAAGCGCTTCCGGGTGCAGTCGTGCTTATCGGCCATAATGGGAAGGTCGTCTATCGAAGGGCGTTCGGCAGCCGCTCGCTCGTTCCGAACGTCGAGAAGATGACGGTCGATACCATCTTCGACCTTGCGAGCCTGACGAAGGTGGTCGCGACAACGACCTCCGTGTTGAAGCTCATCGAGGACGGGAAGATCCGGCTCAACGACACGATCGGAATGTACATTCCTGAGATCGAGGACGCGCAGGCAAAACGCGTGACGATCCGCGAACTGCTTACTCATACGACGGGCTACGCGCCGGATTTCGATCTCGGCGTGAAGTGGAGCGGCAGAGAGGGAATGCTCGGCGCACTTTATAAGGAGAAGCTGCGGGGCCCGTCGGGCGTGAAATTCGTTTACTCGGATATAAATTTCATCGTGCTGGCCGAGATCGTTCAGCGTGTGTCGGGCAAGAGCGTGAACGTATTTGCTCACGACAACATTTTCAAACCCTTGGGGATGGCGAATACGGACTTTCAAACCGATCTCGATCTTTCGCCGCAGGCGGCCGCACGGTATGCGCCGACCGAGAACATTCGCGGACAGAACAATTATCTCGGATCGAAATTCGAAGGCGACGAAAAGACTGGCGACCGAATTCTACGCGGTGCGGTTCACGACCCGACGGCATACAGGATGGGCGGCGTCGCAGGACACGCGGGACTTTTCTCGACCGCCGATGACCTTGCGATCTTTTGCCAGATGCTCCTGAACGGAGGCAGATCCAACGGCAGACGCATTCTCTCGCCTGCGACAGTTTCGAGGATGACGCAGCCGATCGTCGTCTCCGAGCGAGGCGATACGCGCGGCCTCGGGTGGGATATCGACACTCAGTTCTCGTCGAATCGCGGCGAGCTTTTTCCGCTCGGGTCGTTCGGCCATACGGGATTTACGGGCACCAGTATCTGGATCGACCGAGTGTCGCAGACGTTCGTGATATTCCTTTCGAATCGCGTCCATCCGGACGGGAAGGGCAACGTCACACCTTTGCGGGCAAAGGTTGCAACGATCGCTGCCGCTGCCGTTACGGACACGCCGATCGAAAAATGGAAGGCGGCCGAGGCAGAATATTCCGCGAAGGCCGCCGCGCAGATCCCGCTCTTCCGGGAGCATTCGGACGGCGCCAAAAGCTCGGCCAGTCTTCCGAAACAAGTCCAGGTGATGAACGGGATCGACGTGCTCGAAAGGACGAATTTCAAACTGCTAGACGGAATGAAGGTCGGGCTTGTGACGAACCACACGGGACGCGACTTGAGCGGCAAACTGACGACCGACATCCTCGCTGAAGCTCCGAATGTGAAGCTTGTCGCTCTCTTCTCGCCCGAGCACGGCATCCGTGGCGAACTCGACCAGGAAAAGATCGAAGATGCGAAGGACCCGAAAACTGGGCTGCCGGTGTATTCGCTCTACGGCGAAACGAGGCGGCCAAAACCGGAGCAGTTGGCGGGTCTTGACGCGATCGTTTACGACATTCAGGATATCGGGACGCGGTTCTACACCTACACGGCAACCCTGCGAAACGTGATGGAAGAAGCCGCAAAGGCGGGCAAACCTGTCTATGTGCTCGATCGGCCGGACCCGATAAATGGTGAGAATGTCGAAGGCCCGATCGCGGATGCGGACAAACTTTCCTTCATCGCGGCACACACCGTGCCCGTTCGGTATGGAATGACTATCGGCGAGTTCGCAAAGATGATAAACGAGGAGCGAAAGATCGGAGCCGACCTTCGTGTTGTCGAGATGTCCGGCTGGTCGCGAAGAATGTGGTTCGATGAGACCGGCCAGACTTGGGTGAACCCGTCGCCGAATATGCGTTCGCTCACAGAAGCGACGCTCTATCCCGGCATCGGGCTTCTTGAGACGACGAACGTAAGCGTCGGCCGCGGAACGGACACGCCGTTCGAGGTCGTCGGTGCTCCGTGGATCGACGGCCGCGTCCTAGCGGCAGAACTCAACGCGCTCGGCCTGAACGGCGTTCGATTCGTGCCCGTGCGTTTTACGCCGAAGGCATCAGTGCACAAGGATGTCGAATGCGGCGGCATCAACATTGTGATCACGGATAGAGCAGTGTTCAATTCCGTCAGAACGGGCCTTTCGATCGCGGCCGCACTGCGTAAGCTCTATCCAAATGACTGGCAGATCGAGCGTTTCGGACGGTTGCTCGTGAACGCGGAAATACTTGCGAGACTTGGATCCGGCGCAAGTGCGGACGATCTATTGAAACTTGCCGAAGGCGGCCGGAGCGAATTTTTACGTCGCCGATGGCGTTATTTGCTTTACAAATGAGCCGCTTTTAGAGTTATAACTCTTTAGTTTCTCATTTTCGCATTGGCAATTTGTCTAGGGTTTGGATCTCTCAGAAGTTCGAGAGGATCCGGATTTAATCGTGATTGATACGATAACGAAAATTTGAGCAAACCCAGTTTGGCTTAACTGTTGCTTATGGGTATGTGCTCTTGAGATGATCGCATTTTCACAAAATTGAGGGTAAAAAGATGACTAAGAGAGCATTGATTTCGGGCGTATTGGCCGCGATCGGCATTCTATGCCTGAGCGGGCTGATCGTGGCCCAGGAGATCACGGGATCGATCGTCGGTTCGGTCACGGACAGCAACGGAGCTGCGGTTCCGAATGCGACCGTGACCATCACGCTTCCGTCCCAAGGCGATCGCGTCGTGCGTACGGTTACGACGACAAGTGAGGGCAACTATTCGGCACCGAACCTGCCGGTTGCCGTATATAAAGTGACCGTAGAGGCGCCGAACTTCAAGAAGGTCGTCAACAGCTCGGTCAAGGTCGATGTCGGCCAACGCCGTCAGCTTGACGTCACGCTCGCCGCCGGGCAGATCGATGAGGTCGTGACCGTTAACGCCGACAGCGTTGTGATCGAAGCGACAACGCCGACGGCCGGTACGACGATCAGCGGCAATCAGGTTCGCGAGTTATCGATCAACAATCGAAACTTCGTCCAGCTTGTTACGCTCGCACCGGGCGTAACATCGAACCTTTCGGATCAGGTTTACGTCGGCACCTCGAATCCGGACGGCCAGGCAAACACCGTTCAGATCTCGGTGAACGGTGCCCGCAGCAGTCAGAACACTTTTACGGTAGACGGCGCGGACATTACAGACCGCGGTTCGAATCTGACGATCCAGGCCTATCCGAGCGTTGACGCGATCGGCGAGTTCAAGGTACTTCGCTCGCTCTATCCTGCCGAATCGGGCAGAAGCGGCGGCGGCCAGGTCAACGTCGTTACCCGCAGCGGTACGGATAAGTTTCACGGTTCGCTTTTCGAGTTCGTGAGGAATGAGAAGTTCAATGCGAGCTCGTACCTGAATAACCGAACCGCACCGCTCGGACGCGATTCAGAAGGGAAGGCGATCCGCCCGCCGTTCCGCTATAACAACTACGGATTTACGATCGGCGGCCCGATCTACTTCCTTCGCTTTGGCGAGGTAAAGCCGAGTGCGTCGATGTTCGCGAAGATCCCGCGGACGTATTTCTTCTTCTCTGAAGAGCAGCGAAAGGACCGACGTTTTCCGACCCTGAGCTCGACCGTCCCGACGGCCGGGATGAGGAACGGGGTTTTTGCCTATCCGATCTGCTTGAGTGGAACCATTTCCGGCTCGACCCGAACGTGTAACCAGATCTTGCCGGCCGGTACGCCACTCTCGTCGATGGCAGTTATCAACCCGGTTTCGGCAGCGTACCTTTCGAGCATTCTCAATGGTATTCCTACGCCGAATAACGGCACATACGGCCTGCTCTCGCCGGCGTCCGGTGTATTCGATTTTCGGCAGGAGATCGTGAAGGTCGATACGGCATTCACGAACAATTGGACGGCTTACTATCGTTATCAACGCGATAAGATCCCGACGATCGATCCGAACTCGCTCTTCTCGGGCGGCTCGGGCATTCCGGGAGTTTCAACCTCAAGGACCGACTCGCCCGGACGTGCGCACACGTTCGCAACTACCTGGGTAGCGAAGCCGAACCTTATCTTCGATGCCCGATACACTTACTCATACGGCGCGATCCTTAGCCACACGATCGGCACGCTCGCAAAAGAGAATAGCCCGAACATCAACATCCCGATGCCTTTCCCGAACAGCGACGAGCGCGTTGCTCACATTACGGGCGCGGGAATTAGCAACCTTCAGGCGTTCGGCGCATATGACAACTTCTCGGACAAACATCAGATCATGGGAAGTGCGACGTGGATCCTTGGGAACCACACGATGAAGTTTGGGGCTTCTTTTTCTAAGTATCGAAAGGTCGAGAACGCGCTTGGCGGTTCGAATCAAGGCGTCTTCAGCTCCTTCAGCAACACGACGGCCGCAAGCCCGACCCGTGGGACGGTCTGCGTGGATACGTCCGGAGCGGGCATTAGCTGCAGCGGCAACCAGGCCATTGAACAGGCGTTCGCGAACTTCCTTTTGGGCACGAATGCCGGCTTTACGCAGTCCAAGTTCGACCTCAAAGCTGATTTTCGGCAGGAAAATTGGGAAGCGTACGCGCAGGATGAATTCAAGATCCGCCGCAACATCACGCTTTATTATGGTGTTCGCTATTCGTTCTTCGGTTCGCCCTGGGACAAGAATGGGCATCTTACCAACTTCGTTCCGGAGCTCTGGAATCCGGCACAGGCACCGCTCGTAACGGGTGCAGGCAACCGCGTTGCGGGAACCGGCAACTACTGCAACGGCATCATCGTCAATGCGCAGAATTTCCAAACCGGCCCGGCCGTGTATAACTGCACACCGATGTCGTCGCCATACGGCAAGTACATCGTAAAGGCGCCGAAGCGGAACTTTGCACCTCGTATCGGCATTGCCTGGGATCCGTTCGGCGACGGCAAGAATGTGGTTCGTACCGGCTACGGTATTTATCACGAGCAAACGCTCGTCGGCACGTTCGAGCAGCTTCTCGGTGCAAATCCGCCGTACCAGGAAACGATCACGGTCTCGGGCGTCGATATCAGCAATCCTGTTCCCGGGTCGGCTTCCGTCGTCGCGAGTGCAAGCCCGCCGGGGTTGATCCGCGGTATCCAGGCGGATTACAAGACGCCGTATATGCAGCACTGGTCGCTCGATTATCAGCGGCAGATCGATAATGATACCGTCGTGACGATCGGCTATTACGGCTCGAAGGGTACGAACCTGATCGGCATCCTCGATATCAACAATCTGCGTCCCGGTGAGGCATATTCCCGGATGTGTGCGACGGGAGCGTCAACAACGCCGACCGTTCCGTGTCAAGGGACCGATCCGGCAACGGGTCTTCCGATACCCTTCAGATCTAGCGGCTCAGAGCTGATCCTTGATCAGATCCGTCCGTTCCGCGGCTGGAGGGGCATCGGCATTATCTCGCCGAGGTTCAGCTCGAACTACCACAGCCTTCAGATCTCCGGTACTCGAAGGCTTGGTGCCGGTTCGCAGGCGAGCATTGCCTACACCTGGTCAAAGAACTTGACGAACAGCCAGACCGATCGCTCGTCCGCACCGATGAATAGCTATGACATTGATGCGGAATGGGGTCGAGCGGCTCTTGACCGTCGCCATGTCTTTACAGGCAGCTATGTTTACGAACTTCCGTTCTTTGACAAGCGGCATGACTTTACGGGCATGGTGCTTGGCGGCTGGCAGCTCTCGGGTATCGTTACATATTACACCGGTATTCCGTTCACTGCCACTTATTCGGGGTACGATCCGGCGGGTATCGGATTTCTGAATCCATCGTCGCCGGCCGGTGGGCGTCCGTATCTTTACGGCAACCCGAACGAAGGTGCGCCGCATACGTTCGATCAGTGGTTCAACACGTCGGTATTCCAGAATTCGGCCCCGACCGGAGCCGCTGCTGTTCCCGGTAATTCCGGCCGCGGTGTGATAAACGGTCCTCGAACTTTCCGCATTGATTTCACGCTGGTGAAGAACTTCAACTTCACCGAGACGATGCGGCTTCAGTTGAGGGGCGAGATGTTCAACGCACTGAACACGACGAACTTCACGACGTTCGGTACGAGTGCATCGGCAACGTCGAGCTTCGGCCGTATCACGGGCGTCCGTGATCCGCGAACGATGCAGTTCGGCATTAAGTTCCTTTTCTAAGGGAGCGTTTGTGACGGTGTTTTGCCCCGTGGGCCTTTTTCTTCACCGGAAAAGGACCCACGGGCTTTTCTTTTGGCGGTATCATTAGACCAATGAGCATTCGTTTACCCGGATTTATCGACCTGCACGATCACGGGGCCGCGGGCGTTGACGTGAATTCAGCATCGGCGGACGACCTCGTCCGTGTGAGCGAATTCCTTGCAGCGAAAGGTGTTGCGGGTTGGCTTCCGACGCTCGTTCCCGATCATCCGGACGCCTACGAACGCGCCATCGAAGCCGTCAACCAAGCACAGGCCCGGCCATCGGACGGTGCACCGCGGGCCCGCATTCTCGGTGTTCATTACGAGGGCGTTTTTGCGAACTCTCAAATGTGCGGGGCGCTCCGGCCGCAGTTTTTCAAGAGCTTTACCGGCAGGGAAATCGACGACCTTCCGGTTCCGGAGGCCGGTGCAAGGATGATGACGCTTGCTCCCGAGGTCGGTGGCGGCATCGACCTGATCCGGGAGCTCACCCGACGCGGCTGGGTCGCCTCGATCGGCCACACGCATGCAGATGCCGAGACGCTCGAACTCGCGTTCGAGGCGGGTGCCGCCACCTTACGCATTTTTTTAACGCGATGAGCGGCATTCATCATCGCGAGATCGGCGTCGCTGGCTGGGGCCTGACAAAACGGGGCGTGACCTTCGACATTATTGCCGACGGAAAGCACATTCGAGACAAGATCGTCGCGTTCGCCTGTCGGGCGAAAGGCGTTGAGAATGTCTCATTGATCAGCGACTCGGTCGCACCTGCCGGCGAGGGCGACGGAGTATTCGAGCTTTGGGGCGAGCGGATCACGGTCGCAAACGGCACGACGCGAAACGAGCGCGGCAGCATCGCGGGTTCAGTCATCACGATGCACGATGCGGTGAAGAATATGCTGCGTTGGGGTTTTTCGGCCGAGGAGGTCGCGTTGATGGCGGCAGTAAATCCTGCACGGCTGATCGGCTGCGAACTCAACGAGGGCGATGTCGTTGAGCTCGGGGACGACCTCGAGATCCGAAGCGTGCAGATCGGGGCGAGCTGAACTCAAACTTGAGGACCAAGAGAAAGGCTGCCGAAGGAACATTCCTTCGACAGCCTTTTTTGGGCCCGATATTGCCGAAACTATTGTTTCGGTGCGGGTGTTGCTGCATCGGCCTTTTCGGCCTTACGCATCATTTTGCGTTCGCGGCGCATGGTGCGAAATTCGGCCGCTTTCGCTTTCTGCTCGTCGGTCAGGATCGCCATCACCTGTGATCTCGTCCTAGCACGCTCAACGATGATCTTCGCCATAATGGCCGCCTGCTCGTTCGCTGCCTGACGGGTGGCGCCTTCGTCAAAGACGACCTTGTTGAGTTCGGCGAGCTTCTTATGGCTTGCCGCCATTTCAGCCATCAAGGGCTTCATAGTTTCGCGGCTCGCGTCAAAGATGGCCTTCACCTTTGCCTTCTGATCTTCGGTAAGGTCGAGGGCGCGAAGGTTCAGTCCGATACCGCGGCCGCGAAGGCCGTGCCGCATTTCGCCATTGTGCCTTCCTTCCTTATCGCCGCGCACCTGGCTGATGCCGATGATCGCGCCGACCGACAGGACCGCCACTGCTAAAATTGCCAAAGTTACCTTTTTCATTGGGGTTTTCTCCTTATTTAATAGTCCAAGAATATCTGCTTTCACGACCCGGAAAGTTCGGGGTATGCATCATTAGACGAATCTCGGCTGCGTTTGGCCTTTAAGTTTGTGTCTGATTTCGTAAAGAATTGTAAAACCCGCTCAAACGCGTCGAAAGATGACGTAGAATGAGGCAATGAACAAAGTTCTGATTATCGATGATGATGAAGAGCTGTGCGAGTTGGTGAGCGAGTACTTAAGCGTCGAGGGGTTTAATGCGGAATCCGTCAACGACGGCGAGAAAGGCCTTGAGTTGGCGCTCTCCGGCGATTACGAAATGGCGATCCTGGACGTGATGCTTCCGAAGATGGATGGTTTTGAGGTCCTGCGGAATCTTAGGAAGGAATCGAAACTGCCCGTGATAATGCTCACCGCACGCGGCGACGATATGGAGCGTATCGTCGGCCTCGAGATCGGCGCGGACGATTATCTTGCAAAGCCATTTAACCCGCGTGAGCTGGCCGCGAGGCTGCGAGCGATCCTGCGTCGGACGTCCGAGCCGACGAATTCGGAGCAGGTTGGCGAGGTCGTTGAGCTGGATGATATTTCGATCTCTTCGAGTTCGCGGCTTGCGACGGTCGCGGGTAAAGAGGTCAATTTGACCTCGGTCGAATTCGAGCTTCTCTTTGAGCTGCTTCGAAACGCGGGCAAGGTCGTGCGGAAGGAAGACCTGAGCGAATCTGTGCTCGACCGGAAGCTGTCGCCGTTTGACCGAAGCCTTGATATGCACATCAGCAATCTTCGGAAAAAGCTCGGAAATCGAGATGACGGCAGCGTTCGTATTAAGACGGTCCGCTCCGTAGGGTATATTTACACGGTCGTATGAAGCTCTTCTTCAAGATCTTTCTTTGGTTCCTGGTGGCGGTGACGCTGCTATTCTTCGTGATCATTTTTATCTCGAGGGCCTTTCAAATGCAGCCCGCGTTCAATCGCTGGCAGCGTTCGGCAAAGCACCAACTTGTCTTCTACAAAAAGACGACCGAACAGATAAATTCCGGCAGCGGCGACGAGGGAATGTTCGAGTTCCTGACGCGGCTCAAGGCGAACGGCTCGATCCGCGACGTCGCCCTTTACGAGGCCGACGGCAACAGGATCTTCGGCGACGGTACGCAGGACTATTCCGAGGTGATCGGGCAGTCGCGGGCGGCGAACGATGCAGAGATAGTTGCCCGCGAGGATGAACCCGCGATGGGTGCCGTTCCCGTAGCCCTTTCGAACGGCCGAAGCGGTTTTCTGATAATCCAATGGGAACCACCGCGGATCCCGTCACTTTTCTTCGATTCCTGGGTCGGATTGATGCGGCTTGCCGGCCTTCTGGCCTCTGCCGTGCTTGTCTGCGCGCTGCTGGCCGCGTATCTGACATCGCCTATCAGAAAGCTTCGGCGGGCAACACAGCGTCTTGCTGCCGGCGAACTCGATACACGCGTAAAGCCGCAGCTGCCCCGACGCCGCGACGAGCTCGCCGACCTTGCACGTGATTTTGACGAAATGGCAGAGCGGATCGAATCGCTGATCACATCCCAACAGCGGCTCTCGCGGGACGTCTCGCACGAACTGCGTTCGCCGCTTGCGCGTATGAACGTGGCGTTGGAGCTCGCAAAGCGGCGTTCCGGGCCGGAACTTCAGCCGCTTCTTCAACGGATCGAAGGCGAGTCCGAACGGCTTAACGAGATGATCTCGCGTATCCTGACGCTCTCAAAGCTCGAGAGCGGTGCCTTCGATGAATTTCGCGGCGAGCGGCTCGACCTTACCGAGCTTGTTCGCGACGTTGCCGCCGACGCCGATTTCGAAGCAAAGGCGAAGGGCAAGGGAGTCGATATGGTCTGGGCCGATAAATTCTCGATGGTCGGGAACGAAGATCTTCTGCGAAGCGCGATCGAGAATGTCGTCCGCAATGCCGTGCGGTACACGGACGAAGGCACGCGTGTTCGTGTTTCGGTGATAGCCGAGAACGGGACGGCGAAGATTCAGGTCGGCGACCGCGGAGGAGGCGTCCCGGAGACCGAGTTAAAGAACCTTTTCATTCCGTTCTACCGTCTTGGCGAAGCGCGTGACCGCAAGACCGGCGGCACGGGCCTTGGCCTTGCTATCGCAAGGCGTGCGATCGTTGCCCACAAGGGCGAGATCGGCGCCCGAAACGTGAGCGGCGGCCTCGAGGTCGAGATAACTCTGAATAATTCGGAGAACGGCGATTCTGCAGCATGAGCTCGGGCCGCCCGTTAGCATTCGCGTCAGCCGCGTCGGGCGTTCACAAAGGACCTTATTGAAAAAAGGACAAAGACAAGGCAGATCAACGCCATAAAGAGCTGCGAAAAGAAGGCGGCGGACGGAGCGAACCCGTTGAATTTCGAGATCAATCGCCATGCCGGAACGATAAAGCCCACCAAGCCGATCAGCACCGCGACATGCATAAAATGCATTCGCGCTCCCTCGTACCGCTGGCCGAGATAGCCGAGCACCATCAACACGAGGCCGAATGCCGACGGGATCAACGCCGTAAAGCTAGCATTCCCCTCGGTCAAACCGTATCCATAGCCGAGGATGCCGAGAATGACCAGAACTCTTCCGAACCAGATCGCTAATGAAGTCATAAACTAGAACTCTCTATTTTCCGCCGTATTTAACGTAGATCTCCCAGAATTTTGCTGCCCTTGCCGGATCGAGCTCAAGCAGGCGTGTGTACTGGGCTTTTGCGGCAGCGAGATCCTTTTGAAGGATGTAACACCGGCCTAATTTATCGACCGCCTGCGGAAGGCTCGGGTCGAGGGCAAGCGAAAGTTTGAACGAATTTATGGCGTCCTCGACCCTTCCAAGCTGAAGGTACGTATCACCAAGAAAAAGATGTGCGACCGGATCCTTCGGCGTTCTCGCCGTGATCTTCTTGTAGAGATCGAGGGCGTTCGCATACTCATTGGTGTTGTAATAAGAATTCGCAAGGAGACGTTCCTTGTCGTGGTCGTCGGGCCGGAGACTGAGGCACGTTTTTAACGGCTCGCGGGCGTCAGCGAACTTCTGATTCCGGTAATAAGCTGTCCCCACTTCACACCAGGCCTCCGCGTGGCCGGGTTCAAGTGCGATCGCCTTGCGGTATGCAGCGACCGCTTCATCAAACCGGTTCAAATAGTCGAGCGAGTTGCCGAGGAACGTCCAGGCGCTTCTGTCCTTGGGGTCGTCCTTGACGACGGCCGAGTAAGAATCGGCGGCCGCCTGATACCGCTGCAAAGCGTAATAGGATGAGGCAAGATAGCGTCGTGCGGAAGCAAGCGACGGGTCGAGGCGGTACGCCGTCTCCAAAGAGGGGACGGCGTTCTCGAAATCATCCTTAAAAAAATACGCCATTCCGAGTCCGAAATGGCCTGCGGCCACTGAAGGATCGATCGCGATCAGTTTCTTGAAGTTCGTGATCGCCGAATCGTATCGGTTGGCATCGAGATCCGCAAGGGCCTGCTCGGAAAGCTCGCGGGCCGATTGTGCCTGAACGGCGAAAGCCATCGCCAATACGCCGAACAACAAAATGAGCGGCCGCAGATTCATATGGTAACCTCCGTACAATGATCGCCTATTTCACGATCGGCAAAATTATCGCCGAACCCGTTTTTCCGCCGAAATACACACGTTGCGTTGCCTTTCGGAAATCGGCCGACGTCGCCTTGAAATTATTCTCGACGAACTGCTGCGGGCTGCGTGCGACAAGCGGGAACCACGTGCTCTGCACCTGCACCATTATGCGGTGGCCTTTCTTGAAGGTGTGCGTGATGCCCGGCATCGTGAAAGCCAGATACGTCGCCTTGTTCGGAACGAGCGGCACGCCCTTCTCAAAGCCGCTGCGAAATCGCGCCGGCATCGGTTCGCCGCGAAGGAGCATTTGATAGCCGCCGGGCTCGAACACCGAAAAGGCCGAATTCGCGGGCGGCGTCTTACCCTTCGGGAAGGCGTAATCGTCCGGGAAAACGTCGATCAGCTTGACGATAAAATCAGAATCCGTGCCCGACGAAGAGATATAAAGCGACGGTTTGATGTCGCCGGCGACGGTCACATCCTCGGTGAGCGGTTCCGTCTCATAAACGAGAACGTCCGGACGCGTCGAAGCAAAACGCTGGTCTTCCGTCATATAATCCCGCGGGTAGTTGAGCGTGATCTTTTGCGTGTACGGCACGGGCTTCATCGGGTCCGAAACGTATTCGTCATAACCCGCAGCGGCCGAAGGCGAGAACGAAAGGCCGCCATTATTCGTGAAATAAAGCTCGGTCTCCTTAACGTTCGACGGGTCGAAATTGTCGAATGTTTTCCAGGAGTTCGAACCTGTATCAAAGACGTTAACTTCCTTCAAAAGCGAGATGTCGCCCTTGTCCTTTAGGAAATGGTCAAAGAAGGGAAGTTCCATATTCACGCGATAGTATTCGGAAGTCGCTGAACCGAAATACGCGGTGCCGAGCCATTCGCCGTCGGAACGCGCCCAGCCGCCGTGGAACCACGGTCCTACAACGAGGATGTTGAAGATGCCGGGATTCTGCTTCTCGATATGACGGTATGTATTAAGCGCGCCGTAAAGATCTTCGTTGTCGTACCAACCGCCGACCGTCATCGTTGCACAGCCGACCTTGTTCAGGTGCGTAAGTACGTTGCGGTCCTTCCAGTACTGGTCGTAGTTCGGATGATCCTGCATATCGTCCCAGTACGGCTGGCGGACGCCGAGGCCGGTCTCGAAACTATCGGCGACCTCTTTCAGTCCACCGAGCTTTAGGTAGAAATCGTAACCGTCCTGCGTTTCGCGTCCTTTCCACGGCCGCAGATAGCTCATACTGTTCGACGGAGTAGTGAACGGCTGAAAGAAGCGGTAGAAGCCGTAGTTCTGGGCGAGGAAAAGTGCCCCGTTGTGGTGCATATCATCGCCGTGATACCAATCGCTCACCGGCGCCTGCGGCGAACACGCTTTCAGAGCGGGGTGCGAGTTGATCGAGCCCGCCGACGTGTAGAATCCGGGATACGAGATGCCGTATGTCCCGACCCTTCCGTTGTTGTTATCGACGTTCTTGATGAGCCAGTCGATCGTGTCGTAAGTGTCGGTCGATTCATCGATCTTCACCTTTCCGTACTGCGCAAGCTCGGGGCGAACATCGACGAACGTGCCTTCGCTCATCCAGCGGCCGCGAACGTCCTGATAAACGAAGATATAACCGGCACGCGCGAACTGATAATCAGGGCCGAGCGACGTCTTGTATTTATCCGGCCCGTAGGGAGCGACGCTGTACGGTGTGCGGCTCATCATTATCGGGTATTTCTGCGACTTGTCCTTCGGTTCGTAAATGGACGTGAACAGCTTTACGCCGTCACGCATCGGTATCTGCACCTCGCGTTTTGTGTAATTCGCCTTTATGTAAGCGGCGAGGTCGTCGGCCTGTGGTGCCGGAGCCTGTCCGAACGCCGTGAATGTGAATGCAAAGACAAGAACAAAAAGAACGGTCGCTTTCATTTCTACGTTTCTCCCTAAGAATTTAGATCGGTGATGGTAAAAGTGAATTTTCACTCATTGCGGGCCGGAAAACAAACACGAGCCCGTCGGCATTTTGGGAACGCCGTCGCAAGATACGGCCGGCGTCGCCCTGTTTCATAGCCGAAGTTTCCACGCCGTGCCGATGATGTTCAGGTCGCCGGGATGCGAATAGCCGTCATTCTGGCGTGTGTAGAAAAGGTCGAGCGTGAGCTTTTTGGAGAGCTTTCTTGAGATGCCGACGCTAAAACGCGTCCGATTCCATTTTTTCGGCTTCGAATCGTAAAAGGCCTCGGCCGTCACGAACGCCTTTGTGTCTTTGAGCCATTTTTCGGGCAAACTTCGATCGATGCCAGCAAGCGCCCGATAGCGCCACGAGTTGCCGGAAGTTCGCATACGATATTCGTACGTGCTTCGGTGCGTTAGTCCGTATTTGCCGACCGGAATGCGATAGGTTGCCGCAGCGTCGAGCTGGTGTTCGGTCGAATATTTGCCGGTTCGCAGGTTTCGTGAATTCACCTGCCAATAGAACGGCGAAATGGCCAGGCCCTTCACAGGCTTGAACGCGAAGCCGAACTGAACGCGATTCTCAGCGAATTTCTTGAGGTTATCGCCGAATCTGAGAGAAAGCTTCGTGACGAGATCCACCTTTTTCGAGAGCGGGATGCTCAGTTGGATGTCGTTCCAGGACTGCGTATCTGAGCGGTCGGGAGCGGCCTGCGAAAGGGCGGCCGATGGAAATGTGAAAAGGATGATAGCGAGAAAAAGCTTCTTCATTTACGGGTCACGGAACCAATTTTGCCGGGACTCGGACGCGGATCGCTTTGGGTACGCATTCGAAAACGGCCGGCAGGCGGCCGGGCAGTTCGCCGTCAGTCTCGAGCCGGATCTCGGCCGTCTCGTCGAAGGCCGCGACCTCGATGCGATGTGCGAGTCGGTGCTCGACCTCGTCGAGGGCGAGATGCGTCCCGCGATAGAGCGTGATGCCGCGGGCGACGACCTTTGCCGCCGAGATCGCACCGATGTTCACGACGTCCAAAGCTCCATCGGCGAGCCGAGCTTCGGGAGCGATCATCATCCCGCCGCCAAAATAACGAGCGTTGGCGATGCAGAAATTGATCGACTGAAGGTTCGAAGCCTCTTCGTCGTCAAAGCGTACGCGAAGCAGGAACGGGTCGAGTTCGGCGATCTCACGCAGCGTCGAAGCAGCGAAATTCGCCTGCCCGCGAAGGTGCCTCGTCGGAAGCCAATCGAATACCTTCGTGCCTTTTACGCGATCGATGATCGAGGCGGCAAGCCCCACCGACGAAACGTTCAGGAAATATCGCTCGCCCGGTTCGCCTTCATTGTCAACGAAAGATGCTTTGCCCGCGTCGATCTGCCGCGTTACGCCGCTGCGGAGTGAACGGGCCGCTTCGCGTGCCTCGTTAGAGATATCGAGCGAACGCCGAAAGTCGCCGCCCGTTCCCGATGGCAGGATCCCGAGTTCGGCATCGGCTCCCGAGCGGATGATGCCGTTCGCGGTCTCGTTGATCGTGCCGTCGCCTCCGCAGGCGATGATGAACCTGCGGCCTGCGCGGGCAGCACGTTCGGCGATCGCGGCGGCATCGCCCGGGCCTTTTTGTGAATGCCGCTGAATAAGGGCCGAAATGCGTACGCAATTCGCTCGCGGTCGCGGCCCAATTCTCACGCGTTGAACCCGCGGCCGACTTCGGGTTTACGATCACGAGCGGCAGGCTTTTATCTTGTTCAAATGGCTCTTTGCTCATCTGTCGGCGGTCGGCGTCACAGGCCCAATTATCGTTTTTCTATGCAAAAAGCACAAAACGGGAATTGCAGCAGGGTGTGGGTCGCGTTCTTCGCCGACAGTGACGCCGGTCATTCGGCCGAGCGGCGAGCGTACGGAAAGAGCGACGGCGACAATGCACCGAACGGCACTTTCTTCGGTGCAGCCTGCATAAATTTCTCGATCTCGTCCATCTTTCGCGGCAGCGGCGCCGAAAGCCACTTGATCCCGTCCGGAGTTACGAGTACGTCGTCCTCGATGCGAACGCCGATGTTCTTATACTTCTCGAACGCAGGCATCACCTTCGCTTTGAACGCCTGTGCCTCAGGCGTGTTCGGAAGGTAATCGAGCGCGTCGGCTCGAATATAGATGCCGGGTTCGATCGTGAAGACCATTCCGGGCGCAAGCGGTTTCGTATAGCTCCCGACGTCGTGGACGTTCATCCCGATCCAATGGCCAAGTCCGTGCATATACCAGAGCCGGTATTGCGGCGAGTTCGCGTCCGTGATGAGCCCGAGCTTAAAGAGCCCGTCCTTTATTACGCGGTCCGCGGCGGCACTCGCTTCGGCGAATGTCGAACCCGGTTTGACGGTCTTTGCCGCGGCCTCCTGCGCGTCATAGACGATCTGATAGATCTCGGCCTGTTCCTTGCTGAATTTCCCGTTCACTGGGAAGGTGCGCGTGATGTCGGCCGAATAATGGCTGTATTCCGCAGCGGCATCGATCAGCATCAGCTGCCCGGCCTTGACCGGCGATTGCGACTCTTCGTAGTGCAGCGTTGTCGCGTTCGGGCCGCAGCCGACGATCGAGGGATAGCCCCAATAGTCCGCATTCCGCCGCTTGAAAACGTACTCAAGCTCGGCCTGCACTTCATATTCCCAGCTCGCACGCCCGACCGTAGCCCACGCACGCATATGTCCTTCGATCGAGATGTCGATCGCGTGCTGGAGAAGCTTCAGCTCGTACGCGCTCTTGATCTGGCGAAGATCGTCGAAGATCGGCCTCGCGTTCGCGGGCTTTGCCTTCTTGAGGCCGGCGGCGAATTTGGCCTCGCGGCGATATTCGCGTTGGCCTTCCATATCATTCTCGCCTTCGGGGAGCAGGAGATATACGCTTTGGAATGCAGCCGAATCACTCGAGAGCGAATTCAGGTATGCGTCAAGGCCCGACGAATCAACGACATTCGCGATGCCCGAGATTCGCTTTGCGTCCTCGATCGAGTAACGCTTGCCGTTCCACGTCTCGAAACGCGGATCGCGTTTCGGCAAAAAGACGGTCTCGCTCACCTTGCCGTCTTTCTTTTCGATGACAAGGCTGATGTTCTGCTCCTTGAGCTCGGTCAGGTAGAAAAGGTCGTTCTCCTGCCGAAAGACGTAATCGACATCGCCCGTGTAAAGTTTCGGCTCGGCGCTGAACATCACGAGAACGCTGTTGTCGCTCATTTTGGCGGCCACGCGTGCGCGGCGGGCGGCAAGTTCCGTGTGTCGTTCGCTGTCCGAGAAGGCCGGGGCCGGTGGCGTTGCGATCGGCATCGTAGGCACCTGCGCCAGTGCCGAAAAGCAAAAGAGCGAGAGGATCAGGAATAGGAACGTAGTCTTCATTTATTTCACCTCGAACGGGATGTCTTTTGTTGCCGTGTTACCGAAACGATCTGCCGCGACGACGCGGATCGTCCATTTGCCGGGATCGACCTTCGAGAGGTCGATAACATTCTCCTGCATCAGATCCCCATGTACGCGATTCGAAACTATGTAGATGAATCGCGTCACGCCGGTCGCCCCCGAATAGCTGTCCTTTGCATAAACGAAGGGCACATATTCACGCGGCGGCAAAAGGTCAAAATGCAGCGTCCAGTCGACTTCGCCAACCGGCTTGGGATCGCTTCCGATCAACTGCCAGCCGAGCTTATAGAGCCCAAGTCGGCGTCGGTCCGGGTTTCCGTCCATCCGGTCGTATGCCTCCGCAAGAAGGCGTACCTTTCCGGCAAGTTGAATACGGCTGACCACGCCGTTTGTTTCAATTTCGTTCCCGTCGATCAAGAGGCGGGCGTTCTCGATCACGGGAGGGATCCCGTCCGAGACGTTCGGAAGCACGAGGGCATCGAGCGCGTTCATCTCAAAACCGCTCCGCCCGGCGACAAGATGGACGTGATTCATCGGGTTCAAGGTGCCGAGAGCCTCGCCCGCCTCGAACTTCGTTCCGCGCGGTATCCGCACGCCGTTCATCTTGCCCTGTGCGTCACTCTCGAACAAGAATCGCGGATCGCCGAACGGCGTCCCGGCCGCATTCCGTCCAAGTCGAATGTGTATGTATGCAAGCGTCGGCAATCGGACGAGCTCTCGGAGCGTCGCAAAATTCTCGGCGGCGATGGGTTCGAGGACCTTCTCGCTTCGGACGAAACGTGCCGTCTCGCCATAGCCGCCGGCGATGTCGAGCCCGTTGTGAAAATGGATCTCGTCGCTCGGATCGCCCGTTACTTTTCCTCGTATCTCCGAGAACGTGCCCGCAATATCGCGCTTCTCGCTCGGTGGATCGTATGGCCAACGCGGCGGCTGGAGGCCGCGAAATTCTTCCGGTGTGGAATGGAGCTTTGCCGCTTCTTCGGCAGCTATAGGCCGAGCGGCGGGCGTGCCTTCGGCTACGCGGACAAGGCGATTGTCGCTGTCGGCGACAAATACACGGCCTTTCTCGTCAACTGCGAGGCCCGAGATCCGATTGAATCTGGCCGAGCCCAATTTCGCATCGACAAGGCCTCGCCGCGGGTCGTTCAGCGTTCGTATGCGAGGGACGACACCGCCGATGTAACGGAGCGTGTTCCGGTCGGCGACAAAAAGCTCGTCGTTCGGGCCTACGGCAACTCCCACCGGGCGATACAAGGACGCTTTCAGCGGCGTCGAACTCGCTGCTGTCTCGCCGCCGCCCGCAAGCGTCCAAGTTGTCCCGTCCTTTTCGACCGCGCGGATGCGGCCGTTGCCTGTGTCCGCAACGAGTACGAGGCCTTTCCAAACGGCAAGGCCTGTCGGCGTATTGAATTGAGGCCGGGCGCCTTCGGCGGATCCTTTCGTTGAGCCGGCGAGCGTACGAACCTTGCCTTCCTCGATCACGCGGATGCGGTCGTTGTAAGTGTCGGCGACGTAGATGCGGCCTTCGGCGTCCGCCGCGACACCGATCGGGCCACGAAATCGAGCTTCGAGAGCGTTCCCGTCGTTGTCTCCCGCTTCATTCGCCACTCCCGCAATACGCTCGACGTTGCCCTTTGCATCGACCGAACGGATCGTGTTCGAGCCCGTGTCGGCGACGATCAGGCGGCCGTCGGGCAGGAAGGCGATCTGTGAAGGCGTATCGAAACCCGAGGCGAAGATCGCGGGCGTTCCCGCCGCATCGACCTTCCAGATGACATTCCTTTCGCCGTCTGAAACGTACACAACGCCGTCGCGTGTCGCCACACCGAACGGTTCGCCGAACGAGCCGTCGCGGCCCGCAAATGCCGAAACGAATGCAGGGAATTGCGGGCCGTTCGCGCCCGTGCCGCAATTCAAAGTGATGCCGCAGGCCAGAGCGGCGAGTAGGAAAAATAGGAATTTAGATCTTTGCAAGGCGATAAAAGATGACGTCCGGAGCAAAAGATAAGGCTTGATGCCGATGCTGTTAAATAGTATCTTGGACAGGTATCCGCATCAAACTTATTGGAGAATCTTATGTTTTCACTTGAACAATTATTAGGGCAGGACCGTGCCGGCGAGGCCGTCTCCCAGATCAGTCAGAACGTCAGCGCTGAACCTTCGCTCGTCAATTCGGCGATCTCGATGGCGTTGCCGGCGATATTGGGCGGGCTTGCGAACAATGCATCTACGCCGCAGGGGGCCGAAAGCTTGAACAACGCCCTCGACCGCGACCATTCGTCGGGCGGCATCCTCGGGAACCTCGGCGGGCTTGCCAATGCAGTATTTGGCGGCGGCCAGCAGCAGGCCCCACCGCCCGAAGCCGACGGCAGCGGCATTCTCGGCCATATTCTTGGCAATTCTCAGGGGGCTCTTGCACAGAATGTGAGTCAAAAGACGGGTCTGAACGTCGGCCAGGTCGCGCAGATCCTGATGATGCTTGCACCGATCGTAATGAGCTATCTCGGGCAGAAGAAGCAGCAGGAGAATGTAGGTGCGGATGGGCTTGGCGGCCTTCTCGGCGGCATTCTTGGCGGAGCCGGTGCAGGAGCCGCACAGGGCGGAGGCCTCGCGGGAATGGCGTCCGCGATGCTCGACAGCGACCACGACGGCAGTGCCCTCGACGACATCGCGTCGATGGCATTCAACTACATAAAGAATAAGTAACCCTTAACTCGACCGAATACTTGACCGGCGGGAGCATTTTCTGCTCTTGCCGGTTTTTTCTGTGATCTTCCCGTGCTCCGTATGCCGGAAAACAGTCCGGTCCACAATATCACTGTTAAATTCGCTTTACGTCCCCAGATTGGATAGATCACACGAACGGAGGTAATGAGATGAGAATAATGCTTGTTATGATCTTGGTTCTAGGGAGCGTCGTAGGGATCCTGCTCGGTGCAGATCAAACTCCAGGCAGCCGCGTTGGGCCGCAAGCGACCCCGACACCGTCGGTTAACTCGAACGCGAATTACGACGTTGACGACCATGGTAACTCGAATATGAATATGAATTCGAACGTGAATTCAGGTTCAAATTCGAACACGAATACGAATACGATGACTGACGGTAATGGTAATTCGCCAAGATCGAATATGCGGTCATCAAACTGAAATCAACAAGCCTATTGGCAGGTAAGCGGCTCACGGACGCGTTCCGTGGGCCTTTTCCTTTTCGCGAGCGTCCGGCCTATGATCTTTGTCTGAAACTATTGCAACTTATTTAGCGTAGGTTCCTTTGACCTACTAAACTTATGTTCCATATTCTTCACTAAAACTATGATCTCAAAGACTTTTCTTCGTCAGATCGCGGCCGTTGCGATCGTTTTCCTATTTTCATTTCCTGGTATTACCTTCGCGAGGCCGATGCTGCGGCCGCCGCTTGATGTTTTTGCGGATACCGCGAAACTACCGCCCGTAAACTGGATACGGAGCCGCAAATACGACATTAAACATCTCTCGATCGACCTTCGTTTCGATTGGGACAAGGAACAGGCATTCGGCGAGGAGACCGTCACGTTCGCCCCTTTCTACGATTCGAACCAGCTCACGCTCGACGCTGCCTATATGACCATCAACTGGGTGAAGGCGGCCGACGGCACGCCGCTGAAGTTCACGTACGCCGGAAAGGATACCAACGACAACCTCGTGATCACGCTCGACCGAACATTGAAGGCGGGCGAGCAGTCCGCGGTCAAGATATCTTATGCGACCCATTACGTGAACGAGGCCGATACAGATTCCCCGATCGGCGGATTCGGTAAGGGCCTGCGGTTCATCAAACCCGGGCCGAATGACGTGAATAAACCTCGGCAGATCTGGTCGCAGGGCGAGACGGAATTCAACCGGTATTGGTTCCCGTCATATGACACGCCCAACGATTTTCGCACGACCGAACTGCGGGCGACCGTCGCAAGGCCGTTCTTTGTCGTCTCGAACGGCAAACTCGAAAGCACCACCGAAAATAAGGACGGCACTCGCACGTTCTATTGGAAAATGGATCAGCCGTACGCGAATTACCTGACGTCGATCGTCGTCGCGGAAACGACGCCCGTCGTCCAGAATTTTGAGGGCACGCCGGTCTATAACTACGGCTATACGAACGAAACAAAAGAGGTCGCGGCAACGACAAAGAATCTTCCCGCGACGATGAAATTCTTCTCCGACATAACGGGCATCCGCTATCCGTACCCGAAATATTCACAGGCTTTTGTTGAGGATTTCGGCGGCGGAATGGAGAACATTTCCGCGACGACGCAGATCGAGGAGATGATCCACGACGATCGCGAACTGCTTGATGGGGACAGCGAAAGCCTGCAGTCGCACGAATTGGCGCATCAGTGGTTCGGCGATTACGTCACATGCCGCGACTGGGGCCAGATCTGGCTTAACGAGAGTTTTGCGACCTATATGCAGGCGATGTGGGACGAGAAGCTCAAGGGGCACGAAGAATTCCTTTACAACGATGTCCGAGCGAATCAGAATACGGTTCTCGGCGATTGGGAACGCGGGAATCGACGCCCGATCGTAACGAAATACTATGCGAACAAGGACGCGATGTTCGACAACTACGCCTATCCGGGCGGCGGCAGCGTCCTGCATATGCTCCGAAAGACGGTTGGCGACGCGGGCTTCTTCCGCGCACTGAACAACTACCTGAAGACGAATGCCCATCAACCTGTATCGACCGAAGACCTTCGCATCGCGTTCGAAGAATCGACCGGGCAATCGCTCGATTGGTTCTTTGACGAATGGCTCTACAAGATGGGACATCCCGTCTTCGATATCACGAAGAGCTACGACGCCGCTACGAAGAAATTGACGCTCAACGTCAAACAGACCCAAAAGGTCGACGAGAACAACCCGTTCCCGCAGACGCGTTACTTCCAGACGTGGGTCGAGGTCGAGATCGACGGCGTTGTCCATCGCGTTTGGATCGATCCGAAAGAAACGAATGTATTCACGTTCGATTCCGCGGCCGAGCCCAAGATCGTTAACTTCGACTACGAAGGCACGCTGCTCAAGGAAATGACCTTCAAGAAGAGCGCCGACGAGTTGCTTTATCAGATGGCCAACGACAAGGACGTGATCGGCCGCCGGTGGGCAATTGGCGAGCTCGAGGGACTTGCAAAGGCCGACAAGGCCGTCGAGGCAAAGTACGTTGATGCTCTGCTGGTGTCGGCCGAAAAGGACCCGTTCTGGCGAGTGCGTAGGGCGGCTCTCGTGTACCTGGCCGATCTTTATTCGCCCCAACCTCCTCCGGGGCAACCGCGTCCGGCCGCGAAGCTCGATCCGAAGGTCGAGGCCGTCGTTCTCCGTCTTGCAAAAGATAAAGAATCGCTCATTCGCACAGATGCTATTCGCCTGCTCGGCCAGACCAAGGATGCGAAATTCGCAACGCAGTATCTCGCCGCACTCAACGACCGGAGCTATTCCGTCATTGATGAGGCCGCGGTAGCTCTCGGCGAGACGAAGGATCCAAGGGCCTTCGACGCTCTCGACAAGCTCGCAAAAACGAAGTCCTGGCGCGACCGGATCATGGTCGCCGGATTGAACGGGCTTGCCGCTCTCGGCGACAAACGCGCCTTCGAGTCGGCCTTGAAGGTCGCACAGGACAACACGGCCTCGGGGGCCGTGAGGACGGCCGCTGCCGCCGCTGCTTCGGCCACGGCGAACGGCGATCCGCGGGCCTTCGACCTGCTTGCCGCTCAGTTCAAAAAGGCTCTTGCCGAGAATGACATACCGGGCATGCTCAGCGGGCTGCAGGCCGCCATAAAGCTTGGCGATCCCCGCGGCCAGGAAATGTTCGACCAGATCAAGGCCAAGTTCAAAGATAATGCGCAGGCCATGACCGTGCTCGGGCAAATGGAGGCCGCTTTCAAGGCGAATTTGAAACATTAGCAAGCTCCTTGTAAGCCCTGAACCTCAGCCGGACGGACCTAAAAGATCCGACCGGCTGATCTTTTTTTTGCATGATTTCGCCCTCGTTTTGCATCGAACCTTGCATTCGAATGCGTTGAGCGCGTAACGTCTTTATTTGAACCGGAAACCTTGGTTTTATGCAGTGCCCGGACCTTGTAGGCAGGACTATCGACGGCAAATACCGCCTTACCCGCGAATTGGGCAGGGGCGGAATGGGAACCGTGTATCTTGCCGTCCATCTCGGCACGGAAAGGCCCGTTGCCGTAAAGGTTATTGCTCCGCAATTCATGCAGCGGGCGGAGTTCGTCGAGCGATTTCGGCGTGAGGCACGCGCCGCCGGACGTCTGAGGCATCCGAACGTCGTCGATGTGACGGATTTCGGTTTCTCGG
Source organism: Acidobacteria bacterium OLB17 (assembly GCA_001567505.1). Lineage (GTDB taxonomy): Bacteria > Acidobacteriota > Blastocatellia > Pyrinomonadales > Pyrinomonadaceae > OLB17. The sequence goes on along the minus strand of LLEU01000018.1, from coordinate 4,488 downwards.
AGCTTTCTGAAGGCCAGGTCGCATACCTCGTTATGGAGTATCTCGACGGCTGCACGCTTGGCGAAATACTCGACGAAGAAAAGAACCTTCCTGTCTCCTGGACGCTCGATATCCTCGAACAGGTCTGTTCCGCCGTCAACGAAGCTCATCAACAAGGCATCATTCACCGGGACCTCAAACCCGACAACATCTGGCTCGAGCCGAATCGCCGCGGCGGCTATACCGTCAAGGTCCTAGATTTCGGCATCGCAAAGCTTGAAGATTATCGCGACGAACCGGCCGATTCGGTCGCCGCCGGGGCGATCGGTGCTATGCCGACCGTAGAAGAAAGACGTCTCGAAACAGGCGTCGGGCCCGATCTTAACACGATCGCCGGCGACGGTTCCGCAACATTGATCTCCGATCCGGCGATGGCCGCGTCGGGTACGCGGACGGGAACCGTCAGGATCTCGCCGCTCGACGATGACAAGACCGCGATCTTCGACACCCCGCCCGAAGAGGATGCGATCAAGACGCGCATCTCGGCCCAGGACGATGCTTCTGCCGAACACGATCTCGCAAGATCGTTGGTAAGTTCGCAGAACTCTGCAAGCCTGACACGTGCGGGAGCGGTTCTCGGTACGCCGCTCTATATGTCGCCGGAGCAATGCCGCGGTGAGGTTCTGGACGCGCGAACCGACATTTACAGCCTCGGCGTGATCGCGTACCAAATGCTGTCCGGCCGCACGCCTTTTGAGGGCGATTACAGGTCGGTGATGAAGGCTCACCGCGAACTGCCGCCTCCTCCGCTTGTTGCAAAACGCGTGAGAAAGAAGATGCGTTGGGCGATCGACGCCGCGCTTTCAAAAGACCGGGAAGCCCGGCCGCAGACGGCACTCGCATTCTCGGACGAGCTTCGGTCACGGGCCGACGGCATCTTCGGCCTGCTTCGCCGCTCGCTCGTGATCTACGGCGAGCATCTTCCGAAATTCCTGATGATAACGGGCTTTTTCCAGCTTCCCGTCATCCTTTTGACGCTTGTGCAGGTCGGATTTCAGTTCCTGCGGGTAAGCGGCGTCTTTTCGGAGCTTGCAGGCGGCCTTGCCTTGGCAGGCGTTGTCATCGCGCTTGCGGTCACGAGTGCGTTCTGTTCGGTGTTGACGGTCGGGACGATCGTCTGGATCGTCGTCCAGTATCTCGCTATCCCGCTTCGACCCGTGAGGATCCGGCCCGCACTCGCGGAACTTCGAAAGCATTGGAAGCGTTTGACCGCCTCGGGCATCGCGGCGGCATTCGTGCCGTTCCTTGTGGCGATCGCCTCGTTCCTGGTCGTATTTCTGGTGGTCTGGGGCGGGCTGCAGCTCGTGTCGATGATGATCGGCGTGGAGCTTTATGCACCGATGATCGGCGTTGGGATGGCGCTGATCGCTGTGCTGATCGGCTTTGTCCTTGCGTATGCCTCGACGATGCTTGTGATACCTGTCGCGATGATCGAGCGGTCCAAGTTCATCGAGGGATTTCGTCGTTCCCGAGAGCTTACGAAACGCGCATTCGCGACCACGATCGCGGCAGCGATGATAATGCTGCTGACCCCGATGCTGCTTGCCGGAACACTATCGGCGATGATCGACCTTGCAGGAAAAGGGATCGCGCCACCCACAGCGATCGAGAAGGCAGCGGCGGCCGAGGGAACTCCGGACGATATCGGCAGTATTGCCGTCGAGGGCGACCGCGGCGTTAAGTACAGCATCGGCCGGAAGAACTCGATCGAGGTCTCGACCGGAAGGTCGGACACGCCCGACCATATCAAGAAGACTTTCTTGGAATCGATCTTCCAGATCGTCTGGCTGCCGATCCAGATCATTGTGCTTTCATTTTCTGCTATAATCGCTGCGTTGCTTTACTTGAAAACACGCCTTGCCGGTGGCGAGTCAATGGACGACCTCGTCGATAGGTTCGACGATGATGACCGTCCGAAGAAAAAATGGCAGCACCGCATCCGCCGCCGCAGGGCACAATCCATGCGTCCCCAAAGCGAACCGTAAGTGATCAGGGCATTTCCGTCAAAGTTCTTCGTCGTTTTGTCTTTGTGCCTTTCGGCGGCATTGAGCTCGAATGCTCAAACATTCACTGCAGGCCTCAAGCTAAAGGAAGGAGCAAAGCTCGACATTACGAATCTCTACGGCCGCGTGCTCGTTCGTGCGGAAAAGGATGCAGAGGCGTCGCTTTCGGCGTCGTCACCGGACGGCGCTTCGCCGGCGGACGTCAAGATCGCCGGCGGCAAGGTCGAGGTCTCGCCAAAGGATCGCAGCAAACGTATCGACCTTGTCATTACGGTCCCGCAGCGCTGCCGCGTCCGGATCGAGACGCGCGAAGGCGAGATCGCCGTCATCGGCAACTTCGCCGAGATCGGGGCCGCGACCACGACGGGAACGATCACGACCGATATTCCGCTTGATTCGGTGCGGTACGAGTTTCAGTGGACGGCATCGCGCCCGCGATATGTTGCGGACGTCGAGCTCGAGAAGATCAAGGAGAAAAGCGCCGGACGATTCGTTATCTCAGGCGAGATCGGCGAGAGAACAAAAAGGAAGAAACAGAAGAAGGATACCGACGCCGCCGCTGCCGATATACCGGCCGATGTCGAACTCAGCTTCTCGACAGCCCGCGGCATCGTACTTTTGAATATTCCGCCGAACGAGGTCGGCAGCGACCTTCGCGAACGGCCGTTGACCGAAGCCGCAAAGGCGATCGTCCGCAGCGGCGATTCGCTTTTGATGGAGGCTATCAGGCGGGCGGCTCCGCAGTATTACGGAGAGTACATTCAAAGCCTGCCGCCGATGAAGCGGCTGCCGTCGCTCGGCAGTTCAACAGGACGAGCAAGCGGGCCCGCAGCCGAGTTCAAGACGGCGATCGTCCGCGTCGTCGATTCGCAGATCGAAGCGTCTCGGACCTTTCGGCCGCCGATTTTGTCGTAACGGAATCGGGCGAAGAGAGGCCGATCACGAAGATCGAGCGCTCGGACGCTCCCTTCGATCTCGTGCTCCTGCTCGACGTTTCGGGAAGCGTTGAGAACTACCTTACGTTCATCCGCAAGGCCGCGCGTTCGTTCATCGAGACGGTCGATAGCAAGGACAGGATCGCGATCATCATCTTCAATGACGACGTGAAGGTCTTGAGCGGATTTACGACCGACAAGGAACACCTTTCGGAATCACTCGATTCCTTTGACGCAGGCGGCGGTACGGCATTCTACGACGCGCTTGCATATACGCTCGCCGACGTCCTGCGGTCGTTGAAAGGCGGGCGATCCGCGATCGTCATCCTTTCCGACGGTGAAGACAATCGCTCGTTCCTGCCGTTCGATTCGCTGCTCGGCACGATACAGGAAAGCGGTGCGATCATCTATCCGCTTTTTGTGCCGACCGGCCTGATCCAGGAAGAGATGCTCGGTATGAAGGACATCGACCCGATGCGGAAGAAATATATGTCGCTTACGAGAAAGAGCGAGGGCGAGGGCGAAAAGCTTGCGAAGGTCTCCGGCGGGACCTTCTTCCCGATCTCGCGGCTTGCGCAGATCGACACGGCATATCGGGACATCGTGCGCCAGCTTCGCGGTGCTTACAGCATCACGTTCAAGTCATTGAGTGCGGAAAGAGGCGTCTCGCCGAACCTGCGCGTCAGGGTGAAGCGCGCCGATATGTTCGCGACGATCTCGTCGGTGACTGCGGTTGGAGAAGGACAGGCACAGTGAGCGGAAGCAGTCTTTTCGATGCGATATTGGAGGACGAAGGCGAACGCGAACGGCCGCGTCCGCTGACGGTCTCCGAACTCAACCTTGAGATCGGTGCGCGGCTCGAAGCTCACTTCAGCAACGTTTGGGTCGAAGGCGAGGTCGTGAATTTCAAGGTCGCATCGAGCGGCCATTGGTATTTCGATCTGAACGACGGCACTTCGCAGATAAGATGCGCGTGTTGGAAGGGCACGAATTTCCGCATCAGATTTCGCCCAAAGAACGGCATTTGCGTACGGGTCCGCGCGCGTGTGAATTTCTGGCGGGAGCGCGGTGAGCTAAGCCTGACCGTCGAATCGCTCGAGCCTTCCGGTGAAGGCGCTCTTGCCGCCGCGTACCAGCAGATATTCGAGCGGCTCGAACGCGAAGGCCTTTTCGCCCCGGAACTAAAGCGTCCGCTGCCGTTCTTCCCGCAGCGCATCGGCGTCGTCACTTCAAAGTCCGGTGCCGCATTTCACGACATCCTCAGCGTGATCACGCGTCGGGCCCGTTCGGTTAGCATCGTCCTTGCGCCTGCACGCGTTCAAGGCGAAGGTGCGGCCGACAGCGTACGTCGAGCTCTTGCGGCACTCAACGAATACAATGGCAGACTCGATAAAGCATCGAAGCTCGATGTCATCATCGTCGGACGCGGCGGCGGTTCTGCCGAAGACCTTGCGGCCTTTAATGACGAGATGCTCGCTCGTGCGATCCGTGCGAGCGATGTCCCGGTGATC
>LLEU01000017.1 GCA_001567505.1 Acidobacteria bacterium OLB17 | reverse complement strand
CGACAGCCCGGTCAAAAATATCTTCCGTCAGCCCTTCAGCCAACGCTTCCAAGGCTGCACTTGGCCCCCGCCATGTGAATGGCGGCACCGCTACCCAGAACCCTTCTTCCGCTCGGGTCCTCGCCAACGGAGACATACGGTCGTCCGAGAATAGGATCTCGGTCTGCGGCTCGTCGGGCTGAAACCCGGTCGCTATCGCTCCTGGTTCTGACGCCGGGCCGTAGAGCAACTCGCTGCCGTCATCGAGGCAGTAGCTCATCGTAAGGTCATACTCGCGGCCGCATCGCGGGCATTTTTTCATGTTGTCACTCCGGCAAATTCATCCGTTTCAGCAGGTCCTTGAATCGCGGATCAGGTCGTAAATTATCAAGCACGGTCTCGGTCTTTAAGAGCGTCATATAAACGGAGCGATCCTGATATGCACGTTCAAGCCAGGCAAAGGCTTGGTCTTTGTCGTTTAGCCCGGCGTACACGCAGGCGATATTGTAGGGAGAAACGTATCGCTCTTTTGATAATTCTTTCAATTCTTCCAACAGTTTTTGGGCTTCCGCATTTTTGCCTGCCGCCGCATAAACATAGCCGAGGTATCCCAGAGTTGATGGATTGACATCTACCTGACGCGCCTTTTCGAGCTCCGTGATCGCTTCCGCGTATTGTTTCTTTCGTTCATACGCCAGTCCTAAATTTTGATAAGACCACCAATAACTCGGGTCAAGTTCGAGCGCTTTTCGGCTTTGTTCAATTGATTCGTCATACCTGCCCGCCGCCAACAAGATGCCCGCCAGATCCAAATTCATATTGAGGTCCAGCGGCGAGCGTTGCAGCAGAACTTCCTGCGTTTTGACGGCTTCGTCAAATCTGCCCATCGCGGCAACATGTACGGGATAATCAGCGGGATAGCTCGGGTCAAGTTCGCTTGCCCGCTTCCATTCTCTTTCTGCCGTCGCCCAATCCCATTCATACCAGAACACAATTTTTCCTAACAAAAAGTGAGTTTCGGCAAGTGTTTCGTCCAATTCCAATGCTTTCGTAGCCGCCGCTTTCGCCTTCGGCTCTGACTCGTTTGCAGGTAAATAAAAACCATTCGCAAAGTCATACGCGGCGGCAATTCCGTGATAGGCCAAAGCATAATTCGGGTCTATGGCGATGGCTTTTTCATAGTATTCGATCCCCTTTTTATAGCCTTCTTCTGTATATTTCGTCCGATAGAAATTGCCTTTGAGATAAAGCTGATAGGCTTCGGGGTTGGTCGTGTAGGTCTTTGTGACCTTCGCAATATCTTCGCCCGAAAGTTTGCTTTTGACCTTGGTGGACACATCGCGGGCGATGTCAGTTTGCAGCGCGACGAGATCAGCTTGTTTTCGGTTGTAAGTTTCACTCCAAATGACATCCTGCGTGCTTGTGTTGACCAATTCCAAATTCAACTTCAGATCATCGCCGCGCTGGCCAACACGGCCTAACAAAACGGCGCCCACATTCAATTCTTCGCCGATCTTTTTCGGTGAGATTTCCTTGCCTTTGTAATAAAAAACCGTGCTTCGCGCTTTGACCGACAAATTAGGAACCTTGGATAAACTACCGATCAAAGTTTCGGTCATTCCGTCGGACAGATATTCGACATCCTGATTGCCACTTTCATTGACAAAAGGCATTACTGCGATCGAGTCGATCTGACCTGAACTCAACGGCTTAAAGTATCGATATCCAAAAATCCAACGAGTACTGCGACCGCAATGGTCCCGACCACCGCCAACTGCCACTGCCGGCCGACACTCGTTCCTCGCGGCGTTGCCGCTCGATTATCGGCAAGGCTCTGCCGCTCCGTCGAGCCGCCTTGGCTATCCTGCGGCTCCGCTGCCGCTCCGGTTATCTGCGGACATGTAACGCCTTCACTATCGAACAAGGCCGAACCAGGCAAGATCGCCGTTTTTGGCTCTTCATCTGAAGGAAACCCGGTCGCTAACGCTCCTGGTTCTGACGCCGGGCCGTAGAGCAGCTCGCTGCCGTCATCGAGGCAGTAGCTCATCGTAAGGTCATACTCGCGGCCGCATCGCGGGCATCGTTTCATAAAATACTATTCCGGCAGATTCAGGCGTTTCACAAGCGCCGCAAAACGCGGATCGCCGCGAAATGGGTCCATCAACGGATCAACCTTTATGCGAGGCAGCTCCGAATCGTGGTCAGCAAAGGCTCTTTCCAACTCAGCAAAGGCTTTATCCTTATTTCCAAGGGCGCCGTAAATACCGGCAATAGAGGATCTCAAGACGTATCCCTTCTGGGCGATGTCGCTGAATCTTTTTAGGATGTCCTCGGCTTCGCTCCGCCGCCCCAGTTTCGCATACGCGTATCCAGTAATGTATAGGGCATCTTGATTTGTCGGATCGGTTTTGAGCACCCCTTCGCCGAGTTCAGCAGCTTCAGCATTCATGCCGTTAGCCAGGTAACTCACGCCGAGCCAAAATCGGCTCGTAGGATGGCTCGGTTCAAGCTTGTAGGTTCTTTTCGCTTGTTCAAGCGCAAGGTCGTACTGCCTCGCATTCAAATAGGCACCGGCAAGGTTCGCGGCTGCGGGAACAAACAACGGATCCAGCTCCAAAGTTTTCTTGAACTCACCCATCCCTTCATCGATCCGTCCTGTTTGCTCAAGGTAATATCCAAAAACATAGTGGATCTGAGGATCATTCGGATCGAGTTCGACAGCGCGGCCGAACTCGCTGTCTGCTTTCTGCCAATCTCTTTCATAGTAGGCGCTTGGACAGGCTAGAGAGGCGTACGCTTGGGCGAGCGTCGGGTCGATCTCAACGGCCTTCTGCGCCATTGACCGCGCTTGCGGGAACGCCTCTCCGGGCGCGAGGAAGCCGTAACTAGGCATTACGTTGTATGAGTCCGCAACGCCGACGTATGCCAGGGCGAAATTCGGGTCTAGTTTGATCGCCTGTTGGAAGCATTCGATCCCTTTAAGAAAGTCGTCCTTCGTTCGCTTCCCCCAATGGTATCGACCTTTCAGATAGAGCTGATAAGCTTCGTTATTAGCAGTATAGTTTTTCGCCAGCGTCTTCTCGTCTTCGCCAGACAGTTTTATTTGCAGCCTATTAGTGATCTCGGCTGCGATCTCCCGTTGTGTTTGGAGCAGATCTGACATCTTGCGTTCGTACTGTTCGCCCCAGATCACTTTGTCGCTTCTGACATCGACCAGCTCGATACTTATACTCAAATTATCCCCTCGCTCCATCACTCGGCCTGTGACCACCGCGTTAACTCCAAGCTCATTGCCGACCTTCGTAACTTCCGTGTCTCTGCCTCTGTAACGAAAGATCGAACTTGTCGGGCTCACTTTTAGGTTTGGCAGTTTCGACAGCCGATAGGTCAAAGACTCGGTCAACCCGTCCGAAAGATATTCGGAGTCCGCGTCTCCGCCTCGGTTCTCGAACGGCAGGACCGCGATCGAATTGATCGCCCCTGAACTGTCCGCTTTGAAATACCTAATACCAAAAAATACGCCGAGTGCTGCGACCGCAATGATCCCGACCACCGCCAAGGGCCACCGCCAACCGACGCTCCTTCCTCGCTGCTCCGCCGCTCTATCAGCGGAAAGGCTCTGCCTTTCCGATTGCTCGCTACGATTCTCCTGCGGTGCCTCCGCCGCTCCGGTTATCTGCGGACGTGTAACGCCTTCACTATCGAACAAGTCCGAACCAGGCAAGATCGCCGTTCGAGGCTCTTCATCTGAAGGAAACCCGGTCGCTATCGCTCCCGGTTCTGACCGCGGGCCTTCGAGCAGCGGGTTGCCGTCGTCGAGACAATACAACAGCGTGTCGTCGTAGTAATCTCGTCGGCATTCTGGACAGCGTTTCATCGCAAGAATTCAGATCAATTTACCCGACGAAAGTCGAGGTCCTGAAAATCGTAGCTGAAATCGGTCAGCGGCGAGATCGGCTCCATCGTGAAACCGGACGGGCGGCCCTCGACATCGAGACGAAAGTTGATAAATGCATCCGCGTCCATACTCCGGTCATCCCATCGCACGATGAAGGAATTCGCTTTGTATGGGAACACTTCGCCGGTGAGATTCGGCGATCGCTTCGAGTCAAAACGCAGTTTTCCGTCCTTTGCGGTCAGCGTGACCGCACCGAACCACGCGTCGGAATAAGTGCCGGCTACTGCTGCCGGCGCAAGCGTCGTCCCTCCCGCCGCCTTGGCTTTGGCAACCTCGGCTGCGACCTTGTCCATTACAGCTTTTGCCGCTGCCAGCGATTTTTTCCGAGAGGCAGAAAGCGTTGCGACCCAGTCGCGTCCCGGCTTGTTCAGATATCCATCGAGGATCTGATTTGTGATCGAGCGGAACGCACCGCCTTCCTGTTGATTCGTGAGGACGATAATGCCGAGGTTTAACTCGGGGAGCATCGTGATCTGCGTGACCATGCCCTCAAGGCTCCGGTGTGTGTTACCTGCTTATAGCCGTTCACGTCGCTTAAGAAGAATCCGAGGCCGTAAGCCGCGAAATGTGTGTTGTACGGCCCGGGATCGTTCACGCGAATGATCGTCTGCGGCAACCACAGCTCTTTAAGAACCTTGTCAGAAATAAGGCGCTTATCGTTGTCATATTGCCGGCCGAGAGAAACATACGCACCCATTTGAGCAGATCCGTAATATTCGAATTCACGCCGCCGGCTGCGGCCGGGACACGCACCATGCTCCGTTTTATTACCTGCACTTTGCCCTCGACAGGTGCATGCTCGTCAATCGTATTGCTCTTGTCGGTAAGACGCTCGAAAAGGCCCGCCGAGCTCGCCATACCGAGTGGACGCATGATCCGCTCTTCAACAAATTCAGGCCAGGATCGCCCCGACACCCGAGCGATCACCTCACCGGCGACTATATACAGATTATTGTCATAATCATACTTCGTCCTGAACTGCGACACTTGCTTTAGGTACCGCAGATTATGGATGATGTCGCGAATGGTAAAATCGCTGCCGTCCGGAAAGAACATCAGATCTCCGGCGCCGAGCCCGAGTCCGCTGCGATGCGTCAAAAGGTCCCTGATCGTAAAGTTCTCCGATACGTATGGTGAGTAGAGCTTGAACTCAGGAATATAGTTCTGAACCGGATCGTCCCATTTGATCTTGCCTTCATCAACAAGAATACCGAGGGCGACCGTAGTGAACGCTTTCGAGTTTGACGCAATGCCGACAAGCGTGTTCTCGTCCATCGGCAATTTCGTGTTTAGAGAACGCACGCCGTGGCCTTTTGCATATACGATCTTGCCATCCTTTATCACGCCGACCGAGATGCCCGGGACATCGAAGGCCTTCATCGAGCGTTCGACAAGTGCATCGATCTCGCTCGTGCTCAATGCCTGAGCCTGCGATACGCCCACAAACGAAAACGACCGCAATAACCACGAACACGAATTGAATGACGACCTTATTTTTCATATTTTCCCGATGTTTCGACAAAAGTTGAGTAGAAATTTCCCGCACCTCGTAAGCGCGGCAAAACAAGCATTTTGCCTTTTCAAGCGTCGTCTCGGCGGTCAGGTTTTCCGGCATCGCTAAAAACTAACACACGTGCCGCGCTTTAAGAACTGCCCGTCGCCGGCAGCCCCTTTGTGTTCACCATTCTGGATGACGACATTCCCGCGTTGGATGACGGTCTCGACGCGGCCTTTAAGCTCCCAGCCTTCGTAAGACGAGTAATCGACGTTCATATGTTCATTCTCGATGCCGAATTTTGTCTCGCCGTTCGGGTCAAAAACAACAATGTCGGCGTCGGAACCGACGGCGATCGTTCCTTTTTTCGGAAAAAGGCCGAACATCTTCGCTGCGGCCGTCGAAGTGAGCTCGACGAAGCGATTGAGTGAGATGCGGTTCTCGACGACACCGCCGTGATAGATCAACGCCATTCGATTCTCAACGCCTGGAGCGCCGTTCGGGATCTTTGAGAAATCATCGATACCGAGCTCCTTTTGCTCCTTCATGCAGAACGGGCAGTGGTCCGTCGATATCACTTGCAGATCGTCCATCTTCAGGCCCGTCCAAAGGTCGGCGTGATTGTGTTTTTCGCGCAATGGCGGCGTCATCACGAATCTCGCACCGCTGAAATCTTCGCCGTAATCTTCGATGGAATGGAAGAGATACTGCGGGCACGTTTCGGCGAACGCCGAGATGCCGCGATCGCGTGCTTCGCGAATCTGATCGAGTGCGTCCTTGCACGAGAGGTGAACGATGTAAACCGGCGATTCCGCCATTTCGGCGATCCGTATCGCGCGATGGACGCCTTCGGCCTCGGCGATCGTCGGGCGAGTGAGGGCGTGGTATTTCGGTGCGGTGCGGCCGTCGGCGAGGAAGCGTTTAATGATCTCGTTGATGACAATGCCGTTCTCGGCGTGCATACAGATCAGGCCGCCGCGCGTCCCCGCCGCGCTCATCGCACGAAATATCGTCGCGTCATCCGCAAGAAAGACGCCCGGATACGCCATAAAGAGCTTGAAACTCGTGACGCCGCGATCCATCACGCTCTTCATCTCGTGCTCGTCGCCATCCTCGAATTCGGTCGTTATCAAGTGAAATCCGTAGTCGATCGCGCACTTGCCGTCGGCCTTTTTGTGCCAGTTATCAAGGCCCTGTGTGAGCGTCTCGCCCTTGTTCTGCACGGCAAAGTCGATGATCGTTGTCGTTCCGCCGAAAGCCGCCGCACGCGTTCCCGTAAAGAAATCGTCGCTCGACTGCGTGCCGCCGAACGGCAGTTCCATATGCGTATGCGGATCGATGCCGCCCGGGATAACAAGCTTCCCTGCCGCATCGATAACGACATCTGCCTCGATATCGAGCGATCTGCCGATCACCGAGATGGTCTCACTCTCGATAAGAATGTCGGCGACATAATCGTCAACCGCCGTAACAACACGTCCGTTCCTGATAAGTGTTCTCATAATGGGCCTTCAAATCGAATGATCTCGCTCGCTAGGGCACTTGAAATCTGGCCTGCAAGGACCGGCCGCTGCCGGAACTTTCGAATACTGCCCTCGTTCACGGCAGCTCTAATTCGGTCCTCAATTCGCTGCACACTAAAAATAGCACTCTTCCCTAACAAATTCACACAATTCCTACAGCGTCCTCCGTAAGCCTTCGCTGTGTCCGATTGCCTCCTTCGGCCACAAGGCAAATATGTTTTGCCATGCGGCACGGTTGTGATATCGTTGAAAAAAATCGGGTTTTTGCACGGCGTTTCTTCCTTTTTCCACAGCAATCATTGATACCGCTTATACCTTGGGAGGAAGCCAAAAATGAAAGGTAACACCGTTCTTGCGATCGCGGTCTGTGTCGCCTGTTTTCTACTCGGCTATTTGGCGTACGTCAGCGTCACTGAGATCGTGGGGTTCGTCCTCGACAATTCGACTGCCTGTGAGCGGCCGCTGCAAGGCTGTTCGCAAGACGCCCCGACGACGCACTATCGCTGACCGGCCAACCGCGTCGAGATAATGTTCGGTCTCTAATTGCGATCCTCGCGTCAACGTTTTGACGTGAGCCAAAGTTTTGTCAGCACAGCGCAAACCCCGCATCGAGGGCCGCGATCACTTCATCTACGTTATCTTTTGTGGAATTGAGCATCATTCCCGTACGAATGACGTTGCCGTAGAGGCCGCCCTTGCCGATCAGGACACCGCGGCGTTTCGTTTCCTCGAATACCTTCAGAACGGCGTCAGCCGCAGGCTCTTTCGTCTCGCGGTCTTTGACGAGCTCGATGCCCTGCATAAGGCCCATACCGCGAACATCGCCAATGACGGAATGCTTGTCCTTTAATTCTTCCAGCCGCCCACGGAAATAGTCGCCGACGATGCGCGCGTTCGTGCGAAGGTCGTTCTCCTCGATGTATTTGATGACGGCAAGCCCGGCGGTCATCGAAACGGGGTTTCCGCCGAACGTGGCGAAGGTCAGGCCCGGGAATTTATCAGCGACCTCGGCCGTGGCGATCGTCCAGCCGACCGGCACGCCGTTGCCCATGCCCTTAGCCGATGTGATGATGTCTGGTTTGACGCTCGTATGCTCAATACCGAACCACTTGTCGCCCGTGCGTCCCCATGCGGTCTGCACTTCGTCTGCAATGAAAAGGCCTCCGTGTTTCCGCGTGATCTCTTCGACGCGTTCAAAGTAGCCTTTCGGCGGTACGATAAAGCCGCCGACACCCATGATCGGCTCGGCCATAAAGGCTGCGATCTCGCCCGTCGTTGTCGTCTCGATCACGTCCCGAACGTCCTCGGCACATGCGGCCCCGCAGTTGTCGGGCGTCATCTTCCACGGGCAGCGGTAGCAATACGGCGCGCGTGCGTGGACGATGCCCGCAACCTGCGAGGCGATCGGCCGCCAAGAAGAATGGCCGACGCTTGAGAGAGCTGTCGCGCTTCTTCCCGAATAGCTGTGACGAAGCACGACGATCTCGCTGCGGCCTGTCGCAAGCTTTGCCGCCATGATCGCTGTGTCGTCGGCCTCGGTGCCGCTCGATGTAAAAAATGATTTCTTAAGATCGCCCGGTGTGATCTCGGCGAGCTTTTCCGCAAGGTCGGATTGCGGCCCGTTAGCATATAGGGCCGAAGTGTGCTGGAGCGTCTTCGTCTGCTCGATGATCGCGGCATTTACCGCCGGATTCGCATGCCCGACGCTGACCGTCAGCACGCCGCCGAAGGCGTCTAGATAGCGGTTTCCGTCCGCATCCCAAACATACTCACCCTCGCCCTTTACAAGAGCGATCGGCTCTGCGTAGTACATGGCCACGGCGGGAAAAAGGAACTCACGATGCTTCTCGATCGCTGTCTTCAGCGACGAAGGCTGCTGCGCCTGACTCATAGGCATGATCCTCCACGAAAAAATAAAAAATCGAGAACGGAGAATAATTCTACTCCATTCTCGATAAGTTCGCAGGTATTTTTCGCGTTAGGTCGCCGCGCCCGCTAGAGTTTGAACTTGACGGACCCGAGAACGCGGTTCAAGGCATCGCGAACGCCGTCCCACCGGTTGAAATACCAAACTATAACCTGCCATCTTTCAGTTCCGCGGGAGACGAAGATGAAATGTGTGCCGTCATAAGCCTGCACCGCGGACACCTTGACCGCCTCGCCGGCGTTGATCGGATACGGCAGGTTCTTGAATTCCTTCCAACTCGTATCCTTGGCCATGATCTCCTTCAATGAATTCAAATGATCGGCCGCAAACTTTTTGACGTCCGGGGCCGTCAGGTTGCCGTAGTTCCGATACGTGATGTCGATAGTGAGATCCTCCTTGCCCTTATCTCCCCACGCGCCGCAAACCTTGGTTCCCTGGGAGTACGGAGTCTTTTCGCAAGCCGATTCCGACACCTGTGACGGAAAATCGAACAAGAGGCCGCCGAAATTGTACGTCTTCCAGTTAGCGGGCGAAACCTTTGATACGGCAGCGGCGACCGCACCCTCTTTCTTCATGGAAGCGATGAGTTGATCTACCTTCTTCGCAGCCGCCTGGTCGCCCGCATCGTGAATGAAATTCAGCGTGACGTAGGTATTCGGCGTGCCGAAGACGACCATTTTTTGTCTGACCTGCTTCTTGCCGTATTGATCGTACCGTTCTTGGTCGTAAACGGCGGCGGATTCGCCTAGAAAGGTCGTATCCTTTATCGTCCGGGCACTGGCGCCGTTATCGTCTACGATGATATTGATCGTTTTTTCCAGGATCTGCCGAACGGTCGTAAAACCCTGATCCCATTTCAGGTACTGAACGGTCGCCCAGAGACTTCCGTCAAGCATTTCCCACCGAACGCGCGCTTCCATCTTTTCAAGAAGCGGGTCGGCCTGCTGACTCTTTAGTACGTAAGGCAAGGGCGAGGCAACGCTGATCCCGGTGCCGGTCAATGCCATTCGCTTCCATGCTGCCGGAACATCCGCGGCCGCTGCCGGTACCATTTTGGCAGTCGGAGACGGCGCGGTCTTTGCGGTCGGGGTTACCGGCTTTGCAGGAGCAGTGGTCTCGGAAGTCTCTCTTAGAACCGCCGCCTCGTTCACTGTCTCGGTCAACGTCTTATTGCCGTCTAACGGCTTGAACTTCGCTTTTGCCTGCGCGTAGTCCGGATTTAAAATGAGGGCTTGCAGATAATCGGCCTGTGCTTTGTCCTCGAGGCCGCGTTTTTCAAATATCAAGCCGCGTTCATAGTAGGAACGGGCCGCAAAAAGTCCCTTCGGATCTTTCGTTATCGCGGCCGTCAAGTCGGCGACGGCATCATCGTCCTTCCCCGTGAGCTTGTAGATATTCGCACGGTAGAAGTACGCCATAGCCATTCCATTCGTAACACGAATGAGTTCCGTGTAGTCGGCGATCGCTGCCGGATAGCTCCGAAGGATCTTGTACGTACCGGCACGTGTGATCAGAGCCTCTTCAAAACCGGGTTTTGCTTCAAGGGCCTTCGTGCAATGCTTTACCGCATCCCGATACTCACCTTTCTCAAAGCTCGCATCACATTTCGCAAGATACGCCTCCGCGGTCTGTGCATTGACCGCCGAGACCGTCGCGAACAGTATAAGGGCGAACAATATCGACGCAATTCTCATCTCTAGTATCTTCCCTGTTCGATCTGCGCAGCCCGGAGCTCATCAGCGGCAGCAAGGGCCGCATTGCCCTTTGCCTTATAGACGAGTGCCCGTGCGCGGTAGAGATTCGGGATACGTGGATTTAGCTGTATTCCCTTCTCGAAGTCGGCAAACGCGTCATCGAGCTTCTTCATATAGATCAACACGATCCCGCGGTTGAGATAAGCCTCGACCCACGTCGGCCTAAGCTCGATCGCCTTGTCGAGATCCTTGCGAGCCTTCTTCCATTCCTGCAGTTTTACGTATGCCGTACCACGATTGTAATATCCTTCGGGAGAGTTCGGAGCCGCTTTGATGACCAATTCAAAGATCTCGATGGCTTTCTTCTGATCTTTGATCTGATCCATATAAAGCGACCCACGCTTGAGATTGTGATTGACGGAATTCTCAGGGTCTGCCGCCGCAAGCCGTTCGTAATAATCAGCCGCGAGCTGATATTTACCAGCCTTTTCGGCCGCTAACGCAGCCGCCTTCATCTCGCCCGTCGTGACGGCGGTCGTGTCGTTATTTTGGCGGGCCTTGTTTTCAACCTCTGCTAGGGTCGTATTGTCTTTCGGCTTCTCGGCGGGCTTGCCCGACGGCGCAACAGCACCGCCACGCAAGATGCGGAATTTCTCGGCGAGCATATCCGCATAGAGGTCAAGTACCTTTCCGGCGGCAAACAAATATCGCTCACGCGTGGCCGGGATAATAAGAGGGGTGAATGTATGGTCCGTCTTGCCGAAAGCTTTCGAAGCACGGTAGCTTGCCCGCGAAGCGTCCTGTCTGGGTTTTTCGGCGTACCCGATGCGCTCGGCGATCGGTTGGGCAGAAGAGTACTGGTCAAAGCCGTTCTTTTGATCGGCCAAATAAATATAGCTCTTCGAGACGTTCATCAAACCGCCGATCGAATAGTCGCTGTAGAAGTACGGATCGCCGTAGAACCAACCCTGCCGATCCTGCTTGACCGCGGCCGATAGCATTATCGACGCAAAATCCAGAACGACATCTACTGTCATAATGTCCCCGCCGGTCTCTTTTGCGGTCTTTGCGAGTTTCTTCTGCTGGCCGAAGCCGATGATCTCGACGGTACCTTCCGGCCGCCAGCGAACAAAGACGGGGCCGTCAAACGCGTTCACCGAAACCCATGCTTGGCCGTACTTGCCGTCAAAATCGGCACCTTTCTCTTCTGATTGTTTGCCGAGTTTTTCTGCGTAATACTCGGTCTGCTTTATCGAGTCGAACGGAACGGTCTCGATCCCGATCGCATTCAACTTGCTTGCAAGGCGTTGGTAGAACGCATCCGTCAGTTTCTGAAGGTCTGCAGTCGTAAGGTCGCTGTCGAGATAGACGGTTACGTCGGCCGAGTGGCCGCGGGCCGTGCTTTCCCGGGAAGTGACCGTCTTAAAATGTACGCGCACCTGGCCGAGTGAGATCTTCTGTGTCTTCTTAGCAACGCTTGGCTTACCGAACGTCCCGGCTTTAACGTACTTGAACGTGCTGTCGGCGATTGCCGAATAACCTTGGCCGAGGGCGGCTGCGGCTGCGACGAATATAAGAATAGCGAGAGTAGATATCCTTTTCATAAGTTTTCTTTCCGTTCTTGGGATGTTGTTTTACCAGCCAATTTACTGTTTATATTTACCGGTTGGATCGACTTGATTTAGCCGCTGCCGGGCGTAGTTGCGGTATTGCGGATTTGCTTCGGATACTTTTAAATAGGCCGCGATAGCTTCGTCGTTTCGGTTGCTCTGGCGGTACGCCTCTCCGATCTGATATTGAGCCTCCGCTCGCTGACTTTCCTTGATCTGCTTAAGCTTGATCGCTTTTTCGAGTTGATCGACGGCAAGGTCACAGGCGACGCCGATCTTACCGAGAAACTCACCCGATTCGAGATAGATCTTGAATTTTTCGTCGTCTGTAAGCCTTCCCTTAACCGACTTGTCCAGCTCAGCGATCGCCTTTTTCTTCGCCTTGCCGAACTCTTTCGGATCGCTAGGATCTGCGTCGAACACGAAGGTCAGAGCGGACATCCTGAGCAGCGTCGCCTTCTGTTCGGTTGTCAGGCCGACGAGTTTGTTTGCCGCGGCCAGTTCGTCGCGAGAAAGCTTGATATTGCGATTCTGAACAAGAATATAAACAAGGCTCTCATAGGCCTTTATTTTCTGCGCGTTGGTAGCCTTCGGGAGTTTTGTGATCGCGTCGTAAGCTCCGGCAACACTATTTATGTCCTTAACTTGTGACGCAAAGTCAACGATCTCAAAATATGCCTCTGCGTGCACCTCATCGGGAGCTCCCGGCAGCGTTGCCGCAGCCTTTAGATCATTGGCTTTCGCAGTCGCAACGTCTTTGTTGAGCCCTCCAAAATTGACCACAGACCCGCGTGTTTTTGCACGGCCGATGTAGGCTTTTGCACGAATGCCGGGGGCGACCGACGCGTTATCAATAAGCTTCGTGTATTCGGCCTGTGCAAATTTAAGCAGATCGGGTTCTTTAGAGTCGGCCAAGACCATCTTCCTCAGTGCGTCGGGCGTCAACGACGAGTTGAACGACGCAAGACTCGCCAGACTGGCGATAGCAAGCCGGATCTCGTCCTTGTTGGCCGTCGAAAGCTTCTCTGCCTCTTTATATTTCTGATAGGCCTCGTCGCTTCGATAAAAGACCTTTGTACTGTAGCGCGATCCCGCTTTCCGGGTCATCAACTCGAGATTCTTTGCGTAGATAAGGAGCGGCTCAAGCTTTTGTTTATCATTCGCGGCAAGCTCGATCGCCCGGACGAGGTAAGGTTCGGCCTTGTAATTATTATTATTAGCTGCGAGCCATTTTTTCGCGGCGTCCATCGCAGCTGCGTACGTTTTCAGGCTGGCTGCCGGCGGGAGCGTTGGTATAGGCGTTTTGGGAAAGACCCGCCACGGCACAAAGAGCGACTATTAATATCAGCAACAATACCTTTATTCTCATAGATTTACCGTCAGACCCCTATTAGACACCTCTTTGCCAAACGGCCTGCAACTATATAAACGAACTCGTAGTCAAAACAGATGGGAATTCACGATGGCTTGCGGCACAAGGCGGCCGGCCAAGTCCGCCGAGAATAACCTCTAACAACGTATCGCAGAAATTCGACAAAAAAGGGCTCAAAATATTTTGAGAAACATAGAAAATACTTGTAAAATCCACGTGCAAGTGTCATCCCATTCCGATGTAACAGAGCTGCTAAAAAAGGCACAGGCGGGCGACCGTGATGCGCTCGATCGCATCTTGCCCGCGGTGTATGACGAGCTGCGAAGCCTTGCCCGACGGCAACTTTCCCGCGAACGCTCCGATCACACGCTGCAGCCTACCGCCCTTGTTCATGAAGCTTATATGCGCCTGCTCGAACAAACACAGGTCAACTGGCAGAATCGGGTCCACTTCTTTTCGATCGCATCGCAAATGATGCGGCGGATCTTGGTCAACTACGCGGTCGAAAGAAATGCAAAAAAGCGTGGTGACGGAGCAACGCGTGTCCAGCTTGACGAAGCATCAAGCTTTGGCTCTAGCGATGAGACTCTCGACATCGTGCAGCTTGATGAGATACTCGACCGCCTCGCCGAGCTCGACGCTCGACAGGCTCGGATCGTCGAACTTCGCTTTTTCGGCGGGATGACGATAGATGAGGCAGCGGCCGCAATGGAGATCTCGCCTGCGACCGTAAAGCGGGAATGGCAAATGGCAAAGGCTTGGCTCCGGGTCCAACTTCAGCAATAGCACGATGACCAGCGCCGATGATTATCAAAGGATCAAGGTGGTCTTCAACAAGGCCATTGAATTGGACCCATCTGCTCGCGAGGCGTATCTTCGTGACGCAGCCGACGCCGGGATCAGAACAGAAGTGGAGAAGCTGCTCGCCGCCCTTGACGAAGAGGATGCCGCGCTCGAAACGCCTGCCTTTGATCATTTGAGACTCGATCCGGTGCCGCAGAAGATCGGTGACTTCAAACTCGAACGCGAGATCGCGAGCGGCGGTATGGGCGCGGTCTATGAGGGCGTGCGGACAAGTGATGCATTCACCCAACGTGCCGCGATCAAGTTGATCCGGAACGGGATGAACAACGAGACGATCCTTCGCCGATTCCGCACCGAGCAAAAGATCTTGGCTGCGCTCGAACACCCGAACATCGCGCGATTCCTTGACGGCGGAACCACAACCGAAGGCATCCCCTACTTCGCAATGGAGTTCGTTGACGGGCGAACGATCGTCGATCATGTCCGAAAGGAAAAGCTATCCGATAGGGAGATCGTGATCCTCTTCCGCAATGTGTGCGCGGCCGTAAGCTATGCTCATTCACAGCTCGTCGTCCACCGCGACCTAAAACCATCGAATATCCTTGTCGATGGTGCCGGCACGCCCAAGCTCCTGGATTTCGGGATCGCGAAGGTCCTCGAAGCTGAGGATGTGGGCACCGGCACGGCGACGCAGCTCGGGATGATGACGCCCCAATACGCCTCACCCGAGCAGATACGCGGTGAAAAGGTCTCAACCGCAAGCGATGTGTATTCACTTGGAATGATCCTCTACGAATTACTCTACGAGGAACTGCCCTACACGACCGACAAACGAACATACGCCGAACTTATCAAAATGGTCTCCGACGACAGGCTGTTAAGGACTTCGACCACACTTCGCCGCCGCCCTGACGACCTCTCCCGGATCGTGATGAAGGCTCTCGAACGCGGCCTCGACCGACGGTACACTTCAGCCGAAAGTCTCAACGAGGATCTTGGCCGCTGGCTCGACGGGCTCCCAGTAACCGCACGGCCGGAGAGCATTGGCTATCGGTTCGCAAAATTCATCGGCCGGCACCGAGCCGCGACACTTGCGACCGCCGTCGTCCTCCTTTCCCTGGTCACGGGCGTGGTGATCGCGGCGTGGCAGGCCCGCCGGGCCGAAGAACAACGTGCACTTGCGGAACGCCGTTTTGCCGAGGTCAGGGACCTAGCCAATGATGTTGTGTTCAAGTATCACGATGAGATCGCCAAGCTCGACGGCTCGACCCACGTGCGCGAAATGATGGTATCCGACGCCCTGAAATATCTGGACGCCCTCTCACGTGATGCATCCGCCGACCCCGCACTTCAGCATGATATCGCGCTCGCTTACCTCAAATTGGGCGACGTGCAGGGCCGTTTGTACACCCCAAATACCGGCAACACGGAAGGCTCTGTCGCAAGCTATCGGAAGGCCGTCGCCTTGCTCGAAGGCGCACTTGAGCTGAAAAAGGACGACAGGGGAATACAAAACGACCTTCTGACCGCGTATGGCACACTTTTGTTCGGCCTCAATCGAGTTACAGTTCCACCCGCTGAGAAGCAACTTTTGATCGACCGTTCAGGAAAACTTCTCGACAAGATGATAGCAGCCGATCCGGACAACACGCAGATGCTGATAAGACTGGTCGATCACCGGATCCGCACCGGGGACATCTACGGCACTATGCAGAACCCGGAAGGCCTTAAGCGAAAACTTGCAGAGCATTTGAAGGCTCTTCCGATCGTGGAAAAGCTCGAAGGCATTACGGATGACGACCCGGTCCGACTCCAAGCCCTTTCCAAAACGTATCAACGGCTCGGCACAGACAATATGTGGCTCGGCGAGACCGCAGAAGCAGGCGGTGACCCTGTCACTGCGCAACAATTCTATGAGCAAGGCATCTCGTTCCATCGCAAAATGGCCGTGTATGTCGAACGCCTTGCGGCCGTGGTCAAGAGTGCCTCTAAAGCCCGCACCCTACGCATCTCCGCCTACTCTTCGATCGCGGAACTTCTAGGTAAAACGGAAAACAATGAGGAAGCCCTTCAATTCGCGAACAATGCTCTGAAGCTGGCTGACGAGGCGAGAACCGCCGACCCCAATAATCGGGAAGCAGAGATGACGATTGCCAACATTCGGGACATCCTTGGGAACATTCGACAGCGCAATCGCGATCGAGCGGAAGCAATTCGCGAATATAAGACAGCGGCAAACCTATTCCGAAGCGTTTATCAGCGGGATGGAAAGAACGTGGAGGCCAAAGGCCGGCTTGTGCATACACTCGGCTCTTTAGAGACTCTTCTATCCGATAGTGGTGAACGCAGACAAGCCTCCGATGTTCGTGCAGAGATCGAACGGCTCACTGCGGATCGGCCGCGCTGACCGCACCTGGAAGTGCCGGAGCTTATTAGTAGATGTTGCTTTCGCGCTTCTTGCCGGTCGCATCGACATAAACGACCTTCAATTCTGAGTAGAAATCGAGCGACGTACTGCCTTGTTCACGCGGACCGATACCGCTTGCTTTGATTCCGCCGAACGGAATGTGCGCTTCGCCGCCGGTGGTCGGCGAATTGATATGCGTCATTCCGCTTTCGATCTCCTCGACGAATCGAGTGACGTTGTTATAGTCGTTCGAAAAGATCGAAGATGAAAGGCCGTATTCGGTATCATTGGCCAGGCGGATCGCTTCATCGAAGCTATCAACTCGAAAAACGCCAAGCACCGGGCCGAAGATCTCTTCGCGGGCGATACGCATATCGGGCGTGACGTTGTCGAAAACGGTCGGGTCGACAAAGTAGCCATTCTCAAGGCCGTCGCCGCTCGCTCTGTGGCCGCCGCAAAGCAGCTTCGCTCCGTCCTCTTGGCCATAGGCGATGTATTTCAGGACCGTATTGAGCTGGTGTTCATCGACGCTCGGGCCGATGTCGGTCGATTCAGCGGAACCGGGCCCGAGCCGGTAGCTTTGAGCACGTTTTACGATCTTTTCGACGAACTCGTCCGCGATCGAACTCGCGACGATAGCACGGCTGCCCGCCGTACAGCGTTGGCCCGTCGAACCGAACGCTCCGGAAGCCGTATGCTCAACGGCAAGATCGATATCGCAGTCCTCCAGGATGACAACGGGATTCTTGCCGCCCATCTCCGCTTGAAACGGAATGCCGCGTCTTGCGATCTGCTCATAAAGTTTGAGGCCGACCTCGGTCGAACCAGTGAACGAGATCGCGCGAACCGCAGGGTGATCGGCGATAACGTCGCCGGCCTCGCTTCCCGAACCGAGCACGAGATTCATCACGCCGGGCGGCACGCCCGCCTCCGTGAAGATCTCCATCAGACGTACGGCCGTCGAGGGCGTATTCGTCGCCGGTTTGAAGACGATCGTATTTCCTGCAGCTAGCGCAGGAGCGATCTTCCAGAGCGGGATCGCGATCGGGAAGTTCCACGGCGTGATCAGGCCGACGACGCCGTGCGGCTGCCTTATCGTGTACGCGAAGTTCGCAGGAAGTTCGCTCGCAAGAGTTTCACCCGAGTTCCTTCGGGTCTCGCCAGCGCAGTATTCGACGACATTCGTTCCGCGGGTGACCTCGCCGCGAGCTTCGGAGATCGTTTTGCCTTCTTCACGTGTCAGAAGCTGGGCGAGTTCCTCCTTATTGTCTTCAAGCAGGCGAACGGCCCGCATCAAGATCCGGCCGCGTGCCGGAGCAGGCGTTCGTTTCCAATCGCCGAACGCTGCATAGGCCGCTTCGATGGCTTGGCGTGTCTCTTCACGCGTTGCCTGCTCAGTTTCGCCGATGATATCGCGGGTGTCCGCAGGATTGATATTCGGCACGCGTTTCCCCGAAGTGGACTCGATCCACTTCCCTGCAATGTAGCTGCGATAGATGGTCATAGCTTTTAATGCTAACCTTATATCAAAAGATGTCCGAGCGCAACGAAAACATCCGTAACCTATTGCAGACACGCGTGTTAGAGCACGGCGAGAAAACCTTCCTCACCGATGAGGCGAGCGGGCGATCATATTCATACCGAACCTTCCTCGATATTGTCGAAAGAACGGCAAGCACGCTTGGCGCCCACGGCATCCGGAAAGGCGATGTCGTGAGCCTCTTGCTTCCAAATTCGGCAGAGTACGTAATCGCATATTTTGCCTGCTGGACGATCGGTGCGATCGCCGGGCCGATCAATTCGCTCCTTAAGCCCGAGGAGATCGAATGGACGCTCGGAAACTCAGAATCTAAACTCCTGCTCATCGCGAGCGCATTCCTTCCACAGATAGAAGGCCGAAAGACTCCGCCGCATCTTATCTTCGACGACGCGACCGCGGTCGGGAGAGAGGCCGATGCGAACCCTGCCGCACCGGAGATCGACGCAAATGACGATGCCGTCATCATCTACACGTCCGGCACGACCGGCAAACCGAAAGGCTGCCTCTTGACGCACGCAAACCTGATCGCGAACGCGCGGCAGATCGTCGAATGGCTTGGTTTCGGCCCCGACGATCGGTTGCTGAGCGTGATGCCGCTCTTCCATATGAACGCCGTCTCGGTGACAACAATGAGCGCACTCTACGCCGGAGGCTCGACCATCGTAACGCCGAAATTTTCCGCGTCGCGCTTCTGGGAGATCGTCGAGCGTTACAGGATCACGTCCTTCGGCTCGGTGGCGACAATGCTCTCGATGCTGCTCGCAAAGAAAAGCGACGGCCAGCCTGCACCTTCGAACTCGCTGCGTTTTGCGATGTGCGGATCGGCGCCTGTACCGGTCGAGGTCTTAAACCGATTTGAAGAGACCTTCGGGTGCCTCGTTGTCGAGGGCTATGGCTTGAGCGAATCGACGTGCCGCTCGACATTCAACCCTCCTAACAAGTCTCGGCGTCCGGGCTCGTGCGGCCTTCCGATCGGTAACGAAATGGCGGTCTTCGACGACTCGAATAACCCGGTCGCGGACGGTGAGCTTGGCGAGATCGTGCTCCGCGGGCCAAATATCTTTCGCGGATATTTCAAAAACGAGGCGGCAACAAAAAAGGCGTTCGAAGGCGGCTGGTTCCATACGGGCGACATTGGTTATCGAGACGCGGACGGATTTTACTTCATCGCCGACCGCAAATCGGATATGGTCATCCGAGGCGGCGAGAACATTTATCCACGCGAGATCGACGAACTTCTCTTTACGCACCCAGCGATCGCAGCGGCTGCCGTGATCGGCGTGCCGGACGAGATCTACGGCGAAGAGGTTGAGGCTTTCGTCGTCCTCCGCCAAGGCCATACGGCCTCAGAAAACGAGATCATCGACTTCTGCCGCAGCCATTTGGCTGACTATAAATGTCCCAAACGCATACATTTCCTCGATGAGATACCGAAAGGCCCGACCGGAAAGCTTCTGAAACGTAAGCTGGCAAAGCTCCGGCTGGCGGAGCGGTCTTAGGCGAAATTGTAAGGCCGCTTGCCGTAGGTATAGACTAGGAACATATGACGCGACGGAAACTTGGCATCGCTGTTGTCGGCATCGGCGGCGCGGTCGGGACGACAATGGCGGCAGGCGTCGAACTGCTTCGGCGCAACGAGATCGATACGACGGGCTTGCCGCTTGCCGGAATCGATCCCCTTGCCAACTATACCGATATCACGTTCGCGGGCTGGGACCTTTTTGATAAAGACCTTGCTTCAGCGGCCGCAGATCACGAAGTTCTTTCCATTAAGCAATTCGCAACGGTCCGACAGGCTCTCGGTGAGCGAAGGCCTTGGCCTGCGATCGCCGATCCGCGCTTCCTTTCGAACATCGAGGGAACGAACGTCATATCGCTCGCGGGCGTAAGGAGCGCCGTTGAGCAGGTTCGCGCTGACATTCGTGAGTTCCGTGCCGAATGCGATTCGGTCTGCGTCGTCAATCTCGCTTCGACCGAGGTTTTGACGGATGCGACAGCTGACACATTCGCCTCGCTTGACGCATTCGAGCGCGCGATCGATGCGGATTCAACCGAGATCTCACCCGCGATGCTCTACGCCTACGCCGCCATAGCGGAAGGCGTTCCGTATGCGAATTTCACGCCGTCCGTGGCGGCCGACATTCCGGCGCTCATTGAGTTCGCGGACGCGCAAAAGGTTCCCATCGCAGGTAAGGACGGCAAGACAGGACAGACTTTCATCAAGACCGTTCTTGCGCCGGCGCTTCGTTCCCGCTCGCTCCATATCGACGGCTGGTATTCGACGAACATTCTCGGGAATCGCGACGGCCTTGCACTTTCGAATGACGGATCGCTCGCGTCTAAGGTAAAGACGAAATCGAGCGTTCTCGACGATATGCTCGGCTACGAAGTGCCCGATCATCTAGTCGATATTCGCTACTATCGTCCTCGCGGCGACAACAAAGAGGCCTGGGACAACATCGACGTAAGCGGATTTCTAGGCCAGCGAATGCAGATAAAGGTGAATTTCCTTTGCCGCGATTCGATACTTGCGGCGCCGCTTGCGATCGAGATCGCACGCTGTTTGGACCTTGCGAAAGAACGGAATGAATACGGCATTTGCGAGCAGCTTTCCGTGTTCTTCAAACTACCGATGACGCGTTCGGCAAAGCCCGAACATGCGTTCCATATGCAGGAAAAGATGCTGCTCGACTGGCTAAACGAAGGGCAAAACGAATGAGACTCAACACGATGAAGATCTCCCTGCCGGCCGAACTTGCCGAGAAGGTCGGACAAGAAACGGACAGTTGGAATAACGAGCAAAAGATCGATCGCATCTGGCGTAGTGACGCCTCGGTCTGGCAGAACGAGGACGAAGCAAACTGGCTCGGTTGGCTCGACATCGTGCAGGAAGAACTTGCACGCATTTCGGAGTACAACGCCTTTGCCGACGACGTTCGAAATGCAGGTTTTAGGAATATCCTTTTGATGGGAATGGGCGGTTCGTCGCTCTGCCCGGAAGTGCTTGGTATCACGTTCGGAAAAACGAATTTCCACATTCTCGATTCGACCGTCCCTGCGCGAATTCGGGCGATCGAAGGCCTGATCGACATCGACAACACGCTCTTTATCGTCGCGAGCAAATCGGGATCGACGCTCGAACCGAACTGCTTTCTCCAGTACTTTTTTGACGTCGTCGAAAAGCGAAAAGGCGTCGGGAACGCCGGAAAACAATTCGTTGCGATAACCGATCCGGGCTCGAAACTCGAAAAGCTCGCGAACGACGCCGGCTTTCGATATATCTTCAGCGGAACACCGTCGATCGGCGGGCGATTTTCGGCCCTTTCGGCCTTCGGGTTAACGGCGGCGGCTAGTATGGGGATCGATGTCGCGGCTTTCTTGGATCACAGCGCCGCGATGACGGACGCATGCCGGGCCTCGGAAGTTGCCGAGAACCCCGGCGCTCAACTCGGCGTTCTCCTCGGCGTATGCCAACGGAACGGACGCGATAAGCTCACGCTCGTACTCGCACCGGAATTCTATGACCTCGGTGCTTGGCTCGAACAGCTTATCGCCGAATCTACCGGCAAGAATGGCATCGCGATCATTCCTGTTGACCGTGAGCCGGTCGAAGAAGCGGGCGTTTACGGCGCTGATCGTATTTTTGCCTTCATCGGGCCGAACGACGACGCGAACCTCGATGCTCGGTTCGCAGAGATCTCGGCGACAGGACACCCCGCGGTTCGCATCGGCATCGACAGTCCCGACCTTCTCGGCCAGGAATTTTTCCGTTGGGAATTTGCGACCGCCGTTGCTGGTTCGATCATGGGGATCAACCCGTTCAACCAGCCTGACGTTGAATCGGCGAAGGTCGAGGCACGCAAGCTTACCGACCGTTACGAACAGGAAGGAAAACTGCCCGCTGAATCTCCGTTCTTCTCCGGCGATGGGTTCGCATTCTTCGCACCCGACGAACATGCAGGCAGACTCTCAAGCTCGGTTACCGAGATCACGGCGGCATCGCTTCTGGCGGCGCATCTTGACACGATCGGCAAAGGCGATTACTTCGCCCTGCTCGCGTTCATCGAGATGAGTTCCGGGAATGCACGCCATCTCGAAGCAATACGAGAAAAGGTACTGCGACGCACTCACGCAGCCACGTGCCTCGGCTTCGGCCCACGATTTTTGCATTCGACGGGCCAGGCCTACAAAGGCGGCGGCAGCAACGGCGTATTCCTGCAAATTACGGCCGATGATGCCGTGGACATATCCGTCCCGGGCCAGAAATACACGTTTGGGGTGGTCAAGGCCGCGCAGGCCCGCGGCGATTTTCAAGTTCTCGCCGATCGAGGCCGTAGAGTATTAAGGATCCATCTTGGCGGCAACGTCGCGGTAGAGCTAGAAAGGCTCTTCGCGATGCTCGGATAATTATTCGAAGCTGAGGGCTTCGACCGCATCGAGCCTCGCGGCCTTGAGCCCCGGATAAAGAGCTCCGATGAGGCTGCTGAACAATCCGATGACGAGGATCCCGCCGACCACGGCAGGGTCGATCTGCACCGTCAGCGTTGTCCATTTTGCGAGTGCAAGACTCAGGACGATTGTCGCCGTCACGCCGAAGATGATCCCGCCGAGGGCGATCAAAAGCGCTTCCTGTACGATCGTCCAACCGATCGTGAAATTCGACATCCCCAAGGATTTAAGAACACCGATCTGACGCGTGCGTTCGCTTACCGTAGTGTACATCGTCAGCAGGATTATGAGTGCGGAGATCACGCCCGCAATGCCGATCACGACGTTCAGGAAAACGTTCAAGGCGGGAACGCCTTGCATATAGAGTTCTTCAATATCCCGCGTTAGCAGGATCTGAGTATTCGGCAAGCTCTTGTCGAGCCGCTCGCCGATCGCATCGACGCTCTCTCCGGGCTTAAGTTTTACAAGGATCGCGGTCGCTCGGCCTTCGCCGTCGAGCTGTCTTTGCATCGTATCAAGCGGGATCTTGATGCGCGCTCCGACACTCGGTTCATAGATGCCGACGAGCGTGAACTGCCTGCCGAAAAGGTCGATCTTTCCGCCGATCGTAAAGTTCTTCTGCGCAAAAAAAGCGGCGTCGCAGACCGCCTCGTTCGTGCCGGGCGAAAATCCCCTGCCCTTGACGATCGTAAGGCCCGATACCTGCCCGTAACTATCAAGATCGACGCCATCAATGATGCGGCTGCCCGTATTCGAATCCTTCGCCGACACGCTTGTCTGAATGATAGGAATTGCACGGTCAACCCCTTCGACCTTTTCAATGTCGTTCGCCATCGAGACAGAAAGGCGCGGCGTTTCAGCACCGCTCCAGCCGAGACTTCCCGAGGCACGCACCATTATTTCGGCCCCGATATTTGCTTCGCGTTTTGCGCGCTCGCGAAGGCTTCCGTTGGCGAGCCCTACCGTAAACACGATCAAAAGGATACCGACGCCGATGCCGACAATGCTTACCGCCGTACGAGCCGGCCGATGCAGCATATTTGAGAAGACCAGACTATTCATTCACAAGCCCCTGGGCGAAACAATTAGTTTATCAAAACCGGCCTTTGACGGCGACATTGCGCCAAAAGCCGGAATTTAGCGTGGTGGATCGAGAAGCGGCTTCAGTGCGGCGTAAATGTTCGCGGTCATGATCTTCTCGCCCTCAACATTTGGATGGATGCCGTCAGCCTGATTCAGTTCCTTCTTCAGGGCGACATTCTCAAGCAGGAAGGGCAGATACGCGAGCTTGTATTTCGCGGCAAGATCCGGAAAGACAGCGTTGAACTCCCGCTGGTAATCGGCGCCCATCGTCGGCGGCGCGAACATTCCGCAAAGGAGGACGCGAACCTCCTTTTCTTCGGCCTTTTTGATGATCGTCTCAAGATTCTCCTTCATTTTCGCTGGCGATCCGCCACGAAGAAGGTCGTTCGCACCAAGTTCCAGGACCATTATGCGGACGTTCTGAGCGCCCAGCACCCAATCGACGCGTTCGAGGCCGCCGAGACTCGTGTCTCCTGAAACGCCTGCATTTATGACCTCATAGTCAAAACCATCACGTTCGAGCATCTGCTGAAGCAGGAACGGATACGATTCCTTCTCGGTCAGGCCGAAACCTGCGGTCAAGCTGTCGCCAAACGCAACGATCTTAGGCCGATCTCGTTCGATCTTCGGCGTCGCGAGCGGCCTGTTGAGACGGTCGTCCGCAGATGACGAGTTAGGGTTCGCGCCGCACGCAAGTTGAAGCAAGACAACCAACGGCAAGGCAGCGGTGATAAATGATCGGATCAATTTTTCTTCTCCCATCGTATAGGACAAAGCCCTGACTTATTGGAACTTGTTGCCCGAAAATGTGCAAGCTAAGATTGAAACGACAGCTAATTCCGATCAGGTTCTAAATGATTAAGCTCTCAAATGTTTCAAAGATCGTCCGCTCAGGCACCGCCGACCTGAAGATCCTTGACGATGTATCGTTGACGATCTCGACGGGTGAGTTCGTCGCGGTGACCGGTGCTTCTGGCAGCGGCAAATCTACCCTCCTTGGGCTGATCGCCGGACTCGATGCGGCGACCGAGGGCGAGATCGTCGTCGATGAGGAAAACCTGACGTCCGCAAGCGAAGAGCGCCTTGCCGCAATTCGCAGCAAAAAGATCGGGTTCGTCTTTCAATCGTTCCATTTGATCCCGAGCCTCACCGCCCTTGAGAACATTCTGATCCCGATGGAGATCGCCGGGCATCCGAACAGCCGCGAGCGCGCGAAGACTTTGCTCGAGAGCGTCGATCTTGCCGAACGCGGCCATCATTATCCGCACGAACTCTCGGGAGGTGAGCAGCAAAGGGTCGCGATCGCTCGTGCTTTTGCAAATTCGCCAAAGATACTGCTCGCGGACGAACCAACGGGCAATCTCGACTCGAAGAACGGCGCACACATCTTCGAGCTTATGGTCGGCCTGCACGAAAAACACGATGTCACCCTTGTACTCGTTACGCACGACGAACACCTTGCCGGCCGTGCATCACGCAGGATCGTCCTATCGGATGGCAAAATAGTCGAGGAGCAACGCGGCGGCATCGAATGAGCTTCGTTCTGACACTTACGGCCCGCGAGCTTCCCTCGTCTTCACGGCGCCTTCTGGTGTCGTTCCTTGCGATCGCGATCGGCGTCGGCTCGGTCGTCGCTCTTCGCTCGCTCATAAAGAATCTGAAGGCCGTCGTGGCGACCGATGTCAGGGCCTTGCTGACGGCGGACATTGATATTTCTTCAACGAACGAGCTTTCGCCTGCCGTACTCCAAAAGATCGAGTCCGAGATAGCGGCCTTCGGCATCGTCAACGGCCAAAGCGAGACGATGACGGCACAGGTCATGGCACGCCCGTCCGATCCCGGAAAACAAGCGGTCAAGTTCGTGGATCTTCGGGGAGTCACGGACAGCTTTCCGCTTGTCGGTGAATTTCGCCTGGCGGACGGGACAGGATTCCGGCCTTCGCTCCTTGCGAACAAAGGTGCGGTGATCTCACAGTTGACCGCCGAAGACCTGGGCGTCGGCGTCGGAGAGAAGATCAAGATCGGCGAGAACGAGTTCACGATCAACGGCATTTTCGCCGAAGAGCCGGGCGGCACGAGCGGAATGCGTTTCGCGGGTCGCGTCTATCTAGAAAGATCGGCTTTTGACGCAACGGGCCTAGCACAAACAGCCCGCGTCCGCCGGCACCTCCTCTTTCGCACCTCGGGAGACCCTACGGCCTTGGCCGCCGCATTGCGGAAAGCGCTGGAAGGCGATGCAGTGACCGTGGCGAGCTATCGCGAGCAGCAGGAAAACCTAGGCGAACAATTCACGCGAATGGAAGATCATTTGGCGCTCACCGGACTCTTGATCCTCGTACTCGGCGGGATCGGCATCTGGAATGTCGCGCGTGCGTTCGTCGAGCAAAAACGCAAGACGATCGCCATTCTAAAATGTCTCGGCGCATCCGGAAAACGAGTGATCGGCGTGTATCTTCTTCAGATCCTCGCACTCGGTCTTGTCGGAAGCCTGTTCGGGACACTGCTTGCTCAGGGCGCGTTATACGTCGTCAAATGGGCCTTTTCCGAGAGCTTGCCGGAAAAGATCTCGGCGTCCGTCCCACTTGAGACAGCCTTCCAAGGTATATTTCTAGGCCTTGCCGTCTCACTTCTCTTCTCGGCATTGCCGCTCGTTCAGATCAGGACCATCCGGCCGAAAGTGCTCCTTCACGACGCAAACAATCAGTCGATCAACCGGCTCGACCGATCGAAATGGGCGATCGGGGCGGCGATGATCGCGGGCCTGCTTTTCCTAGCCGTCTGGCAGGCGGGTTCGTTCAAGGTCGGAGCTTACTTTCTTGTCGGCTTGGCAGCGGCGGCCGCCGTACTTTACGCAGCGGCCGGGACGCTTACATACTTTCTTCGGAAGGCAAGGCGTGCTCCGTGGTTCGCCTTGCGGCAGGCGATCAATTCTCTACACAGGCCGGGCAACCAGACACGCGTTGTCCTGCTGACCGTCGGCCTCGGTGCTTTCGTTGTACTCGGCGTGCAGATGATCGCCGGAAATCTCCTGAACGAATTTGACCTCTCCGAGCGGAACAAGCTTCCGAGTCTTTTCTTTGTTGATATTCAACGAAGCCAAGTCGATGAGATCGCCGCAATGATCGAAAGCCGGACCGCCGAAAAGCCCGAGATCGTCGCCATCACGCGTGCTCGACTCGCGTATGTCAATGGTGAGCCGATCGATTGGAGCGATCGTGATGTCAGACGGCAATCGGGCCAGATCGGCCGCGAATTCGCCATAACTTCTCGTAAGGAACTCGAACCGAATGAAAGGGTCATCGACGGAAGATGGTGGCCGGAACGGACGGATGAACCGCAGGTGTCGGTCGAGCAGAATATGGCAAGGAGGCTGAAGGTCACCGCCGGCGATTCGGTAACGTTCGAGATCTCGGGGCGGCCGATCACGGCGAGGGTCGCGAATATCCGCGATGTCGATCTTAAGCAGGCGCGCACCGCATTCGTCTTTGTTTTCAGGCCCGGAACTCTCGAGACCGCACCACAGACCTTTGCCGCCAGCATTCTGAAGCACACGCCGTCGCTCATTCGGCAAAAGCTTCTGCGTGCAGCAGTTGAGGCCTTCCCGAATGTCCAGGTGATCGATGTTGACGACGTGCTGACGGCAGTTCGTAAGCTGATCGCGAACTTCGTACTTGCGATCTCGGTCATCGGCGGCTTCGTGACCCTAAGTGGTGTGATGATCCTCATTGGCTCGATCGCTCTCACAAAGTCGCAACGCGTTTACGAGCACTCGATCCTGAAGGCACTCGGTGCCGGCCGCCGACAACTCGCGTTAATGCTCTTTGCGGAGTATGCGGTTGTCGGCTCACTAGCGGGCCTTCTTGGGGCCGTATTCGCGGCCTTGATGTCTTGGGTGGTCTGCCGATATTTGATGGATATCGGTTGGAGATTCGATCCTTTCGTGTTCGCCGTAGGTGTGCTTGCTACAGCAGCTCTCGTCAGCATCGTCGGGGTCGCGGCGAGCTTTGACGTCCTCTTCCAACGGCCGCTGGCGACGCTTCGTTCGCAGTAGGCTTTTTTAGCGTTCGAATGGATGGCCTTCGAGCACCGAACGCATACTCACCTGTGCAAAAAGCGTCTCCACGTAGGCACCGAAGCGGTGAATGATCGGCACTAGGTCCTTTGTTTGACGTGTCAGACGGATCTCTTCAACGAAACGCTCGAATGTCTCGATATCCTTATAGAACAAGAAACGGATCGAGTTTTCCGTAAATTCCTTTAACTTCTCATTCAGCGCATCGGTCGTTTTCTTCTCGCAATTTTCCTCGGCAGCACGAGACAACTTTGCTAGGATATTGAGCTCCTGACGCAGGAGCAGAGAATATTCGAGTTTCGCAGCAAAGTTCGGGAACATTGCGTTCGGATCGACCGATGTCGAGCTCACGCGACAATACCGTCACGATCTGCTGAAAACTTTCGCTTAACTGTGCGTACGCTGCCTCGGTTCGAGCATAAACGCCAACCGGCGACCGCGTGCCCATGATGCCAAGAAGCTCCTGTGCGACCGCCTTCTTGATCTCGACCGCCGCGATGTAGGACGCGCCGTCGAGCGAATCGGCAACCGGGCCGCCGGCCTCGCCCAAACGCTGCACACGCCTGTTCAGCCGCTCGATCAGGTCACCGGTCATCGCATGAACTTTTGTAAATAGAATGACTGCCGGCTTTAAGGGCTCGTCCCGCTCGAGCATACCGCCGACGAGGTCTAGTACCGCGAGAATGCGCCCGAAAAGTGCGATCGTATCTATGATCGGAGACGGTTCGCGGCCCTGAACAAACGCCGCCACCGTCCGCGGCAAATTGTCCGTCGTCTCTCGATCAACCAGTGATACCAGGTTCGTATACGCTGGTTCCGAACGTAAGGCCTCGAGCAAGGCGTCAACAAGAAAACGAAATTCCGCGGCCGTGATAGTATCACTGCGAAGAGCGGCGTTCAGGCGAAAGAGTTCTCCGCGGATCGACCTTGAAAGGTCCGTGAGCGAGGATCGGCTAGACCCGAAAAGATCTGCCGCCGGACTGTCGCCGTCTTTTAACTGCAGGAGCACGGTGAACAAATTGTGCGAACACCGGCGAAGCGCAAGCTGCAGGATCCTCGCCTCCCGGCGAAGATTCGGGTCGGCCATTCCCGTGCGCAAGTCGGCGAACGGACGGCCGCCGGCCGACGCAAAAGCATCGATCCCGCCCAGCCATCGGGCGGCCTCAAGCAGCGTCTGCCTTACGTTCACACGCACGGGTGGG
Source organism: Acidobacteria bacterium OLB17 (assembly GCA_001567505.1). Classification (GTDB taxonomy): domain Bacteria; phylum Acidobacteriota; class Blastocatellia; order Pyrinomonadales; family Pyrinomonadaceae; genus OLB17. The sequence goes on along the minus strand of LLEU01000017.1, from coordinate 42,319 downwards.
ACACCGTTGGCTAGAGCGGCAAATCCAGCGTCAGAAACGAGGGCTTCGACGTCGTTCTCGATAGATGCGATAGTCAATGTATTATCTTCTTCCCGTCAAGAATACGGCGGGGAAAGGGAAATTCGGAAATAGCGGACGACACGCCGTAAACGCGTCGCAATCAATTATCGCAATTTATGGACAGTTTTGGCAACAAGAATATCATTTCGAGTGGCAGTTTAAGATGAACAGCAGCAAGCGCCTTCTCCTAGGAACGAAAAATCGCGGCAAGGTCGCTGAACTCTCCGAGATGCTTCGCGGGCTGAACATAGAGGTCATTTCACTCGCCGATCTTGCATCGCTTGCCGACGTCGAGGAATCCGGATCGACATTCGCGGAGAACGCCCGGTTGAAAGCAGTTGCATACGCACGCCATTCACAAATGCCGACGCTCGCCGACGATTCCGGTTTCGAGGTCGAAGCTCTCGGATGGCGGCCGGGCGTCCTCTCCGCACGTTACGGCGGTGCGACGACGTCCTTTGATGCGAAGATCGAGATGATCTTACGTGAAATAGGCGCAAGCGGTATCGCATCGCGTGCTGCTCGGTTCTCGTGCGCGGTAGCGTTCGCTGCACCGGACGGCAGCTTGATCGCCGAAACCGAAGGCGTGGTCCGAGGCGTCGTTGCCGAAGAACCTCGCGGAGTCGGTGGTTTCGGCTACGATCCGATCTTCGTCCCTGACGGCTTTTCGATCTCGTTCGCGGAAATGACCTCGGCCGAAAAAGGGGCTCTAAGTCATCGCGGAAGGGCACTTTTGCAAATAATCCCGTATTTACGCACCTTTTTTGGCAATTTGACTTGACCTAAGCCCGCTCTAGCCTTAAAATCCGACACTTGGATTCGTTCCCAAGATGAAACCTCGCGGGGCGTAGCACAGCCTGGTAGTGCGCACGGTTTGGGACCGTGAGGCCGCAAGTTCGAATCTTGCCGCCCCGACCATTCGGCCGATGGCGGCTTTAGAGGTGCGATTCATCGATGGCTCCGGATCGAGGAGTCGCTCGCTGCCGGATCCAAACGTGATCCTTATTTCAAGGGATTCTATTACACAACCAAATTTGGAGGTTACTTAAAAACTTATGGCTCGTATGACCCAAACGGAAATTGTTAACGCCCTCGCCGAGAAATGCGGCTGCAAAAAAGCTGATGTCAAGGGCATGTTCGACGCTCTTGCAGAGATGGCCGTCAAAGAAGTTAAAAAGAACGGGGAATTTACCGTTCCCGGCTTCGGCAAGCTCAAGAAGACGCATCGAAAGGCCCGCGAAGGACGCAATCCCGCGACCGGCGCTACCATCAAGATCCCCGCAAAGACGACTGTCAAGTTCTCTCTCGGCAAGGCAATGAAAGATTCCGTGGCATAAATACCCTATAGGGTAGCCAAAAACATAGAGGCCCGTGCATCTTGTATGTACGGGCCTTTCACTTTTTTGCATTTTGACCGCATTTTGACCCGGATCCGGGCAAAAAAAGTGATGACACGGCAAGGTTTATTTGATATCATTGGTTCACAAGTTGAGTTGAAACCGGAAACGGTACCAATTGGCTCGGGAAGAGTACCCGTGCGCGTTCAGCTTTTGGCCTTGCCTGATCTTTTTATACCGCAAGGCCGTTTATCACAGAAGGAGAACATAACAGTGGCAGCAGCTAGACCAATCACACTGCAGGACAGAGTACTGCAGATCGACCACATACAGGCACGCCGATACACAAAACTTACCGGCGATACGCTTGAGATCGCAACTGAGGGCATTATCCGACATCTTCGTGCATGCGCGAGGATGGACGTGAACCCTGATGCATCAGCCGTCCGAGAGATCATTGACGACGCGATCAACGGAAGGCGGGTCTTCGCGGAAACATCGAATGACCGCCTGGCCGCCTAGAATAGCAATACTTAATTCAAACAGTAATACAACCTCGAGCCGCTTCTTTTTGAAGCGGCTTTTTTATTGCCTCAATTGCAGGCGATAAAGAACAAAATCCCCTATCCGCTCGCCTTCGTCACGTGAATACCACTTGTCCACGTTCGTCCAGTCCGGCTCTTCGTCGGCCCGAACGAGGGCGAAATCGGCAGGCCGATTCCCGGCGGTTCGAGGATCAAAACCGGCAATATATGCTCGGTAAAGCGAAACTTCGTGGTCGAGTTCGGCGAATGTGAGCGGCTTGTATTCGGCACTCAAACGGTCCGTATGCCGGCCCCAGCCGAACAGAGCGATCACGGAAACGAAATCGCGTCCGGACTTCATCGAGGCGGCGAGCTGCTCCGGATCGACGCCCGTATAGTAAAGATATTGGTAGTAACGTTCCTTGTTCTCCTGCCACGAAACGCCGGCAAAGACGTGCTGATGCCGAGCCCAAAGGACGCCTTGGGGAGCAACTGTCGGAAGGTCGTCACCGACCGCGATATCAAAAGGAAGGATCACCTTCGAGTGGGCGTCGCTGTCGCCGACACCGATCTCGCGTAAGCGCTTCTCGATGGGATACGCCTGGTCCCGCAGCACGTTGACGTCGTCAAGCACACGAACCGTATAGAAGCACTCAACAAAGCCCCAGAACACCGCAATCAGCGAGATCGCGGCAGCCGTCACACTCAGTGCTTTCCGCAGCTGCGGCCGATCGGCCCTAAAGAACAGCCCGATCGCCAAAATGAACGCGAGGCCAGCAACGTAATTCCCGATGAAGACCTGATAATGGATCGGCTGCAGCGATCTGCCCGTCAGTATCTGCTGATTAAAGAGCACAAAAACGCTCAGGGCGAGCGACAGCACAAAGAGCACCTTCGTGTCCCGAACGTCGATGATCCGTCCGAGGATGCCGACGATCAACGCGATCACGACCAACGCCGCTACGTACTCCGGCGGACGCGTCAGGTCCGGCACGTGCGTCGCCGACAATAGCTGCACATCGTCCATTGTTGCCGAGCGGTTCGAAAGCAGGATCGCGTACGGGATCAATGCCGCCGCGCATCCGGCCGCAGCAGTTCCAAGGAAAAACCAAGACCGCTTCACGAGGTCCATCCTGAAAATGACAACGAGCAGGCCGAAGCAGCCCGCCCATGCGAGAGCGGCCGTCCAGACGTAAAAATACGAAAAGACGCAAAAGGCGAACGCGGCGATCGCTAGTGCCGCATTCGTCCACGCAGCGTTCTTCTTCTCGTCATCCCTTGCCGCAAGCCTGTAGATCACGCCGACAAAGAGGAAGAAGGCCGGGAACGCAAGTGCGGGAATGTAGCGCCGAAAGCCCGGAAAATACGGATACGAGAACCCGTCAAAGAAGACCTCGCTCATCGCACCTTCGCCCGCGAAGACGGCCCCGCCGACAAGCGTGACGAGGCTTGCCGTCATGGCGAACCAGTCATTCTCTATCAACTTACGGGCGATCCAGAAAACTAGAAAGGCCGCAAGGAAAGCGGCGATCGCACCGGCGATCGTCAAAGCCCACGGCGTCCCGATCCCAAGGATCCTCGCGGGTATCGCGATCGTGTACGGCGCCGCGAACTGTATCGAAAAGAGCGATTCCGGCTGCGGATGTTGAGCGGAATCGTCTCGGCCCGTATAGGGATCGTTGCGTCGCGGGCGGCCGTCGATAAGGGCCGTGACGTAGGACGCGTACGCGACCTCGTCGATGTCATTGTAGGCATAGTGGCCGTTATATTCGCCGCCGCGCAGATAGATCAGATTCAACTGCGGATATAGCGAGAAAACGGCAAGAAAGAGCCCTGCAATTACCCCAAAACGCCACCTTATCTTCATAGTCGCAAAGTATCAAAGCTTAGCACGCCGCATCCTTTTTCAAAAATTTTTTTAGGCTCCCTTGTCACATACCTCCCTCTTGCGGTGTTTATCATTCCGAGGCCGTTACAAATGCTCGCTCGCTTTTCAAGTCCGCGAACAAAGAACGTCGGCAGGCTCTACTTTCATTCTTCTTATCCGAGAGCCGCGGCGCGTTTCACCCTGATCTTACGACCGGCCTCCACATAATATATGAAGGCGATCATACTCAGTTTGTCGGTCCTAGTAAGCATTGCACAGTTGGCATCTGCGCAAACAAGTCCCGATACCGTCGCAGCGAACTCACCTGCGCCCGAGAAGAACACACCTGTGAACGCTGCGGTCAAGACCGCTCCTGTCAACATTCCGCGCGTCGAGTCAAAGCCCGTGATCGACGGCGTCCTGAATGATGCCGCTTGGCAGACGGCCGCCCGATTCTCGGATTTTGTCCAAACGCAGCCGGGCGATAATATCGCCCCGAGCAGCCCCGTCGAGGCGTTGATGGCCTACGACAAAACGACGCTCTACATCGCCTTTCGCGTGACCCAAGCAAAGGACAAGATACGCGCGAGTGTCGCTCGGCGCGACGCCATCTTCGACGATGATTACGTCGGGATGTTCATCGACACTTTCAATGATCAACAGCGTGCCTACGCACTCTTCTTCAATCCGCTGGGCATCCAGGCCGACGGCACCTTTTCCGAGTCGAACGGCGAGGATTACAGCGTCGATCTCGTGATGGAATCAAAGGGCGTCGTCACAAATGACGGCTACACGGTCGAGATCGCCATTCCGTTCCAGTCGCTGCGTTACGAGGTCGGCAAAGGAAAGCAGTGGGGACTTCACCTCTGGCGACGTGCGAAATGGAACAACAACGAGCTTGACTCGTGGATGCCGGACGACCGCAGCCGTTCGGGCAGCCTGAGCAAGGCCGGCCACATCACGGGCATCGAAGGCATCGAGACGAAGCGAACCCTCGAGATCACGCCGACCGTGACCTTGAGCCAATCGGGACGCCGTTCCCGATACACTTTCAACGGCGATCCGAACGGCCGCTACGTGAATGACGGCGTCAAGGCCGATATCGGCTTTACGGCCAAGTTCGGGATCACGCCGACCGTCACGCTCGATTTCGCCTACAATCCCGATTTCGCACAGGTCGAGGCCGATGCACCCGTGACCGCCGCGAACCAGCGATTCCCGATCTTCTACCCCGAGAAACGCCCGTTCTTCCTCGAACGCATCGACATATTCAACAGCCCGATGAATCTTGTCAATACGCGGAGCATCATCGATCCGGACATTGCCGCAAAGCTCACGGGACGCCGCGGCAAGAACACGTTCGGGCTGATGTACGCAAGCGACAACGGCCCCGGGAACTTCTCGAAGGACGAACGCGAGAGCTACGCCGTCTGCCGCAATATGAATCCCGGCGATCCTTTCCGATACTGTCCCGCCGGACGGGTCATCGACGAGAACGCGGACATCGGCGTCTTCAGGTTCAAGCGTGATATCGGCAAAGAGAGCAACGTCGGACTCTTTTCGACGACCTACAACTTTGTCGATCGGCATAATCACACCGCCGGGTTCGACGGCCGGCTTCGGCTGAACTCGAAGACGGTCTCCGAGTTCCAGGTGATCGGCACGCACACACGCGGTTACTTCTACGATCCGAACCGCGACAACGCCTTCTATCGAACGGGCAACGGCGTTGGTTACCTCGCCTGGCTCGAACGCGCCGGAAGGAATTTCCTTATAAACTTCCTTCTGACCGGAAGTCGCGCGACTATCGGGCCGACGTCGGCTTTACGGACCGCACAGACACGAACGAGGCGGGAACGTTCATGAGGTACCGCACGGACCCGAAACCGAAGAGCGCGATCGTCTCGAAACAGATCGCCTTCTTTTCAAACATCAAGTACGACTGGAGCGGCCGCTCGCAGAACAGGCAGACCGAGATACGCGGCGGCCTTTCGCTTCAGAAGAACACCTCGCTCACACTGACCTTGCAGAACGGGTACGAGCGCATCTTCGAACACGAGTTCGGCCCGAAACGAGGGCTGACGCAGGCCGGTGCGTTCTTTGGCCCGAGCAGCGAGCGTTCTTCCACGTTCTCCGCCATCCAGTTCCGCGCTTCTTCGACGCCGATGAAGCAGCTCTCGTTCGGGCTGATGCTGGACAGCACTTGGGGAGCGATGGACTACGATTTCGGCGCCGGCAAGTTCCTGCGTGCGAGCTACGCGGCTCAGACCTACGGGCAGAACGCACCACTCGATCCCGGCCCCGGACATTCGATCTTCATCGACGCTTCGATCCGATATCAGCCAACGGCGGCCATCCAAACGCAGCTGAATTTCACCAAGAATCGCCTGCGTCGCGATGATACCGGCTTGATCGCCTTTGACGACAACATCTTCAGCTCGCGGACGACGTACCAGTTCACGCGAAGCACCTGGATCAGGGCGAGGCTCGATTACTCGACGCTTACGCAGCGTTTTCGCCCGCAGATCGTCGCCGGTTGGACGCCGAAGCCCGGAACCGCCCTCTATGTCGGCTACAGCGACGATATGACCTACAACGGACGCAATCCGTACACGGGCCAGTTCGAGCCGGGCTTCCACGGCAACGGCCGCACGTTCTTCATAAAGGCCTCGTACCTTTTCAAGAAGAGCTTCTAGGCGGGCCGGGCGAGTCTGGCGAGTCTGGCGAGTCTGGCGAGTCCCAGCTCCGTAGGAGCGACATATTTGTAGAACTCGATCCCCAAACCTCATCCCGGAGCGGCTTTGCCGCCGACAATAGCTCCGGCAGGAGCGACAGCACGTAGCCCCACGTGGAGCGAAGCGGAACGTGGGGTTACCGTCCACCAGAACATCCTGGAGGCGGCTTGCCGCCGACAAGAGGCCTGTCGCGTGTTTCACACGCTCCGGTGATTTGGGTTCGGCATCCTGTGCTACAAAGATGACGCTCCTACGGAGCTAAGGTGTCGCGTGTTTCACACGCTCCGGTTGACGGTGGGTGCTCGTTGACCACGTGCTAAAGCACGTGGCTAATTGCCCTTCGGGAAAATGCCGTTCCGGCGGCTTGCCGCACTGCATTATGGCGCAGCCGAAATGTGCCGTATTTGATCCCGGGGCCTGATGTTTGTTCCATTCCGCGTGTGGTGGAACAAGTGGAACAGGGTGGAACAAAATTCGCGGAAATTGCTTCCCAACTCGCTATCCACTAGCAAAAGCGGCGATTCAAGAGTTTTCAAAGACCAAGGCTTTGTAATAATATCCGGCCTTGCCCTCCGCTTGAAGCACAAAACGCACGATCCGCACAAAACGACACAGTCCGCACAGTCCGCACTCAAAACCTGAATCCGAACCCGAGATTCATCAGGCCATCCTTCCGTCCGCATAAAAACTATTTGTAGTATGAAGGCAATTTTTGGTATTTTCGTTAAATGTTTGCCATTTCAATTCGCAGAGTTTTGCTCATTTTTGTTTACGCTCTGCTGCTGTGCGGCCTGGCGTATTCGCAGGATCCTGAACCCGCAAGCCGAAAGATCGTGAAATCTCCGGCCATTATTATGCCGGAAGCTGCAAAGGCCGCGGGCATTTACGGCACACTGCTCGTCGAGGTAAACGTCGATGAGAGCGGCAAGGTTAAGGATGTCATACAGGTTCAGGGACCCGACTGGACGTGTCCGAATTACGAATCTCCAGGACTCGAGGCGTTGCGAGCCTATGCAAAGAGAGAGGCCGAAAGCGTGAAATTCGAACCCTTGAGGGACAACAAGAATGACAAGGATGAGAGACATTGGGTCGAGTTCAAGTTTGTCGCTCCGACCACTAATACCCGGATCGAAAATGTGAAAACAGTTAGCCCCCAGCCCATCATAGGCGGTGTTCTCAACGGAAAAGCGACCGATCTTAAAAAGCCTGTGTATCCGGAGGCTGCCCGTCGCATGCGAGCGACGGGAACCGTTGCGATCCGTATATTGATAGACGAAAAAGGCAAAGTAATGACGGCCGAAGTCATTTCGGGACATCCGCTGCTTGCTGCTCCTTCAAGAGCCGCCGCGTGCTACTCGAAATTCTCCCCAACTACACTGAAAGGACATCCGGTAAAGGTGACCGGCCGCATCCTGTACACGTTCGTGCCGTAGCCCCTTTTTCGAGCCGTCCTAAAAACCGTCGCCTTGCTCGGAAGGCAAGGCTGCATCAGCCGACGACATCCCGGCAGATGAAATGCCGGCCCGGAGCGCGCAAGGCAACGCTTCTTTCAACGAAGTGCGCTATCATCGATAGACAAATAACGCCAAGACAGAACAAACGAAAATGACCTCATTAAAAGACACGATCGTCGCGGACCTGACTGCGGCGATGAAGGCGAAGGATGCCGAACGCGTCGGCACGCTGCGGATGGTGAAGGCGAGTTTGATGAACCGCTTTATCGAAAAAGGCGGCGAGCTGACGGACGAAGAGGTGACGAAGGCCCTGCAGTCGCTCGTAAAACAGCGGCGCGATTCGATCGAAAGCTACGAGAAGGCGGGCCGCAGCGAACTTGCCGCAAAAGAGGCCGCTGAGATCGCCGTTATCGAGGTTTACCTGCCGCAGGCCGCAACGCAGGACGAGATCGATGCTGCGGTCGAGGCCGCGGCCGCCGAGACAGGTGCTTCGTCGATGAAGGAAATGGGTGTCTTGATGAAGGCCGCGATGGCGAAGCTTGCAGGCAAGACGGCCGACGGCAAGCTCGTCAGCGAGGCCGTAAAGAAACGCCTCTCCTAATCGCCGGCGTCGAGCCGACGATAGTCGCCGCGAAAATAGAGCAAAGGCCGCGCGTCCATCACCTCCGCACTCTCGATCTTCCCGACAAGAATGCTGTGATCGCCTCCGTCGTAGGGCTGCACGAGAGTACATTCGAGCGTCACGAGCGCGCCTTCGATGACGGGCAGGCCGCTCGGCGTTTCAAGCAGCGGCATTCCCGCGAATTTGTCCAAAAGAGGCTCGGCAAACTGCTCCGAGATGTGGCGTTGATGCTCGCCGAGAATGTGCACGACGAACGCCCCGCGTTCGATGAATGCGTAATGGCTGCCTGTGGACTTGTTGATGCAGGCAAGGACGAGCGGCGGCTCGGCCGAAAGCGAACAGAACGCGCTCACGGTGATCCCGTGCGGAACTCCGGCCTTGTCGCGCGTCGTGATAACGGTCACGCCGCTCGCGAAATTGCTCATCGCACGGAGAAATTCTTCGTTAGAGATCATTCTTAACGCCGATCGATCTTAGCCGAAAATATTCCGAACCTTCTGAACGAATGACGGGTCGGAAAGATCCTTGGCCTCGACCTCGGCAAGCTGTTCGAGCACCTTTCGCTGCTCTTTTGTAAGCGACCGCGGCGTAATGACGGTCACGGCGACGAAAAGGTCGCCCTTGCCGCGTCCGCCAAGGTTCGGCATTCCCTGCCCTTTTATCCGAAAGACGGTGCCCGTCTGCGTCCCTGCCGGGATCTTCAGCGTCTCTTCGCCGTCAAGCGTCGTGACCGTGATCTCGGCGCCGAGGGCGGCCTGCGCGAATGTGATCGGCTCGGCGGAATAAAGATCGGAAGCCTGCCGCTCGAAGCGTTCGTGATCCTTTACGTGCAGGACGACGTAAAGATCGCCCGAAGGCCCGCCGCCCAAACCGGCCTCGCCTTCGCCCGAGACACGCAGCCGCGAACCCCGTTTCGACGCCGGCCGGGATCTTTATGTCGATCGTCTTCTCTTTTTCGACGCGTCCTGCGCCGCGGCATTTCGTACAGGGCGACTTGATCGTCTTCCCTTGGCCGCGACAGGCCGAGCACGTCCGCATAACGCTGAAGAACCCCTGGCTGTAACGCGTCTGCCCGGAACCGCCGCAGTTTGCGCACGTCTCGGCCGACGTTCCTTTTTCGGCTCCCGAACCCGAACATTCGCCGCAGGTCTCAAGCCGCGGAATGCGAAGCGTTTCATCCTTGCCGGAAGCAGCTTCTTCAAGCGTGATCTCAAGATCGTAGCGCAGGTCGGAGCCGCGCTGTACGCTCGTCCGACGCGATGTGCGGCCGCCGCCGAACATATCGCCGAACCCGAACATCTCGAAGATATCGTCAAAATTCGAGAATCCGGCCGCACCAGCACCTGCGCCGGCACCGACGCCTGGTGCCCGAATCGATCGTAGGCCGCGCGTTTCTGCTGATCGCTGAGGACGGAATACGCCTCGGCAGCTTCCTTGAACTTCTCCTCGGCCTCGGGGTCGTTCGGATTCTTATCCGGATGATATTGAAGCGCAAGCGAGCGATATGCCCGCTTTATCTCGACATCCGTCGCCGTGCGGGTGACGCTGAGTATTTCGTAATAATCTCTCTTGGTCATCGAAATCAAAAGGCCGTCGCGTACCGTCAACAGGCAATTATGCCCTCGCGCAGGCCGAACTTAAAAAGGCGCCAGACAACTTCGATCGTTGATCTGACGCCAAACTATTATTTTGATATATCGGCGGGAGTTTCTCAAGCTTAGGCCATCGCGAGCATCGCAGCGGTTATGCGGTTCGCCGCACCTTCGACCGCGGCAAGGTTGTCCCTGATCTCGTCGAGGCTGTCGGAATTGAGCCGTTCTTCGGCTTCCTTCAAGGTTGCGACGATCGTCTGCTGTTCCTCGGGAGGCAGGCCTTTGCCGACCTCGGTCAACGCCCGTCGGGCATTGCGGATTAGCGAATCCAGGCGGTTGCGCTCCATAATGAGCTCTTTTGAGACCTTGTCCTTTTCGACGGACGTTTCCGCCTCGATGATAAGGCGTTCGATCTCGTCCGGAGAAAGCCCCGAGGCCGGCGTGATCTGCATCGCCTGTTCGAGGCCGGTCATCTTATCCCGAGCCGAGACGTTAACGAGGCCGTTCGCGTCGATCTCGAACGTAACATCGACCTGCGGAACGCCGCGAGGTGCCGGCGGAATGCCGACCAGCTCGAACTTGCCGAGGCTGCGGTTCGCGCTCGCGATCTCGCGTTCGCCCTGAAGGATGTGGATCTCGACCGAAGGCTGATTATCGACGACGGTCGTGAACGTCATCGTTGACTGAAGCGGGATCGTCTGATTGCGGTTGATGATCTTCGCAAAAAGGCCGCCGCGCGTCTCAACGCCGAGGCTCAGCGGCAGAACGTCGAGCAGGACGATATCCTTGACGTCGCCCGTAAGGACGCCGCCCTGAATTGCCGCACCCATCGCGACAACTTCATCCGGATTGATCTCGGCCGACGGCTCTTTGCCGAAGACCTCGGTCACGGTCCGTGCGATGATCGGCGAACGCGTCTGGCCGCCGACAAGGATCACTTTGTCGATATCCGATTCTTTGAGTTTCGCGTCCCAAAGTGCTTTCTGACACGGCTCGACGGAAGATTCCACGAGGTCGCGGACAAGCTCTTCGAATTTCTCGCGTTTTAGGACCGCGTTAATATGTTTCGGGCCCGTCGCATCGGCAGCAATGAACGGCAGGCTGATCGTCGTTTCCATTACGGACGAGAGTTCGCATTTTGCACGTTCGGCCGCTTCCTTCAAACGCTGAAGCGCGAGGCGGTCGTTGCGAAGATCGAGTCCGTTCTCGGCCTTAAAGCCTTCGATGAGCCAGTCGATGATACGTTCGTCAAAATCCTCGCCACCGAGGAACGTGTTGCCGCTTGTTGCGAGCACGTCAAAGACGCCGTCCTGGATCTCCATAATGGAAACGTCGAACGTACCGCCGCCAAGGTCATAAACAACGATCTTCTCGTGCTTGGCTTTTCCGAATCCGTAAGCGAGGGCCGCGGCCGTAGGCTCGTTGATGATCCTTTCGACCTCGAGGCCCGCGATCTTGCCGGCGTCGCGTGTGGCCTGCCGCTGCATATCGTCAAAATATGCGGGAACGGTGATGATCGCTTCCGTGACCTTGTCGCCGAGGAATTCTTCGGCAGAGAGCTTGAGACGCTGCAGGATGATCGCGGAGATCTCGGGCGGGCTGTAGATGCGGTCGAGCACGCGAATGTGCGCGTCGCCGTTCGGAGCTTTCACGATCTCGAACGGCACGCTCGAACGCATCTTCTCGACTTCCGGCGCATCGAACTTTCGGCCGATAAGCCGCTTGATCGCGAACAGCGTATTCGCCGCATTCGTTACGGCCTGGCGCTTGGCGATCTGGCCGACAAGGCGCTCGTCCTTGTCCGTGAAACCAACGACCGAAGGCGTCGTGCGGCCGCCCTCTTTGTTCGAAATGATCTGCACGGCGCCGCCTTCCAGAACGGAAACGCAGCAGTTCGTGGTGCCAAGATCGATGCCAATTACTTTACCCATAGTGTTCTAGTTTCCCTGTTTCAAAATCTCTCGATCATCTCGCCGCCGAGATCGCCGCCTTCTGACGGCTCGGACGGCGGCGGCTCATTCGCGGGTTTGGCAGGCTGCCCGGCCGTAACGACCTTTACCATCGAATGGCGGATGACCTTGTTCCCGATCTTGTAGCCGCGGAGCATCTCTTCGACGACCGTGCCGGTCTTCTTCTGCGGATCTTCGACGACGGCGACAGCCTCGTGAAGATGCGGATCGAAAGGCTCGCCGATCGCCTTGATCGGCTCAACGCCCATACCCGCGAAAACCTCGTTCACCTGCTGACTGACAAGGACGATGCCCTGGAAGAAATGCGTGAATGCCGGATCGTGCTCCTCGGCGTGTGCCGGGACAGCATCGATGGCCCGATTCAGATTGTCGAGCACCGGCAGCATCTGCGTTGCGAGATTTGCGATCTGATCGATGAACGAACCGCGACGTTCGCGATCGACGCGATACTTGAAATTCTCAAAATCCTTTAGCTGCTGATCTTTCTTTTCAGCAAGCTCCGAACGCTCGAGCTTAAGTTCGGCGACCTTTCGCCTGAGTTCGGCAAGCTCGCCTTCGAGCTTTGGATCGCGGCCCTTTGGCTGTTCGGGCGCCGTCGAGGCCGGCTGCGGAGCGGAAGATCTCGCCTTCGGCACGTTGGCCGAATTGGCCGAACTTACTTCGCCGCCGCGCTCAAGTGCGATCTCGTTCTCAACGAAGGACTGCGCGGGCTGATCGAGATCGATATCCAGCTCGGCGATCTCGATCGAGAGGTCGGCCGTGATCTGAAGATCGCGTTCCTTCTCTTCGAGCTGGCGGAAAAAATCGTCGATCGACGGCCCGCTGTCCTCGATATCGTTCTCGAGATCCTCCGGCTGTGGAATGTTTTCCTGAGCGCTCATTTTGTTAGAAATGGACTTACGAAATATTTTGGACGGCCCACGATAAAGGCCAATTTCGGGGTCTAATTTTCAGAGATGTCGGCTGCCATCATCTGTTCGAGCATCTTCGCGACGTAGGAAACGATCGACATCATTCGTCCGTATTCGATACGCGTCGGGCCGAGGACGCTCAGTGTTCCGACCGCCGAACTGTTGCCTATCCGGTATGGGGCCGAGATAAGGGCACAGTTTTGAAGCGAAGGCGTTCGGTTCTCGCCGCCAATGATGACGGAAATGTCACCCGTGGCCGCTGTCGCCGTTCCGATGCATTCGTTCAGGATCTGCATCAGACGCGACTTTTCGCCGATCGTAAGCAAAAGCTCACGAAGGCGTTCGAGGTCGGCAAAGTCGCCCTTTGTAAGGATGTTCGACGTGCCGTCCACGAAAACTTCGCCGAGACGGTCCTCGTCATCTTCGATGCTCTGCGAGCAAAGGATGACGGCCGTCTGCAGCAGTTTGTCAAAAAGCGTTTTCTCCTGGTGCATAAGCACCATGATCTCCGCACGTATCTCCGAAAGGCTCTTGCCGACAAACTCCGCATTCAGATAATTTGCCGTTCTTTCGAGATCCTCCTTCGTAAAGGTCATCTTTAGCCGGATTATCTTGTTGTGGACGATATTCGGCGACGCGACCAGCACGACGAGGATGCGGTTGTCACTTAAATTGACAAACTCGATATGTTGCAGGCGATCATTCGCCAAAGACGGCGATACCACGATGCCTACGTTATTTGAAAGAGCAGAGAGCAGACGCGAGGTCCGCTCCATCAACCTGTCCGGTGTCTCAGCGGGCAGATGGTCGCCCCTTCCGTATTCGCGATCGATACGGTCGAGGTCGCCGTCCGAAATGCTTAGCACACCGAGCAGATTGTCAACGTAAAACCGATAACCTTTATCGGTCGGGATCCTGCCTGCCGAAGTATGGGGCTGCTCGAGCATTCCCATTTCTTCCAACTCACTCATCACGTTTCGGATGGTTGCCGAACTCATTCCGCTCGCATTCGCGAAACGGTTTGCGAGCACTTTTGACCCAACGGGCTCACCCGTGACAAAGTGTTCGTTGATGATTGCTGTGAGTATTACCTGTCCGCGGGAATCGGGAAAACCTGGGCGTTTCTCGATGCGGCCGGGAGGGCTAACAGGCTTTTTTGGGTAAGTTTGTGTCATACGGCCTGTCGGCTGTATGCTTTTCCCAATACAAGGAATAACATTTCTTCCGACAAAATGTCAACAATTTCGTTAATAAAGGTTTAACACGTTTGTGCCGCCAACTCTCCAGCAGATCCGCGAAGAATATCAACAAGCATTCACCAAATACGACGGCCTCCGACGGACACCGCCGATCGAAGTATCATTTTACCCCTACGTCGGGATAAATCATACCATCCGCATTCGGGAAGGCAGCGTTTACGTGCGTATCGGCGAGATATGCAGGCAGATGCCGCTATCGGCACATCGCGGCCTCGCGCACATACTCGTGGCAAAACTTTACCGGCGAAAGGCACCGGCCGAGAAGCGGCAGCTCTATTCGGCGTATATCGACCGCCCGGAGATCCGCGACCGTGCCTCGGATATGAAACGCGAACGCGGGCGAAAGGTCGTAACTTCTTCTGAAGGAACGGTTTACGATCTTGATTCCATATTCGCGGCCCTGAATGCGCGTTACTTCAAGCGGCGTGTCAAGAAGCCTGTCCTTACGTGGTCCGCCCGCAAGACCTATCGTATCCTCGGCCACCACGACGCGACCCATGGCGTCATCTCGATCAGCCGCTCGCTCGACAGCAAGTCCGTGCCGCGATTCGTGGTCGAATACGTGATGTTCCACGAAATGCTGCACATAGTCCATCCGACAAAGACCGATGAGAACGGCCGCCGGCTGAACCACACGCCGGCATTCCGACGCGACGAAAGGAAGTATTTTCACTTCAATGCGGCGGAACGCTGGATCGAGGAGAACGTCCGGCACCTCAAACGCGAGGACAAAAAAAAGGCAAAGGCCTAGTTCGTATCGGCAAGCATCCCGATGATCGACCCGATGAACCCGAGGTCGGACACGGTCGTTCGCACGACGCCCGATCTCGTGAAACTCGTCTCGGCCCGGCTGTTCGCGAAGATCCCGCCGACGGCGTCCTTTTCGTCTCCGAGGAACGACACGATCTCGCGGATCGAGGCATCATCCCGTGCGGCCGTGACGATCGAAGGCTTTCCCGGCAGCAGGAGTTGTTCCGCAAGGGGCGATCTCGCTCCCTTCGACGCGCACGCCGCGACCGTGTCCTTATCGCCAAGGACGCCGAGGCCGTCAACGAACGTAACGGCCGTGTCCGCCGGTTCGCCGGCCTTCTCATTTGATCCCGGTTCGAGTTCGCCGGCGATCCCTTTCAGTTCTTCGCCAACCTTCGGCCGAACGATCGCGGCGGCCTGCTCGGAGCTGAGCGCGGCCGTGACGATGCGGCCATCGATCGAGCTCAGGAACTTCTCCGGATCCGTCACGCCGTAGGGCTCGAAGAGCGACGCGCCGATCTCCGAAAAAACGCGCGCCGCGAACGGATCGCTTAGGTGTTCCGCGGTCAAAACGATGCTTCGCCACGCGACCTGAGGATCACGGAGCTGTAACGCGTTGCCGAGACGGCGTTCGCCGGGATCAGGCTTGCGGCGGCCTGGTCCGCAGGCTCGTCCGAAGGTGCCAGCGTTTCGGAAAGCACGGCCGCGATCTCCTTCGGCATTTCGATCTCCCAGCGGTCCTCGATGCCCTTGTCCGTCTTTTTCGCCGTCCAATGAACATCCGACACGGCCCCGCGGATCAGCCTCGGCAGGATCCCCGCGATCGCCGTCCGCACCTCGCCTTGCTCAGCGCTCTCGGAAGCGAGACGGATGCCCAATACGTTCGCAAGCTGTGCCATTCCGTCGGGCGAGATATAGCCGTATGCAAGGTTCTCGGGGCTCGGCTGATGCAAGGCCTTTGCGTCGAACGCCGGCATCTCGCCTTTTTTGGCGGCCAGGCAGTGCTCGATAACGGACTCGTCGTTCCCGAAATAGATCATGCTTCCGATGACGAGTGCGAACGCTTTTCTGCCGTCGGCGGCCGTCCACGCGTAGTACGAGCCGCCTTCCTTCTCGCTTTTTTCGAGTTTTGGCTCACCGCCGTAGATGTCGGCAACGAAAGAGGCGAGCTTGGTTTCGGCAAAGCCGCGAGCCTGAAAATTCCAGCCGTGCGTATCGGCGATCAGGGCGAATCTCGGCGTGATCTTGCCGACGCTTTGCTCGTCCGAGAGTTTCTCTTCGTGCATCTCGAACCCGGTGATCGCTACCGCCGCCTGGATGCCGTCAAGGGCCGAGAGGTTCGGCACCTTGACCTTGCTTTCCTTTAGCGGACGGCTTTCGAAGACGGAACGCAGAGAGGCTCCGATATCGTCGGTCTCGAGATAGATGATCGTCTCGGCAGGTACGAGAGCACGCAGATCGGCCCGCGGCGATGCACACGAAACAAAGCCGAGCGAAATGCTGACAACGATGAAAATGAGAACGGCCTTCATCCTTTCTTCCCGAAAAATGCGTGTTAAAATCAAAGGCA
Organism: Acidobacteria bacterium OLB17; assembly: GCA_001567505.1. Classification (GTDB taxonomy): domain Bacteria; phylum Acidobacteriota; class Blastocatellia; order Pyrinomonadales; family Pyrinomonadaceae; genus OLB17. Next base: position 25,668 of record LLEU01000017.1, on the reverse strand, counting down.
CTATGAGCAAAGTCTTTGCGGACTCCATTTTACAGGGCAAAGTCGCCTTTGTAACGGGCGGCGCTACGGGAATTACGGGCGGCGTCGCACGGGCCTTTTTCGAGCACGGTGCACGTCTTGCGATCACAAGCCGCAAGGAAGAGAACCTCGTCGCGAAACGGCAGTACATCGAAGAGAACGGCGGCGAATGCTTCACGGTCGCATCCGACGTCCGCGATCACGCGGCGGTCGAGAACGCGATAAACGCTGCCCGCGAGCATTTTGGCAAGATCGACATCGTCGTGAACGGAGCGGCAGGCAACTTTCTCGCTCCTGCCGCAGAGCTTTCTGCCAACGGATTCGGCACCGTCCTGGATATCGACACGAAAGGTACATTCAACGTCTGCCGTGCCGCGTTCGATGCCCTGAAAGAGAGCCGCGGGCAGATCATCAATATCTCGGCAACACTGCATTATCTTGCAACACCGATGCAGATACACGTCTCGGCCGCAAAGGCCGGCGTTGATGCGATAACGCGAAACCTCGCGGTCGAATGGGGACGATACGGCATTCGCGTTAACGGAATCGCTCCCGGCCCGATCGAGGACACGGAAGGAATGAAACGCCTCCTAATGCCGGAACTTCGCGACAAACTGATGCGGAAGATCCCGGCCGGACGCTTCGGGAAGATCGAGGATATCGAGAACGCCGCCCTTTTCCTTGCGTCGGACGCGGCGAACTACGTGAACGGCGAGACCCTTATCGTTGACGGCGGTGCCTGGCTTCTCGGCACGAGCCTTACTTGACGCCGTCGGGCAACTGCGTTTCCGCCTTCTCAGGCCCGGAACGCTGATCCACGGTCGCAGGAATAACTTCGTTGCGACCACACGCAAGATCAAGATCTTTCCGAGGACACGGGCTTCCGGGCGGTCGAACCGATCGGCGAGGGCTCGGGTCCGCGTAAGATCGTAGGCGGCGAGCCTCGCAAGCGGCACATTGAACATTGACAGGCCGCTTACGAGGCTGCCTGCCGCACCGCCGAACGCGCCGATCTTCACTTCTCCGTCTCCGAACATCGATCCTTCAGGATCCACGAATTCGAGCACCCTGACACCCGCGTTCAGGATCTCGTTCGAACCAGCGATCAAGGCTTCGATACGCGGGAATGCCTGTTCCGGATCGACCATCGCGTAACCGGCCGCAACCGAGAACGTGACCATAAAATCCGCATAATTCCGCGGATAACGCGGCGCGATCTGATCGGCCTGTCGCATTAAATCGAGCGCAAGCGGCCTGTCGGAGGCCGCAAAGCCTGCCGCCATCGCGGAAAGCACCATAACTTTGTCTCGTGGATCGCGTATCCGGGCGATCGTTTTTTGAGCGTCGGCAAGGACCTTTTCGCGTTCTTCTTTTGAGAGCGTGCCGTCCAGCAATTTCGAGATCTTGTTAAGGCTCTCGCTATCCTCGCTACGCTTCTTCCGCCGTTGTTCCTCCTCGCTCACGGCCGCGTTCGCATTCGCATTCGAAGCGCTCCCCTCGGCTATGCCGAAACTTATCCTGTTGGCGTTTCCGAGGACGCCATTGGCCTTCGCCTTGAGAGCGGCCGCTTTCGCCGGCAGATACTTTTCGACCAACTCGAGATCGAAGCTCAGCGAAGCTTCAGGATCGGCGGCAACCAGTCCGGCGATCTCTCGCACCTCAGCTTCGGTAAACGGCGACGGTTTCCCCTTCGGTTCTTTTGAATCTTCGAGGAGAGAATCGGCCGTGCGTAAAAAGTCGAGCAGCAGGTAGGTGCGCTCAGTGCTTCGTTTCGCTGCTGAAAGCATCGCTGCCCCGAGTATTTTTGCACTCTCGGGATCCGTTTCGTTGATCTCCTGCAGAATGGCGAAATGCGAACTACTAAGTCCCTTTTTCAAGCTCTCAAGAGCCATCGCCAGAGCGCGTTTTGGGTCCTTTGCCGCCGCCTGTTGGGCAAGGAGTGCATAAAGCCGATCGTCACCGGCGCTCACATATTCGTCTTGAACTCCGGACAGGATCGACGCTGTGTCCGTAAGCACGCTCAACGCAAGGTCGAGATCATTAGGCGCGATCGAGGCGATCAACTGGTCGCGAACGGCCCGCAGCGCGCGCCCATCGGCCGCAAATGGATCGCGGTACGGTCCGGTAAAGCTTGACGTCAGCGCGTCCGGATCGGCGGCCGCGGCGGCCTTTGCCTGCGCGACCGCATTCGCATAGTTCATCAGCGACTGCCGCAGGTCCGCTGACGCCTTTCCATAGATAGCACGCGCCTGCGTCTCGTCGAATTGCCACATTACCGAAGCGATCTCGGCGAAAAAGACTATCCGATTCTCGGGCAAGCGGAGGTTCGAGACATCTTGGTCCACATCGCGAAGGAACAAGATCATGTCGGCCTTCTCTTTTTCGGGATCGGGCGTCGGCGACGGCGAAGGTGCTGCGGTTTGGCCGGCCGCCAGACAGACAGCCGAAAAACAAAAGATCGACGCGAGGATAGTTTTTCTCATAATAGGAACCACAAGCGAGAGGAAAATTAGACGTAAATCATAATCGCAATGTGGCCGGCAGACAAGGGAAAAGATCACACGACGCCCATTCCGATGCGACACCGCCCGTAGGACTTTGATATTCTTGAACCGGGAAAAAGAATGCTCGTCATCATCGACAATTACGATTCGTTCACGTACAACCTCGTCCAGTATTTGGGCGAACTCGGTGCCGAAATGCGTGTCATCCGCAATGATGAGATGGACGCGGCCGCGATCGAACACGAGCTGCGGCCGGAGCGGCTTTTGATCTCGCCGGGCCCTGGAACGCCTGATGATGCGGGCGTCTCGATGTCCGCGATCGGGCATTTTTCGGGCAAGATCCCGATCCTGGGCGTTTGTCTCGGGCATCAGGCGATCGGACAATTCTTCGGCGGAAAGGTCGTCCGCGGGCCCGAACCTGTCCACGGCAAGCCCGTCACGATCAGCCACGACGGCCGGACGCTGTTTGACGGCGTTCCGCAGAATTTCAACGCCGGACGCTATCATTCGCTGGTCGTCGAGCGCGAGAGCCTGCCTGCGGTACTCGAGATCTCGGCAGAATCTCCTGACGGCCTCGTTATGGCGCTTCGCCACAGGAGCTTGCCGATCGAAGGCGTGCAGTTCCACCCGGAATCGGTCTTGACCGATCACGGGAAAAAGCTGTTGCAAAACTTTATGTCGGTTTGAGATAGTAGAAGGAGCGATCCCGCATTGGCGGTGTCGCGGCCTTGCCTCTTACCTCTTTCCTGCTTCCACTTCTCTTTTATGTCAGGGTCAAAAACAGACTGGCTTCTAAGCGCTCCGACGGCGGCCTCGAATCCGCGCGCCGAAACGCCGCTTTATCCGTTCCTTGCAAAGCTCCTTCGCGGCGAAGACCTGACGGGCCGCGAAGCCGCCGACTTCTACACCGCGCTCACCGACCCGAAAACAGGTTCGAACCAGATCGCCGCCGCGTTGACCGCGTTGACGATAAAGGGCGAAACGTTCGAAGAACTCGCCGGAATGGCGCTCGTAATGCGCGACCAGGCAACGCACATCCGTGCACTTCAAAAGAACGCCGTCGATATCACGGGAACAGGTTCTTCGCCCGCGAAAACCTTCAATGTCTCGACGGCGGCCGCGTTCGTTGCCGCAGGTGCGGGCCTGATGATCGCAAAGCAGAGCAATCGCGGCGTGGCCACGCGAATGGGAAGCGCCGACGTGCTGACCGAGCTTGGCGTGAAGGTCGCAAGCGAGCCTTCCGTTGCGCAGACGAGTTTGAACGGCGTTGCGATCAGCTTCCTCTTTGCGCCGAAATTCCATATGTCGCTCAAGCGCGTCGCCGAGGTGCGCCGAAGCCTCGGCATTCGCACCTGCCTGAATCTTCTCGGCGTTCTGGCGAATCCCGCCGGCGTGAACCGTTCGCTGATCGGCGTCTGGCATCAATCTATGGTCGAACCCGCCGCAAAGGCCCTCGCGTTGCTCAAGACCGACAAATCGTGGGTCGTGCACGGCAGCGACGGCCTCGACGAGATCACGCTCGCCGGCCCGACGCTCGTTGCCGAAACGATCTTAAGGCAGACACGGGGTTTTCAGGTCGCGCCGCGAGACTTCGGATTAAAGCCCGCATCGATCGATCACCTGCGGGCGAAGACGCCGAAGGAAAGCGCGAAGATCATTCGCGAAGTGCTTTCAAGCAAACGCCGCGATGAGGCGCGTTCGCTCGTCGTTATGAACGCGGCAGCCGCCTTGATCGTCGGCGGTTTCTCAAAAGAACCGCTGCACGCCGCACGCCTTGCCGAACAGAGCATCGACAGCGGCCAGGCGCAGAACAAGCTCGACCGCCTCGTCCAACTCACAAATAAGCCCGCAAAAGGCCGTTCCGCCGCGTAAAAATTGAAAATCGCAATTCGATAAAAGATAATCAAGAGGCAATATGCTTGGCGTTTTTGCCTCTATTTACGAGCGTTTCATCCGGAGACGAAATCGGCGTTTTGACGATGGAACAACGCCGATCGCCACGCTCCCCGCGCGCACTATCAGCATCGGTAATCTGACCACAGGCGGCACGGGAAAGACGCCGCTCGTCATTAAATGCGCCGAGATCCTTGCCGGACGCGGCAAACGCGTCTGCATCCTCACGCGCGGTTACGGACGCAAAACGAAAGGCCGCGTACTCGTCTCAAACGGACGCGAGATCCTTGCCGGCCCTTCGGAGGCAGGCGATGAACCCGTCGAGATGGCGAAACGCCTCGGGCAAAAGGCCGTTATCATTGCGGACGCAGATCGCGTCGCTGCCGCCGGCTGGGCAAAGCAGGAAGTTCGGCGATCGAGGCGTTGTTCCTTCTCGACGACGCATTCCAGCACCGACAGGCCGCACGCGACGTGAACATCGTCTGCATCGACGCGACCGATCCTTCGGCGGCGGAAGCTCCTGCCCGCAGGACGGCTTCGCGAGCCGGCCTCCGTCGCTCGGCCGTGCCGACGCCGTCGTTATCACGCGTCCCGATAGCGGTGACATTCCCGCCATCAGGGCCGAGATCGCGAAGTTCGCTCCCGACGTTCCGATATTCGAGGCTCGTGCGAAGATCACTGGCCTGCGCGAGGTCGAGGCGGCATCTCGGCCGGAGAATGTGTCATCCATCGCGCATCAGAAAGGTTTCGCCTTTTGCGGGATCGGCAATCCGCAGAATTTCTTCGCCCTCCTGAAGCGTGAGAATTATGACATCGCGGGCGAAAAGGCGTTCAAAGATCACCATAATTACACGGCCGCCGACCTAAAAGCACTCGAACGGGCGGCCGAAGCCTCCGGCGCGAAATTCCTGCTTACGACGGCAAAAGACGCGGTAAAATTCGTCGAACTTAGCCCCACGATGCCGATATTCGCCGTCGAGATCAGCCTTTCCCTCGACCGCGAGAACGAATTCGCTACCCTTCTTTAAGCGATCCCGCACGCCCGCCCAGCACCCTTCCGGCCCGCCAAATATTTCCCTGTCCTTTTTTTCACCGATTTTCCGCATTAGAGAGCAAGCTGAACTTCAGGAAGGAGTCGGAGAGCGACAACTATGCGGAAAATCACCCGAAATCGTGCACTTACGCTGCTTTGTGCGGCCTTGACCATCACTTTGACGACACTTGCCGGATTCTCGCTTGAGCGAACGGCGAAGGCATCCGTATTTGAGACCGTCTTTACGGCCGTTTCAAATGCAGGAGCGATCATCACAGGCACGAGCCCCGCGCCGTCAAAAGATACCAAGAAGCCCGCACCGCTCGGTTCGAACCCGGAAAGGATAATGTTCTCCGAACAAGCCTACGAGAATGGAAGATGGGTTGATAAGATCCGGTCGATCGATCCCGCCCTTGCGCCGCAAACGCCGAGCGATCTCGGTTCGGTCGAGGATTTTGAACCGGCGATCGCCCCTTCGGGAAATTCGATAGTGTTCTCAAGTCTCCGGGACGCGCCGCCCGAGGGTACCGACCATGATAGGAACCGCTATCGACGACTCTATTCAATGAACGCCGACGGCAGCGACCAAGTCCGCCAACCCACCGGAAACTTCATCGGGGCCGAAACCAGCCCATCGATCTCGCCGGACGGCACGACGGTCGTTTATGTCGCCGATTACAGCTACGGCGGGCAGCCACAGGGCATTTATACAAGTTTGCTTCAACCGCCGTTTACCACCACCGAGCTCATAAGCGACACGAGTTCCTGCGGCGTTCCGGTGGCAAAACGAACTCCACGTCGTGAGAATGCGGGCGACCTTTATATCGGATACAACAATCCGAACTTCACACCTGACGGGCTGAGTGTGATCTTCGGCTATGACAGCGACAACTTCGGCATGGCGATCTACAAGGTCGAGGTTTCGACCGGGAACTGTACGAAACTCGCCGATACGGGGTCTTACGCAAACCCGAACGCCGTGATCTCGCCCGACGGCACACAGATCGCGTTCTACTACGAAGACTGATGATCGCAGGCGATCAGCTCGGCAGCGGCATTCGCGAGATCCGGGTTATCGACGCGCAGAACGGCTCGCAGATCCAGACCCTGAATGCCACGGATGTCTCGGGCTCGCTCGCGTGGTCGCCCGACGGCTCGAAGATCGCGTATCTTGCCGGGGGTTATGATCCGAACAACGGCCAATTCCTTCCGAATCAATACATCCGGACGATCGACGTAAGCAGCTCCCAGATCGACGAACTCTATATGACGGGCGTCGTCGATGGCCTGGGCGGGATCACGTGGGGTTCCGGGCCGAACACGACGCCTGCGGGATCGATGCGGATCGAAACGAATCCGGTGGTTGGCGGGTTCTCGACGAACGCGATCGTAACGATCCCTTCGCCGGCGCTGCCGGCGGCTACACGTTCAACGTCGGCTATACGGGCCAGGTCGGCATTATCGGCGTACCGTCAACCGCAACCATCCCCGAGGGGCAGACGAGCGTCGCAATACCTATCACGACGCAGATCCGCAGCGATCACGGCCGCACGGCCGATGTTCACGCGAACACTTCGGGAAGTCCCTGGATATATACCTCGGCAACCGTATCACTGCGAAAGACACAGCCCGATCTTAGGGCCGTTACGTTCAACGCGCCCGCTAACACGGCACCCGACGTAACAATGAATTTCGACTGGACGGTCGAGAACATCGGGCTCGCGGCGACGGGCGCGAATGGCGGTGTTGACAGCGTCTATTTCTCCCTGGATCAGTATCCGAGTTATGACGACCAATGGGTGACGTCGCTCTCGAACGGCGCACTTGCGGCAGGCGCATCGCGGACACTCTCTTCGACCGGCAGCATCTTGCCGAGCTCCGTGCCCGGCCCCGGCGACTACTATTTGATCTTCACTACGAACAAGGACCGATCCGTTGTCGAAGGCGGCGAGTATCAGAACAACACGATCGTGCGGCCGATACACGTTGACCTTCCCGATCTCGTGCCGGAGAATTTCTCGGTTCCGGCCACGGTCGAGCCCGCGGTGAATTACCCGGTAAGCTGGACCGTACGAAATGCAGGCACGGTCCCCGTCGCTGCGACCAGCTACTCGCAGTTGTATTTCTCGATGGACAATGTCGAGGGCGGCGCCGACGATGTCTATATCGGTACCGTCACGACCGCACCGCTGGCGGCCGGCGCATCCGTCGTGCAGTCCGCGACGGCCAGGATCCTGACCGTCCGCCGTACGCTAACCGCTCCGGCAACGGTGGAGCTGACCGACGCTACTCCGACATCGCACGATGCCCACCGCTATCCGACCCGCCGACCTGGATCTGCTCCGCTGGTGCCATGAGCTTCGCTTTTGCACGATTGACCACCTGACCGCCCTGACCGGGCGACATCGGCAGGCGCTCAATCTCCGACTTCGGACCCTGATTCAAGAGAAGTACGTTTACCGCACAGCATTTCCAAACCCGAATCAGAAGCACGTCTACTCGCTCGGGACGCAGGGTTTTCGCCACTTGGCCTATGCCGGAGTGATCCGTCTGACCGACGTACCGGTGCGACTGAGGACGAGCGAGCTGAAGCCATTTTTCTTGGATCACACGTTATTGGTCACAGATATCCACGCGACCCTGATTCTCGCCAGCCGAGAAAGCGAAAAGCGCGTGACCGACTGGCGAGAGGGGAGAGAGCTATACGACTCCGTGACCTTCTACGAAAACGGACGCAAAAAGCGCTTGCCTGTTTGCCCAGATGCTTTCTTTTCTCTCGAAACGAACTGCGATCCAAAGACACGGACTACCTTTGCGCTTGAAGCAGATCGCGGGACCACCACCCGCCGCACGTTCGAGGGCAAGCTAAATGGGTACTGGCGGTTTCTTGAACAGAACCGCCAGATCAAGAGCTATGGCGTCAAATGGTTCCGTATCGTCACCGTCACGCTTACTGACGCGAGAGCACAAGGACTCGCAGTCATGGCTTCCGACACCATTCCCGACCGGCTCAAGAAATACTTTCTCTTCGCTTCACGGGAACACTTTTCACTAGAACGTCCAGCCGGTATTTATGCCTCGGTATTCCAATCCGCGAAGCCGGACTCTCGCATCGCCATTTAAATCAACGACAAATGTGCCCGTGCCTTTAGTCAGATGCCAAAGTCGGTTAAATTAGGTTAATCATGAATGGTGAGATCGACGGCCTTAGCCTTGATGTGAAGGCCGAAAAGTTGGATCAGCTGAAGGAAATCTTCCCGGAGTTTTTTTCGGAGGGGAAATTAGACTTTGCCGCAGTTAAAGAGGTGCTCGGTGACGACCAACTGGCTTCCCCGGGCCACTTTGAGTTGAGCTGGGCTGGGAAAGGCGACGCCCGTCGCGAGATACAGAAGCGCACCAGTGCAACTCTTGTTCCGGACAAAGCAGGAAGCATCAATTTCGACACAGCCGAAAATATATTCATTGAGGGTGAAAACCTTGAGGTGTTGCGGACCTTGCAGAGGTCATATTTCGGCAAGGTGAAAATGATCTACATCGATCCACCATATAACACCGGGAACGACAGTTTCATTTATCCCGACGACTTTGCTGAGCGTAAGGAGGAGTATCTCAAGCGCACGGGCCAGACAAACGGGGACGGCTATCTCAATAAACTTGATCTCTTTCGCAAGAACTCGAAAGAAAACGGTCAATATCATTCCGTCTGGCTTTCGATGATGTCGCCACGACTCTATCTCGCCCGGAATTTGCTCCGCCAAGACGGGGTGATTTTCGTTTCGATCGACGATAACGAGCAGCCAAATCTAAAACTGCTGCTTGATGAGATCTTTGGTGCGGAGAACTTCATTGCTCAGATGGTCTGGAGTGCGGGTCGAAAAAACGACTCCACCTTTATCTCCGTTTCCCATGAGTACATTCTTTGCTATGCGAAATCTCTCTCAACACTAAAAGAAAAATCGGTTACATGGAGGAAGCGGAAGGAAGGACTTGACTCCATCTATAAGCAATTCGAGAAAATCCGAAAGACACATAAGACCGACTACGAGGCTGCCACCGCTGCTCTTAAGGAGTGGTACAAGAATCTCCCCGACTCCGATCCAGCAAAGCGACAAAGCCATTACTCCTGGGTTGATGAGCGGGGCATTTACTTCCCAGACAATATCTCTTGGCCTGGCGGTGGCGGCCCTGACTATGAGGTGTTGCATCCGAAAACGAAGAAACCGTGTGCTGTGCCCTCGCGCGGATGGATCTATTCCGACCCTGCCAAAATGCAGGAAGTGTCCGCGACAACCGCGTCCACTTTGGTCCCGACGAAACATATGTGCCCTGTCTCAAGTCTTATCTCGCCGACCGAGAATATGAAGTGCCTTATAGCGTCTTCTATCAAGACGGGCGGGCTTCGACCAAACGTCTTCGACAGCTGCTTGGCGGCGATTATTTCGATCACCCGAAAGACGAATACGTGATCCAAGACCTCATCGAAATCGCGACTGATAAGGATGACTTGGTTATGGATTTCTTCGCCGGCAGCGGAACAACAGCACACGCTGTGATGAACATGAATCGCAAGGACGGTGGCAACCGTAAATTTCTCCTTGTTCAAATGCCCGAGCCGACCGAAGAGGGCAGCGCGGCATTCAAGGCTGGATACAAGACCATTGCCGACCTGTGCAAAGCGCGAGTCACGAAAGTAATCGAGGCGTTTGAGAACGGCAATAACGGGAAAATGGATTTTGCTAAATCTGAGCAGAAGCTCGGCTTCCGTGCCTACAAAATCCAAGTTAGTAATTTCAAGCAGTGGAAATCCGAAATTTCGGACAAGGATGAGTTACTGAAGCAGTTGGAGGAATTCAAAGAGCCATTGTTTAAACGCCCTGATGATAGCTTCGACCTTCTCAATGAACTGATTCTAAAATCCGGGCTCACACTCGCGACTAAGACCGAGAGACGCGAGACTTCGGACGAGGTGCCGTATTACATAGTCGGCGATGAGTTGATTTATGCGCTCGAAGGTATCAGTCCTGAATTATTGAAAGATGTTGAAGCGATAAAGCCCCGCCGCTTCGTAGTATTGGGCAATCTGTTCACCGGCGAAAAAGCAGACGAGACAATGACGAATTGGCGTCTTCAGCTAGAGGAAAACGGGATCGAGTTCACGCTGATCTAAATGAAACTTCAATTCGACAGCACTCAGGAGTATCAGATCGATGCGGTGCAAGCGGTAGTAAACGTCTTCGAAGGGCAGCCGCTTGCTAAGGATGACTTTCAGGTAACGCTAGCTACAAATCAGGCAGGTCTTGCTTTTACTGATACAGGCGTCGCGAACAATCTTGTGCTGTCGGACGACCAGATCCTCGAGAACGTCCAAAGGATTCAGGAGACCTTTAACGAAAAGAACCGGTATACCGACGACGACGGAGCCGAACACTTTTTTTCTCGCATTGAGCCGTCTGACGAATTGAAGACTGTAAAAACGGACGAAGGTGCTGAGCTGTCACGCCTTAACTTTACCGTGGAGATGGAGACCGGCACGGGCAAGACCTATACCTATCTGCGAACGATCTACGAGCTAAATAAGACGTACGGGTTCAAAAAGTTCGTGATCGTAGTCCCGAGCATCGCTATCCGTGAGGGCACAGTTAAGAACCTAGAGATCACTCAGGACCACTTCCAAGAACTTTACGGCCGGCCACCGGTGAACTGGATCATGTACGACAGCAAGCGACTCGCGGAGCTTCGCAATTTCGCTACGTCGAACGCGATCCAGATCTTGGTCATCAACATCGACAGCTTCACCAAGGACACGAACATCATCAACACCGCGAAGGAGTCAGGCATCAAGCCCATCGAGTACATACAGGCGACCAGCCCAATCGTTATCGTCGATGAGCCGCAGAACATGGAGACCGACATCAGGAAGACCGCGATCCATAACCTGAATCCGCTTTGCACGTTGCGGTATTCGGCCACTCATAAGAACCTCTACAATCTGATCTACAACCTCAATCCTGTTCAGGCTTATGACCTCGGGCTAGTGAAGCAGATCGAAGTAGACGGCATCACCGCCGACGACAACTACAACGCGGCATTTATCGAGTTCAAAGGGATCAAGCAGTCGGCACGGACGATAAAGGCGAAACTCGGCCTTTACGTTGATGAGGGCACAGGGGTAAAGAAAAAGGACTTCACCGTCGATATCGGTCAGGACCTCTACGAGCTTTCAGGCGGTCGGGATATATACCGCGAAGGGATGATCCTCAACAGCATCAACGCCAGCGAAGGGATCATAGAATTCTCAGGCGGGATGGTGATGAAACTCGGCGAGGCACAGGGCGGCCTCACCGACGACATCATGCGATTCCAGCTTGAGCGAACGATCAAGTTTCACTTCGACAAGCTCAAACGGCTCAAGGGCAAGAACATCAAGATTCTCTCGCTTATTTTCATTGATCGAGTCGCCAACTATCGCGAGTACGACGACGCCGGCAACGCGATCAAGGGTAAGTTTGCTCTCTGGTTTGAGGAGCTATTTGAGGAATACCGAAACAAGCCGCAATACCTGGGCTTACTATCCTTTACCGCCGATCAGGTCCACAACGGTTACTTCTCGACCGATAATAAAGGCAAGATCAAAGACACTCGCGGAAATACCGAGGCTGATAAGGACACATACAGCCTTATCATGAAGAACAAAGAGCAACTTCTGAGCCTTGAGGAGCCGCTCCAGTTTATTTTCTCTCACAGCGCACTTCGCGAGGGTTGGGACAATCCGAACGTCTTCCAGATCTGCACCCTCAATGAAACGGCTTCCGAGATGAAGAAGCGGCAGGAGATCGGACGCGGCTTGAGACTCCCGGTCGATGCGACCACCGGAAAGCGAATTCAGGACAAGAACATAAACATCCTCACGGTAATTGCGAATGAGACTTACGAGGACTTTTCGCGTTCGTTGCAATCAGAGATCGAGGAGGAGACGAGCGTCAAATTCACGGGCCGTATCAAGAACACCCGAGAACGCCGTCAGGTGAAACTCACGAAGGAACTCACGCCGGAGAACTGCCCGCTCTTCTTTGATATTTGGGACAAGATTAAACAGCGTACTCGCTACAAGGTCGAATATTCCACCGGTGAGGTTATCGCCAAGTCGATCAAGGCGCTTCAAGATCGCAATCAATTTCCTAAGGCGAAGAAGCCCCGGATCGAGGCTCGCACTGCGCGACTACAGATCAGCATGGAGGGCGTCGCAGGAACCGTGGCAGATATCGGAGGGACCGGCACTGCCGAGAGCCTGTACCCGATCCCGGACGTATTCGGCTATATCCAGAGCCAGGTCGATATTTCACGCTACACCGCAGCTGAAATCCTTACTCGCTCCGGTCGCGAGGAAGAGCTTCTCATCAACCCGCAGATGTTCCTCGATAACGTAGTAGCCGCGATCAAGCGAACCTTGAATGAGTTACTGGTAGAAGGCATCAAGTACGAGAAGATCAACGGCGCGTCTTATGAGATGAAGCTATTCGAAGCTCAGGAGATCGAGGCGTATCTCTCGAATCTGTTCGAAGTCACTAGGCAGGATAAAACCCTTTACGACTACATTGAGGTCGATAGCAACAGCACCCCAGAACTGAATTTTGCTCGGGACTGTGAGGCCGACGAGAACGTTAAATTCTTTTTCAAACTACCGCGCGGCTTCAAGATCCCGACACCCCTCGGAAGCTACAACCCTGATTGGGCGGTGATCTTCGAGAACGACAATCGGATCTACTTCGTGGTTGAGACCAAAGGCACCCTCAATAAGCAGCACCTGCGTGAGGTTGAGCGGCTCAAGATCGAATGCGGCGAGAAGCACTTCGCGGTACTGAATGTTCCGAATCTGAGTTACAAACTTGCCACGTCTACCCGCGATCTCTACTGATAATCGGGAACCCAATCGATTGACCCTTTTCGTATCCAGAAGTGGCTTCGACAGCCCTCCAGACGCCAAACGGAGGGCGACACGGAAATCGTCGAATCCCAATGTTCTGAGATAGCCCAACACGGTCGAGCCTCAGGCAGTAAATTCAGCTGGATCTCTTCGCCGCATCCGCACGGGCATAGAAGAATCAAGGCCCATTCATTCACGGATCCGAGCACATAGAAAGCGTGTTCGAACGGCTCGCCCTCTATCTCCTCGCAACGGATCGTCGTGTACGGACGCGGGAGGCCACGCCACCAATTTGCAACTCGGCGAAGTAGAAAGAGAGCACTCATAGCCAGCTTAAAGAAGGCATATCAAGGGGCGGAGTCACGTCACCACGTCCCACATGACGGTCGAGTGTCTCGCATGAGCGCGTCTCCGGTTCTTTCACGAGCATAGTTTCCATGAAGTTGACGCGAACAGCCGCGCAGTCGTCACTCTCGCAAGACCGGTACGGGTGAAGTCTGGCTAAAAACTCATTGACGGCGATTCCGGCGACGGTCGTATTTACACTTATCACCGCCGGTGAGTGTTCATCGACGCCTTCGATATAATTCACTTTTCGAAGCTCTTCGTATTCTCCCGGATTGGTCCGCTTCATCCCTTCGGCTTTCACCTGATCCATACCGTAGGCTCCGCGACTGTACAGGCTCGACCGTCCCGGTTCGAGGTAGTGTACGGCCCCGCTTGCTTCGCTTATGCCGCCTTTCCCGTCAGCGGAGAGGTGTACTCCTAAATCGAAATACGGCATTACGTAGAACGTCCCTAACCGGTTCAGGAGGTGACGCCCTTCCGCCGTGTCCATACACCCGAAGACCACATCGTAATGCGCTACCCGATGGACCACTCCCGGATCAAAAAGGTTCTGAGTCACAGTCTCAACCTCGACATTCAATCCGTGAGCGTCTATAGCCGCTTTCAGTACTTCGGCCTTAAATTTGCCGAGGTCGGATGCCTTAGCGTTTACGATCCTGTTTAGGTTCCGGTCCTCCACGCGGTCGTGATCGACGAGCAATAGCTTGCCGACGCCCAACCGGGCGAGCTGCTCAATAACAACACTCCCCGTACCGGAGCACCCGATTACCGCGATTCGCAGATTCCGCATCAAGGCCGTTGTTCCGGCCCCAAACAATTGTTGGTGAGCCTCGAAGTGTCTTACGTCGCCGGCGTCGGTATCGATGGGCCAAAATCTGAGGTCCGATCCAGCTGCGGCCACCTGCGAGATAGCAGTCATGTCAGAACTTCTCCCGAAGATCTTTCCGTCCGGTAGCATGACCGCACTGGCGTTCGGCTTCACACTCTCTGTCCAAGCCTCTATCGAGTCAAAGAGTTCAGCGTCTGAGGCGTCGTCAGCCGGCGAGAATTCTTCGAAGTTCGAGGTGTGCGAGTGAATCTTTAGGAGAGCTAGACCCTCAGCTTTTGCCTCAGCAAGCACCTCTGGGAGTAGATTCGACTTCCACGTAACCCGATCTTCCGCCCGTTCACAATCGGCGTAGGGAACCGGGATTACTTTGTGCGAGAGAAATATCAATTCATCCTTGCTTTCGAGACGGCCACATAGGATGAACGCGACAGCCTCAAGCCCGTCACCGGGGAACAGTTGCGCCCGAAGTTCGGCATAGTGCCGTCCTGCGATTCGAAGTCGGTAATTTGTCATTTCTTTAACTCCATTTCGAGGAATGATCGTACGTACAATAAGTGCGTTTCTATGTTGTCAACGCCTGGCCGCCATGCGCCGCTCTCTCGATGCCGCGACCACCTTTGCCATGTTTTGCCGTCAACACTCTGCGTCGTAAGTGCGTTGATCGGCTTGCCATCAGCCCGTGCGAGATGCGGTAGGAAGTACGCCATGTCGATCTGCGTGTCCGGATAGCCGGGGTCGATCATCAGGGCAACACCGACAAGACCGTGGTTAAAGCCGGCAGGTGCCTCGAAATTTTCGAGTAATAGCCACCGGCTTTGCCCCTCGATAATGGCCTCCCAAGCAGGATGCGCAGAGTCTAAAAAACTCTCGTCTTCCTTCGCGAGCTGAAACGACCTACGAGGCATCTGTTTAGCCCTCCGTGTTGGCTCGCTTGAGTGTCGTAAAGCGCTCGACCCCGGGATCGGTCAGATCAACACTCTCGTCTTCCTTGATCGTTCTGGTTTGGCCGCCTCGGACATGCAGGTACAGATCGTATTCCTCCGGGTTCTTGCCGGCGAGAGCCAGAATCTCCCTGCCTTCCATAACGGCCTGGTCCACGGTGTAATTGTCCTTATCGATCCGAATCTTGTACTTCTGCCCGGGCGGGACCGGCTTCCCCGCCTTGGCATGTTCCTCGATGTCGATAACGTCAGTGGTAGTTTTATTGGTTGGTTTGTCCATAAGTTTTACAATCTCCTTGTTTGTGGTTTCGTACAGGTTTCGGCGGCTGTCCGCTTATTCCTGCGTACAGCATAAATAAAAAAAATTTAGAGAGTCAACTGTTTTTCCGCGCCGACCTTGAAAAAACTATCTATGCGGATTCGGGCAACTGGCGCGTTCACGTCGAACAGCTCGCTCATCGCGCTGATCGCCTCACCCCGCCGAGCTTCTCTGAGTAAGGGAGTCTGAAATATCCCCTGCCGTTCGACGAACGGCTCCATCGCCTTTAGCAGTAGTTCCCGTGGCATGAGCAAGGCCCCGATAGCCATGTTTGCTTGTAGCTCCCACCACCTGCCATCGTAGCCGGTGCGTGGCTCACGACACAGGACCTTCTCCTGAGAAACGTCCGCGTCGCCTCCGAACAGGTTGCCCCGATTAAATTCCGCACAGAACAAGTGAGCGTGCATTAACCCATGCCCCGCTTCATGCGCGAGCGTGGATCTAACGCGCCTTTCTGAGACCGGATTACCATCGTTTGGATCGTCTATATGCATAGACGCCACACCACGCTCACCGAAAGACGTGAACCCGAGAACCCCACTCCCAATTGCTTCGTAGATAACCGCAATATTGAAGTGCTTTTCGACGAATCTGTCGATCCGTACTGGACCCGGTTCAGACGGCATCAAGCCATTCTGCGTGAGCGCATCGGAGCACATCCGATCCACTTCGTCATCCTTGTAGAATGGCCGTTCGGAGAATTGTCCGGTAGATGTTCGGTAGGTCCTCATTTAGCTGATTTCTTTGCCTTATCTTCCACGAGCTTCAATAGATCCTCGGGAGATACGTTCGCGTCGAGCATGCGCCGAAATGCAAACCCCAAAGCCGGATCAGACATCGCTCTCCGCTTCATCTCTTCAACCGCCGGTCGCGTGTCATGTGATTTCAACTCGGCGAGGTCTGTCTTCAAGGCTTTCGCGATCTCCTTAAGTACCTGATCTGACGGGTGCCTCCGACCTAATTCTATGTCCGAAAGAAATGCCGGGGATATGTCCCCCGCCTTCTTACAAAGTTCCCGAAGCGAGAGGTCCCGTTCTTCCCGCAGTTCTCTTATCCGTTCTCCAAGGCTCTTCATTCCTGTCAGCTTACACTAGCAGACACGGACGCGTCAACGCCGGGCTTGTCACCTGACTCAAATGCTGTTTACTGCGACCGCAGTATGTGGCTATTCAATTTCCCCATATTGCACTGTCGCCCCGCCGCCGCCCCGTGTAACCCACGGTTCGGGATCAGGGAAGGCAAGCCCTCAAAGTCCCGTTGAGCTGGATCGGTGTCTTACCAAGCCGGTAGAGACGGCACGGCTGGAAACACGCGCGGCTCTCTCTACGATCCGCGCGTGTTGGGCGGCAACTCTCATCGCCCTTTGACGAATATCTAGAAAACGGTTATAATCGCGCGCTATTTTAGGCACACCTAATCAACATGAATAAAACAAGAAAGGTATCTCAAATCACGGCGGAGGCAGCTCTGGAGGCTGTCAGTGTGGCCCTCACGGAGGCCGCGAAGATGGGCGTAAAAATATCGGTTGCGATCGTGAATCCTGATCTCAACCTTGTTGCGTTTGCCAGAGCCGACGGAGCCACTCCTCATAGCATTGAAACCAGCCGGCGCAAGGCCAATACTGCTGCCTCGACAGGGAAGGCTACCGGCTGGATGTCGGCAGATCTCGCTTTGACGCTCCCAATGGGAACCGGCAACTTACTCACTAATATCCCGGGCGGCGTCCCCCTTAGATTCGATGGCGAGTTGGCAGGTGGAATGGGGATAGCTGGAGGCACCGTGGAGCAAGATGCTGCAGTTGCTTCTGCTGCGTTGAGCGCACTGGCGGCTGATGCCGTTTAAAAGTTCCGTCTCGCCGAGACTTGTAACATAACTCAAAATCCGAAAGCCACGGGAGGCCCAGATTGTCCGCGCCTAAAAATCCAATCATCTGGAACAAGTCGTTGAGCCAATATAAGTCTATGGCTCTTGTTCCCCTGCGACGTTCAAGGACAAGCTGAATCAGGTATTAATTGGTGATGAAGACAGGCTGACGGTCTCCGCTGCTGTGTTCGTTGATGTACTCCGTGCAACAACCACGTTGGTTGCCGTGGGAGGGGCGGGTTGTAAGGGCATCGTCGTTGATAAGAAGCCTTCTCGCGGGAACTATGCGTTTGTTCCTCCCTTTTTTAAGGATCAAGAGTGGGTTTTTGGAGGAGAGCTTAACGGATCGCCTATACAGGGTACGGATGCTCACGGGAATTTGCTCGACGGTGTGATTAGTAATTCACCTCTCAGCGTCAATCAGACTACGTTCGGCGGGAAGTACCTGAGATTTTTTAGCACCAATGGTGCCGCGGCATTCCAAGCACTCTCGAAGGCGAAGTTTTCGTCCATCTTTGCATTGAGTTTGGCGAACATAGAAGCCACAGCGAATGCTTTGATTGACGCGAAGCCTGAGCGTATCTGGATAGTCGGAGGAGGTTTCTACGGCGGCGCGACAATCGAAGATAGTGTTGCAGCCGGTTTCTTAATAAGAGCATTACTAAATCGTGGCTTTGCCTCACGTGAGGACTTGGATGATGAGGCTGAAACGATGCGTATACACGCGCTTCATTTCCAGGCTAGAGATAAGATCCGCTCGACAGAATTAGCCTCTCGCTTGAGAAACGGCCAAGTAGCGAAACTACTAACCGGAATTGGACAAGGGAAAGATGTGAATGCCTGTATTAGCGGCGCGGGAATGCTCGGGACATGGCGTTCTATGGCCAAAATCGCCCTCGCCTGCCGAGATCATAAAAAGAAGCTCCTCGTTCCCGAGGTTTGGGCCTAAAGGCTTGGCTTGCCAAAAAGTTTGAAAAATGGATTACAGCTCGCAGTATCAATTCTCTTTTGACGTCGTGAACCGATGTATCGCGGCGGATCTCCGGAGATTCGACGATGCAAATTCCCGTCGCCTTAATGTGGGAATCATTGGCGCTGGCATTGCCGGTTTGGTGGCGGCGTATGAGCTGCGCAAATTGGGTCATTCCGTGACCATTTACGAGACGAGTGCAATCCCAGGCGGGCGCATACGGACGCACCGTTACCCTGATGGAACCTATGCAGAACTGGGCGCGATGAGGATCCCGGCTAACCACCACAGCACTCTTCACTATATCAACGAGCTGAATCTTA
This sequence comes from Acidobacteria bacterium OLB17, assembly GCA_001567505.1. Taxonomy (GTDB): domain Bacteria; phylum Acidobacteriota; class Blastocatellia; order Pyrinomonadales; family Pyrinomonadaceae; genus OLB17. The sequence continues at coordinate 6,703 of LLEU01000017.1, read as the reverse complement.
GGTTACGTCCCTTCGTCAACTTCAATAGCAACGCGTACTATCTGATCGGTGGCCGACGCGTGCGGCTTGCTGATTGGGAGAAAATTGCCTCGACCTACCGCCTCAGGCCAACCGAGAGCGATAAAGACCCGCGTATTATTCTCCAGAATGCAATGGAGGAGTCATTTTCCAAGCTCTCTACCAGTGAGAAGTACGACATCTTTACGAAATTAGAGCGCGGAATTGCTCTCCGTTACGATGCGCAAACAATGCGCCAAGCTTTGCTCGATGACAACGTTATTTCAGATGCCGCTTTTGATTTCGTTGGTTCTACTACAAGCCTTCATCAGTACGAGCACGCGTCTTTCTTAGAGGTCCTGATCGACTTCTTTGGTCTCTTTAGAATCGACCAGTATGAACTCGTAGGCGGTATGGACCTGCTTACTTCTGGTTTGCAGAGTCGCTCGAAGGGTGCGTCAAGTACGGTACTAGAGTTACGACTATTCGTGTCACTCAGGACGGGGTGCAGGTCTACTTCATCCCGAATGACACGGAAGAAGATGCGGAGCGCTTCGACTATGTCATTTGTACGACACCAGCGCCGGCCACGGCCAGAATCGAATTTATACCATCGCTCTCAAACCGAACTCTATCCGCGCTCAGAGGAGTTCACTACGCCAGTTCCGCAAAAACCATCATCCATGTGGATAGGCGCATCTGGGAGGAGCAAGACAACATTGCGGGAGGCGGCTCATTCACTGATGAACTCTTACAGCAATGCTGGTATCCATCAGATAACGCTAAAGCTGCGGACTCTAGCTTATACGCCGGTTACACGGGCAATGACGATGAAGAGCACCGGCTCTCTCATGCGGGAAGAACTTGGATCCCGAGCGATCCGGCCGTCTCCGCTTCTCCCGCTGCATTCACGGGATCCTACACTTGGGAGCGTAATGCTAGGCGAATTTCATCATTAACGAACAGTACAAGAGAGAATCAAATACTTAAGACGTTAGAGAAATTGCACCCGGGAATCGAAAAGAACCGTGCTTGAATTCAAGCACTTTTCATGGGACCAGCAGGAAAGCCCGGGCGGTGGAGCATTTGCTTATTTTGCGCCTGGCGATCATCTTAGATATATGGAGGCTATGCGTGAGCCGTTTCCGCGCGAAGATCCTTTAGTGTTCTTCGCGGGTGAGCACCTGTCGGTCGCTCATGCGTGGATTCAGGGAGCGATTGATACCGCCTTGCGAGCGGTCCGCGACATCCTGCAGGCCTCGCCTAGCGGGTAGGAAAATTTAGGGGGCGTAGAAACGTGAGTGTTAAATCTGAAGGCATTGCGGCGAAGGACACGATTCGGAATCTAATTGTGAGCGGCCAGCTCAGTACCGGTCGTCCAATCGATGTTGAGCAGGTAGCGACGCTGTGGGAAATCTCTCCGAATTCCGTCGCCGAGGCGTTGGCCTCCCTGGAAACAGAGGGCTTTGTAACGTACTCGGCAAGGGGACCTGTGGTGCGCCCGATAAGCGCAGAGGAGATTGAAGCTTGGGTTCAGAAACGATATAGCCTCGAAATTCCTATTGTCGAACAGCTCAGTTCGCACGCTGACCAGAGCGTCCTTTCGGTGATCAAGAAATCGCTGAGCGAGCAGCGCGAAGCCCTTGCCAATGACGACGTTGTGCGATTCTTGGAACTTAATGCCGACTTCCATTACTTGCTTGCTGATTTGGCGGGTTTTCACACGGCCGCCTACTGGTTCAAGCTCGAAAGCGCCCGACTGCGGATCAGTGGGTTGAAAGCCCTCAACACCAAAGAGAAATTTCGCAATTGTTTTGAGGAACATGAAGCGATTGTGAAGGCAATCGAGAGTCGGAATCCTCTCGACGCTCGCAAGGCAATGGCCCACCATCTCGATCAAACGGAAGAAAGAATCTCGGCTAGTTAAGTAATGTTAAGTGAAAACAAACATACAATCGCCGATTTTTTTTCTGCTCGCGGATTTCCTCTCCTCAGCAACCTGCAAATCGTTAACTCTTTTTCACCCGCCGTTCTAATCGGCGACTTGGCCTTCGTTTCTTCCGCGACTCCGTTACGCCAAGATGGTTCTGAAATCACTGGCAAGATCGGTGATCAAATAGATATCTCGGAGGCAAAGGAGGCGGCATGCCTATGCCTTGCTCATTCACTGAGTCTCCTACAACTCGCCGTTGGCGAACCTCTTGACGGTCGGTTGGTCAGAGCCGTTGACCTGACCTTTTTCATGAACGCTGCTTCAGATTTCGGGAAGCAAAGTGAGATTGCCGATACGGCTTCAAATCTACTCTTGGACATTCTAGGACCAAACGGCGCTCATTCGCGTAGCGCGCTCGGAGCGGGCAGTTTAGTGCGAGGCGTGTCGGTGGTACTGAAAGGGCTCTATCAACTCCGTACACCGAAGATCTGAGAGCCACGCCGCCTCTACGACGCGTGGGAGACGCACAATGTCAAAGACGCCCGACGTTCCGCCGGTCAGCAGCCGGACTCTAGAGCGGGACGGAACATAATCACGTACTCGCCGAAGTTCTGTTCAAATACGCTAATCAGATCGGCGTAGCTTCCCTTCGTCATTTCGCGGATCACATCTTCAACCTCGTCCTTGTTTAGGCCAATGTTCCGTCCGATCTTGCGGGCGTACACGATCAGAGCCTGAGCATTGCCATCAGGTCCACGCAGATCGATTTCCATCATTGGGATTTGGTCAGAGATAGCTTTGATCATGGAGGAGTTTGGATGTTTGATGGTCCCCGCACTTTAGCGGATCGGCCCGAGGGTGTCCAATAACTACTGTTTTTGGGCATCGGATCTCAGCCTTGTTTCGGCCTATAAAAACGGCGATATTGAAGGCCAAATTCCGACAGGTTTTTGGACACCCCTATGAAGGTCGCGCTTTACGCCCGAGTCTCGACGCACGATCAGCAGACCTTGCCGATGCAGCTCAAGGCGATGCGCGTCTATGCAAAGAAGCGTGGATGGAAGATCAAAACCGAGATTCAGGAGATCGGTTCAGGAGCGAAGACCCGACCGAAGCGGGAAGAGCTGCTGAGGCAGGCGAGGCGTCGCGACATTGACGCTATCGTTGTGTGGCGTCTCGACCGGTGGGGCCGTTCTGTTTCTGATCTGATCGGTTCCGTCCGAGAGCTGGTCGATATCGGCGTTGGCTTCGTGTCGCTCACGGAAGCTCTGGATCTCACCACGTCGGCAGGCAAGGCGATGGCCGGCATGCTCGCGGTCTTTGCTGAGTTCGAGAGAGATATTCTCCGCGAGCGTGTGAAGGCAGGGATTGCTCACTCGCGGGAGAAGGGCAAGCCCCACGGCAGACCCGCAACAGCGTCCTTGAAAGCCGCAGAGGTTCGCAGGCTCAAGCATCAGGGAATGAATAACTCCGAGATTGCACGGAAGCTCAAGATCGGGCGCAGTTCTGTAATCCGCGCTTTGCAAGCTTAGTTTGTGATCCCTCTCTGTGGTACGTCCTGCTAGTCGGACTACACCACCGGCCCAATGAAACCGGAGAAAGTCTCAGGACGCACCACGGAAAGGGCTACGGGCGCGACTATACCCGGTACATCGACTCCCTTCAAACAAACATCTCCCTGGTCCTTGGAGAGCCGAACGGACCTGTCGTATATTCTCGCTTAATGGTCATTAAGCCCTCAGGCTATTTGATCGCAGGTCTCGCCGTTGGCGTACTGGCGTTATGCGCTTATGGAGTCCTTTACTCTTTTGTCCCGCCGCAGTTTCAACCGGGAACCGACGCCTTCGCCTTTCGCGAACTGTCCACGGTACCGGTACCTCCCGATCTGTTACGAAGGACCGACACGAGCAAGCCTTGGTCCAAGGGTTACTTAGGCAAGGACTGGTCCGGCGTCACGACTATGCATTCGGGATACGGCCCAAGGGTCTATCCCCTTTCAGAGGGTGCTTACGCTTCGGTCCGGTGCAATGGAGACGACAACTATCGCTATGTAGTCGATCATCAAGGCTTCGTGTACGTGGGCGGCAAGCGGGTGACGGACTTTTCCGGCTGGAAGCCCTGCACGTCGGTCGAGGTTCGGGCCACAAATGACGAGAGCCTCGGCAAGGTCTACTTCGTAGGCATGGGGAAATAGTCCCCGGCTCACCTCTCTAAAACAGGGTATATTTTTGCCGATGTACCCGCTCCCGATTGGCTACAAGATTGGCCCGAAAACGGATCGGGCAGACGGGTATCTGATCCCCGAGGCACGCTCGCGCCATATGGCGGTCTTTGGGAAGAGCGGGGTCGGAAAGACCACGTTACTTAGGAACACGATTCTTTGGGACATCTGGAACGGTTCGGGCGTCACGGTGATCGATCCTCACGGACAGCTGATCGACGACATCCTTCAACACATCCCGAAGAGCAGGACGAATGACGTGATCTACTTCCGACCGGCAGACGCCGAAAGAGTCGGGAGTATTAACATCCTCGAGAAAGTACCCGAGCAATTTGCCCCTTTGGTCGTTTCCTCGATCGTAAGCACGTTCAAGGCTCTCTGGTCGAATGGCTGGGGACCCCAGACCGAGTACCTTCTGACGAACTTCTGTTTCGCTCTCGTCTCACAAGGCAAGCCGACATCCTTGCTCGACCTCTTGCGACTCATCACTGAACCTGAATTCCGAGAGCAGACCTTCGCGAGGGTCAACGATCCGGTCCTGAAGACGTTCTATCGTACCTATGAGGACGAGTGGGACGAGGAGCAGCGGGCGAAGGCAAGCGCACCGTTGCTGAACAAGGTGTCTGCATTCGCTACCAACCCCCTTCTCCGGGCAGTGATCGGCCAGCACCGGAGCAGCTTTAACTTCCGGCGGGCCATGGACCAAAAGCAGATCCTTCTCTGCGACCTCGGGAAGGGAGCGCTCGGAGCGGATATTGCCTCACTGCTCGGATCGCTGGTCACAACGAAACTTTATCTGGCCGCCCTCTCTCGACAGGATCAGGCCGAATCGGATCGTGTTCCGCATTACTTCTATATCGACGAAGTACACAACTTCACGCACGGGATCGACCTTTCGTCGATACTGGCCGAGGCGCGGAAATACCGGCTTTCCTTAACCGTGGCGACGCAGACCCTTGCCCAACTGCGGCGACACAATGACGATATCGTGCCTGCGATATTCGGAAATTGCGGATCGCTTGTCAGCTTTCGAGTAAGCGGTGATGATGCCGTCATCCTGGCCCGGGAGTTCGCCTCGGACGTGATCGCAACGCAGCTTGAGAACTTGCCCGATCACGAGCTTTACCTCAGGACGCTGGTCCGAGCAGAAGGAAGCACTGCGCTCATGGCGTCTCACGCGGAGCGTCATACTGCGTATCCACCCTTCCAGAACAACGACGACCCGCAGAGCTGCGGACGCGTATGTAAGGCCTCAAATGAGCGCTACACGCTCCCCCGCCAGAAAGTGGATGCGTTCCTTGCCAATCGCTTTGCAACGATGAGTACCTCGCGACCGGCACCGAGTCGCCGGCGCGCACTGAAAAGATAATTCTCGTATGGACTTTCGGGTCTGATCCGGTGTAAAAAAATCTTTTACCCGCTCTCTAAGACTACAACTGAAGAAGGAGGGAAATATGGGCTATCAGCGTTTGTCTGGTGGGCTTAGAAGTACGGGCTATACATTCGCCATCATCGGACTCATTGGGCTTGCGACACCTTGGCTCGTACCGCCGCCAAAGGCGCAAGAAGGGGTGGCCGCGTGTTACGGCATCGGCATATTTGGATTCCTGATTGGCAGTGCCATGCTAATCGCCTACTACCTCAGCTACCGCGTCTCTCCCGGCACCGCACTGATAACGCGCCAGGGCCGGGTTGAGTTAGAGGGAACGTATTTCGGCTTGCCACCATCATCAGCTCGGGAAATAAGAATCGCTCCGCAGGTCTTCGAGATCTCCAACCTCGAAGTAGAAACCCCGGACGATGGAGTCCTCGGTGCTTCGATCTCCGTTTCTTACACGCCCGATATAACCAACCCTTCGACACTCGGAAATTATCAGGACTACCTGCGGGAACGCCCCGCTATCGAAAGTCGCATCAGGGCCGCTTTGACGAGCTGGGCAATGGGCAAACCTGTGCCCGGAACCCTAAAGCGGGCTATGGCCATGCAGCAAGAGGCAGAGTCATATATCCGTCACAAGCTGGCTGGCAACCCAATGCCGCCCACAGAGAACGATCTAAGCCTCGCGATCTACGGCGGCGTTTCGATGCCGGAGATCGGCGTGCGGATTCAGGAAGTGAATATCGTGAGGTGGACCGTGGTAGAACACGGGACAGGAAAGCCGGACTGGGCGACGGCGATCACACCACTTTCGACGCGCGCTCGATCATCAAGCAGTTCGAGCTACACGCCGGAAGTCTGAGCGAGCTTCGAGCCGTCAAGGAAAAGCTGCTCAAGCTCTACGAGGATGAGGCGGACGATATCGAGGACATTTACGATCAAGTGCGAATCTCGATGAAGGAGACGCGAGAACGATAATCGGAGAAAGTTTTGCTATTAAAGGTCGGTAATCGTGGGGGTGAGCGGGGCGAGTCGCTTTATGTCGGCGGCTCGGACCTGAAAGCTCATGCTCACGGGATCGGCGCGTCGCGAACGGGCAAGAGCAAGCTGATCGAGACCATTGTCCGGCAGCTCATAAAGGAGCGGCAGGGTTTCTGCCTTCTCGATCCCGGCG
>LLEU01000016.1 GCA_001567505.1 Acidobacteria bacterium OLB17 | reverse complement strand
GGGGACGCAGATCCCTTTGCGGGCGAAAAGGCCGAGGACGTACATTCGCTCATCGAGGCCAAGCTGATCGAGTTGATCGGGGACACCGGGAGAAAACTGCACACGGGCCGCAGCCGTAACGACCAGGTCGCGACCGCGTTCAGGCTTTGGTGCCGCAGCGAGATCGACCACGTGCTCGAGCTGATCCGCCTCGTCGAGCGTGCGATCGTAAGCCTTGCCGAGCGGCACAGGTCGGCCGTCATTCCTGCATACACGCATCTGCAGCGCGCTCAGCCCGTGTTGTTCGCACATTGGTGCCTTGCGTATTTTGAAATGCTCGAGCGCGATCTCGAACGCTTCTCGCAGGCACGGACACGTGTGAACGTAATGCCCCTCGGTTCGGGAGCGGTCGCGGGCACAGGCTTTCCGGTGGAACGCGAGGCGGTCGCCGAAGAACTCGGTTTCGCAAAGGTCTCGGCAAACAGCCTTGACGGCGTTTCCGATCGCGATTTTACCGTCGATATTTGCTCGGCGGCATCGCTTTTGATGCTGCACCTTTCCCGACTTGCGGAAGATCTGATCCTTTACGCGTCAACGGAATTCGGCTTCATCGTCTTGAGCGATTCGGTCTCGAGCGGATCGAGCCTGATGCCGCAGAAAAAGAATCCGGACGCGCTCGAGCTCCTTCGCGGTAAGACCGGCCGCGTTTTCGGCAGCACGATCTCGCTGCTAACGATGCTCAAAGGCCTGCCGCTTGCGTACAACAAGGATATGCAGGAGGACAAAGAGGCCGTCTTTGACACGATCGACACACTGGACATTTCGCTGAGGGCCGCCGCCGTCATTCTCGACAATACTTCGCTGAACGAGAACACGGCACGCGCCGCCGCATCGAAGGGTTACCTGAACGCGACCGACCTCGCGGACTATCTCGTCGAAAAGGGAATGCCGTTCCGTCTCGCGCACGAGGCCGTCGGCCGAGCCGTACTCTTTGCGATCGAACGCGGCTGCGAGCTGAACGAACTCGCACTCGAAGACCTGAAGACCTTCTCGGCCGAGATCGAGGACGACGTTTTTGAACGCCTCAGTCTCGAAGCCTCTTTGAACGCGCGTTCGGCCATCGGCGGCACTTCGCCCGAGCGCGTATGGGAAGCGCTGGCCGCGGCGAAAGAGAAAATTGAAAAATGATCGACAAACAACGCCTTCTTGCAGAGACCGCAAACAACGAGCTCTTTCGCTTCCTCGGGATCGAGGTCGTCGAGGCGACGCCCGAGCGCGTCGTGCTCCAGATGGAGGTCACGCCGAAAGTTCATCAGTACACGGGCGTTATGAACGGCGGCATTTCCGTCTATCTGGCCGAATCTGCGGCCTCGATCGGCGTTGTCGTCGGCGCCGACCTCGAAAAAGTAACGCCCGTCGGCATCGAGATCAATGCAAACCACCTTCGGGCCGTTTCCAAAGGCTTGATCACGGCGGTTGCCGAACCGATCCATACCGGCCGGACGATCAGCGTTTGGAAGATCGAGATCACGGACCGCCGCGGAAAGCTTGTCTGCACCTCGCGGATCACACTTCTTAGCCAAAAACGCGTCGGTTATCGAGCCGATGATGCCGCGGGGCTGTCTGAATGAGAGATCTTCCGCGAAAGGTCATCACCGAATGGCGGCGTCTCGGATTCGCGGTTGACGGCGGTGCGGTCGTTATCGCGTGTTCGGGCGGAGCGGATTCTACGGCGCTTTTGCTCGCCATCGCCGAACTCGCTGCGATGAAGAAGCTGGGACATAAGCTGATCGTTGCACACTTCGACCATGCACTGAGAAAAGACAGCCGCGAAGACGCGGCATTCGTTCGCGGCCTTTGCCTAAAGCTCGGGATCGAGTTCGTTCTCGGCCGCTCGGCGGTCGCAAAACGCGGCAATCTTGAAGACAACGCGAGACGCGCCCGTTATCGTTTCCTCGCGAGAGCGGCTGCAAAGCACAAGGCGTTCCTCGTCCTGACCGGACATACGATCGACGATCAGGCCGAAACGTTCCTTTTGAATCTCATCCGCGGCAGCGGCCCGGACGGCCTGTCGGCAATGCCCGTCGTGCGGCCTTTGGAGGGATGCGACGCTCTTCTTGCCCGGCCTTTCCTACGCGTCGCGTCTCACGAAATGGCCATGCAGTTCTGCACGGAGAACGACGTTGAATTCCGGGTCGATCCGATGAACTCGGATCCGCGGTTTTCCCGCGTTCGGATCCGTCGCGAAGTGCTGCCGCTCCTTGCGGAACTCAATCCGAAGATCGTCAAGACGCTTGCCCGCACGGCCGAACTTTTCCGTGAGCGGCCGCAGATCGACGCACCGCCCGAAGAACTCCCCATACGGGACCTTGCGGAGCTCGATGAACCGGCAAGGCTCGCTCTTCTCCGCATCTGGCTGATCGCCCGGCGAGGCCATTCGCGAAGGCTCACTTCCGCCCATATAAACGCCGTGAATTCTCTTGCAAAAAGCTCAAAAAGCGGCCGTTTTGTGGAACTTCCCAGCGGCGGTGTCGTCCAAAGAAGCGGCGGCCTGCTCGCCTATCGAGCTAAATAAGGTTGAAAAAGGCCGCGGGCGCGCCTAAAATGAAAGGTTGGCGCGGCCGTTTCCGGGTTTTCCGGAACAACGCGCCAACAACTGACTTTCATCCAAAGAAGACAGCCTTTTGCGGGTGGTCTTCGAAGATCGCGATACGCGGAAGGTTCAGGCGGAGGCTTTAAATTTTGAGTTCTAAGGCAAGACAAATTCTCCTTTGGATGATCATCATCACCGGCGCACTCGTTTTTGTGTGGTTCTTACAGACCAAACAAAATCGCCCTGCTCAGGAATTGAGCATTGATGCCGCGATCACCCAGATCAACAATAAAGAGATCAAGCAGGCTCTTTTCAAACCCAAGGAGGTCGAGTTCACGGCCGTTGACGGCACAAAATATGTGACGAAAACCGGATCTGAATCGACCATTAAGCAGCTTCAGGACGAGATCGCCGCCTTCAACAAACAGAACGTTGGCAGCACACATATCACGACCAGCGACGAGCCTGGAAGCGAAGGCTGGGGCTGGCTGCTCCTTATCCAGATCCTTCCGATCCTGCTTATACTCGGCGTGCTCGCCTTTACGCTTCGCCAAATGCAGGCCGGCGGCAACAAGGCCCTAAGCTTCGGAAAGTCAAAGGCAAAGCTCCTCAATAACCAGCAGAAACGCGTCACGTTCAAGGACGTTTCCGGTGTTGACGAAGCAAAAGAGGAGCTTCAGGAGATCATCGAGTTCCTGAAAGATCCGCAAAAGTTCCAGAAACTCGGCGGCAAGATACCAAAGGGCGTTCTCATGGTCGGCCCTCCGGGAACCGGCAAAACGCTCCTGGCAAAGGCGGTCGCCGGTGAGGCGAATGTGCCTTTCTTCTCGATATCGGGTTCGGATTTCGTTGAGATGTTCGTCGGCGTCGGCGCAAGCCGCGTTCGCGACCTCTTTGAGCAGGGCAAGAAGAACGCTCCCTGCATCATCTTCATCGACGAGATCGACGCCGTCGGACGCCACCGCGGAGCAGGCCTTGGCGGCGGCCACGACGAACGCGAGCAGACGCTCAATCAGCTTCTTGTCGAGATGGACGGTTTTGAATCCAACGACGGCGTCATCCTGATGGCCTCGACCAACCGCCCGGACGTTCTCGACCCGGCGCTTCTTCGCCCGGGTCGATTCGACCGCCGCGTTGTCGTCGGACGTCCGGACGTTCGCGGCCGGGAGGGAATTTTGAAGGTCCATACACGCAAGATCCCGCTTGACGAGGCCGTCGACATCAGCGTGATCGCACGCGGCACACCCGGATTTACCGGCGCCGACCTTGCCAATATCGTCAACGAAGCCGCCCTGAACGCAGCTCGTTACAACAAGAAGGTCGTCACGATGGCGGATTTCGAGATCGCCAAGGACAAGGTCATGATGGGCGCCGAGCGGAAATCGATGGTCATCTCCGACGAGGAGAAACGCATCACCGCCTATCACGAGGCCGGCCATACGCTCGTCGGTTTAAAGGTCCCGAACATCGATCCGGTACACAAGGTCACGATCATTCCGCGCGGAATGGCCCTCGGCCTTACGATGTATCTTCCCGAAAAGGACCGCCTTTCAGCCTCAAAAGAGTACCTTCTCGGGCAGATCGCGATGGCGATGGGCGGCCGGATCGCCGAAGACATCTTCATCGGTTCGATCACGACCGGTGCTTCGAATGACATCGAAAAGGCGACCGAGGTCGCACGTGCGATGGTCTGTGAATACGGAATGAGCGCACTCGGGCCGCTGACCTTCGGCAAGAAGGAAGAGCAGATCTTCCTTGGCCGCGAGATCGCACAGCACCGCGATTATTCGGAAGATACGGCCATCAAAATCGACGCCGAAGTAAAACGCATCGTTGCCGAGCAGTATGAACGCGCCGAGAAGATCATTCGTGAGAATCGCGATGCTCTCGTGCGGCTTGCCGAAGCCCTTCTCGAATTCGAGACGCTCGACAGTATTCAGATCCGACGGGTCGTTGCCGGCCTTCCGCTCGATACCGAGTCGGCTCCGAACGATGACGACGACGGCTCGCCCGAAAGCGAAGGCTCGGCCGATTCACCTTTCAAGAAGCCGATCTTGCCGCCGATAACGGGTAATAACCCCGCGACGGCTTGAGATCTCGCGAAACGCGGCCGCTCGAAGACCAAAACGGCCGATCAATACTTGCGGGGATGAGGCTCGGTGCTTCATCCCTTTCGTTTTGCCCGTCGATCGGGCAAGTTGTATATCGAACGTGATCTTTCGCACAGCAAAACGCGAACTCGATCTCTCCGACGTCCTCGTAATGGGGATCGTGAACGCGACGCCCGACAGCTTCTCTGACGGCGGCGAGGCATTCAAGCCCGACGACGCTCTTCGACGCGCCGAAAGGCTGCTCGCCGAGGGCGCGGATATTTTGGATATCGGTGGCGAATCGACCCGCCCGGGCAGCGAGCGAATTTCCGAAAAGGAAGAGATCGGCCGAATTCTACCGATCGTCGCTGCCGTAAGTGAACGGTTCGACGCACCGATCTCGGTCGATACGAGTAAACGAGAGGTCGCTCGTGTGGCGATCGAAAGCGGTGCCGAGATCGTCAACGACATTTCGGGCCTGCGTTTCGACCCGAGTGTTGCCGATGTCGCTGCGGCCAGCGGTGCTGGCCTGATCCTGATGCATTCGCGCGGCGATTTTAGCGAGATGCACTCACAGGAACCTGTCGAAGATATCTTTGCCGAGGTGACGCGCGGCCTTGCCGAAAGCGTTCGCATCGCGCTCGAAAAAGGCGTTCCGCCTGCCTGTATTGCTCTCGATCCCGGGATCGGGTTCGGCAAAACCGTCGAACAGAATTTATCGCTCATCGCCGATCTTGCTAAAATCATCGAAAAGTTCCAAGATCATCCGATGCTTGTCGGTGCTTCCCGGAAATCTTTCATTGGGAAGTTCTGCGACGAACCGGACGCTCGGAAACGCCTTGGCGGAAGCCTCGCGGCTGCGATCGCGGCCGTAAAGAATGGTGCGAAGATCATTCGAGTTCACGATGTTCTTGAGACGCGGCAGGCTTTGAGGCTTGCCGACGGCCTCGGGCTTTTTCGGTAGTCAGTTATGGAAATGATGCTCTTCTTTTTCGACCTTGCTCCGGGCGGCCAGGTCGCCGGCCTGAGCTGGTTCGACATTTTGATGGGAGCGATCTTTGCCTTTCTCGGCGCACTTCTTTTTGTGTGGATCGGCAGGAGGTTCATTAAGCGGCGATGAAAGCAAAAGTTTCGACGATCTTGTTTACCTGTCTCGTCATTTTGACGGCGAGCGGCTTTACCGATTGCTACAAGCCGGTGACGAATTCCGGCCTGCCGAAAGAGATAAAGGTCGTGGCCGTGCCCGTCTTTCAGACCGAGGCGAAAGGGCTGCATTACAAGGTCGATTCGCGTTTTACGGAAGCCGTCTCTCGAGAGATCATCCGCCGCGGCAACGGCCTCATCGTTCAGGGCTCGCGAACGGGTGCGGACGCGGTCGTCGAGGGCACGATCCGCGATTTCTTCTTTACGGGCGTGCTTCTCGATAAAGAAGGCCGTGCACGCGTCTATGAGGTCACGATCGTCGGTGCGATAACGATCCGAGACCTTCGCCACGAGAAGATACTTTACGACAATCAGAATTTCGTCTTTCGCGATTCTTTTGAGTTCTCCGAGGATCCTCGTTCGTTCTTTAACGAGGAAGACCCTGCGGTCGAGCGAATGGCGAGGGCGTTCGCGGAATCCGTTGTTTCGGCTGTCGTCAACGGTATCGGTGTAAGAGAAGAGAAGAAGTAACCGAGCGATCGAATGCTTTTGACCCGCGAACAACTCCGAGAACAGGTGCACGAACGCAAACTAGCGCCCGTCTATGTTCTCTACGGCGAGGAAACCTACCTTCGCGACCGTGCGGCAAAAGCGATCACCGAGGCCAGCTTTTCAAAGGACGACCTGCGCGATTTCAACATCTCCGAGTTCAGTCTCTCGGACGCTGAGAATATGCAGCGTGCGCTTGCGGCGGCGAACCAGTTCCCGATGATGTCGGCACGGCGCGTCGTCCGCATTCGGGATGTGTCGGTCGCCGCGACCCAAACACGCGACACCCTCAAAGAAGAACACGAGAATATCCTCGCAGCCTATCTCAAAGATCCGCCGCAGACAGGGACCGTCATCTTTATCGCCGATGAGCTGAACGGCACACGAAAAATGACAAAGCTCCTGAAGGCGAATGCCGCTGCCGTGGAATTCTCGCGTCTCGACGAAGCGGGGCTGCGTTCATGGGCCGAGGGGCTTTTCCGAAAAGCGGGCGTTGCGATCGACCCCGGCTCCGTCGCTCTGCTCGCATCGCTTTGCGGCGGCGACGTCGCAAGACTGGAGAACGAAGCCGACAAGCTGATGACCGCGGCCTTACCCGAAAAGGCCGTCTCGCCCGAACTGATCGAAACGCTTGTCCAGGATCACAGCGAACTCTCGAATTTCGCCCTCACGAACGAGATCAACCGCGGCAATGGCCCCGCAGCTATCAAGGCACTCGAAAAGGTGCTGAGCGATGGTGCGGAACCGCTGATGATCCTCGGATCGCTTGCCTATAATTTTCGAAAACTTGTGATCGTAAAGGGTATGATGTCTCGCGGCGTCGAACGCGGCGAGATCGCCCGCCGCATGGGCGTCCGATATTCGGACCAGGAGCTTTATTTCGCCGCAGCACGGCGGGCCGAACAAGCCTCGCTCACGCATTTCGTGAAGCGAATAGCCGAGACGGACCTCGCCATAAAGACCTCAAAAGGCGGGCCGGACGGCCCTAAAAAGCAGCTTGAGATGCTCGTCTCCGAGATCGCTTCGCAGGGCAGGGCGGCTTAGATCGGGGCGAGGTTCGAGGCTCGGTTAAAATGCAGGTATAGGCTGTTATAGTCCGTCAGTGTGCGGTTCAGGATGAGCGGCAGCTGCGGGAGATCGGCATAGTTGACGATCAGATTCAGATTCCGCAGAAAGGCCTCGTTCGCGTTCATCGTCGCACCGCCCTCTTCGAGCGAAATGAAATAGAGCCTTCGGCGCTCGGCCGAATACATCGCATTCACGCGTTGCTGGATCACCGCCGCTCCGCTAAGCTCGGGAGCGAAATCCTGCGAGAACATCAGTATCTCGACCTTTCCTTCACGGAGGCGTTCGTTAGCCTGCGCAGGCGTTTGGGCGACATAGACCTTGTAGCCCGCGTCCGAGAGGAGTTTTGCGGCCTGTTCGAGCTTTGCACCGAGGCAGAGCAGGATGCGTCGCGGTTTCTCCATCTCGTCGTCGCTTGAATCCAGTTGTGTGTTCTCTTTCTTTAAGGCTTCAAGCAGCGAGCGAAGCGCGCTGTTGATCTGGATCTCGGATTCCTTGTGGGCAAACTCCTGCTGGTTGTCACCCGTCGCAGGAGCCGGTTTGTTCTCGGCAAGCTGCTGCACGGTGGACGAGCCTGCGCCGTTGGCGCCTTTCTGAACGCGCAGCATATTCTGGCAACGCGGACAGCGGACGGTGAAGTTGCCGGCCGGCACTTTTGATTCGTCCAATTGCAGGGAAACAGAGCAGTTATCGCAGCGTATTATCATAATGACACTATTCCTTGCTACTCGATCATACTCAGGACGGAATCAGGATTTGATTCCGCGGGCGGCGGCGACATCGAACCGGCAGCGTTCGTATTGCGATGCTGATTCACATAGTCTTCCGTCGATCCGAGTCCTTTGAGCTGAAGCAGCAGGTTGTTCTGGTTCGTGGCGAACGAGAGTCCGTCTTCCATGGTGATCTCGCCGGATTCGACGAGTTTGCGGATAACGCTGTCGAAATCCTGCATTCCGTCGAGTTCGCCGTCGCGGATCGCGTCAAGAAGCGTCTTGCCCTCGGTCTCACCTTTCTCGATATATTCGCGTGTACGCGGATTTGACCGCAGCACTTCGACCGCGGCGATACGGCCTTTGCCGTCCGCCCTCGGAATGAGGCGTTGCGAGACGATGTAGCGGAAGGTCTGCGCAAGCCGGGTGCGGATGATCCGCTCTTCGTTCTTCGGATAAAGGCCGATGATGCGGTCGATCGTCTTGGAAGCGTCGATCGTGTGCAGGGTCGAGAGCACGAGGTGGCCCGTTTCGGCGGCCTCAAGAGCGATCTCAGCCGTCTCAAGGTCACGCATCTCGCCGACGAGGATGACCTTAGGAGCCTGTCGAAGGGCGGCCCTCAAGGCCGTCGCAAAATCGCGTGTGTCCGCGCCGACCTCGCGTTGGTTGATCGTGGACATCTTGTGATTGTGGAGGAATTCGATCGGGTCCTCGATCGTGACGATATGGTAGGCCTTCGTCTCGTTAATACGGTCGATGATCGCGGCGAGTGTCGAGCTTTTGCCCGATCCGGTCGGGCCGGTAAGAAGCACAATGCCGTTGCGTATCTCGGCGATCTCGGCGAGCGTCGGCGGCAGGCGAAGTTCCTCAAAGCTCGGGATCTTGTGCGGGATGAGCCTCATCACGATCGACCACGAATTCCGCTGCTGGAAGATATTCACGCGGAAACGGCATTTTCCCGGAAGGGCGTAGCTCAGGTCGGCCGTGCGGTACTTCGCAAGCTGCATCGCCGCGTCCGGATTATCGCGGACAAGCGACATCGCGATCGTTTCGGTCTGGTAGGCCGTAAGCCTTCCGAGGCCAAGCGGCGAAGCCGGGTGCAGCTTGCCGTTGATCTCGACCTGTGGCTTTTGATTCGCCGAGAAGTTCAGGTCGCTAATGTTATCGGAGACGAGCAGCATCTGCTCGATGATCGGTGCAATGTCTAGCAAACTCATGTGTGGAAACGCAGCTCCCCTATGTTGGCGTAAATATCGGGCGGGATAGGGAACGTAAGGACGGCCGGGCGTCACGGCGTGGGTAGTGCCGCGGTGTCTGCCGCGTAAGTATTATGACCTAACGCCTAGGTGAATGCAAGACAATTTTGGGCATTGTTTAACATTTCGAGGCAATTTTGGCGAGTTCGCGATATCGGGCAGCGATACGGCCCGGATCGGCAAGGATCGCCCCGATCATCGCAGCGGAGCTCGCTCCGGCACCGAGAACCGCCGCAACGGCGTCCTCAGTAATGCCGCCGATCGCGACCAAAGGCACGTTTCCTGCCATTTCCACGGCTTCTGAGAGCTTTTCGAGCCCTACTGTAGGGTCTGGACGCGATTTGGTCGAAGTGTCGAAGATCGGCCCCATTGCGACGTAATCTATTGGTTCAAGGAGCGCGGCCCGGAGCTGTTCGGGCGTGTGCGTCGAAAGCCCAATGATCTTTTTAGGCCCCAAAAGCCGTCTTGCCGCTGCGACGGGCAAATCGTCCTGCCCGAGGTGCATGCCGTCCGCATTTACGGCGATGGCGATATCGACGCGGTCGTTGATGATCGATAAGACGCCCGCTTCGCGGCAGATACGGACGGCGTCCGACGCGTCATCGAACCACTCGCCCGCCCGAGCTCTTTTCTCGCGGAACTGTATCAGCTTGGCGCCGCCTTCGATCAGCCTTTTTGTCTGTTCTGTGTGCGAAAGGCCCGAAATTTCGGTGTCCGTGATCGGATATATGCCGGGAAGCTGCGGTCTCAAGGGTCGAAAATGCTCCGAGGTTCAGTGTACGGCCTTCATCATAAGAAAGCAGTCCTCGCCGTTCGTGTAGTATTTGTTCAGCCGTTGGACGACGTAGAAGCCTTTCTGGCGGTAAAGCTCCTGTGCGGCGGTGTTCTTTACACGAACCTCGAGGACGAGCGTGTTTATCTGCCGCACGCGAAGGGCGTTCTCGACGTGGAGCAAGAGGCGTTTTGCAAGGCCGCGGCGGCGATGTTCCGGTGCGATGCCGATCGTCGTCAAGTGTGCCGTTCCGCTTTCGTTAACCATTACGAATGCAAATCCGACCGTTTCGTTCTCCTCGGTAACGATGCGGTACGAGAGTGTTGTCGGCTGGCTGAGCAGATAATCGAGCGTGTGGCGCGTGTAACTGTCGCCGTTCGGAAAGCAGACAGCATTCAGCAGCGTGACCTCGCGAAGGTGCCGTTTGGTCAGCGGCCGGATCACGTATTCGCACGCCGGCGCAATCCGCGCCTTCGGCGCCGAGATGCTCGGTGCCGGGCCGAAAAGGCTTTTTATCGAATCGATAAACTGCATTACTTCAAGAACATACAGTCGCCGTAGCTGTAAAAACGATAGCCTTCACGAACCGCGTGTCCGTAAGCGTTCATTATAAGTTCGTGTCCGCCAAATGTGGAAACGAGTATCAGCAGCGAGCTTTTCGGCAGATGAAAATTCGTAAGTAGCGCCGAGATCGCCTTGAACTTAAAGCCCGGCGTGATCGTTAGATCGGCGACCGCGCGTCCTGCCGCGAACCTTCCGCTTTCGCGGATCGCAGATTCGAGTGCGCGCGTTGTTGTCGTCCCGACGGCAACGATCCGGCGGCCTTCATCGAGTGCTCTGTTGAGCGAACTTGCGGCGGCCTCGCCGATCGAGAAACGCTCCGGCCGGACGCGATGTTCGGCAAGGTCATCGACGCGGACGGGCTCGAACGTCCCGTAACCGACGTGCAGCGTGATCTCGACGATCTCCGTTCCGCGGCGGCGGATCTCATCGAGTATCTCGCCGGTAAAATGCAGGCCCGCGGTCGGGGCCGCGATGGCTCCGCGTTCGGCGGCAAAGACCGTCTGGTATCGTTCGCGGTCGCGGTCGCGCTTGTCCTCGTCCGGCGTGATGTATGGCGGAAGCGGCGTCCGTCCGACGCGATCTATCTCGGAGTCAAGGTCGGCGTCCGTGTGGAAACGAAAACGAACGCGGCCGCCCTCAAGTTTTCGAGGACTTCGGCGGAGAAGGCATCGTCAAAGATCACGCGCTTTCCCTTTGCAAGGCGTTTGCCAGGACGTGCGACCGCTTCCCAGATTCGCGGCTCGATCTCCTCGGTCAGCAGCAGTTCGATCGCGGCGCCGGTCTCCGTACGCCCGAACAGCCTTGCCGGGAAGACCTTAGTATTGTTCAGGACAAGAACGTCGCCCTCGCCGAACTCGCTTGGAAGGTCGCGGAACATCGCATCCGCGAACGCACCGCGGCCGCGATCGACGATGAGCATACGCGAGGCCGAACGGCTCTCGAGCGGACTTTGCGCGATCTGTTCCGGCGGCAGGTTGAAATCAAGGTCGTCAAGACGCATAGAGAGAATTCGCTATTGAAGCAAAACTGTGAGTTTACTATAATCGAGCCGTTCTAACCGCATTTGCAGCGACACTTTGATTGCAACGGGCATCGCCTCCCGTCGAATCTAAGAACGCGAGAGACCACTGACGGTCTCACCGTGCGCGAGATGAAAAGATCGCCCGGGACGAATTGCCCATACTATTTTTTAGGAGGATCCATCCGATGACAAGATTTGGAAGAATAACTTCGCTATTTGTTGTCGCGATCTGTGCGGCCGTCATTATGCCGGCCGTTGCGAACGCACAGCTTCGAAATCAGAATCGATATTCAAAAAGGAACGTAAGCGATATTATCAAAAGACTTGAGGACAGCAGCGACAAGTTCAGTCGTGATTTTGACCGTGCTCTTGATAAGAGCAACATCAACAACACGCCGCTCGAACGCGAGTATCAGGGCTATGTTGACGATTTCGAGGACGCTGTCGATCGCCTTCGCGAGAACTTCGACCGCTCGCGTAATTGGTGGGAAGTTCGCAGCGACGTACAGGACGCCGTTCAGAAGGCACGGCCCGTCAACGACATTATGGTCAAACTGCCGTTCCAACGCGACGTCGAAAGGCAGTGGCGTACGATGCGCAACGACCTTAACAAGGTCGCCGACACCTACGACCTGCCGGGCCTCGAAGGCGGCGGCTGGAACGGCGGCCCGTGGAGCCTGATCCGGGCAACGGCGGCGGTTGGGACGACAGTTGGCAGACCTCGCGGCCTCCGGGTTGGGCGGTCGGAACCTTCTACGGCACGGGCCCACGCGGCGAACGGATCGTTGTTGCGATACAGTCGAACGGACGTGCGACATCGAGCGTGAACGGCGGCCCCGTCACCTATGGCCGATATTACCGCGGACTTCTGACCTTTGGGCAGGATTCCGCAACGCTCGTCCGCACACGCAATGGCCTGCAGACCGTAAGCACGCTGAATCGCGAAACGATCAACTACAGCAAGCAGGCATGGTCGGGTAACGATAACGACAACGACAATGACTGGAACAACGGCTCGAGGCCTCCATCATGGGCGGTCGGTACGTTCTATGCGGCAAGCCCGCAGGACGGCTCACGCATAACGATGACCATTACCCGTGACGGGCGCGTTACCGTCGTAATGGGCAACGGTGCACCTTCGTACGGAACGCTCAACGGCAGCATCCTTCGAATGGGCCCGTATTCGTCCCGCCTGTACCGACAGGGCAACGGCTTCCGTACCGTTTCGGACACCGACGGACAGACGATAGTCTATACGCGTTACTAACCAATAACGCGGACGCACCTGTTCGCAAGACAACGGATCCCGCTCGAGAGCTTACGCGATCTTAGCGTACCTCTCGGCGGGATCTTGTTTTACGAGCGTCAAGCTCTTGTCCCACAAAACCGCTGCTCCGCTCGCAACCTTTTTGTCTCGTGCCGCGAGCTTTCGAACACCTACTGCGAGACGGCGGCGATCGCGTTTCTGATCGATTGTTCGATCTCGTCCAGATGCTCCTGTGTGTCGGCTTCGCATCGCATAACGAGGATCGCCTGTGTGTTCGAAGCTCGGACAAGGCCCCAGCCGTGTTGGAATTTAATGCGGGCTCCGTCCGTGGTATTTACTTCGTGATCGCGGCGGAAGTATTCGATGATGCGCTTTACGACGTCGAATTTTGCGTCGTCCGGGCAATCGAGGCGGAGTTCCGGCGTTGAGAATGTCTTCGGGATATCGGCGAGCATTTCCGAAAGGCTCTTGTCCGACCACGAAAGTATCTCGAGCACTCTTGCACCGGCATATGTTGCGTCATCGAACCCGTAAAATCTGTCGGCAAAGAAGATATGGCCGCTCATCTCGCCGGCAAGGGCAGCTTCGGTCTCCTTCATCTTCGCCTTTATGAGCGAATGTCCGGCCTTCCACATTATCGGCTCTCCGCCGTGCGAGCGGATGTCGTCAAAAAGCGTTTCCGAGCATTTGACCTCGCCGATGATCGTCGCACCCGGCATTTTTTCGAGGACGGCACGCGAGAGCAGGATCATCAATTCGTCGCCCCAAAGTATGCGGCCTGTCTCGTCAACGACGCCGATGCGGTCGCCGTCGCCGTCGAAGGCAATGCCGATGTCGGCTTTGTTCTCGCGGACTGCCCTGACGGTGTCGGCAAGATTTTCAATGACGGTCGGGTCGGGATGATGGTTCGGGAAATTCGCGTCCGGCTCGATAAAGAGCTTGACCATATCGACGCCCAACAGGTCAAAGACCGGGACGGCCGTAATGCCTGCCATACCGTTCCCGGCATCAACGACGGCCTTGATCGGCCGCGTACCCATGGCGATCCGCTGTGCGAGGTCGTCGCAGTATCGGTCGAGGACAAAGATCTCCTCGGTCGAGCCGCTGCCCGCGACGAACTCACCCGCATCGGCGATGCCGCGGATCTCCTGGATCTGTTCGCCAAATAGTGCGGCGTGGCCGAGGCAGATCTTGAAGCCGTTATGGTCAGGCGGATTGTGCGAACCGGTGATCATCACGCCGCCATCAACCTCCCGCGTAAACACCGTGTGGTAGAGGACGGGCGTCGGCACCTGGCCGACGGAAAGCACGTCGATGCCCGAGGCGTTCAGGCCGCGGGCGAGGACATCGGCAAAGGCGGGCGAGCTTGCGCGTGCATCAAAGCCGATGGCGATCTTTCGCGCGTGGTTGCGGACAAAGAATGTCCCGATCGCGCGTGCGAGTTCGGCGACAACGCTTTCGTCAAGATGCACCCCGACGATGCCGCGGATATCATATTCCCGAAAGATATTCTTATCGATCACGCTGTTTAATAGTTTGGCCGAATCCGTGCCGCGAATCAAAGCGCGGCCCAAGTCTTTGCTATACTGTCGAATTCAACACTAAAAGGCAACGGCCTTTCCGTGTGAACGCATCGAAAACCTTGACCAAAGTCGCATTTTGCCTGATCTCTATGCAATCTTTTCGCAAAAATCTTACGTTCCTCCTTGTCTGCTTCGCCGCGTTCACGGCGGCCGTGCTCGGCCAGACGCCCGCCCCGACGCCGCCTCCGTCCGATGACACGGGCGTTTCGAAGGTCTTCGAGGTGCGTCTGCCCGTAACCGTCACGATGGGCAAGAAGGAGCTCGTCAGCGGGATGACGCGCGGCGATTTTGCCGTTTTTGAGGACGGCGTACGGCAGGAGATCACGTATTTTTCCGATGAGCAGACGAATCCGCCCGTGTATGTCGGCGTTCTGATGGACACGTCGCCCTCGACGGCCGGCAAGCTTAAGTTCGAGAAAGAGGCGGCGCGGAACTTTATCTACACGGTCACACGGCTTCGAAAGGACAAGGCCGCATTTATGACCTTCGACCACGAGATCAAGCTCCTGCAGGATTTCACGGACAAGCTCGACCTGCTCGACAAGGCCGTCGAAAAGGTCAACAAGACCGGTTCGCAAACGGCGCTTTACGACGCGATATGGGAATTTTGCGATCAAAAGATGCGGAACGTCCCCGGAAGGCGCGTCCTCGTGATCATTACGGACGGTGACGATACGTACAGCCGTGCAGTCTTGGCCGACGCGATCGACATCGCACAACGCACGGAGACGACCGTTTTTGCGATCTCGACAAAGGCAGGCTTTCTCGGCTCGGTCCCGGGCGTCGAGATGGGAATGGATCGTGATTCCAGTGACAAGGCCCTCGAAAAACTTTGCGAGGAAACTGGCGGCGACGTTTTCTACACCGGCGATATGCTCGAACTCGAACGCTCATTCACAAAGATCTCGAAAGAGCTTCGCTCGCAGTACATCATTACCTATCGCCCGTCGGATCAGAGCCTGAACGGACGCGTCCGCAAGGTCGAGGTCAGGTTCACGGATCCGAAGAAGGCGGATAAATACAAGATCAGGACGAAGACGAGCTATCGTGCCGTCCGCGACAGCCTGAGATAACTGGAAGAAAGGGGATTTTTGTGATGTTTCGCAAGTTGGGATTGGCCGCAGCATTTGTCGCTCTATGTATCGGCGCTTTCGTGATCGGTGACGCCGGGAATGCGGCAGCACAGTCGCAGTCCGGCGTGAAACCGACGCCGACGCCTTCGCAAACGCCGCCGCCGATCATCGACGACGAGGTCCTGAAGATCGACGCCGACGTCGTGAACGTCCTCTTTACCGCGCAGGATCGCAATCGCCGCCTGCTCACTTCGCTTACGAAGAACGACATCAAGCTTCTTGAGGATGGCGTGCCGCAGGAGCTGACGACGTTTACGCGGCAGGTCGATCTTCCGCTGAGCCTTTCGATCCTGATCGACGTCAGCGTCTCGCAGCAGCGGACTCTGCCGGATGAGAAGGACGCCGCGATCTCGTTCCTCGAGTCGGTCGTTCGCCCGTCGAAGGATGAGGTCGCCGTGCTGAGCTTCACCGGCGAGACGACGCTCGAACAGGATATGACGAGCAATCTCACTCGTTTGCGCCGTTCGATCGAGAACGTAAAATTCGTGCCGCCTTCGGGATACGTCGGCGGGGGCGTCGTCGTTGGAGGGCAAGTTCCGGGAACGCCGCCGATCTCGGGACGAAATCAGGCGATCCAGGGTTCGACGGCGATCTGGGACGCGATCTGGGTGACCTCACGCGAGGTGCTCGGCGTCGCGCCGGAAAGGACGCGGCGGGCGATCATCCTGCTTACCGACGGCCAGAACACCTCAGGCCAGAAGCGGCTCGATGACGCGGTCGATGCGGCTGTTCGCTCTGAAGCGATCATCTACTCGATCGGCATCGGCGACAACTTCTACGGCGGCGTCGATAAGGGAACCTTGAACAAGGTCTCAGAACGCACGGGCGGACGGGCTTTCTTCCCAAGGGACGAGGGTGAGCTTCGTCAGGCTTTCAAGCAGATCGAGGAAGAGATGCGTTCGCAGTATCTGGTCGCGTACGAACCGACGAATCAGAATCGCGACGGTTCGTTCCGCAAGATCGAGATCCAGATCGTGAACGAACAACTCAAGAACGACAAGATAAAGCTAACGCACCGACAGGGCTATTTCGCAAAGAACAGCGATAAGAACTAGCTGAAGCAGCTCGCCTGAACGGCTTGTTTCGGCAATCGGCTAAGGAGCGGTGGTAACCCACCACACGTTGCCGGACGGATCTGCGAACCCGCCACTCCGGCCGTAATCCTGGTCGGCCATCTCCATAACAACTGTTGCACCGTTCTTCATCGCGGCCTGATAGACGGCATCCGCATCCGGCACGTACACGAACATATTAGCGGTCGCCGGCTTCCATTGGTCGCGGCTCTGCGAGAACATTATCGTGCTGCCGTTAATGTTCGCTTCGCAGTGGCCGATGATGTCTCCGCGCATATCCTGATGCGTCATCTCGGCACCGAAAACCGCCTTTATGAACGCGATAAAGCCCGCGGCATCTTCCATCATCAAATACGGCATTACAGCCTGGTGCCCGTTCGGTATATTCATTGCTCAGCTCCTCCCGTCTTGTCGTCGGCCCCTGTAATGTGGCTTAAGACGCACAGCCATTTGCCTTCACGCTTAACAAAAACGTCGGTCGTCCATTCGTCGGCCTCAAAGGCCGCGCCGCCGAATTGGGCGGTATTCTCGACTCGGGCCGTCAACACGGCCGTGTCGTCGTAGGTTCGGATGCGCGCCTCGCCCCGCATCTCGAAGCGGCTGTGCGTGAGCGCGCCGGAACGCACGAACCCCAAGAAATGCTCTTTTGTCGCAACGCCGCGTTCCGACACGATCACCCATTCGTCAGCCATAAAGCTGCCGATGCTGTCCGCGTCGTTCGTGATCATCGCCTCGGCCCACGCGCCGCGACATCTAAAAGCTCTTCAGTCACGACTTCGTTATACATTCGTCGCTTCTCCCCGCTGGAAAACGGACGGGATCCGTTTCGCGAGTTCTATCCGGGAGGAATTCTGAACTGTTGCAGCGACACGATCTTGATCGCCGGATCGATGTTCTGAAAATCGCGGTGGTTGTCGGTCAACAGATCCGCATTAAATGCCTTCGCGGAGGCAAGAATGACGGCATCAGGAAGCTTGATCTTTTTCGCTTTATTCCTGCGATAAACTATCGTTTGTTCGGCAATTCCCTTATCGATCTCAATTATCTCAAGATTGCCCAAAATATCGTCGATGATCTCTTTCTCGGAGACGTCGGAAAAATCGTAAGCATAAACCTCTATGAACGATATGATAGAAATGAAGCAGCTTTCGTATCCCGATAACAAAGATTCTGCGTCAACCCGCCCTTGCGAGGCGTAAATGATCGTATTTGTATCAAGAACAGCATTATTCCCACTCATCTCTTAGGTTCTTCTGCCACTCGACCGGGTTATCCAGGTCTTTGAAGACATCTGCGGCCTGGGCCTTCTTAATGGCGGCCAGAAGCCGATCTCTTGCGCCAACGGGCGACGCATTCGGTTCTTCGTCGAGAATGGTTATCAGGGCACGGCGATTCCGCGGAAGGTGAATATTCTTTAGTAACTTCACTTTCCCGTCGGCATCAACAATTGCTTCGACCGTTTGCATAGCAAGATAATAGTAGCACTCATTCGATGCGCAATTTCATCAAACGAACATTTTTCCCGGGTTCAGGATGCCGTTCGGGTCGAATGTTCTCTTGATGCCTTTCATCACGGCGAGGGTTGCATCATCGAGCGCGTAGCCGAGATACGGGGCTTTTACGTAACCGATGCCGTGCTCGCCGGAGATCGTTCCGCCGAGTTCGACAGAGAGTTTGAAGGTCTCGCTCACACATTTTCTCGCACGTGCGACCGCTTCCGCGTCGTCGCGATCGACGACGAAATTGACGTGAATGTTGCCGTCGCCCGCGTGGCCGAAGTTCGCAACGAACGTGTCATTCTCCTTGCCGATGCGTTCAACGCCCGCAACAAGTTCCGGTACGCGGGAACGCGGGACGACGACATCCTCATTGATCTTCAGCGTGCCGTATTTCATCAAGCTCGGCGAGATCGCACGGCGAACATCCCAGAGCTTGTCCTCTTCTTCTTTCGAGCGTGCCCGGATGACGTCAAATCCGCCGTTCTCGCTGATTATCTGTTCAATGAGACGAGCATTCTTTTCGACCTCTTCGCGAGAACCGTCAACCGCGACGAGCAAGATCGCCTCGGCATCGCGCGACAAACCAAAGGCAAAATTCTCCTCGACGGCCGCAATGCAGAATTTGTCGATCGCCTCCATTGCCATCGGCAGAAGGCCGTGCGGCGTGAATTTCGTAAGCACCTTGCACGCAGCTTCCATCGACGTAAAGTTCGCACGCACGGTCGATGTTGCTTCCGGCATCGGGAGCAGTTTCAGCGTGGCCTCGGTAATGATGCCGAGCATTCCCTCGGAGCCGCACATCAGGCCTGTAAGGTCGAACCCTACGACGTTCTTCACCGTCCTTCCGCCGGTGCGTATGATCTCGCCCGCACCGGTCACGACCTCGAGCCCGAGGACGTGATGCTTAGTGACGCCGTACTTCGGGGTTCGCATTCCGCCAGCGTTCTCGGCGATGTTGCCCCCGATGTATGAATCTTTATAGCTTGCCGGGTCGGGCGCAAAGAGCAGGCCGAGTTCGGCCGCCGCCTGCTGCACGTCGTAGGTCGTAAGGCCCGGCTGGCACGTGATGTAAAGATCGTCCACGTTGAGTTCGATGATCGTCTTCATACGGTCGGTCCCGACGACGATCCCGCCATCGACCGGCACGGCGCCGCCCGTGTACCCGACGCCGCCTCCGCGTGCCGTTACGGGAAAAAGGAATTCGTTCGCGAGCCTGATGATCGCGGCCATTTCTGCGGTCGTCGCCGGAAAGACGACGGCCTCGGGCGGGAACTTCTCCTTGACCGCATCGGCACCGTAGGGCTCGATGCGTTCGGGATCGACAACGACATTCTCCTCGCCGACGATCTCGCGAAGCTTTGCGAGAACTTCCGGTTTTGATGCGTTGGTCGTCTTGCGGCCTCGGAATTGAAATGGATCGATTCGAACATAGTTATCGTGACAAATCTATCAAACCACCGTCATTTCTGCTAAACTTTTCGAACTAAATTCTTAGATACAATTCGAAACAGAAAAGGCAGCCCTAAAACGATGGCCGAAAACGATAAACTTCCGCCCGACAACTACGAACGTGAAATGACCACCGATCTTGACGACGAGACGCCGGACAAGCCGAAAGGCCTCGCCCTGCACACGAAGATCTTCATCGGCCTTGCCGTCGGCGTCTTCGGCGGGCTGTTCGCAAATTACGCGGTCGGCGGCAAGAACGAATGGCTCGTTTGGACGGTCGATAACTTCACAAAGCCGATCGGTTCGCTCTTCCTGAACCTGCTTTTGATGATCGTAGTACCGCTCGTCTTCTCTTCGCTTGTTGTGGGTGTTGCCGGTATCGGCGATATCAGAAAGCTCGGCCGCATCGGCGCAAAGTCGTTCGCATACACGCTTGTTATCTCCGCGATCTCGGTCGTCATCGGCCTGACGCTTGCGAACACGATCCAGCCCGGAAAACGCATCAGCGCGGAGACGCAGGCCGTCCTGAAGGCCGAGTTCTCGAGCGGCGCATCGGCCGCGACCGACGCACAGAAAAAGGCGGCCGAAGCAGCAAAGTCCGATTCTCCGCTTATGCAGGCGGTAAAAACCGTCGTCCCGAGCAACATATTCAACTCGGTCTCGGGTACGAGTCCGAATATGTTGCACATAATGTTCTTTGCGCTGATCATCGGCATCGCGATAACGCTGCTGCCGGCGCCGGTCTCTGAACCTTTTGTGAAGTTCAACGAGGCGTTGTTCGCGATCACGGCGAAGATCATCGACATCGTGATGCAGCTTGCGCCGTACGCGGTCGCGTGTCTGCTCTTTAACAACGTCGCGCAGTTCGGGCTCGAACTTCTCGCATCGCTCGGCTGGTTCGTTGCGACCGTGCTGCTCGGCCTTTCGATACATTTCTTTGGGGTGTATTCGCTCGCGATCTATTTCCTCTCGAAGATCAACCCGATCGACTTCTTCCGTCGCGTGCAGACCGTCATACTCACGGCGTTCTCAACATCGTCGTCGAATGCGACGCTGCCGACGGCGCTTCGCGTCTCGAATGAGAATCTCGGCGTCCCGAAAGAGATCAACAACTTCGTCCTGACCGTCGGTGCGACCGCAAACCAGAACGGCACAGCACTTTACGAGGGCGTCACCGTGCTTTTCCTCGCGCAGCTCGCGGGCGTGATCTTACGCTGGGCCTTCAGCTTTCGGTCGTCTATCTTGCGATCCTCGGCGGCATCGGAACGGCGGGCGTTCCTTCAGGTTCGATCCCGTTCATCATCGGCATCTTGTTCATGATCGGCATCGATCCCGCGTTGATCGCGATCATAATCGGCGTGGACCGCATTCTCGATATGTGCAGGACGACGCTGAATGTAGTCGGCGATCTGACGGCCGCAACTTACGTTGCACGAAGCGAAGGCTACGAACTGCTTCAAACGAGCGAATCCGCCGGCATCGGCTAAAGAACGAACGAATGTTCCCAATCGGCGACGACAACTCCGACCGCACGATCACGCCGTTCGTGAATTACGCGTTCATTGCGCTGAACATCCTCGTCTTTCTCGCTCTTCAGCAGCTTGGTTCGAACGAGCATTTCACTTATGCCTTCACGCTCGTGCCGCGTGAGATCACGACCGGGCACGACATCGTTGCGACGATCCCGATCTTAAACAACGCGGGAAAGACGATCGGCGAGATACAGAATTTCCCCGCACCGTTCGGCATCTATTTCAACGTGCTTTCGTCGATGTTCATGCACGGCAGCATTATGCACATCGCGGGAAATATGCTCTTTCTCTGGATCTTCGGGGACAACCTCGAAAATCTGCTCGGGCATTTTCGCTACGCTGTTTTCTATCTGCTCTGCGGCGTTGCTGCCGCGCTCGGGCAGATCATTATGGGGCCGGATTCGCTCATCCCGATGCTCGGGGCTTCCGGCGCGATCTCGGGCGTGCTTGGCGGTTACGTTCTCCTTTTTCCGCAGAGACAGGTGCGGGCGATCATCTTCAATTTTCTTACGACCGTTCCCGCGTTCATCGCGATCGGTATCTGGATCGTCTATCAGCTTGTATCAGGGTACTTGTCGGATCCGGCGGCGGGCGGTGTCGCATACGCCGCGCACATTGGCGGTTTTGTCGCGGGAGCCGCGACCGTGCATCTTTTCGCACTCGGGAGAAAGCGTTAGGCGTCTATCTCGAAAGGTTCGCCGGCAAGCGAAAGATTCGGGTTGTAGAATCGGTCGCGTTCGATCTCGGCGGGCCAAAGTTCCGATAGACGCGCAAGCGCCGAAGGTGAATGGCCTTCTTCGGCGTCGCTCGTATCCCTGAGCACTGCGTACGGCGTGTAAACGACGCGCAGTCCACGCTGCCAAAGCCGCAGGCAAAGATCGACATCGAAAAGCTCATCCGGAAAGTCGTCCGCACGAAAGCCTCCGATCTTCTCGAATACGCTTCTCCTTACAGCCATCGCACGCCACGAGACCGCCGAATAATTACCGATCATCCCGGCACGAAAGAAGTATCCGTTGGCGTCTCCCAAAAAACCCCGATGTGCATCCCGCACTATCTGCGGGCCGCCCAACACGAATCCCGTGCTCCCGATCGCTCCGTCCTTTCGCAGGATCTTGCATCCGACGACGCCGATCGCATCCCGTGTGGTGAACGAAGCAAGCTCCTCGATCCAGTCGCTCGACCGCGGCACCAAACTACGGTCTAGAAAAACGAGCGTCGCGCCGTGCGCTTCCATCACAGCCTCGTTCAGGCCGCGGGCAAGCGCGTCGTCGCCATTTACGTAGATCGTCTCGCAGCTTTCGATATCGAATCTCCTTTCTCCGCCGACGGCAATGAGCGAGATGCTCGTTCTGCCGTGCGGATATCGAACGCGGTTCAAACCGTCAGCGGCCTCGAGAACCTCTGCCTCGACGCCCGTGCGTTCGAGGTGCTCGGCGATCGCGACGCGTGCCTTTTCGAATGCATACGGCTTTGCGCCGCGGCTTGCGGCAACGCTCGTATCGACGGCCCGCCAGTGATATAGAACGCGTGGGATCCGGCGTATCTCGTCGGGCGAGATCCGTTCGATCACACGCAAGGCGAGATCGTAATCCTGACTGCCTTCGAGTCCGAGCCGAAAGCCGCCGATCTCGCGAAGAACGTCGGTGTCGTAGGCCGAAAGATGCGTCACCATATTGAGCGAGAGCATCAGGTCGGGCGAGAATTCGGGTTTGAATTTCGGATCGGACCTTGTGCCCTGCGTGTCGATGACGTCCTCGTCGCTGAAGATCATCTTCGCCTTCGGGTACGCGTTCATTTCCGAAGCGACGTAAAAAAGAGCGTCCTCGGAAAGTTCGTCGTCGTGATCGAGCAGGATGCAGAAGTCGCCCGTCGCAATTTCGAGCGCAGAGTTCGAGGCCGCCGAGATGTGTCCGTTCTCCGGGCGAAAGACAGTCTTGATGCGGTCGTCCTCGGCGGCATAACGTTCAAGCAGCGGGCGAATGTGCTCGCGCGTCGAAGCGTCGTCCGCGATGCAGAGTTCCCAATTGCGGTAGATCTGCCGACGCACGGAATCGATGCATCTCACAAGCCAGATCTCGTCGATGTTATAGACCGGAAGGATGACCGAGAGTTTCGGGCGTCGGCCGAAAGCCTCGATCGCAGCGAGCATCTCCGCACGCTTTCTGTCGTCGATCGCCTCGCGTTCAATGTAACGCTCGTAAGCCTTTTCATTCGCACGTTTACGGCGAAATGCTCGCACAAGTGCGGCTAGGCCTGCGACGCCGCTTTCACGAAATGCGTCCACTGACCGGCCGAATTTTCCGCTCGCGTCCGTCATCGTTTTTTGAGGTGCATTTCCCAGCCTTCGGGATTGATCGGGATCGTTACTTCCTCGCCTGGCCTCGCTTCGTCAAAGGCTCGAGCGTGCGCCGGAAAATCGAGGTGCTTGAACCTTGGCTGTTTCCAATCCGACACGAAACCCCAGACCATCAGAATGGCGGGCAGGACAAAAACATAGCGAAGGCGCCCGACCCGCGGGTTCGTTGCAAGAAAGAGCAGGCTCAGAAGGAACGCGATCCCCGGGAACATCCAATAACGCGAACCGGTAAGCGGGACTTCGAGCGCGGCCCACTGCGGTTCAAGATTCGTGACCGCGGGATTTACGAGCGCGGCCGCACAGACGAGTACCGCAAAGATCAGCAGCAGCCGAAACTCCTGCCTTCCCCAAATGAACGCGAGCACAAGAACGAGCAGTCCGCAGGCGGCCGTCGCCGTCGCAACGACGTCACCCCAAAGATGCGCGTGTCGAAGAAGGCCGTAATTCTTCGCGCCCGTAAGCGGGCTGATGAAGCACTGGCCCGCAAGTATGCGAACGGCACCGAAGAAACTCGCACCAAGCGGCGCTCCCGAAGGCCTTTCGTTCGTCATCAAGGCCGAGAATTGTATCGCCGAACCGATAAGAAGCATCGAACCGAGCACGAGGAGCCGCTTCTCCCGCCGATAAAAATACTTTATTGCGGCGATCGGCACGAGCAGTATGCAGAGCGGGCCGCTGACCGCCGAGATCGCGACCGCGATGTTGTCGAAGATCTTCCACGCGACGGCCTCGGCGGGCCTTGCGAGAACAATGAGCAACACGAGCAGGCCAAGATGCCACTGCGTATTCGTCAGATTCGCGGTCGTTTCGTAGGAATTCGGCAATGCAAGGTAAATGAACGCCGCACCGAAGCGGAATACTCGGCTCGGGACGGCATTCGACATCCTGTCCGAGACGATAAAAAAGGCGTTAAAGGCCTGTACGGCGATCGCGGCGAGATTTAGGATGAGTGGTGCCCACCGGAGCGGAAAAAGCAGCGAGAAGGCCGCTACGGCCCGGGAAACGGTCTGATAGTAGCCGGCCTCGGGCAGCAGGAAGGCCGCGAGCGGATCGAGGTTGTAGGCCTGCGCGTACCAGACGCGTCCGTCCTCGGCCCAAAACTGCGGATCGAGCACCGCGTCCGGCCTGTGACTGATGACGATCAGTGCGGCCGCAAGGCCGACGAGCACGTACCAAACGCCCCACGGCACACTTCGAACGACGGCCGCCGGGCCTCCGCGTTCGGAGAAGAATGATGTCGGTTGAAGTTTCACTTTTTGCGAATGCTTCGCTTAAGCTTCTCCTAGAGGAACGAGATGCACGACTCCTGCCAGATCTGCGGAAACACAGAGGATAATCGTATCATTAACACCCGCGAAATGATGTTCGGGACGCGCGAACCGTTCGCGTATCTCGAATGCCCGGCGTGCGGGACGATCCAGCTTCTGCACGTGCCGGATCTTGCCGCGTATTATCCGCCCGATTACCTCTCGATGGGCGGCCTTGACGACATCGATATCGCTGCGACGAGATCGCGGCGTGTGGCGGCGTGGTTCGCGGGCCGTTACCTGCGCGGCGAACATTGCCTGATCGGGAAGGCCGTGCTCGCCGTAAAGCCCTGGGTCGCCGACCATTATCCGCCCTCGTTAAGAAAGTTGAGGCTTGAGCCTAGTTCGCGAGTTCTCGACGTCGGCTGCGGCACGGGACGCCTGCTCGAATCGCTGCATTATTTCGGTTTTCGCAGGCTTTCGGGCATCGACGCCTTCATCTGCCACGACATCGAGACGCCGAGCGGCATCACGATAAGGGCCCAAGAACTAAAGGACGTCGAAGGCGAGTTCGACCTAGTGATGCTGCATCACGTTTTCGAGCATCTCGCCGATCCGAAGGGAGCGCTTCGCGATATCTCACGGCTTCTTGCTCCAAAAGGCACCGCCTTGATAAGGATGCCCGTTGCCGCCTTTGCCTGGGAAGATTACGGCACGCACTGGGTGCAGCTCGATCCGCCGCGGCACCTTTTCATCTTCCGCGAGCGGACGTTCGCGGGCCTTGCCGCATCGGCCGGTTTGAATGTAACGGATGTGGAATATGATTCGACCGCTATGCAGTTCTGGGGAAGCGAGCAGTACCGCCGCGACATTCCGCTCAACGATCCGCGTTCACACGACCACGGCCGCGAAGGCACGGTCTTTCCCGCCGGACAGATCCGCGAGTGGGAAGCAGCCGCCTGGCGTCTTAACGAAGAACGACGCGGCGACCAGGCCTGTTTTTATCTGCGGAAAGCGTAGCTATTCGCTCGTCCATTCGAGCATCGGCCTGACGACGCCGGGCAAAAGCCCTGCGTAATCGCCGCGTGCGGAATCGCCTTCGAGACTGTCAACCACGCTGAAGGCGACGGCGTCGCGGGCGACGAAATGCACGATCAGCGGCTTGTACGTCGAAACGGCCGCCGTCACCGAGATCGTCCCTTCGGCAAGCAGGTTCCCGGGTATCCACGCCGTCGCTTTATGCCGCCCGGCGGGCCGCGGCCTGTCCCGCCAGCCGCTGTTCCAGTCGTGCGAGATGAAGATGCAGGTGCCTCTATCGTCAAAGAAATGGAGATTCGGGATGAGAACCTTGTCGCCTTCGAGCGCGTCAAAGACGATCTCGACCCCGATTCGTTCACGAATGTCGGGCGAAGGCACGGTCTCGCCCTTCGCGTTCACGACGCGAAGGCTTACGATGCGTGCCGTCTCGTTGCCGGGAGCCGACGCGGCGTCCGCCCAGAACCTTTCGGCGCCGGTCAGCGTCTGCTCGTGAAGATATGCGGCGACGGTCTCTGCCGCCGGGCCGTCCGCGGCGATCTTGCCGTCACGAAGCCAGATCGCCCGCGTGCAGAGCCGCGAGATCGAGTTCATATCGTGCGAAACGAAAAGCACGGTACGGCCCGTTTCACCGAGATCCTTCATCTTCCCCAAGCATTTTTTCTGAAAGCCGAGATCGCCGACCGCAAGCACTTCATCGACGATCAGGACCTCAGGTTCGAGATGCGCGGCGACCGAGAAGGCAAGCCGCATATACATCCCGCTCGAATAATGTTTTACGGGCGTGTCGAGGAACCTCTCAAGCTCTGAGAAAGCGACGATCTCGTCAAAACGCTCGTCGATCTCGGAGCGACGCATCCCGAGGATCGCACCGTTCAGGTAGATGTTCTCGCGGCCCGTAAGTTCGTTGTGAAAACCCGTGCCGACCTCGAGAAGCGAACCGACGCGTCCGGCGATCGAGGCGGAACCTCGCGTCGGCGGCGTGATCCGCGAGAGTATCTTTAGGAGCGTCGATTTTCCCGCACCGTTTCGCCCGATGATGCCCACCTGTTCGCCTTCGCCGATCGTGAACGAAACGTCATCGAGCGCGGTGACCGTCTCGCGTCTGCCCTTCGCACGCCGAAAAACGCCCGTCAGGGCATCGCGAAGCGATCGGCTGCCGGCGGCGCCGAGTTGATAGGTCTTCGTTAATCCGCGAGCTTCGATCATTCAGATAACGTCTGCGAAATCGTCCTCCATCGACCTGAAAACGATCAGCGAAACCGCCGCGATCACCAAAAGCGAAGCGGCGGAAACGCCGATCAGTGGCCAGTCGAACGCCTTGCCGAAAACGGCCGAGCGAAAGCCTTCGAGGATGCCGGTCATCGGATTGATCGCAAAATGAGACGCCATTTTCCGGGATCATCGACGCAGGGTAAAAGACCGGCGATGCGATCATCCAAACTTGCAGGAAGAACGGCACCGCGAATTTCACATCGCGGAACCGCACGTTCAGGGCCGAAAGCAGCGTCCCGACCGCGGCCGCAAGTATTACCGCAAGCGCAAGGAAAGCCGGCACCGCCAAGAGCGCCACGCCCGGCATCGCCTTGTAATACGCCATCAGAGCAGCGAGCACTACGATGCTGAGAACGAGGTCGAAAAGAGCGGCAAATGTTGCGGCAAGCGGCACGATCAACCTCGGAAAATAGACCTTCGTGACGAGATTCGTGTTGTTGACAAAGCTGTTGCTCGCCATCGAGACAGCGTTCTGTACGAAGAGCCAAAGCGTCAGGCCCGTCATCGCAAAGAGCGGATACGCAATGTCGTTCGTATCAAAGCGCGCCCAGCCGCTGAAGATCGCCGTGAAGATCAGCGTCGTCAGAACCGGCTGCAGAACGGCCCACGCGATGCCGATCGCCGTTTGCTTGTATCGGATCTTGATGTCGCGAAGCGTTAGGAAATAGAGAAGCTCGCGGGCACGCCAGATCTCGGCCACGCCAAGGCGAAGGCGAGATCCGGCGGGCGTGATCTGTGTGATGTCGGTTGCGGCCATCAGCTAGATTTTACAGGAGTTCGCTAATATTGCCGTATCGGCGTTTTGCGGAATCACGCCTTCGCTTTCGCTGTGCGTCAAAAAGCCGACGAGGCGCCGCCACGCGGATCGCATCAAGCGCCTTTTCCGTAACGGAAGACGCGCCTTTGCGATTCTGCCACATCGCTCGTGCGGCAAGCCTGCGGCTTCCGGTTCGATTGAAGTGCCGTGCGGCCGCGTACCGCAGTTTCGTCCGGAACGCTTCGAACTCCTCGTCCGAATACGGCAGCTCTCCGCGAAGCCGTTCCTGAGCCGCGAGCCATTCCTCGACCATCAACGCAAAATCATCGCTCGTATTGCTGCCGTGCTGCCGCCAGGCGGCAAGCAGTTTTGTGTTGCGTGCGAATTCGTGTTTAGCGGCAAGCCGCAGATAAAGCTCGTAGTCTTCGAGCTTTGACCTCTCATTCCATGCTGCATCGCCGAGAAATTCCCGTCGATAAACAACGCCGGGACTTGAAAAGATGCCGCCGGTCATCAGCGTCGGGAGCATATCGCCGTCAGCGAACTCGGCCCATTTGTCCGTGCGGTCGAAGATGTCGCCTTCGCCGTCGATGACATAGACGTGCGAAAAGGCAAGAGCGGCTTCCTTGCGAACGTCGAGCAGTCCGATCTGTTCTTCAAGGAAGTTCGGCAGCCAAAGATCGTCCGAGCCGAGATATGCAAAAAACGGCGTATCGGCCTGCGACAGAGCCTGATTCAGCGTCGCTGAAAGTCCGCGGTTCTCGCGTGCTATCAGTTCCGCCTCGAACGGCGCATCGCGGAGCACTTCTTCGATCGCTTCGGCCGAACCGTCACGCGACCCGTCGTCGATGACAAGCAGCTTTGCTGGCGGAAGCGTCTGACGAAAGATCGAACGCAGGCATTCTTCGACGAACGGCCTGTGATTGTATGATGGAACGGCGACAAAGGCCGCTTTTTCATTTGGCGTCCGCATTATCGTAACGAAGATGAATGTAAACATATTTGCGGCGGAAAGTCATATATTTTCAGCAGTTCGCTGCACACTGTGACGTGAGGATCCTTAAGTATCTTGACAGTTTGGATCGCGGCGGTGCCGAGATGCAGGTTCTCGATATCTGCAGGAACGCCGCGCGATACGGCCTTGAGATCACGCTTGCAACCCGCGGCGGAACGCTCGAGCCGGAATTCGAGCGTGCGGGCGTCGAGGTCATTCGACTTGAGAGGCGGTTTCCAGTCGATCCGAAGCTTGTCAGCGGCCTTCGCGGCATCGTTCGCGAACGGCAGATCGACATCGTTCACGGCTATCAATCCGTTGACGGCCTGCACCTGCATCTAGCGGCCCGCGGGCTTAAGAATGTCCGCAAAGTTTTGAGTTTTCAGGGTTTTGTGCAGGACGCGAAGAATCGGCTTGTCGCAAAATATCTCTTACGGCGTGTCGATGCCAACATCGTCGTAAGCCGCTGGCTGCGCGATTGGCTTACAAGGGAGCGAGGGCTGCGGTTCGGCGCGAACACGCACGTCATCTACAACGGAGCCGACCCCGAACGCCTTCGTCCGACGGGTGGTTCGATCAAAGCTGAGCTTGGCCTGCCCGCGGGAACGGGACTCGTCGGGATGGTCGGCAACTTCTACCGAGACGCTCGTAAGGATCAGATGACGGTCGTAAAAGCGCTCGGAGATGCCTTTGAGAAGATCGCCGATGTTCACTGCGTTTTTGCGGGCAAGGTCGAGGCCGGTGCGGAGAAGAAGTACGAAGCGTGCCGCGAATTCGTGCGGTACCGCGGGATCGCAGACCGCGTTCATTTTCTAGGCGGAAGGACGGACGTCCCCGACATTCTTGCCGAGCTCGACGTCTTCATATTCTCATCGCTGCACGAAGGCCTGCCCGTTGCCGTCTCCGAAGCGATGCTCGCCGGCGTGCCGATGGCCGTGTCGAATATCGGCCCGCATCTTGAGGCAACGAACAACGGCGAGTTCGCACACGTCTTCCCCGTAAAGGATCATCGAGCTCTTGCCGAAGCCATCACTTCGCTCGTAACAGAAAAAAAAGGCCGCGGGTATCCTCGCCGAGAAAGCGAAGCAGCACGCAGCCGAAAACTTCAGCATTGACGCACACCTAAAAAACCTTGTGCATCTATATCAACAGATCTCGTAACGAGGGGAAACTTGCTCGCTACTGCCTCTGAAATTCGGGTGAACCGAGCACGAGGCTCACCACCTTAAAGACCTCCGGATCGCCCGATGCAGGCAGCAGATCCGCGCGTCGCTCGCCGCGGGGCATCTTCGGCTGAGCGGCATCGTCGGCCGTCTCTTCCGGGTCGCTCTCCGGTGCTTTAACCTCGGGAAGCGGCTGATCGAGCTGCTTTTCGAGGCTTGCCTTTGTTGCGGGGCGAATGTCGCCGTCGAGTATCTTGTCGATGGCGTTGTCGAGCATCGCCTTCTTGTCCGCCGCTGCGAACGGCCTCAGGTCAACTCGAGTTCCCGGAATTCGATTGCTCGCAAGCGCGACCGCAAAATTCAGCCTGAGAAGCAACGCTCCCGTATTCACCCAATCTTCCGCAAGGTCGGGATAGCCGGTCGGAGCCTGATAACCGTACGGAACCTCGCCAAGTTTCCTGAGCATCGCGAGCATTCCCCGGCCGCCGTTCGTGTCGCCGCCGACCGCACGGATCGAACTTGCGGCAAGCTCGAAAGGCGACTTGATCTTCGCACGGTAATTCTCCGGCGCGTAAAATTCCGGATCGGTAAAGATCGCTCGGAGCGTCGTTTTGATGTCGCCGTGCGACTTGTGAAAAGCGTCCGCGATGCGGCCGACGAAAGCATCGCTCGGCGTGTCGCTTACGAACTTGATCGCGAGTTTTTTCGCGATGAATTTCGCGGTCGCCTCGCTGTTTACGAGGATATCGATGACCTTTAGGCCGTCGTTGATACCGCCTTCGTCGATCTTCTGGCCGAGGACGGTCTTTGGCCCTTTCTCGTGCCAATTCGGGTTGAAATAGAACTCCCCGCTCTTAACACCGTCCGGCACGCCGAGAAGCCTCTGGAGCCTTGCCTGCCGCCGGTCGTCATTGCCTTTGATCTCGGCCGCCGCTATCTGCCGATAGCCGCGTGGGTCGGCGATCGTCCAGCCGGTAAAGCATTTTGCGACCTCGATGATGTCCTGCTGAGTGTAGCCGCCATCGACGCCGAGCGTGTGCAGCTCCATCAGTTCGCGGGCGTAGTTTTCGTTGATGCCGCGCTTGCGGCGGTTCGCGTTCTGCTTCTGCTGCGGACGCACGGCCGGTGTCGGCACATCGATCCGCGCATTGTCGCGTTCGAGCCGGCGTTCGAGCCGCTCACGCCGGATCGGCGAAAGGCGGCCGTCGCGGCGAAGGTCGTCGTAACGCGGACGCGGCGGCATCCGATCGCTGCGGGGCTGCCTGTTCTGCTGGCGGCCGATCGCAAGCTGAGAATTCGGGGACATTGATTCGTAGTTGTCGAGGTAAAAAAGCATCGCCGGCGACTTGGCCGTGCCGATCAAAAGGTCTTTGAAATTGCCGAGCGCGTTCTTGCGTAGAACATCCCGTTCATAGCTCGGGATGAGCCAGCGGACGGCGGCCTTGCCGGAGAAAACGTTGAAGTGATTTTGCCAAAAATCGACCATCACTTCCTGGAGCTGCCGCTCGGAATAGACGGCCCGCAGCAGGCGATTCGCAACGATCTCCGGGACGATCTGGCCCGCGGGCTTGAGGTCGTATTTTGCGTAAAGCTCGCGAAGCTCCTGCTGTCGTTCCTTTCTCAGGGCAGCGGCGGCCTCTTCCGCTTTTGCTCCCGGCATCGCGCCTTCCTGGCCGTCGGCAGGCGTGTTCTGTGCCACCTGCTTCTGCGCATTCTTTCCGTCAACTGCCCGAAGGAGAGCACCCGGATTCGGATATTTAGCGAAGAGTTCGTCCGTTGTGAGGTTCGGGACGGTGAGGCGTCCGGCCTTTCCTTCAGCGATATGATCGTCGATCGACGCGGGATCGAGCTGCTGCTCGATATACTTTTTGATGCCCATCGCCCTGACGCGTTCGACGTCGCCGGGACGTGCGCCGAATCCGAGGCGATTGAGCACGTGAAGTATCTTCTGGTCTTCGGTCAGGGATCTTTTCGGCTTTTCAGGGCCGCCGGGAAGCGCGAATGCAGGTGCCGTAAATGCTGCAATCACAAGCATTACCGTCAGCTTCTTTGCCGTTTCAATATAGCGGTTCATATATAACTCCAAACTACGTACAGATAAGATCCGTAAGGCGATCATGCGGCTTACTCTGCCGTCTTAGACGCTGCGGAAAAGCGTTTGGCCTAAAAAAAGACCGGCCCGGATGCAAATGCACCCGGACGCTGCTTGGACAACAGCCTGCCGCCGTGAATGCATCAAACAAGTTGCGCAAAATGCGCCAAACTCGGCTAAAATTGTGTCTAACGGCCGTTCTCGAGCCAATTGATGTTATGAAAAAGACGCTGCTTTCCCTTGCGATGCTCATCGGAGCGACCGTGATCTTCTCGTCGATCGCGGCCGCCCAGAGCGAAACATTCAGCGATCCGAACGTTGATTACACCTTTGCGCTTCCTGATGCGAAATGGCGAAAGACCGTTTCGCCGTCGGCAACGAACCCGAACGTCGAGTACGTTTACGGCGATCGTGTGTTCGGCCGTTTCGAGGTGCGCAAGATCGACGCGCCAAGCAGCCGTTTGCTGGCCGACCTTGTCCGCGACGAGGACCAAAAGCTCCAGTTCTTGATGGGCTATGCTCCGGGGAAGCAGGAGAATTTTAACGGCAAGCTTCGCGGCGTCATCTACAACTTCGAGTTCGTACGCGGCGGCCGCCCGATGGTCGGAAGGTTTTACTTCCTGCGTGACGGCGACGTCGTTTATGTCCTCCGTTTCGAAGGGCGCAAGGACAGCCTGAACTCGATCCAGAACCAGACGGATTCGATCGCCCGTACGTTCTCCACCTCGACTAAGAAGTAACGATATTTACTTTTGCTCCGTCCGTTATGACGTAGCCGGCTTCTGCGAGATCGCGGAGGCCGGCTTTTTTGACCCGCAGTTTCTTGAGCATCTCATCATCGAGCGTCGTCACCATCTCGACGTTAAACCGTTCGCAGATCGAGAGAAAATTCCAAGCGGTCTGGCCATTGACGCGGTAATCTTCGCAGAGCGTTCGGGCAAGCGCCACGCTGTCCTCGGCGTCGAACCAATCAAGGAAATCGTCCCTGCCCGCACCTTCGGCGCACTCGGCGATAAGGATAATTCGCCCGCCGTCGCGGCAAGCGCGCGAGGCGGCATCAAGCGCCTTGTGTGCCTGTATGAGGTTGACGTCGAACGGGCTTCCGCCGCACGATGCGACGACAAGGCCGAGTTTCTCGTCGATCCGGATCGTATTCCGTTCGGCCGCAAGGCGGCACGCGGCCTCGTGCGACGCTTCGATGTCGCCGCAGAGAACGTCCGTCACCTCACCCGCATCGTTCACGATCGTCGAGATCAGGAAAACGTTCTTGATGAACCTTGCGGCTTCGAGAAATGCCGCGTGAACGGGATTCGCTTTCAGGAGGCCGGGACCGACGCCTTCGCGGCGGCCGAGCGTTTCGCAGTCGAAGGCCAGCTTGTGCGTCGCTTCGATCGTGCGTGCCGACGCAAGGCCCGGGCAGATCAACTTTCTCCCGCCCGTAAAACCCGCGAAATAATGGAACGTAACGGCGCCGATCGCGATCACGTGATCAGCATCGATCAAGGCCCCGTTGAGTTGAACGCGAATGCCGCCGGCGGTCTCGCCAGCGAGGACGAGGTTTGCGATGCCGCTCGGCTTGTGGTCGATCGTGCGGATGCGTTGGGTGATGAAAGGCGTGAGAATCTCGTCCTTTTCTTCCTTAGTTACCGGGCGATGAATGCCGGTCGCAAAGATGATGGAGATCTCGTGCGGGCGCGTGCCGTTCGCGATCAGACGACGGACGACGAGATTTACTACCTGCCCGCTTCCGGAAGCACGGGTTGCGTCCGGTACCACGATCAGAACGCTCTCGCCCGGCGCGATCGTCTCTTCGAATGGCTTTGCGCCGATCGGCGCATCGAGAGCTTCGTTTATCGCACGGTCATCGAGCGGCGGCCTCGTGCTGTCCGCCGAAAGCACCGTAAGACGCGCTTCGTCATACTCGACGGGCACGACGCCGCGGCCGTATTTGAGGTCGATCCTCGCCATTTATCTAACTCGTCCGGCGTGCGGGTTCGAAGCAGTTCGTCCCCGATTCGCAAACATAGACGGCCTCGGCCTCTTTGCCCGATGTCTCCATTTGTATAGTCAGGTGATCGATGCTGAACGTATCGTGGAGTTTCGCCCGCACGGCGGCGAGCAGTCCCGCGTGTTCGACCGAATCGTCGTGATTGATATGTGCCGTCAACGCCTCGAGGCCGGAAGAGATCGTCCAAACGTGCAGGTCGTGCACGCCCGTAACTCCTTCAATTGCAAGAATTGCCGCCTCAACCTTTGCGATGTCGATATGCGAGGGCGTACCTTCGAGAAGTACGTTCACCGATTCCGAGACTAGCCGCCACGCGCCGAAAATGATGATCAGGCTGATCAGGATGCTTGTCACCGCATCGGCCCACGTCCAACCGAACGCTACGATCAAAACGCCCGAGGCAAGCGCCGCAAGCGAACCCAAAAGGTCGCCCGCGACGTGCAGCCACGCGCCGCGCATATTCAAGTTCTCCTCGTAGTCGCCGTGGAGCATCTTGAGCACGATGATGTTCACGATGAGGCCGCCCGCGGCAACGATCGTCAAACTGTTGCCGTGAATTTCCGGCGGAGCGAACCAACGCATCACGGCTTCATAGACGACCCAGATCGAGAGAATGACGAGCGCGACGCCGTTCACGAATGCGGCAAGTATCTCGGCTCGATAGAACCCGAATGTCTTCGCCGCGGTCGCCGGCCTTGCGGCAAACCAGAACGAGGCGAGCGTAAGCATAAGTGCGGCGACATCCGTCAGCATATGAACGGAGTCGGCCATCAGGGCGAGCGAGTTCGAGAGCCAGCCGCCGATAGCCTCAGCGAGCATATAGCCGAAGGTGAGCGCAAGCGCGATCTTTAGTTTGCGAATGCCGGAGGCCGATCGCGTCGAGTGGCC
Source organism: Acidobacteria bacterium OLB17 (assembly GCA_001567505.1). Lineage (GTDB taxonomy): Bacteria > Acidobacteriota > Blastocatellia > Pyrinomonadales > Pyrinomonadaceae > OLB17. The sequence continues at coordinate 29,538 of LLEU01000016.1, read as the reverse complement.
GTGATCGTGAGTGTGTGTGTGTTCGGCCATCGCTTTCAGTATCGCTTCATCAGGCGGCCGCTTCTGAGCGAAACGACAAAGCCTGCGCGATTGCCGCGGTCGTCGCCGATCTCGATCGACGTTTCGGCGGACTGCGACGAGACCTGAAGCCGGAAGCTGCCGTCCGAAACGGCGAACGTCTCGCGTCCCTGTGCGCGGACGGCCATACCGGGCTGCGTCTTACCCGTAACGATGAAGATCCCGCCGCCGACGCTCTCGACCTTCAGGTCGGTCAGCTCGATGCGGATACTGCTTTCACGCTTTACGACCGTGAATTTCCAGGCGTCATTCCAGTTGGTGGTCTGTCCCGAGCGTGCGTGAGCGCGGACGCGCCAGTAATATGTCCCGGGCGTAAGGCCCGTAAGATGAAAATCATTCGAGCCAAGTCCGTTGCGGTCGACGAGGATCGCGTCGGGCGAGAACCACGGGGATTTCGCGACCTGCAGATAGTAGCTCTGGATCGGCTGATCCGGCGGCTGCCAGTTGAAACCGACGCTTACGCCGCCGCCGGCGTCAATAAGCTGAGCGGAATTCGCTGGCGCCAAAGGGACCGGCGGTGCAAGTATCTTTTCGCGTGCGGAGAGTTGGCCGTTGTTGACCGCCGCGTACTGATCCGGCCCGATCTTCGATGTCTCGCCGCCCAATGTCGTCTCGACCCCGCCGCGGCTCACTCGTATCTCACCGCCATTCTCGCCGTCGCTGTCAAAGCTCGCCTCGGTCTGCGGGCCGACAGCGTTCTCCGATTCGGCGACCTCGACGATGTTCTTGACGTTGTCGGGCTGGTCATCCGTTCGCACGTTCAGTTGGCCGTCGTTCAGGCGAACGCGGACGTTCTTCCCGCCAAAGAGCGAGGTCGTGTCGCGGACGACAACCGTGCTGTTCGGACGGACGGAATAGACCGAGCCGTCGATCATCTGGATGATCGCCCGGCCGTCGGCCTGCGTCTGTACGGTGTCGCCTGCGGCAACGTAAGTTTGCTTTGTTACGAGTATCGTCTCGCGTGTTGCGGCGCGCGTGATCCGCACTTCGCCCTCGAACGAGATGATCTTTGCCGAATCCATCGGATAGGTCTCGGCCTCGCCCGCAACGAACCAATTATTCTTCGAAGCCCACCAGCCGCCAAAGACAAGTGTCGCGGCCAGCAGGATCACAACGGCCGCGCCGTAGATAGTGCTCCGGCGTATGTTCCACCATTCGACGTAGAATTTTCGGTACTTATTATTCTCCATCTGCCGGTTTTGTGCCGTGGCGAGGCGGGAAGATCAATGAGAGGACAACAGACATCGTTATCGTTGCGATCACGACGATGAGTGAGATATCCACAACATGGCTGTCGTACTCTCCTGCAACGAACTTGCGCAGGAATTCCGGCCCGCCCTGTGCGCCGTAGAACATTATCAGCCCTTGAGCGAAAAGTGGCAAGAGCATCTTTAAGCCGATGAAGGTCAGGACGACCGCAAGCCCGTACTTCAGCAGGTGAAAACGCTCGGCAAGGCCTGCAAGCAGGAAGTAGAACGTCCTCAAACCAAGTATCGCAAAAATATTCGATGTATAGACAAGAAATCGGTCCGTCGTGATGCCGAAGATCGCCGGTATGGAATCGACCGCGAAGACAAGATCGGTGAATTCGACCGTGATGAGGACGAGCAGCAGCAGTGTGCCGACGCGCGCTCCATCCTTTACGACGAAGAACCTGTCGCCGTCATAATGCTTTGAAATGCGTATGTATTTCGTCGCGAATCTTACGATCGCACTCTCGTGCGGCTCGAAGTTATCATCCGACGTCTTGAACATACTGATGCCGGTATAGACGAGGAACGCGCCGAAGATATAGATGATCCAATGAAAACGCTCGACTAGCTCGGCGCCGGCAAAGATCATCAGCATCCTGAGGATGAGCGCTCCCATAATGCCCCAGAAAAGAACGCGATGCTGGAACTTCTTCGGGACCTTAAAGAACGTAAAGATGAGCAGGAAAACGAAGAGATTATCGACCGAGAGCGAGAGTTCGATCAGATAACCGGTGAGGAAAAGCTTTGCCTGCGTGAACGCAAGTGTCCAATCGCCGGTGTGATTGCCGACCTGCCAATAGATGAACACATTGAAGGCGATCGCCAGCGACACCCAAATGATGCTCCAGACGACCGTTTCGCGGCGCGTCGGCGCGTGCGCCTTGCGGTTCACGATTCCGATATCAACGAAAAGGGCGGCAAACACAACGCCAAAAAACAGCAGCCAAACCCAAAGCGGATGTTCTACAGGTGTCAAACAGTTTCCTCCGTGAATGTCTTCTCTAAAACTCTAACGATCTCGGTTAGGCCTCGGGCGTCATCATCGCCGAGGCCGTTCAATTTGTCGCTGTCAACGTCCAGAACGCCCCAAACTTCGCCCGACGGCTTAAAGATCGGCACGACGATCTCCGAACGTGATTCGCTCGCACAGGCGATGTGTCCCGGGAATTTATCAACGTCCGGGACGACCTGCACCTCGCCGCTCGAATATGCCGCACCGCAAACGCCCTTTCCAAAAGCGATCCTCGTACAGGCAAGCGGCCCCTGATATGGCCCGACAACAAGTTCACCGCCTCTTGCGACGTAGAACCCGACCCAAAAGAAGCCGAACGTCTGCTTGAGCGCGGCGGCGATATTCGCCAAATTCGCCGTCAGGTTCGACTCGCCGTCGATGATCGCGGCGATCTGCGGCGCCAGTTCGGCATACATCGCCGCTCTGTCCGTCGTCTGTGAGACCGAAAGCGTTTCAGCCATAACAGGACAGTCTAGCTTTATCAGAAGGGAAAACTCCAAAACAGAGTTAAGATTTTTACCGATCGAGCAGCCTTTCGCGTGCCGCACGGACGATCTCGGCGGCTTTTTTTGATGAATCCGCGAGCGCGGTAATGTGTCCCATTTTGCGGCCGCGTTTCGGTTCGGATTTGCCGTAAAGGTGCAGTTTTATGTGCGGATCGGCAAGAGCGGCGGCCCAATTCGGCTCGCCGTTCTCCCAAATGTCGCCAAGCAGGTTCGCCATCGCCGCCGGTGAATGATACTCGGTCGAACCGAGCGGAAGGCCACATACCGCACGGATCTGCTGCTCGAACTGTGATGTGACGCAGGCATCGAACGTCAAATGCCCCGAATTGTGCGGCCTCGGGGCGATCTCGTTGACGCGGAGCTTGCCGCTGCCCTCGAGGAAGAACTCAACGGCCAACGTGCCGACATATTCGAACGCCTCGGCGATCGCTCGTGCGATCTCGACAGCGTCTTTTGCCGTGGCTTCGTCAACCTCTGCCGGTGCGGTCGAGACATCGAGAATGTGGTTCGTATGCTCGTTCTCGATCACGCCGAAATGCGCGAAGCTTCCGTCCATTCCGCGTGCGCAGACAACGGAGATCTCTTTTTCGAAGGCAACGAACTGCTCAAGAACGGCTTCCCGGCCGTTGAGTGGATCGAATGCGGCCTCGATCTCGCTGTGAGCGTTGATGCGGGCCTGGCCTTTGCCGTCATAACCGAAACCCGCCGTCTTCAGCACTGCCGGAAGCCCGATCTCCTCGACGCCCTTAAAAAGGTCCTCGATCGTGCGTATCCGGCGGAAACCGGCAAGCGGGAATCCGTGCTTTTCGAGGAACGTCTTTTCGCGAAGCCTGTCCTGCGTCGTGTGCAGCACTTGCCCACGAGGATGCACAGGAGCGAATTCCGCGGCAGCTTCGATCGTCGCGGACGGAACGTTCTCGAACTCGAACGTGACCACATCGACGCTTTGCGCGAAGGTGCGCACCTCGAAAAGGTCGTCGTAGGACGCCGTTGTTTCGGCATCGGCAACTTGGCCGGTAGGCGTGTTGCGGCCCGGCGAATACGTGTGTACGCGATATCCGAGCTTGCGGGCCTCGATGGCGGACATTCGCCCGAGCTGGCCGCTTCCGAAGATGCCGATCGTGGAATTTGGCAGGATCGCTTTTGTCACAAGAATGCGAAAAAGAACCCTAGATTAGCACATATAGCATTAAGTCGAAATTTCCGCCCGGCCCGCACGCAAGATCTCGTTGCGAGTTAGGCAGCCTTTGGGAGTCCAGTCGCAGGATCTTGCCGCTCCTTCGCCGAATAGGTCACTCGAAGCTACACATTTGGCCGTAGCAGGACCTGTCGGAATGCTCGTATAAAGTTTGAAAGGTCAAATTTTTTGCCCGTTTACCGCTCCCGCCGAGCGGGCTTGTGCTTATTTGTGTCGGGTCTTTAAGGAAGTGAAGTATGAAGCAGATCCTCGATCGAGTTGTCATTGTGTTTTGGATAGTGATCCTTGCTGCCGCGTTCTACGCTCAGGACTACACCGCCCCCCAGCCAACCACACTTTCGGGCGAAAAAGCTGTCGAGCAGCTTAAAAATACCGGCCGTTATGACAGCCTGAAAGCGGCCTTTAACGCCGCCCGCGGTAAGGACGGCCAGCCCGGATCGCCAACGCCTGAGGGAGCGGTCGGCGAGACGGCGAAGGTCATTTTCTCAAATGGCACGACGAATAATTACTTCGGGAACGCCGTCGCCATCCAAGGCGACCTCGCGGTCGTCGGTGCCCCGGGATATTTAAGCGATACGGGCGCGGCCTATGTCTTTCAGCAGAGCGGTACAGCTTGGACGCAGCAGGCGATCTTGACCGCTTCTGACGGTGCGGCAGGCGATCTGTTCGGATGGAGTGTTGCCATTTCCGGCGACAGCGTTATCGTGGGCGCATTCGAAGCAAGTTCCATTCAGGGAGCTGCCTATGTCTTTGTCCAAAACGGATCTAACTGGAGCCAGCAGGCAAAGCTTACAGCGGATTCCCCTCAGAATGGGGACCGCTTCGGCTCGGGTGTAGCGATCTATGGTGATACGGCGATCGTCGGCGCATTCCTCGATGACGATCAATCCTCAAACCATGGCTCGGCCTATGTCTTCGAACGAACGGGGTCGACTTGGACCCGGACTCAGCAGCTCTTCGGATCGACCCCGGGAACGGATGACCAGTTCGGCTACAGCGTCGCCCTATCGGGCGGCACAGCGGTGATCGGAGCACCAATGCGCGATGTTGGCTCGCATAGCGATCAGGGTTCGGCCTTCGTATTCGTCTATTCCGGCTCAACCTGGGTAGAGCAGGCTGAGCTTACGGCGGGAACGGAGCGTGAACAAGTTGGCGCCAGCGTCGCCGTTTCGGGTGATACGGCCATTCTAGGGGCACCCCTGACCATTGTTGGCGGGAATCAGCAGGGTTCGGCGTATGTCTTCACAAGGTCAGGGGTGACCTGGTCGCAGCAGGCGCAACTAACAGCTTCTGATGGTCAAGCCGACGACTTTTTTGGATCAAGCGTCGGGATATCGGGCGACAGGGCCGTGGTCGGCGCATATCCAGACGACGTGACCGGAGAACCGTACCAGGGTTCGGCGTACGTATTTGAGCGTACGGGCTCGGTTTGGACCCAAGTAGCAAAGTTGACCGCCAATGAGGACGGCGGGGACGATTGGTTCGGCTATAGCGCCGCGATTTCCGGCAATAACATCATTATCGGCTCACCCCTTGATGACATCGGAGCGAATGCCGATCAGGGCTCGGCGTTCATCTATCGCGTCCTTGGCACCGGCTGGACACAGGAATCGCAAACCGTGCCGTCAGGCGCGGCGGCGGGGGATTCTTTCGGCATCAGCGTCGCGATCTCCGGCGATACGGCTGTCGTTGGGGCGAGTACGCATGATGACGTCGGAGGCGCCGATCAGGGCTCTGCATACGTCTTTGTTCGTTCCGGATCGGCATGGACCCAGCAGGCAATATTGCTTGCGGGAGACGGAGCCGCGGGAGACCTGTTCGGTACAAGCGTAGCAATTTCCGCTGACACCGTGGTGGTCGGCGCCCCCGCGGATGATGTCGGCACGAATGCCGACCAAGGCTCCGCGTACGTTTTTGTGCGAACGGGATCCACCTGGCCCCAACAGGGAAAGCTGATCGATGGGGCCGGCGGTACAAATCCAGGTGACGGCTTCGGGATCAGCGTCGCAATATCGGCGGATACGGTAATAGTCGGCGCGTACCTTTACGATCTACCACTGAATGTCGATCAGGGTGCATTTGTTGTTTTTACGCGGTCTTCGGGTAGCTGGTCTCAACGGGCGAAGCTGACGAGCACGTCAGCTTCGGCGGGCGATCATTTTGGCGTAAGCGTAGCATTCTCGGGCGGCACAGTCGTTGTCGGCGCAAATAAAGACACGGTCGGTGGGGTCGTGGATCAAGGCTCAGCGTATGTTTTTACGGGCTCCGGCGGATTCTGGACGGAGCAGGCACAATTATTCGGTAACGGCGGACTGACGGGCGATGAGTTCGGAACCAGTGTCTCGATCTCGGGCAACACGGCGATCATCGGCGCAAATAAGGACGATGTCAACGGGAACGCGGATCAAGGTTCGGCGTTCGTCTTCACACGGTCCGGAAACTCATGGTCGCAAGAGGCCCAGTTGACCGACACGAACGGTGCCCAGGGCGATGAGTTCGGCATTAGCGTTTCGCTCAATGGCGATGCAGCGGTCGTCGGCGCATATAAGGACGATGTCGGAGGGAACGTCGATCAGGGTTCTGCGTTGGTTTTCATCCGCTCAGGGGTTTCCTGGACGCAGCAGACTCAGTTGAACAGCACCGGAGGCACGGGAGGCGATCAATTCGGCCGCAGCGTCGCACTCAGTGGTGACAAGATCGTCGTCGGGGCTCCGTTGTCGGATGTCTCTGTTTCGGTCCCGCTCGCACCGCAGGCAGCCGATCAGGGTGCGGCGTTCTTCTTCGTGAACAGCTTTATCCCGACCGCCGCACCGGTCTCTATTGGCGGCCGTGTGCTTGCTCCGAACGGCTACGGGCTGCGAAACGCCATAGTCATACTGACGCTCGAAAGCGGCGAAAGGCGGCGTGCGATAACGGGCTCGTTCGGATATTTCCGATTTGACGGGATCGAGGCCGGGCAAACCGTCGTCGTATCAATTGTCTCGAAACGTTTTCAGTTCGCCCCGCAGATCGTCTCTTTGGGCGAGGACGTGACGGACCTTACCTTCACACCGCAGTCGACCCGCGTTCGGCGGCCGAGTTATTTAAGCTTCGTCGTGAGAACGGCCTTCGTTTGGCGCGAGCGGAATTTGTGCAGGCGGCCGCGCAGTTCGGGGCGAGAGTTTGCAAGGATCGCGATCGCGAGAAGCGCGGCGTTCTTCGCACCTGCATCCCCGATCGCGAGCGTCCCGACGGGAACACCGGCGGGCATCTGCACGATCGAAAGCAACGAATCCATGCCCTTGAGAGCGCGGCTTAAGATCGGTACGCCTAGCACTGGCAATACCGTCTGCGAAGCACACATTCCCGGCAGGTGAGCGGCTCCGCCGGCGCCGCAATAATGACCTCGATGCCGCGTTCTTCGGCCGACCGTGCAAACTCGAAGAGAAGGTCGGGCGTGCGGTGCGCCGAGACGATCTTCGTCTCGTGCTCGACGCCGAATTCCTCAAGTATATCGGCGGCAAGCTTCATCGTCGGCCAGTCGCTCTTGCTCCCCATAATGATGGAGACGATCGGCGGCGGGCTCTTTCGTTTACCGGCGGGTGCTTTCATTTGCGATCCTTACTTCTTCTTTCCAGGAGTGACGTTCTGCGCGCGTTTCTCGGTGTCCGGTTCAAAGGATCTGAACTGCTTCAAATATTTGATCATCGCATCGAGAATATCAACGCCCGTCAGTTTATACGACGAGGCCTTCCCAAATGCAAAATATCCGTCGCCGCCGTCCGCCAGATAGTTGGAGGTCAAGACCTTGTAGGTCTTTTCATCGTCAAGGGGAACGCCTTTGATACTGAATTTTGTTATACGGCTGCCGACGGGCCTTGATTCGTCGTAGGTGAACTGCACGCCCTTTGATACCTGGACGATCCCGTTCGTAAGTCCGGCCCCGTGTTCGAAGGCCTCACGGATGTGCCTTCCTTTTATCTCGAGCTGAACGATGGTGTTCGGGAACGGGAACACGGAGATCAACTGCCCGACCGTCACGACTCCTTTTTCAAGATCCTGCCGCAGGCCGCCGCTGTTCGTCACCGCAAGATCGTATTCAGGATAAGCCGCAAGCATTGAATCCGCAGTCATATTCCCCATTCCGGAAGATTCGCTGTAGGAACGCGTTAGCGGCGCGGTGAGGGTGGTGAGTTTTTCTTCCGTAATGCTGCGGAGCTTGTCTTTCCACTTATTGATGACGCGGACCATTTCGGGGTCGTCCTCGACCTCATCGTCGTAAAGGTATTTGAAGTGATTCTTGTAGTCCGTTATCTTGTCTAGTTTCTTGTCGTAGGTGATCTCAAGTTTGCCGAGCTCGATCGTGTAAGCATCGGTCGAGACGATGATCGTGCCGTTCGCGACGATCGGTGTGGGCGTGCCGCTGTGCGGATGGCCTGTGATCATCAGATCGACGCCGGGGACGGCATTTGCGAGGTCGATGTCGTGCTGGTGATTGCGAATTACGTCCTTTTCGCCGCCGGTCGATTGCGTGCCCGGAATGCCAATATGGATCAACAGGACGATAAGGTCGGTCTTCGGCTGGAGTTCTTTAATGTATTTGCGGAGATAAACCTTTTCATCACGCACCTCAACGCCCTTTACCATTACGGGAGCGACCGTGTCCTCGAACGCGAACTTCTCGTGAAGGCCGATAATGCCTAGCCGAATGCCGTTGACCTCCTTGATGATGTAGGGCTTGTTCCAGTGCAGGTTGTCAGTGCCTTTGACGAATATGTTGCCGTTCAGAAGCGGGAACTTGGCGAGCTGGAACTGCTTATAGGCGTTCTCCCAGCCGTAATCGTACTCGTGGTTGCCGACGCAGGCGGCGTCAAGGCCGAGATAATTTGCCGCGTCGATGATCGCCTCTCCCTTTGTGAGCGAACTGACATACGGGCCGGCAAAGAAGTCACCCGCATCGAAATACACCGTGTTCGGATTCGCCGCCTTTTCACGTTTGACCAAGGCCGCAATGTTCGCAAAACCGCCTATCGGGCGCGTTTTATCGGCCCAAGGGACGATCTGCGGATCGAAATGCGAGTGCAGGTCGTTGGTATAGAGTACGTTGAGTTTCTGTGCGGGGACGAGGGCGGCCGCGGTCAGCAAAACTGCGAAAAGGGCCGCAAAACTGAGCTTCTTCATTCTTGTCTCCTCGCTTCAGGCACGAAGCGGCAGCGTACCTATCGCTCCCACCATTTCGCCGACTGTTCGGCTAGAGCTTTTTCGTCCTGAGGGCTTTTGAAATATGCGTCAACGTACGACTGCCAGCCGTACTTTATGAACTCTTTTGCAGGCGAGAATTCACCGTCGCCGACATCAAGCGGGCCCGAGAGCGGGATCCGGGCGTCGCCCCAGTTGCAGGCCAACGAAAGTTTGCCGTCCGAAGATGTCCACGTCCCGACGAACTGGTTGTTCGCAAATCCGTCGGCCCCGAGCTCAAGGTCGTCGTAATGAAGCACGTCTTTCGCGTCGATATAAAAGGCCGAATATAGGATGCCGGTGAAAACGCCCGTGTGCGGGCCTTTACCTTCTTCAGTGAAAGTGTAATCGCCGAAAAGGATGCCGCGTTTCTTGGCTCCTTTTTCCGCAAATTCGTTTTGGACGGCCGGATCGGCCTCTGGGTTTAGGTATCGAAAGTGCGTTATGCGGATCGTCCCGTTGAACCTGCGGAACGTTTTGTTTACGAGCGACGCACCCGAGACGGCGTATGTGTTCGGGGCTTTGTCGCCGCTCTTGACGGCCGTGATCAGTTTGATGCGGATCCGTTGGTAGTTCTTGCCGATAAAGCCGAGCGTGATGGCATTGTCTGTCGTCGTCCAAACAGGGCCGAGGCTGTATTTTGAGGCCTCGGCCATGCTGTCCGTTTTTGAGACCAATGAGTCGCTAAGGATCTCGTCACGCCATTTAGCTGCATCCTGCGTCTGAGAGAACGAGGTGAATGCAAAGAAGAGTACGATCGGGATCAATAGCGATCTCATATGCTCTCATCCTAGGCCGAATAGCCCTTTACGCCGTCGAAATTGTAAAGATTCTCGGTCTTGATAACATCAAGGCCTGCGGAATCGAACCTTTCGAGCAGCGAGTTTATCTTCGAATGCGAAATGGCCGTACCTTCGCCGGCATCCGCAACAAAACGGCAACGCCAATGATCGACGGTGAACGTGTCCGGCAAACCGCCCGGATATACCTTGACGCCGCGATTCGCGATATTCATGAGTTTCAGGCCGTCTCCGTTGAGAGCCTCAACGAGCGAGCCGAGCTCATCGGCAACGCCGTAGAACGAGCCCTTCCACCAATCAAGGAAGACATCGACGCCGACAAGTTCCTTCTTCTTCGGCTCGCGGATCGTATAGGCCGGTTTCTCGGACGCAGAGCTTTCCGCCGAGGCCGCCGAATAATTCACGGGTTTCAGCTTCTCGGGCTTTTGGCCAAGGCGAGCAACGACGGCTTCAGCAAATTCTTTCGTGCCGACCTTCTCGCTCGAAACGCCCTCTTTGTACATATCGTAGGTGTGAACGCCGTCCTCGATCGTCCGTAGCCACGCATTGTGTGCGGCCTCGGCTACGTCCGGTTGGTTGATATGCACGAGCATCAGGATCGAGCCGAGGAAAAGGCCCGACGGATTCGCAAGGTTCTGACCGGCACGCCGCGGGGCCGAGCCGTGGATAGCCTCGAACATCGCGATCTTCTCGCCGATATTCGAAGAACCGGCAAGCCCGACGCTTCCTGCGATCTGAGCGGCAACGTCCGAAAGCACGTCGCCGTAAAGATTCGGCATCACTATGACGTCAAAATTCTCGGGCGTATCGGCAAGCTTTGCCGAACCGATATCGACGATCCAGTGGTCGGCCTCGATGTTCGGATAATCCTTCGCGATCTCGTCGAAAACGCGGTGGAACAGGCCGTCCGTCCGCTTCATAATGTTGTCCTTTATGAAGCACGTGACCTTCTTGCGGTCGAACTTCTTTGCGTACTCGAACGCGTACCGGACGATCTTTTCCGAACCGGGACGCGAGATGAGCTTCAGGCATTCCTCGACCTGGTCGGTCTGCCGATATTCGATGCCGGCGTAAGTGTCCTCTTCGTTCTCACGAACGATGACAACGTCCATCACCGGATGCTTCGTCTCGACGAACGGGTGATATGAGACACACGGACGGACATTCGCATAAAGGCCGAGCGTCTTCCTGACCGCAACGTTCAGCGACGAGAATCCGCCGCCCTGCGGCGTCGTGATCGGCGCCTTCAGGAAGACCTTTGTCCGGCGGAGGCTGTCCCAGCTTTCCGGAGCGATGCCCGCGGAATTTCCCGCAAGATAGACCTTCTCACCGATCTCGATCGTTTCAATATCAAGCCGTGCACCGGCTTCCTTCAAAATATGGAGCGTCGCGGCCATGATCTCCGGCCCGATCCCGTCGCCATGAGCTACTGTAATAGGTACGTTAGACATTTGTTTCCTTGGACTTATCCTTAAATTTGGTTCTTTTCCAAAAGCGAAAATCTGTGTGAATACTGAAGTTTAGCGAATTGCGCACCTTGTGCGCAAAAGACGGCCGGCCGCCTTTCGGGAACAACTTCTGGCAAGGAGGCGTGAAACTGCTTATAATTCTATCGGCAGCTTCGCCCGAGAGGCCCGCATCAAAGCCTTTTGGTCGCTGCGTGTATCGTTCCCGGAGTACCGTGTGAGAACATTTTTTTCAATATGTCTTTTATTGGCCGCGTTTGCGATCGGTGTGAACGCGCAGTTCCCGCAGATCCAACGCGCCCGAGAACGAATGCAGCAGGCCTCGCAGGACCCGAACGCTCCGAAAAAGCCCGTCTATAAACCAAAGACCAATGTCGATGTCTCGATGGTCGTGGCAAAGAAGGATGTCGATTCATTCGCCGTCGCCCAACCGATCGCGACAGCAAAGGCTGCCGACGGCGACCCGCTCTGGCTCTACATCCGCTTTAAGGACGAATTGGGCAAGTACGTTTTCCGCACGCATGGCGAAGGCGGCGACCGCTATCTTCTCTCGCTTGAGGTCGGCAAACCCGGAGCTCTTGGCACGTCGCTCCGCTACATACTCTCTTTCACCGAACCTGAGTTGAAGAAGAAAGAGCTGAAGATCGCGTTGACGCAGGGCGTTTGGGGAAGGAACGATTCGTTCCCGATCTTCCTCCGAAGCGTCGCCGACCCGGAGAAGAAGGTCGCGGTCACCGACCTGAGCCTTACCGCCACGTTCGGTTTCCCCCGATCGCCAACAGACGACCTTGCCCGCATCTCGCTCGTCGCCGACCGCTCGAAGGGAAATCCGCTCTACGAAAAAATGCTTGCTGACTACAAGAAGGACGTGATCCGCGGGTCTGCCGCGGACGTTCTGCCAAAGGAAGGCTCGTTCGATGACGCCGGCATACGCGCACGCCTGATCGCCACGCTTCGCGATTCCGGCATTTTGCCTTCACGCCTTTATTTTGCGGGAGATGATTGGGTGGAGTTCAGCGAGCAGCCGATGCGTGTCCTCGAAAAGCGGAAGATCACGGCGGCCTTCATTTACGACCGCGACGGCGGATGCTATTACGGGACCGCCGAGGTCACGCAAGGGTACGACCCGATGCTGCGGTCCTACGGCGCATCGACCTTCGTGATCGAACACGACATACCTCGCCCTTGCGAGATGAAGTGATCACAAGCCTGCGATCTTCTTAGCCAACGAAATATCAACGTCCGTAATGCCGCCGCGATCGTGCGTCGTCAAACGGATCTTTGCGTATCCCCAGCCGAATTCGATATCGGATGGTGATCCGCCGCTTCTGCCAGCTCGCCGACCTTGTTCACGAAGGCAAGGGCAGCGGCAAAATCCGCAAGCTTGTATTCACGCACAAGCTCGCTCCCTTCCGCCTGCCAATCGGGCAATTCACGCAGTGCTTCTAAGAGCTCGGCCTCTTTCAAGATAGTTCGTTCCATCGTATCCGTCCTCTTGACAAGCATACATATAATGGATGAATGGCGTAAAACCCGTTGCTCCTACGCATATTCTCTTTATAGGAGGAAAAATGTATGGCTGCACCAACCGAGGCTCAGATCAAACAGGACGGACAGACGATCTGGAGGTATCTGATCGGTTTTTATTCGAAGAAGATCCCCAAGGACCAGGTCGTTGACAAGCTTGGCAAACTTACGGAAAAGATCGCTAAAAGATTGGGCATGGCCGGATACTACAACGTCCTGGTCGGAAATCTTCCCGGCGCAAAGCTCGCAAGCTTTACGGCAAGCTGGATGAAGCTGATGTATTTTGAGGGCTACTTTACCGCGAACCCGAACCTCAACCCGTACGATCCGCTAAAGCAGGAAGACGAATACGTCGAATATCTTCTCTATTCTTGGTCGCGTGGAAAGCCGGGATATCGATATTTCGATGTCGCAGCTTCGTGGAACCCGAATTATCAGAAGCGCTAAGGCGGCATCCATTGGTTAAAAGCGAAACTCTCCTTATCGCCGGCCGGGCGTGGCCGAATAGATAGTTGTGCGCCCGGCCTCTTTTCGTCATCTTACCGACATTTAGTAAACTCTCTACTGAATGACCGAACGACCGTTTATCAAGAGCCTTTTGGCGACGCTGATATTGGCCTTGCCGCTGCTTTTTGCCGCATGCGGCTCGTCAAAGCCGCCGGCAACGCCACTCGAGACCTTTGAGACCTACGCAAAAGCGCTCAAAAAGAAGGATTACACCTCGGTAAAGATCCTGCTCTCTGCCTCCACGATGAAGATGCACGAACAGGAGGCCAAGGCACAGAACACGACCGTTGACGAGATAATAAAACGCGGCTCGCTCGTCGCGGACAACCAAACCAACGTCAAATATCGCAACGAGAAGGTCGATGGCGACAAGGCCACGATCGAGATCCAAAATACTTTCGGTTCGTGGGAGACGGTCCACTTTGTCCGCGAGGACGGCGTATGGAAACTCGATATCGCCGCGAGCGCGCAGGACATCATCAAGGATATTGACGATCAGGACAAGATCTTTGACCAGCTTAGCAATTCGAACATTCAGCCATAAAAGGCCCATCAGTATTTTTTGTGTCAAAGATCAAGCCCTTAACACCGTTCAGGCCCGCCGCGGGACGCGAAGGCGAAGTTACATGCCCGCCTTTTGACGTCTTCTACGGCCGCGAAGTGCACGAGATCGTCAAACAGGACCCGAACAGTTTCCTTCGCGTGACCCGCTCGGAATGTGATTTCCCGCTCGACGCCGAACCGACGCCCGACGAGATCCTCGGCCGTGCGAAAGATAATCTCGACCGGCTCATCCGCGAAGGCATTTTGATCCGCGAGGCCGAGCCTTCGTTCTATGTCTATCGCCTTGCAGGCAACGGCCGCAGTCAGACGGGCGTTGTCGCAGGCTGCCTGCTCGACGAATACGTGGAGGGCAAGATCAAACGGCACGAAAAGACGCAGCCCGACAAGGTCGCCGACCGCACGCGGCACATCGTTCACCTTCGGGCACAAACGGGCCTTATCTTCCTTGCCTTCCGCGGTACGGACAAGATACACGAACTGCTCGACGAGGCGGCGGCCGGCAAGCCGCTCTACGAACTCACCGGCGACGGCGGCATCACGCACACGATCTGGAAGGCCTCGAATACCGCTGAGTGGATCGAAGCGTTCGCCGACGTCCCGTCGATCTACATCGCCGACGGCCACCATCGCCTTGAGAGTGCCCTGCAGGCGCGCAACATCCTGCGCGGCGAGGGTGCGGGCAAAAGCGGCGAGTACGATCACGTTATGGCCGGGCTTTTTCCCGCCGAAGACCTCGCGATCCTTGCCTACAATCGAGCGGTCAGGGACCTGAACGGCCTGTCGCACGCGGAGTTCATCGAAAAGCTTGGCGAGAGATTCAATGTCGAAGAGGCCGATGAAAAGGTGCCCGCCAAGCACGGCGAAATTTCGATGTACACGGCCCAAAAATGGTATAAGCTAGTGCAGCGGGGCGATGCGCCGGAGCCGAGCGATCCCGTCGATCGCCTCGATGTGAGCATTCTCCAGAACGCGATACTCGCTCCCGTCCTCGGCGTCCGCGATCCGAGGACCGATAAACGGATCGAGTTCGTCGGCGGCCAGAGAGGCGTCCGCGAACTTGAGCGACTGGTCGATTCCGGCGAAGCTGCGGTCGCGTTCTCGCTTTTTGCGACGACTATGGACGATCTCCTCGCGGTCTCGGATGCGGGTGAGATCATGCCGCCGAAATCCACTTGGTTCGAACCGAAACTTCGCGACGGTTTTATCGTGAATCCGATCTAAATGGTTGATAACACAAAGCTTGCCTCGCTTCGTCACGACTTTGACCGTGCAGGCCTGCGCGAGACGGACGTGAACGCCGACCCGGTCGAGCAATTCCGCACATGGCTCGACGCCGCCATCAATGGCGGCATCAAGGACGCGAACGCGATGACGGTCTCAACGGTCGGCGCCGACGGCCGTCCGTCTGCCCGCGTCGTCCTCCTGAAGTATTTCGGCGCCGAAGGCTTCACTTTCTTTACGAATTACTCAAGTCGAAAAGGCCGCGAGCTCGAGGCGAACCCGTTCGCGGAATTCCATTTCTTTTGGCCCGATCTTGAGCGGCAGGTCTCGATCGCCGGCAGCGTCGCAAAGGCGTCCCGCGAGCTCTCGGAAGAGTACTTCCTTTCGCGGCCACTCGAGAGCCGCATCGGTGCGTGGGCGTCCGAGCAGAGTTCGGAGATCGCCTCGCGGAAGACGCTCGATGAACGAGTCGAGTTCTACCGCGACAAATTCGGCGAGGACGTGCCGCTGCCCGACAATTGGGGCGGATTTACGATGACGCCAGACCGTTTCGAATTTTGGCAGGGACGCAAGAGCCGCCTTCACGACCGCCTTCTCTACAGTCTTGACGGCCAAGGCCATTGGCAGATCGCGCGTCTCTCACCTTAGCTCGCAAAATGAAGATCGTCCTCGAAACACCACGCCTTTTGATGCGTCCTTTTACGCTCGACGACCTGCCGTGGCTTGTCGAGATGCGAACGGCCGAGGCCGTCGCGAAGTACATGGGCGGCACACGGTGGCAGAATCCGGAATCGCTTCGCGAGAGGATCCGTTTCTACATCGAATGCTGGGATAAGTTCGAGTTCGCCGTCTGCGGAATGGTGCTCAAGGAAACGGGCGAGATGATCGGCACCGCGGGCATCCAACCCCTCGAAGATACGGGCGAGGTCGAGGTCGGCTATTCTATCGTCGAGAGATACTGGGGCCAAGGCATCGGCTTTGAGGCCGCGTTCGCATGGCTCGACCACGGCTTCGAGCATCACGGGCTCGAACGCATCGTCGCCGTCGCTCATCCCGATAACAAAGGCTCGCGGCGGATAATGGAGAAGTGCGGAATGCGGTACGAACGCACCGAAGAGCATTACGGCCAGGAGACCGTTTTCTATGCGGTCTCGCGTAACGAATTCCGCGAGCTGAAGCGGCATCTTGCCGCCAAACATTGACCGGAGAAATGCGGCCCAATTATCCCAAACTCATCTTCGCCGTGCTGGCCGGGCTCTACTTCCTTTCGATCGCCTACGACCCGATCGAGGGAAGCCTGCTCGACATTGTTGACCTTCCGATACACGAGACCGGGCATCTGATCTTCCGCATTCTCGGCGAGTTCATGGGCGTTGCGGGCGGTTCGCTTTTTCAGGTGATCCTGCCTGCGGTCTTTGTCGGTTACTTCGTCTTCCAGCGAAGTTTCTATTCGGCTTCGATCGTGCTCTTTTGGGTCGGGCAGAGCCTCTTGAACGTCTGGATCTACGCCGCCGATGCCATCAAGATGCAGCTCGTGCTGACGAGCGGACTCACGGGCAGCGAAGGCAGCTTTCACGACTGGAACTATTTGCTTGATGCGACGGGTCTGTTAAATTCGACTAATACGGTCGCGGGGATCATTCGCTTTTTGGGGACGATCGTGATCATTGCCGCCCTGATCGGCTCGATCTATTATTCCTGGCCGCGTGAACTTGATGAAAGTAACTCTCATAACCGGGGCTTCGAGTGGGATCGGTGAGGCATTCGCACGCCAGCTTGCTTCCGACGGCCACGACCTTGTGCTCGTCGCACGCCGCGAGAAGATCATCCATGAGCTTTGTGATGAGCTGATGCTCAAGCACAAGATAATGGCCCATTACATCGTCGCCGATCTGACCGAAAGGAATGCACCGGACGACATCTTTTCCGAGACAGAGAAGCACGGCCTCGAGGTCGATTGGCTGATCAACAATGCAGGCGTCGGTTCGGCCGGCGATTTTGCTACGCTCGATGCGGGACACGAGCTCGCTATGATCGATCTTAACATCGCCGCTTTGGTCGCTCTAACGCATCGGTATCTTGCGCCGATGCGCGAACGCGGCCACGGCACGATCATCAACGTATCGAGCGCGGCCTCGTTCCAGCCGATCCCTTTTATGGCGACCTACGCGGCAACGAAGGCCTTCGTCTCGTCGTTCTCCGAGGCGATCGCCGAGGAGAATCGCCCGTATGGCATCCGCGTTCTCACGCTGTGTCCAGGCTCGACCGAGACGAACTTCTTTGCGGCATCCGGAATTGATCGGCCGATAAAGGTTAAGGGCCAGCAGAGAAGCGAACAGGTCGTCGAGACCGCGTTAAAGGCTCTCAAGAGCGGCAAGTCGGTCGCCGTTTCCGGGTTTACGAATCTTGTCGGCGCGCTTCTCGGGCGGCACGTCCCGCATACGATCACGACCCGTGCGGTCGGCAAGGCCCTTCGCGGGCGATATCAAAAGGCGGAAGAATGAAGTTCACGGTCCTCGGCAGCGGTTCGACGGGAAATGCAGTGCTGATCGCAAGCGAACGGACGCGTGTGCTTGTCGATGCGGGAATGAGCGCCCGCGAGATCGTCCGGAGAATGGGCGAGATGGGCGTTGATGCCGAGGATCTCGATGCCGTCCTCGTAACGCACGAGCACAGCGACCACGTCGCCGGCCTTCGCGTCCTGCTTCGCTCGATCAAATGTCCGGTCTATATCTCCGGCGAGACCGAAGAATCTTATTACCGTACGCGTGCGGGCCGAGGGAACGGCGAGAGCGAAGGAGCGAAACGTTCGGCGGCGCTCAAAGGCCGTTCCGTCGCCATTGATTCGAACCGATCTTTCCGCATCGGCGATATCGACTTCGAACCGTTCAGCGTTCCGCACGACGCCGCCGACAATTTCGGGTTTACGGCCGAGTCTGAAGGCGTAAAGGTCGCAACCTTGATGGATTTCGGGCATATCAACGCACTCATCCGCGAGAAACTCCGCGATTGCGACGCTATCGTTATCGAATCGAATCACGACCGCGATATGCTCCGTGCCTGCCATGTTTACACCTGGGACCTGAAGCAGCGAATTATGTCGCGGACCGGCCATCTTTCGAACGACGACCTCGCGGATTGGCTCAACCGCGATTTCGACGGCCGAGCGAGACACATCGTCCTTGCGCACCTTTCTCAAAGGGCGAACGAACCTCACCTAGCACGCCTTTCCGCCGAAACGGCGCTTGCGATGCGTGCTCCGCTCTTCCGCGTTGAGACGAAGATCACCGTTTCGCAGCCGCAAACGCCCACCGACTGGATCGCGTTCTAATCCTTCGCTTTTTCTTCTTTCTTTAGGCGTTTTGCCTCGGCCTTCTCGATCGCCTTGATGAGGCGCTCGGCATCGTTTCGGGCGATGAGCGGCAGGATCTCGTCATTTGCGAGCTTGCGCAGGAGCGGCAGGAAGTGCGGCGGGTCGGGAAGTTCGCTGCTCTCGTAGAAGGACGAGAAACGCTGCATCAAACGCGGCGTTTCTAACGGCTGATTCTCACGCGCGACCTCCATTTCGAATTTCCAGATGAACTCATTCGAGATTCGTCGATACTCGTCCATCAGGAACTTTGCGTCCGGGTTGTCGCTCCAGTTGAATTTCGCGGTGCGTGAACGGCCGTCGTGCGTGAGCGTGATCGAGATCGTGCCGGTCGCGACCGACGCCTTCTTCGCATTGTAATCCTCGGCCGAGTCGAGAAAATTGAGTCTCGTAAACGCTGCATTCAGTGCGTTTAGCGTTGCGGGCGAAAGCTCGATGGAATCTTCCATCGGTTCATCGAGATCCATCTTATCGAAGGTGATCGTGCCGATGCCTGCGTCATCGTGGCGGATCTCTATCCGCGGATACATAAATCCCGGCCGCTCGAAAAGGTAGATGTGCGTCGCTTTCGACATCTTCGGCGCCGCTACGCTCTCGGCGGGTGTGTCGGGGCGGCTGTTCAGTTTCGGAGGTTCGGCGACGGCCTCGGGCGTTGGGTTCGGTGTAGGCGAAACTGCCGCGGCGGGCGTCTTTTTTACGGGGCGTCTCTTCTTTGTACGTTTTTTCTGGCCGAACGCGGGTGCGGCGGCCAGGCAAAGTGCGGCAAGCAGAATGCAGATCTTCGTCCTCATCGAAGGAGTTTGATGCGCGCTTTTGGCAATGCGGTTGGAAAGGCGGTTCATTCTCGCAAGACCCGGCATCTACTCGAACTTTACCGACACGATCTTCGAAACGCCCGGTTCCTGCATCGTAACACCGTAGAGAGCACGTGCGGCCTCCATCGTGCGTTTGTTGTGCGTAATGACGATGAACTGCGTCTTTTCGGCCATATCCGCGATCTTGCTTACGAACCGGCCGACATTCGCCTCATCAAGCGGCGCATCGACCTCGTCAAGCAGGCAGAACGGCGACGGCCTGTATTTGAAGATCGCCATTACGAGCGCGATCGCGGTCATCGCCTTTTCGCCGCCCGAAAGCAGCAGGATATTCTGCAGGCGTTTGCCCGGCGGTTGTGCGACGACCTCGATGCCGGCTTCGAGAATGTCGTCGGCCTCGAGCAGCGTCATCTGGCCTTGCCCGCCGCCGAAAAGCTCGCGGAAGAACTCTTGGAAATTCTCGTTGATCGCCTCGAATGCCTGCCGGAAACGCTCACGCGAACGCTGTTTGATCTCCTTCAGCGCTTCTTCCGTCGCCGCGATGCTCTGGACGATATCGTCACGCTGCGTCGAAAGGAACACCTGGCGTTCCTCGGCCTCGGCAAGTTCTTCGAGAGCGAGCATATTCAGGGCACCGAAACCGTCGAGTCTTTCGCGAAGCGAATCGGCGTCGCGCGCGCGCGTCTCAAGCACGAAGTCTTCGGCGATCTCGGTCGCGGCGACAAGCTCGGCGAGCTCGATGTTCAATTCCTGCTGGCAGTTCTCGCCCGCATTCTTGAGCTCGGTCGCGGCCTCGGCCTGTCGCACTTCGATCTCGGCACGAGTGTTCATCGCATCGGCCAAGCGATGATTGATCTCGGCAAGGCCTTCGCTCGAGCGATCGGCATCGGCACGCGCCAATGCGAGCGCATCGATCGCGGCGTTGAGTTCAGCTGTCTCGGCGGCGACGGCTTCGGGCGCGTGTGCGATCTGGTCCGTGATCTCGCTGATCGAGGTGTGAAGGTCGCGTAGCTTTGCTTCGGCCTCCATTGCCTCGGCCTTTTTGACTGGCGATGCGGGCCTCGAAATCGGCACGCTGTGCTTCGACGCGGCCGAGCGCGGCCTTGACCGAACGGCGACGTTCGTTGGATGTTGCGGCGGCTGTGCGTTTCTCGTTCAGGACGAGATTTGCGGCCTCAAGCGCCGAACGTTCCGCAAGCAAAGTTGCTGCGATCTCTTCGAGCGAGACGGCCGATTCGCTGCGGGCATTCTCGGCAGATGTGCGGTTATCAGCGGCGTCCGCGATGCGCTCTTCGAGGTCGGCGATCTCGGCATTCGACTGCTCGCTTTCCTCGCCGACGACCTTACGATGCCGTGCCGCCCGTTCGATCTCTTCCTTCGCAGAATGAAGCTGTATCTCAAGGCCGTGAATTCCGCGATCGACCTTAATAAGCAGCGACTGAAGGTCGACGGTCTTGCCTTCGAGCCCGACCAGATGCTCGCGAGCCTCATCGACCGTGCCTTTCGCCGCTTCGATACCGGCCGAAAGTTCGCTCACCTCCGAGGCAAGGATCGTCAGCTCGCGTTTGAAAGCTAGCAGCGATTGATTCGTGCCTTCTTCCTGCGAACCGCCGCCGATCAGGACGCGGCCGCCGATCAGGATCTCGCCCGCGAAGCTTACGGCCATCGAACCCGGGAATGACGCGGCACCGGCGAGGTCGTCCACGAGTATCGCGGACATCTCGTTCGGGAATGCCGAACGCAGGACGGACGCAAATTCCGGCGTGACGCCGAGATGCGATTCGATCGAATTCGCCGCGGCCGGCCGCTCATCCGCCGCACGCGTCTCTTCGCTGTCGATGAGCAAAGCGGTTCGCCCGACGTTATTCTCGCGAAGCCAGGCGGAGACGCGCTTTGCGTCCGCAAGCGATGAGACGACGATCGATTCGAGGAAGCTGCCGAACAACGCCTCGACCGCCTTTTCCGCCTTTTCAGCGACTTTCAGATGGTCGGCCAGAACGCCCTTGAACCGCACTCCGATCTCGTCAGAGGCGGCGAACAGCTTTTGCACCTGCGGGGCATAGACGGCACGTTTTTCTTCGAGTTCGCTGAGCGTTTCGAGCCGATGCTTTTTCGCGGCGAATTCGTCCGCTAGGCCGCGATGTGCCGCCTCCGCGATGCGAAGTTTCTCGCGCGCTTCGCCGGTCTCTTGCAAGAGTTCGTTCTTCTCGGCCGTCAAGGCGGCAAGCTTCGCCTTTTCGGCCTCAAGGTCGCCGGAAAGTTCTGCGGTCTTTGCCTCGTGCTCTTTCAGGTTCTGGTCGGCACGGCCGGCCTCCGCCTCGAGGCCTTTGAGGCGATTCCGCACCTTTTCGAGGTTGATCTCGAGTTGGCGGCCGATCTCATCAAACCGTTCGGCGGCCGAAGTGTGTTGTATGAGTTCGGCGCGTTTGCTCTCGATGTCCGCCTCGATCTGCGTTACGGCGGCAAGAACGCTGCGTTGTGCGTCCTCTGCACTGCGGAGTTCGCCCTCGGCCGTTTCGAGTTCGGCGACCTGTTCGAGGTCCTCGGCCGTAAGGCGTTCGAGGTCCGCCGCGATCGACTCAAGCCGCGTCGAACCGGATTCGATCTCGGCATTTAGCGCGGCTATGCGGTCGTTCAGGCCAACGACCTGCTCGCTTTTATAGACGTGTTCGCGTTCGGCACGGTCGCGGGCAAGGGCATTGTCCGAATGGATCTTGCGGAGTTCGGCGAGCGATTCTTCAGCGTGGCGGGCGGCGAGCGTCGATCCACGTGCGGCCTCCTCGCCCTTTGCAAGCTGTTCGCGAAGGGCGTCCTCTTCGGCGACGGCCTGCGCGCGGTTCGTCTCAAGCTGTGCTGAAAGCTCGGTAAAATGCTTGCCCTCGGCAGCATACAACTGCCGCAGCAGCACGCGAAACTCTTCCTGCAGGATCTTGAACCGCCGTGTCTTCGCCGCCTGCCTGCGGAGCGAATTCACCCGCGTATCGACCTCGCTGACGATATCCGTTATCCGCGAAAGGTTCGCCTTCGCGGAATCGAGACGCGTCTCGGCAGCACGCTGCCGCGTACGGAATTTCGAGATGCCGGCGGCTTCCTCTATGAGGTTCCGTCGGTCGGTCGGCTTTGCTGAAAGGATCTGCCCGATGCGGCCTTGCTCGATGATCGCGTAATGCGAGCCGGAAAGTCCGGTTCCGGCAAAGAGATCCGATATATCGCGAAGGCGGCAAGCCTTTCCGTTAAGCAGGTATTCGCTCTCGCCCGAAAGATACAGCCGACGCGTGACCGAAACGGCCTCGCCCGGTGCGAAATCGAGTGCGAATGAACGCGGACGCCAATGCCGCTTCGTCTTTACGCGCGTCTCAACGACCTGAACAGAACCGACCTGTGCGGCCTTTACCGTCTCAACATCACCCGCCTCGGCCGCCTCGCCATCGACGATGACGTCGTCCGCGACCGCGTCCGCAGCGAGCTCTTCGGCGTCAAGTCCCTCGATCGCGTCCATATCGACGGCGGCCTCATCGATCTCGGTCAGAGCCTCGTCTATGTCCTCAAGTTCGGGTTCGTCAGAGAGCGCAACAGAATCGTCACGCACAAGATGCAGGACGACCTCGGCCATGCCGCCCGGTTTGCGGTCACGCGTACCGGCAAAGACGACGTCCTTCATCTCGCCGCCGCGAAGGCTTTTGGCGCGTTGTTCGCCCAGGACCCACGAGATCGCGTCCGAGACGTTCGATTTCCCGCAGCCGTTCGGGCCGACAACGGCCGTTATCCCGCTGCCGGTGAAAACGATCTCCGTGTAGTCGGCAAATGATTTGAAACCGCTTATTTCAAGCCGCTGAAGTCTAAACATCCTATAGTGCTCTGGTGCTTAGGTGAGCACTATATTTTGTTGTTTTGAGGCGGAAAAGTCAACCTAAAGAAGCTCGCGGGAAACATCGCGCAGGCCCTCTTTCCCGGCCCGTTCATTGTCGAGCTCGGTGAGCACGTCGAGCAGGAAATTCGTATTGCTCGAAACGTTGATAACGACCGGGAACTCGTGATCCGAGGTCGAGAATTCGAACGTGCCGTTCCCGATCTCGACGATCTGCCGAAATGCTGCGACGCCGTTGTGCCCGTTGCATTCGGCATCGACGATGCGGCCGTCGTTAAAGGACACGTTCGCTAAGTGAAGGTCGCTCTTTACGACGAGAAGGCCCGTCATCTTCGCGCTCTCGATCACCTGAACGGCGTCGAAGATCGAGACGTACGCGAGATTGCCGGCGAAGGTCAGATCCGTGCGGACGACCTGCGACGTTTTCGGTGCGGCGGCAAATTCGGGCCGGCGTGCACGGCGGATCGCTTCAAGGCCGGGAGCGACCGAGATGCGCGGATCGAGAAGCTTTGCCTCCTGAAGCCGATCGTAAGCAAGATCAAAATCTTCGCGGCCGATATAGAGGCTTACGAGGGCGAGGCACTGCCGTGCGGCCTCGTTCAGGTTCTTCTGCCGGACGCAGATGTCCCGCATCTTCTCGCGAAGGCCGATCGAACGCGGGCTGCGCTCGATGGCGTCCCGTAAAAGGTCGAATGCACGCTCGGGCGAGCTGTATTTGACGAAAAGGTCGGCGTCAAGAAGTACCGATTCGATGGAAGTTTCGGTAAACGGTGCGGACGTGTCGGCGGTAAGCTGCGTCATTTGATAGATCGGGCCAAACGGAAAGTGAACCGGTGGTAATGAACAAAGATGTTCAACAAGCAATATACCACGTCGGCGGCCGCAAAGTCATCAAAAATGATCGCCTGCACACGCCGCCCGGATGCCGATCTTTGTCCCGTGCTTGTCCCAGTTTGTCGCGCGCAGTGCGAGGGGCAAACAAGTATCTTATGTTTCAATAAGTTACAGACAAATTTCGGCTAAGACCCGCAAAAATATCGGAAAGATGTCACGTCTTTCAAGTGTAGCCTGAAAAAACCGCCCCGCGGAAGCCAAGTTCCACGAGGCGGTTCGTTAAAGGCGGCAGTTCTGCCGACGGTTAAAAGTCGAAGCGAACGGTCAGGCGAATGTCGCGAGCACGGTATGTGCGGCTCGGAACGAGGAACGTCGCCTGTTCGGTCACGGTCGGATTCTGGTCGAAATTGATGTATTCCGAACCGTAGCTGAAGACTGCCATATTCAGGATATTGCCGAATTCGATCGCCGGACGCAGACGGAACCGTTCCTTCCATTTCCATTCGCGCGAGACCGACAGGTCGAAGATGTAAAGCAGCGGGCCCTTGCCGGCATTGCGGCCGAGGTTGCCTCCGCGTGAACCGATCGTGGGCAGCGAGAACTGCGAGACGAGGCTTGCCGGATACGGCGTTCCGGGTTCGCGCCAGCTGATGTCCCTCAGGCTGCCGTTGAAATCCGGCCGGTCGGTGCTCACATCATTAAGGTTGCGGTCAACACCGAGGCCAAGATCGAACGGAGCCGACGAGCCGAATCGGAAGATGGGCGAAAACCGCAGTTTTCCGAACCACGAGGGCGTCTGCACCGTGCCGGAAACGGTAATACGATGGAGACGATCCTGCCGCGCACGCGACCATTCGCTGCCGAAATCGCCGTTGACCTGTGCATTCGACGTGTTATTCAGGCCGTCGTCCTTGAGCCGCGAGAGCGTGTAGGCGACGCGCATCGAGCCGGCAAAGCCGTAGCCGAACTGGCGATAGCGTTTGCGGAGCTCGATCACGAGGCCCTGATAGAACGATTTGCCGATCGAGGAGACGCGTTCCATTTCGTCGAAATTCGGATTCGGCCGAAGCGACCTAATGGCCTCGAGTGCAATGCCGATCGGGCCGCCGATCGAGTTCGACGAGACGCCGTTGCCTGCGTTCGTATTTGGTGTCGTCGTGGATGTGCTCGTCGTGTTCAGATTGACGTAGCAAGTGACGTTCGATGACGTACTGCAATTTGACTGCGAATTCATCGAGGTCGAGACGCCGGTCGGGTCCGTATGGCTGCCGAGATAGAACACATAGGTTCGGGTCGTCCCGTTCGCATTTGTGAACGTGAATGGATTCGCAACGAGCCATGCCGCAAGATCCGCATAGCCGGCAGGAGCGACCGCAGCGTTGATGTTGTATTCACGCCAGAGACGCGCCGTGCGATTCCACGTGTAATTTGCCTCGAAGACCCAACCTTTTGCGACCTCGCGTTCGAAGCCGAGGTTGAACTGATAGCTTTCCGGGATCTTAAGGTTCGGGTCAACCGAGCGGAGCGGGTTGCCGGCACTTCCGCCATTTACGAGGAATCCGAGGTCCGCCGAACAGGCGCTCGCTCCGCACGTTGCACGCGAGATCGCGGCTCGCAGCGAATCAACACTCGAGTAGCTGTTCGGAAAATCCTGCGCGATGCTTGCGAGGATGTTGTTGCGGGCGTTGCCTGTTGTCGGGATCGAGTTCGAATCGAATTGCACGAGGCTTCCGCTTGCGTTCTGGATAAAATCGCCCACGGTTCGAAGCAGCACACGGTTATAGACGAGCGCGGCGCCGAAGCGAATTACGCCTTTGCGATCCTTGAACGGCGACCACGCAAGGCCGAACCGCGGGCCGAAATTGTTGTTGTCCTTGACGGCCGTCTCGCGTTCGTAGCGAAGGCCGTAGCTCATCGTCAGGTTATCGCGAAGGCGATATTCATCATTGAAGAACAGCGCCCAATAGGTATTCTTTACGTCCGACGCGGTGCCGAAATTCTGGCGATAACGCGAAAGAACGTTGTTCGAGTAGTTATTTACGTTCGAGAAGTTGAACGTGCCGGTCGAATCGCCAAGATCGGTAACGGCGGAATCGACATGCTGAGCGTCAAAGCCGAATTTGAAAAGATGCCGGCCCTGAATATGCGTGATCGAATCCTTGAACTGATAACGCGTCTCGTTCCTCGCATCCGAGAAGTAGAGGTTGCTGCTTGAGGTCGAGTTTCCTGCGATCAGCGTCTGCACGCGATTTGTTATCGGGTTTCGATAGCCTACGAGAACGACGGGAGCCGTCGGGTTATCGGTTTGATAGCTCGGCGAATATTTTGACCACTGGAAGCCGAAGTCGTTGACCGTGTTCGCGCCGAAGCGGTGGACGTCGCGGACATTGAACGCGTCTGTGTTGATATTCTTTGCCTGGAGCGAATCTTCCAGCCGCGTGGTCGAAGCACCCGAGGTGCGGCGGTTCTTCTTCCTGCCCCATTGCACGCCGAGGATCAGGTCGTTATCGTTCGTAAGTTTATGATCGAAGCGCGCCGTGACGATATGCGCGAGGTTCGGCGTCGGGACAAGAAGGCTGAATCCCTGAACGGCTCCGACACCGTTTGCGCACGGCGGAGCGGGCGAACCCGAGGCATCGCAGTACTGCGTCGAGCCGGTCGGCGAAGGAAAGTAAAGTGCGGGTTCGGCAGAACAGGCAGGAACGTGTCGATGAAGGTCGTATCCCTGAAATTCTGATATTCGTAAGAGACGAAGAAGAATGTGCGGTTCTTGCCGTTATAGACCTTCGGGATCGAGAGCGGGCCGCCGAAGGTGAAGCCCGGATTGTATTGCGAGAAAGGAAGGCGGTCGTATCCGCGGCTGTTGTTGTACCAGGAGTTCGCGTTCAAACGAGCGTCCTTGAACGTCATATAGGCCCGGCCGCGGTATTTGTTCGTGCCGCCGCGCGTCGTCATATTCACACGGCCGCCGGAAGCGCGTCCGTATTCAGCCGAGAACTGATTGCGGATGACCTGCACTTCGCCGATCGCATCGATCGAAGGCTGAAAGCGGTCGCGGGCGGAGCGGTCGTCGTTGTTATCGAAACCGTCGATCGTGATGTTGTTCGAATAGGAAGCGCCGCCCGAGATCGTAAAGTTACCCTGTTCGAGAGGTGTGCTTCGCGGGTTCGAGTTGCGGTCTTCGGCAAGGTCGCTTGTCGAGAGGGCTTCTTCGCTGGTTCCGCCGACGGCAAGCACGAGATCGAGCGGATTACGTGAATTATTCGGAAGTTCTTCGATCTCGCGTTCGGTAAGCGTGCTGCCGACGACCGTCCGCGAAGTGTCCACGTCGAGCACCGATTCTGGATCGGCCGTTACGGTCGTCTCGACGGCAACGCCTTCGAGGCCGAGTTTGAAATCCTGTTGGACGCGGCGGCCGGCGATCATCGCGAGCTCAGGCGTTTCGGTCGTCGCAAAACCGGGAGCCGTTGCCGTTATCTTGTACTTTCCGGGATCGAGGGCAACGAATTGATACCGGCCTTCGCCGTCGGTCGTCGCCTTCAGTTCCTTGCCGTTGGTCGTCTCCTTGATCGTGACCGAGGCACCGACGACCGCAAGGCCGTTCGGGTCGGTTACGACACCCGAAACGGCAACGTGGTCGAGGTCCTGGCCGGCCGCAAAGACCGACAACATCAATACAAGCGCCGCTGTCAGCAGCCCAAAAACCGCAAATCTGCTATGCATTCAACAAAATCTCCTAGATCTTTTGGGATAAAAAGAATGTTGTAATGCTAGCCGAAAATAGGCGTGAAATCAAAGAAAACCGAGCGATTTAAGACTTGTGTAACACCGCTGGCTCTTGAACGCGCACGAGGCAGCCGCATTCGGAAGGCGGCATCGATCTCGTGAACTTCGTCGCTTACGCTCTGTCGGTGCGGCGCATACAAGCAGACTGTCGCGTGCCTTTCAGCCGCGAAATTCCGTGCGGCGATGACGCGAGACGGTGATCAACGCGTTCGACGGCTTCCCGCCTTCTTCCTTGCGGACGAATTCGCCCGCATGCGTACGCAGATACTCGAAGAAACGCTCGAATTCACGCTGCATCTCGTCCATCTTCGCACGCATATTCAGGATGATCTCGACACCGGCAAGGTTCACGCCGAGGTCGCGCGTCAACGAAAGTATCACCTCGAGCCGTTCGAGATCGCTGTCAGAATAGAGCCGCGTGTTGCCGACCGAACGCGACGGCTTCAAAAGGCCCTCGCGCTCATACAAACGCAGCGTCTGCGGATGTATCTCATACTGCTCCGCCACGGCACTGATCGTATATGTTCGGACTTTTCGTTTCATGACAAATTAGTTACGGAGTTACGGAGTTACGGAGTTACGGAGTTACGGAGTTACGGAGTTCCAGAGTTACGGAGTTCCAGAGTTACGGAGCTTCGGAGAGTTTCTCAAATATCGCGCTAGGGCAAGTGTCATACGTGAGATCTCAGAAAGCTGTCCGTATAGTCGATGAAAATCGTCCTCCGCTATGTAGCCGAGCGCCCTTGCGATATGCAGATGGCTTTGGGTTTCCTGAGCTGATCCCCGAGCAATATTCAAATGATTCGCAAACTCCTGATTACTTCTCCTCCCGTGTCCTTCGGCGATATTCGCCATGACCGAAGTACTCGCTCTTCTCAACTGATCTCGAAGGCCAAAATCACGGCTGAATTCACCATCCTGCGAAAGCTTGTAAATGTCGAGCGTCACGGAATATGCCTTCTTCCAAGCCTCTATATCCTCAAACGCCTCAAACTTAGCCATCCGCTATCTCCATTCCTCCGAGCAAAACTCCGTAACTCCGTAACTCTGTAACTCCGTAACTTCGCAACTTCGCAACTCCCCAACTCCCTAACTCTGCAAACTCCGCAACTCCGCAACTCCGCAACTTCGCAACTTCGCAAACTCCGCAACTTTCTATTCCAGCCCCATCGCTTTGCGGGGATTTTCGGGGTTGAGGTTTGCGAACTCCTTGAGTTTCTCCTTAGTTTCTTCTGAGATCACCTTCGGCAGCGCGATCTTCACCTCGATGAACTGATCGCCGCGGAGTTTCGGGTTGCGCAGACTCGGGAAGCCGCGTTCGCGAAGCCGGAATTTCTGCCCCGATTCGGTTCCCGGTGGTATCTTCAGGGACGCACGGCCTTCGGCCGTCGGCACCTCGATGCGCGTGCCGAGCGCCGCTTCGGGCACGGTGATCGGGACAGTGACGTAGATGTTCTCGCCCTTTCGTTCGAGGAATTTATGCTTGCCGACGTTCGTCACGATAAAAAGATCGCCG
>LLEU01000015.1 GCA_001567505.1 Acidobacteria bacterium OLB17 | reverse complement strand
ATTCGAAATTATGAACTTCGGGGATCGTGCCGGGGACGGATTCGCTGACAAAGGCAGAGAGCGTTAAGGAAAGTGCGACGCGCATCCGCGGCGTGATCGCCGGGGAGAAAGGTGTGGCACGCGATATGGTGGTCGCGAATTCGGCCGCCGGGATTTTCCTTGCCGGTGCTGCCGCATCGCTCGCTGATGCCGCAAGTGTCGCTGCCGAGGCGATTGATTCGGGAAAAGCGGCGGAGAAATTGGAGATCCTCTCGGCAGAGGTCGCGATCGCCGCATGACGACGTTCCTCGACAAGATCGTCGCCGAGACACGGGAACGCATTGAGGCTCGTAGGCCTGAGGCCGATCTCGGCCGCCTGCGAGTCGAGGCCGAGGCCGCACGCCGCGGCCGAGAGAGCTATCGCCTCGCGTCGGCCCTGTCGACAGAAAACCGCGTGAACATCATCGCGGAGATCAAGCGTGCGTCGCCTTCGCGGAACGTGATCGACCCGAACGTCGATGCGGCCGAGCGTGCGGCGACCTACGAGAGGAACGGTGCCGCAGCGATCTCGATCCTGACCGAACCGAAATATTTCGGCGGCTCGCTCGACGACATTCGACGCGCTCGTGCCGAGGTCAAGTTACCGATCCTGCGGAAGGATTTCATCGTCGATGAATCGCAGATCCTTGACGCGGCGATCGCCGGTGCGGACGCGATCCTTTTGATCGTCGCGGCCCTTGACGAGGATCGGCTCCGCGAACTCCTCAGCGTCGCGAACGAACTCGGCCTCGACGCTCTCGTCGAGACTCACGACCTCGAAGAGCTTCACACCGCCGCAAGAATCGGGGCGAAGATCATCGGTGTCAACAATCGAGATCTTCACACTCTCGAGGTCGACCTTGCAACGTCCTTTGCCCTTGCTGAGCATCGGCCGGCAGGCGCTCTGCTCGTTGCCGAAAGCGGTATCCGGAATGCGGACGAGATCAAGAAGCTTCGCGAGGCCGGGTTCAACGCCTTCCTGATCGGCGAGGCACTCATGTTCGCCGGTGATCCAGCGGGGAAACTCGCGGCACTCGCCGCCGCCGGAGGTTCTAATGGTTAGGGTGAAGGTTTGCGGCATTACCGACATTGAGGATGCCGAACACGCCGCCAAATGCGGCGCCGACGAGATCGGATTGAATTTCTATCCGAAAAGCCCGCGTTATATCGCACTAAGCACGGCTGCGTCGATCGCCGAAAGGCTTTCGGGGTCTGTAACGTTGGTTGGTGTTTTCGTGAATGCGGACGAGGGCGAGATCGCCGCGGCAGTAAAGCAGTGCGGGCTCGACGCGGTCCAACTCCATGGCGACGAGAGCATCGAGTTCGCACGCAAAACTGCCCACGCGAATGGTGTCCGCGTGATAAAGGCCGCCGAGGCGAAGGCCGCGATCCGCGTTCTTGAGGAAGTTCGTGAGTGCGGGTTAAGCCTTCTCGTCGATGCTCCTGCGATGGGAGCGTATGGTGGAACAGGCAGCGTCTCAGATTGGAATCTGGCGGCAAAAGCTGCGGCCGAATTCGACCAAGTTTATCTCGCGGGCGGCCTCGGACCTGAGAATGTCGCACAAGCGATCAGGAAAGTGCGGCCGTTCTGTGTTGATGCCTGCAGTCGGCTCGAGTCTGTTAAGGGAAAGAAGGATGCGGCGCGTGTTGCCGCCTTCATCGAGATCGCAAAACGTGTTCTATGAATTTTGAACCGGACAAGAACGGATATTGGGGCGAATTCGGTGGACGCTTTGTCCCGGAGACGCTGGTCGCTCCGCTTGATGAGCTCCACGATGCGTTCATCGCGTCGCGGGACGATTCGGAGTTTCACGCCGAATTGTCGCACCTCTTGAAGCAATATTCCGGCCGGCCGACGGCTCTCTATTTCGCCGAACGCCTAAGCGATGAACTTGGCGGCGCCCGCATATATCTCAAACGCGAAGACCTTAACCACACCGGCTCGCACAAGATCAACAACTGCCTAGGGCAGATCCTGCTTGCCCGCCGTATGGGAAAAACACGCATTGTCGCTGAGACCGGTGCAGGCCAGCACGGCGTAGCTGCGGCGACGGTGTGCGCGCTTTTTGGACTTGCGTGTGTCGTCTATATGGGGAGCGAAGACATCCGACGGCAAGAGCTGAATGTATTCCGGATGGAGTTGCTCGGCGCCGAGGTCCGTGCGGTCGATGCCGGTTCCCGGACGCTCAAAGACGCGATCAACGAGGCCTTGCGGGATTGGGTCACGAATATCGACAACACATATTATCTCCTTGGTTCCGCACTCGGCCCACATCCGTATCCGCTGATGGTGCGGACATTTCAAAGCGTCATCGGCCGCGAAGCTCGGGCGCAGATCCTCGAGGCGACCGGCAAGCTCCCCGACCTGCTCATCGCCTGCGTCGGCGGCGGCTCGAACGCGATCGGCCTTTTTCATCCGTTCCTTGATGATGCGAAGGTTCGGATGGCAGGTGTCGAGGCAGGCGGCAGCGGAACCGGGCTCGGAGAGCACGCCGCACGGTTCGCCAAAGGAGCGGCGGTCGGCGTTCTTCAGGGAACGCGCAGCTACGTCCTGCAGGATGATGATGGAAATATCGCTGCGACGCACTCGGTCTCCGCTGGCCTGGATTACGCATCGGTCGGCCCCGAACACGCACATTTGAGGGACACGGGACGCGTAGAGTATGGTTCGGTGACCGATCTTGAGGCCCTCGACGCATTTCGCCTGCTGTCGAGGACCGAAGGTATCATTCCCGCACTCGAATCTTCTCACGCCATCGCGTTCGCCGTGAAAGCCGCCGCCGAAATGACGCCCGATCAGACCGTCGTCGTAAATGTCTCGGGCCGGGGCGACAAAGACGTTGACGCGGTTCGCAGGATCCTTGCAGGAGGAAGCGAATGACCGATCGCATCACCGAAAACCTAAAGGCAGGACGCGGATTCATTCCTTTTGTGACCGCCTGCGACCCGGACGACGAAATTTCGCTTGAAATACTCGACCTGCTTGCCGGCCGTGGAGCGAATGTTATCGAGCTAGGGGTTCCATTCTCGGACCCGATGGCGGACGGTGTCGTGATCCAGCGTTCTTCGCAGCGGGCCCTCGAGAACGGCGTGAATCTGACACGCGTCCTCTCGCTTGCGAAACGTTTTCGTGCCTCAAAGGACGTACCCGTTGTGCTTTTCAGTTATCTCAACCCGCTGCTGCGGTTCGGGATCGAGAAGCTTTGCGAGTCGGCAAAAGACTGCGGCATTGACGGGCTCCTTGTTGTCGATGCGGTCGATAACGAGGCCCGCGACCTGCGTGAAAAGCTCGCGGAACACGATGTTTCGCTGATCTCGCTCGTCGCACCGACGACCACCGACGAACGCCTCGAACGCATCTGCCGCGAGGCTGAGGGCTTCATCTATGCCGTTTCGAGGGCGGGCGTTACAGGCGCCGCCGGTTCAGTTTCGAGAGAGGCCGCCGACCTTGTCGCAAGAGTGCGGAAATTCACGACACTTCCCGTCGCTGTCGGCTTCGGCGTTTCGAGACGCGAGCATGTCGAAAATATCTGGGAATTCGCGGATGCGGCCGTTGTCGGCTCCGCGATCGTGGCAGAGATCGAGGCGTCGGTCGGGACGCGGAATGCAGCCGCACGCGTTAAAAGTTTGTTAGATCAATTACTGCCGTTGCAAAAGGCGGCACATACTCATAAAGTTGAAGGTTCACGTCTGTGAAAAATATGTTAATCGTAATGAAGCCCGGCGCAACAGCCGGTGAAGTTGAAAAGGTCCTTGAAGTCATAGAACATCTTGGCTTCCGCGGACATTCGATGCCCGGTGAGACGCGGACGGCGATCGGCGTTACCGGCAATCGCGGCTCGGTCGATCCTGCAAATTTTGAGAATCTGCCCGGCGTCGCTGAAACGATCCGTGTCACGCAGCCCTACAAGCTCATCCTGCGTGATGCGCGGCCTGAACGCTCGGTCGTAAAGGTCGGAAATGCGACGATCGGCGGCGGCGAGCTTGCGATCATCGCGGGGCCTTGTGCCATCGAGACGCGTACGCAGTTGACCACGGTCGCCCGTGAGGTTGCGGCAAGCGGTGCGAAATTTCTTCGCGGCGGTGCTTATAAGCCGCGCACGTCGCCATATGCCTTCCAGGGACTTGGCGAAGAAGGCCTCAAAATGCTTGCGGACGTCCGCGAAGAGACGGGACTGAACATCGTTACCGAAGCGATGGACGAGCACGGTGTGGATGCGGTCGAAAAATACGGCGATTGTATTCAGATCGGTGCCCGCAATATGCAGAATTACTCGCTTCTGCGCTACGTTGGTAAAACTCGAAAGCCCGTGCTCTTGAAACGCGGACTTTCGGCGACGCTCGAAGAATTCCTTCTTGCGGCCGAATACATTATGAGCGAAGGCAACTACGACGTCATACTTTGCGAACGCGGCATCCGTACATTCGCAAACCACGCACGCAACACGATGGATCTTTCGGTCGTCCCGGCGGTTCACCGAATGACGCATTTGCCGATCATCGTCGATCCGTCGCACGCGACGGGCCACAATTATATGGTCGCCCCGCTTGCAAGAGCAGGAGTTGCGGTCGGCGCTGACGGGTTGATAATCGAGGTGCATCCGCGGCCGGCGGAAGCTCTCTGCGACGGTGCACAAGCACTGACACTCGCTCAGTATCGCGATCTCGTCGATCAGCTCCTTGCTATCCGCGAGGTCACGATCGAGGCAACTCGAGGTACGACGCTCTACGCCGAATCATTCGCGCGTTAGGCGGCCTGACAAATTCCACACACAAAAAGGATCCGCGGCACCTGCTGACCCGAAATTGCAGGTAAAGACCGCGGATCTCTTTTTTTCGAAGCAGTTGCGGAAGGCGCCTTTTGCCTATTTCACCAACCGCAGCTTCAAAAGGCCGTAAATGTGAATGTACGAACAAACGACCGCCGAGATTATCAGGAATGCCATCGGCAGCCCGGCGGCCGCATCGCCGCCTACAACTCGCAAGGCCACGCCTGCCCCAATGCCTGATCCGGCAAAGACCAACCGCGGACGCAGCCATTCCGCGAAGGCCGGAACTCCGTCAACTTCGATCAAAAGGTATGGCAGAACAAGCACTGTCAGAGCAGCGATCGTGAACAAAAGGGTGTCGAACCCAAAGAACGTCGCCGAGCGTGCGAGTTCGGCAGCCAAAAAGAATAACAAAATGCGTGTGTCGAGCGACCTGTCGAGCTTCCGTGCCATAATTTTTTTGACCTCGTATCTATTGACCCTTTTACTTGAGAATCACTTCCCTTTCGTTACCAAAAACTGCGAATACGCGACTCGGAAAAGCTCGGACAATGCGTCGGCTGTCTCAGGCGAAAGGTTCTTATCGGCACGCAAATGTGCCGAAACGATCTCGGGCGTCGATTCCTGCGGATAATAGACGACGGGCTCGACCTCAGCTCCCGTGTGCTTCTTCATAACGCGATCTACCGGCATTTCGAGCCATTGCATAATCCGCGCGATATTTTCTGCATCCGGTCGGCCTTTTCCGCTCTCTATACGCGAAAGCGTCGATGCCGAGACATTCGTTTCGTCCGCAACGTCTCGCAGGCTGAGCTTCAATTCGTTCCGCCGGCGGCTGATCGCCTTCCCCAGTTCCTTTACGTCAATTAGGCTGTCATTCTTAAAAACCATCGTTTTCTCATCCTCCATGAGTGACTGTGCAATAGAGCACAAAGTGTTTCACGCATAAAACATAACACACAAAAATTTTAATTGCAACACCTTGTTTCGCTCTTGCAACAAATAAATTTGTCTGATACACTGTTTCACAGTTGCAACGCCCGTGGGCTTCCATGGCATTGACAGCATTGAAAAGACTGAGCGAACGGACGCTGCCTTGGCGTCCCGCTCGCGGACAGGATCGAAGGTTCCAAGATGCGGCCGAACCGGACACAAGGCAGTCGCCGGCAGGTTTTCACTTACGCCGCGGCCCGATGAGAGCCTTCGATCGGATGAACACAATAGGAGAAAACTTGAAATGAAGAACAGTAATATCCAACAGAAGGTGAGCCAGGAATTTCAGCCCGACGCTTCGAACGTCGTAGATTTTTCCGCGACGCTAAAGGGCCTGCGTGAAACGGTCGATCCGCACTTGATCCGCCAACGCGTCGGAAGCCGCGACCGCAGCGGCCGTACCGAGATGGTCGATTACGTGGAATGGCACACAGTCGCGGACATTCTGGACGATAAGGCCCCGAATTGGCAGCACGAGATCCGCGGCATGATGCCGGTCGGCGACATCATGACCGTGACCGTTGCGATCATGATCGATGGCATTACGCGCGAAGGCATCGGCACCGGGCGTGCAACGAGCGAGACGGGAATCAAGAAGGCCGAACACGATGCCCTGAAACGAGCGGCAGTAAAGTTCGGTATCGCCCGCGAGCTCTACAAGAGGGAGTTTGAGGAACACGTCGCAGCCGAAGGCGAACGACAGGTGTCCTGGGGTGTTGACGCTGATCCGATGGCACGCACGCTCGGCGATCAGATCACGGCAAAGCAGCTCGGGATGATCCGTTCGATCGGGCGGAATTCTGAGATAGATGTCGAAGCTGAATGCCGCGAGATGATGCACTGCTCGGTCGAAGAACTCTCAAAGCGGGCGGCCTCCGACCTGATCGATCATCTTCAAGCGATAACGCATCGCGACGGCAGCGTCCGGCCGATGCGAAGGGCGAGCTAAGGTTCCTCCACAATGTTTTGGGTTGCGGCAAAAAACGCGTCACCGCTCTCCTCCATGGAGCGGAAAAACTCCCACATGCCGCAACTCAAAACTCCCCGCGGACTAGTCCGATATCCGCTTTCCGTCCGTATCAAAGACCTCGACGGCCGATGCGAACTCTTCTATCTGAGGCAATACCGACTTTGCGTCGCCGACGACGATGATCGCCATCTCGTCCGGGCGTATGTATTTGCGGGCGGCATCCTGAACCTCGTCCGCGGTCACCGAGCTAACCTTATCGCGATAGGTTTGAAGATAGTCCTCCGGCAGGCCGTAAAGCTCACGATTAAGGAGAAGCGTGGTCAGGCCTTCCTGCGTTTCGGCCCGGATGGGAAAAACGCCGGTCAGGAAATTCTGGGCGTCGGCAAGTTCGTCCGGGCGACCTTTTCGTTCCGGATCCGATCGAACTCCTTGAGAAATTCCGATATGCTCGCTCCCGTGACGTCATTGCAAACCTCGGCAGTCGCTTCGATGTCGCCGGCAAGTGCGCGTGCGTCCATTCGCGTGTAGGCGCCGTACGTGTAGCCTTTTTCCTCGCGCAGGTTCATAAACACGCGGGAAGAAGCTCCGGCGCCGAGAACCTGATTCATCACCAACGCGGGAAAATAATCAGGCGACAGGCGGCTAAAGCCCGAATTCGCGATCACGATATTCGACTGGCTCGACCCCGGACGATCGACGACCGTGCAGGTTCTTGCCGTTCGGGTCGGTATCTCGGCAAAGTTCCGCACGGGTTTCATGCCCGCTTGCCAACCGTTCAAGTGCTGCTCAAGCTCCTTGATGACCTCTTCGCGGCGAACGTCGCCGACGATCAGCATTACGGCGTTGTTCGGGATAAGCGCCTGGCGATGCGTACGCAATAGTTTCTCGCGGTCAATGCTCTCGACCTCGTTCGGCCGAAGCGAGACCTGCGAATAAGGATGCTTTCCGTAGATCAGCCTCGCCGCTTGTTCTGAGGCAAGGAATGGCGGCTGCGAACGCTGGAACTTCAAATTCTCAAGAAGATTTCGCTTGTAGAGGTCGACCTCGTTCTCGGGAAAGGTAGGCTTTAGAATGACCTCGGCGAGCATTTCGAAGATGGCCGATGTATAGAAAGAGAGCGATGATGCAGAGATGGTCGTAAAGTCGAACGAAGTTCGTGCGGAAAGGCCGGCGCCGAGACGCTCGATCTTTTCAGCAAGCTGTTGACTCGAATAATTCTCGGTGCCTTCGGTCAGCAGTAGTGCCATCGCGGACATAAGCCCGTGGCCGTCTTCCGATTCATCTATGTCGCCGGTAAAAAATGAAAGCCTGTAACTAACGAGGGGCAGCCTTTCATTTTCAAATATGACGACCCGCAGGCCATTCGAGAGCGTTGCCTCAAAAGGCTTCGAGATCTCGAAGGGGATAGGAGCGAGTGGTTCGGGTGGTCGTTTTCTAAGATCCGCGTTCATTTGATTTATCGTCTGCGTATATTGCGGCGGCCGCGCCCGGAACGACGTCCAGCAGCGAGCGATTATCAGTATTCAAAAACTTGGCGACTGTAAGTCTGATCTGCTCGGCGTTGACCTTCAAAAGGCTGTCGAGCTCAGAGTTAAAAAGCTCCGGATCATTATCGTAGAGAGCGAACTCGGCGATCTGCTGTGCCCTTGCGAGCGAGGACTGACGCGTCCGCACCGCGTCGTTAAGGAGTTGATTCTCGATCTTCTCCATCTCGGCCGGGGTCGGCCCGTGAACCGCAAGGTCGCGGATCTCGTTCATTATCGTCTCCCGGATCGCGCTTAGGTCTTCTTCGGGTTTCGGGATCGCTCCGACGAAGATGCTCGACGGTCCGCGTCTCTCATCCGTGAACCCAAAAAGCTGTATGACCGACTCTTCGCCCTTTACGAGCTTCTGATAGAGCCGCGAACTGTCCCCGTCGTAGAGGATCTTGCCCGCTAGATAAAGGGCTCTGAACTCCGGGCTGCCGCGTTCCGGTGTCTTCCAGCCGATCAGGAATGCCGGGAACGGGGCAAGCGGATCCTGCCATTCGAGATAGTTCGAGGCAACCTCGGGCGGCTCGTCAACATTGATCGCGGGCGGTGCGGGCTGAGCCGGAATGTCCGCAAAATAGTCTTCAACGAGTTGCCTGGCTTCTTTCGGATCGAACGCGCCGGAGATGACCAGCACGGCATTGTTCGGAGCGTAGTAGATGCGGAAGAATTCCTGAACGTCCCCGACCGAGGCGGCGTCGAGATGCTCCATCGAGCCGATCGTCGAGTGGGCATTCGCGAAATTCTTATAGATCATCGAGCCGATCAGATCGAAGATCTGCCCGTATGGCTGATTATCGTAGCGAAGGCGTTTTTCTTCTTTTACGGCCTCGCGTTGATTGTCAAGATTCTCCTGCGTGACGGCCAGCGAGCGCATTCGGTCGGATTCGAGCCATAGGCCGAGCGGAAGCTGATTTGCGGGCAGAGTTTCGAAGTAATTCGTCCGCTCGCTCGAAGTCGTGCCGTTCATCGTGCCGCCGGCCTTCATTATGTATTGAAAATGACCCGCTTTCGGAACGTTCTCCGAGCCCTGGAACATCATATGCTCAAAAAGATGCGCAAAACCCGTGCGGTCATCTCTCTCGTTCCGCGAACCGACGTCGTAATAGACCGCAAGCGAAATAACGGGCACCGAATCATCGCGGTCGAGCACGACACGCAGGCCATTGTCGAGGGTGAATTGTTCAAGTGTGAGAGGCGGCAGTTTGAATGAGTGCGGCATAAAAAACTCTAGGTTATCCTGCTACTTTCGTTTTCTAATAAGAACATTTCGCCCCCGAAAAATCAAAGATTCCGGGCTTTGCATGGGCTTGCGAAGATTTTCCTTGAAAAATTCGGCCGCCTATGTCGCCTTGATTACCACCTTTACCCAAAGCGGTGATAGACTTCAGAATAGGGCGAATTATATTCACCCATCATAAGGATAAACAAGGGATAAGGGGGACCCACAAAATGCAATTCATTTCAGAAACAATGCAGCGGCGCGGTGGGCGAAGTCGCGTCTCGTTTTATCTTTTGCTTGGTGCAGGTATCGGTGCAGCAGCTGTGCTGCTCTTTGCACCACGGAAACGCTCCGGAGTGCGAACGGCCGCAAAGGCTTCGCCGAAAGCAGTTGGTCCGGCCGAAAAACCGAGAACAATGGCGGCAGTGGCTTCATCAACCGGAGACAGGCCCGCTCGGATCAAGGCAGTCGAAACTTCGCCTCCGAGGCCAAATCGCGATCTCGGTATCCGAAGGACACAGAGCGGCGCTCGGCCGGAGATCGGGGGTGCGGAATTGCGGTACCGAATCGCACACAGCGGACGGCGGCCGTCGAACATACTCTAAGAGAACACGTTTGCGAGGAAAGACAATGGTTCAGGACAACAGGCACGTGGAGACAGAGCCGGATCCCGAGATCAAAGAGATCTTTGAGGATGCCGCCAAGGTGAATGAAGGGTCGCAGGAGCAGTATCTCGAAAAGCTCGAGCAGCACACCGCGACCTCGCCTATACTTTCGGGCGGCGATGTTGACGCAAATTGGGAAGACGCTGACGATGTCGGTGACGAGGCCGCGGGCGGAAGCAGCCCAACGCCTGATCAGGATGTCGTTGAAGAGATCGGCGAGGCCTACGGCGTGACGTTCCGCGACGATGAACCGCTCAGCGTTCTCGAAAAACTCGAGAAACGCGACGAAGACCGCTGGGAGCTCGATCCTGCATCGGCCGAGTGATCACGCATCCGCAGGCCTTCGATCGGCCCGCTCCAGCTTACTGTTACGCCTTGCAATGGCGTAAAGGGCAGATTTTGCCTGGAAAGGCGTAAGCTCTGGGTGCGTTTCGACAAGTCGTGCAAGCAGGCCCGTTATGTGCGGGCACGCAAAGCTGTTCCCTGTCAGCGTTCGGTAGCCGCCGTTCAGCCACGGCGTGCGGATGCTTACGCCGGGCGCAGTAAGTTCTATGACCTCGCCGTAATGGAAACCGAACTTGAGCGGGTCTGGTTCCTCGCTCTTAACGACCGAGATAAGCGACGAAGAAAATATCGACGGAAAACTCGGCTGCGGTAGATTGTTCGCGGCCGCGATGATAATGCAGCCCGCCTGATATGCTCGGTCAAGCAGGTCGTGGAGCGGCGCAAAGAACTGAGGCTTGGTCGTTCCCAGACTTAGATTTATGATCTTGTAGCGTTTCTTAACGGCGTACTCGAGGCCCGCAAGAAAGATCTGAGCATCGCCCGATCCGCTCGCTCCAAGCACCCGAATACTCGCGATCTTGGCATCGGGAGCAAGGCGAGCAATGATGCCCGCACAAGCGGTGCCGTGCCCCGCAAGATCGCCGTCGTCAACGCTCTCGAATGTAACCTTTGAACCCTCGATCTTCGCGCCGACCTCTTCGAAGATCCGGCCTGCAAGGTCGGGATGAGAGGCGTCAACGCCGCTGTCTATCATTGCGACCGTAACGCCGCGGCCGCTCGCGTCGACCCAAGCCGGATCAGGCAGGAATTTGGGAGCCGTAGCTGCTTCTAAAGTTGGACCGAGTGGGTTTGTCATCTTACGCAAGATCCAGCTTTACACTTGTCGACCGTGAATAGCCGATCACGCTTTCGAGAAGGGTCCGACAGAGCTCGACCTCAGCGTCGCCCTTGGACGAAAGCTCGCTTACGAGCGCCGCGAGTTCG
This sequence comes from Acidobacteria bacterium OLB17, assembly GCA_001567505.1. GTDB lineage: Bacteria > Acidobacteriota > Blastocatellia > Pyrinomonadales > Pyrinomonadaceae > OLB17. The sequence goes on along the minus strand of LLEU01000015.1, from coordinate 22,041 downwards.
AGTGCACGGACGTGCGCGGAATTCTCGCGCATCGAGTGCAGCCAAGCCCGCACTTCCGCGTCGTCCTCGGCGTCTTCCTTCAACATCCTTTTGCTCAGGCCGCACATCAGTTCGGCACCGAGGTGCGCGTTCACAAGAGCGGCGACAGCGTCGGCGTAGGCTGCAGCAATATCCATTTCCGCGGGCGTGAAAGGCTCCGAGAATGGCTCCGAGTTTCGATTTACATATTCGAGTACGCCGATAACGTCATCGCGGAACCTGAGCGGGACGGCAAGCAGCAGCTTTGTGGAAAAACCGGTCGTCTTATCAACCTCGGCATAAAATCCGCTCTCGTCGTCCGGCTCTGAAACAACAAGCGGCTGCCCAGACATCAGCACGAAGCCGGCAATTCCCTTCCCCGCCGGGATCTCAAGGCCGACGATGCGGTCGGCGACCTCGCCCGTTGCGGCAAGGAATTTCAGATCGCCCGAGTCCGCCGCCGTCTGCACGAGCACGGAGGCTCCTTCTGCACGGAGCCTCGCGGCCGAGGTTCGGAGAAGCTCGGTCATCGCATCCTTGATCGGGTCGGTCAAAAGCCTTTCGGCATCCATGATCCGAAACAAGCTTTGGAGACGCAAAAGGAATTCGTCTGATCGGCTTTCGGGCATAGACGCGATTTTCCGCAAAATTCGACTCGTTTTCAACTCTCGCATTCGTTTGCTGGAAAATTTTCTCGATTAGTGCTTTAATGCCTTCAAACAAAATTCAAACGGGGCGGCAAGAGCAGTGCCGAGCAGAACCGCCCCGCTTTTTTCGAACGACGGGTCAAGTTGTGTGCCCATTCGCTGTGTGTCCGGTCGTTCCGCAGCAGCGTTTTTGGCAGCCTATGAGAACTCTATTTGCGGTCGTTTTTGTGCTTGGCCTCGCATCGGGAGCGTTCGCTCAAGGCTCGCTCCTGCCGGAGAAAGCCGATCCGTTCAAACTCTCGGAAGGTTCTTCATTCTCAGCTTCGGGAAAGGCCACGGCAAGGACAAGCCGCAGGATCACGAGCGACATCGCGGAGGCCGAGGCCATCATCAAGGCAAATCTTGCGGGCGCTATGCCGTCCGACATCGAGTTCACAAAACAGGCCGCGACCGGCGCCCTTCGAAGCCTTGACCCGCATTCGAACTTTTTCGATAAGCGCGAATGGCAGGACCTTCTCGATCAGGAAGACAGTGCATATACGGGCATCGGAGCGACGATCCAAAGCTACGAGACGGACGGCATCCTTTCCACGTATATTCTTGACGCGATCCCTGGTTCGGGCGCCGCTGCAGCGGGCCTCAAATACGGCGATCGGATCATCTCCGTCAACGGGCGTTCTGCAGTAGGGCTGGATACGGACGAGGTTCGGGACCTTCTCCGCGGGCCCGACCGCTCGGCAGTGACCGTAAGGCTTGAGCGTGCATTGACTGGGCGGATCGAGGCGATCGTCATCAAGCGTGCGAGCATACGCCAGCCTTCGATCCCCGATTTCTACATACTTAAACCGGGCATCGGCTATATCGACCTTTCAGAAGGCTTCAACTTCACGACATCCGACGAGATGGATCTTGCTCTTCGCCGCCTGAAGCAGCAAGGAATGACGTCGCTCATCCTCGACCTTCGAGGCAATCCCGGCGGGATCGTCCAGCAAGCCGTCAAGGTCGCAGAAAAATTCCTGCCCGCGGGAACGCTGATCTTGAAACAGCGTGGGCGTTTTGCGAGCGATTCCCGAGATTGGTATTCGAAGAATGCCTCGCCTGAGCAAATGCCGCTGGTCGTGCTTGTAGATCAGGACACGGCGTCAGCATCGGAGATCGTGGCAGGCGCGTTCCAGGACAACGACCGTGCAATGATCGTCGGCACGCGCACTTTCGGCAAAGGCCTCGTGCAGAACGTCATCGACCTGCCTTACGGCACAGGAGCTACGATCACCGCGGCGCGATACCTGACACCTTCGGGACGTTCGATCCAACGAGACTACACTCGAATCGGCCTTTACGAGTACTATAAGCACGTTTCACCGGCCGAGGGTATCCACAGTACCTTTTTCGAGGCGCGAACCGCTACAGGGCGTCGTGTGCTCGGCGGGAACGGCATCGAGCCGGACGTCGTCATCGCGGCCCGAGAATTGAGCCCATTGCAAGCGGGCCTGCTGAAACCGATCTTCTTTTACGTTCGGGATAAAAAAGCAGGCAGAAGCCGGAGTTCCGCAGCGGCAGCTCCGGTCGAGCGGCTTCTGTCGCATGACAGGACGAACAACGCCTCGTTCCTTGCGAACCGCATCAAATACGAGCTCGAGGTTGCCGAAAGCGGAACAACGCGTGCGAAACGTGTCCTGAATGAGGATGACCCGCAGATCGCCGCAGGCATCAAGGCCCTGAACGGCGCGAAAGAACTATACCTTGCGGCTCAGAACACGCTGCAGAGTCCGGTCGCCAAGGCTACCGTGAATAAGTAAGCACGAGGCCGCCTTCACCGACCGCACAGCCGTATTTCTTCGCCATAAAAAGGCCGTAAAAATCCTTTTGCACACCGCTGTTCTCGAGCGCCCAATTCTTTCCCTTATCGTAGGTGCGCAGCATCAGGCCGTGAAATCCAACGGCGAAGCCATTCTTGTCATCCGCGAAATACACGCGCTTTAGCGTTTCAGGGGATGGGGACGCGATCTTTTCCCAAGACGCCCCGCCGTTCTCGGTCCTGATAATAGAACCACCGCCGCCGACCGCAAACCCGTCGGTATCGTCTCGAAAATCAACGGCGAACAACGCCCTTTCGACGCCGGTCTTTTGGATCGACCACGTTCGCCCGCCGTCTTCGGTCGCCATCATAAGCCCCTTGTCGCCGACGATCCATCCGCGCTTGCTGCCGTCAAAATCAAGATGAAAGATCTCGGCTTTTGACGGGAGCGGCACGCGGCTCCAGGATTCGCCGCCGTCCTCGGTCAAAAGCAGCAGCGAATCGACGATCTCGTCGCGTTGATTCACTATCGCACCGATGATGAGGCCTCGATCCTTGTTCGCAAAACGAATACTCGTGAATTCGGGCGTGCCTTTCGTAAAATCACCGACACGGTAAATTCGGGTCTGTTTCCAGGTCTCGCCGCCGTCATCGGTCCGGAACATCAACTTCCCTGCGACGAGGTAGCCGTTCTTGTCGTTCCGGAAGTAGATCTCGTTTATCGATTCCTTTGTGTTGAGAGGATATTTTTGCCAGGTAACGCCGCCGTCACGCGTCGAAGCAAGAAAGCCGTTGTCGCCGGCGATAAATCCGCGGGACGCGGACGTGAAATATACGGCCACAAGGTCTTCGCTCGTGCCGCTCGACCGAGCGGTCCAGGTTCCCTGCGCCGCGGCCGAAATGGCGGCCGCAAATATCAAAATAAAAATGTAAAAAGATCTCAAGATGCTCATTAAACTCTGACGCTTTTAAAATTTGTCCTTTGCGGTAGGATACCGTTTGAACGCGGAAAAAGCATCTCGCGAGCATCTTGAGATCGACCATGCAGTTATTTGACGATCTTGTAAACCGTCCCTTTCCAAACAATTACGACCTGCTCGCCGAGCGAAAGATACTTGGCAAGCTCGGGCGTCTTTGTTACGAGGTCGAAGTATTCGTCCGAGCCGAACTTCACTTTTAGCTCAGGCAGACCGGCCTTCGGGTCGAACTCGCTGTCGGTCCACGCCTCGCCGAAAAGATAGAACGTCTTTACATCGACCCGCCGGATCGGCGCTCCGGCCTTCTCTTCGTCCTCGGCAAGCGATTTCTTGTCCCTTGCTTCCTGAGCCCTCAGGCTGTCGGTAACGGCCTGCTTGCCGCTTACGGACATCGGTGCGGGCGGAGCTGCATTTCTCTGCCGTGCTACTGCGGCCATCGAATCCTGCGGCCGGAGAGCTCCGTTCCCGCTGCCGCTTGCACCATCGAGCTGGAAGCTGCCGTCGGTGGCAAGATACGACGTGTAAGGCGTCACGATGCCGTAGCGTGTCCCGAGATCGACGATCTCATCGCGAAGCTCCTTATTCTCACCATTATTCCGGACCTGCTCGACAAGCCACCCAACCCTGCGATTCGCCCAAAGACGTGCGAGGAACGAATTGTCCTCGTTCCGCACGGGGAGATCGAGGCCGTTATACGTGAATGTCTGACGCTTGCCCGCGAATGTGCCCGTCAGTTTAACAACGGCATTCGACAGCGAACTGCCGTTCTTGTAGCGGCCGATGAGAGTGAGTTGGTCGCCGCGGAACAGGTCGGTGATATTTCGCGGATACACGAGGTCGGCCTCGATGCTGCCGAGGTCGAGCTCGATCCCCGTCATTACTGGCGAATTCACCTTCGCAAAGAATTTCGAGACCTTTACCTCGATATCCTCTTTCGGCTGTATGTAATCCGCAACGCCGGAATTCTCCGCCGCAAGCTTGTCCAGAAGCCGCGTATTCACGTCGTAGCCGACGCCGAAGTTAAAAAGATGCAGGCCGGGAACCTTGATCGCGGCCGCATTCTTTAAGATCTCGTCAACCTTCTGAACGCCGACGGTCGGAAGTCCGTCCGTCATAAAGACCATCATTTTCGGACGATTCGACGAATCGAACTGGCGAAGCCCGGCCTTCAAAGCATCGTTTATATTCGTGCCGCCCGAAGGCCGCAACGCCTCGACGAAAGCGACGCCGCGTTTCTTGCCGGCATCATCGGCCTTTATCAGGCCGCTTTCCATCAGGTGTTCCTCACCCGCGAAATTGATAACGTTGAAGCGGTCGCCTTCGCGGAGCCCGCGGATCCCGAACAGCAGTCCGGCTCGAGCCTTGTCCATCTTGCCTTCATCGGCCATGGAACCCGACGTGTCGATCACAAAGACGATGTCCTTGTTCGCGATCTCGCTCTCCCGCAGTTCGGCCTTTGGCGAGAGCTGGAGCATAAAGTAGCCGTCCTTGCCCGCTTCGCGGTGCGTAATGAGCGATAGGCCGAAATCATCATCCGAGACCGAATAGAAGAGCTCGAGGTCCTTGTTGCTGCCGCTTGTCTCAAAACTCACCTTTGCCGAACGCTCGGTTATGTTCTTGATGTCGATCGTGTGCGTCGGCGAGTAGATATTGCGGACGGCGTTTCGCGCCTCGATCTCGATCGTGCCTGAGATCGTGCCGAATTGCTGCTGCGGAGATACGCCGCGGCGCACAACGGACGGAGGAACCGGCCCATCAACCGCGATCGGCCCCTGCCGCCAAAGGTTGTGGCCCGTACCGAGCGGATAACGATACGCGACCGTTCCGGAATCGGCTTTTAGGACCTGCGTATAGGTAAGTTCGAGTTTCTTGTCGGAATTCGGCGGTATCGGGAAGATCGACGCCTGCAGAAGACTCTGGCCCGCATATTCGAGGAGGCCCGGATCTCGCTGCCGTCGGACGATCGCGTCGTAGATCCGCCTCGCTTCCTCACGCGAGCGGACCTCGCCGACGAGTTTCTTGCCATTCTCCCAGATAGCGAACTCCGAGATCGACGCCCCTTCGGGGATCGGGAAAAAGTAGGTGCCTTCAAGCGTGTAGGGCGTGTCGTTGCGAAATACCTGTTCGACGTGCGTCGTCGCGACCTGATTCGCGATCTTCGTGTCGAGCTTTATCGACTTGACCGGGAGTGCATTCGGCAACGGTATCGGCCGCGGTATCGGCCTGCACGGCCGTACATCACAAACTATTGGAACAATTACGCCTTGAGCCCTCGCGACCGTTCCTCCTGCGAGGAAAAAGTACGTCAGGGAAAATAGAACTGCAAAGAACTTCATAGATTTTTACCGCAGAACGCGGTGCTCCCATCGTTAGATTTTGTCAACAATAGAACGCGGCTTTCGGCGTTGGCTTGCAAGAAAAAAAGCCGCATCTTTCGCGATGCGGCACAAAGTGGAGGGCGTTTTTGGGAAATTCTACGATCTATTGCGGGTCTTGCGACGCGCTTTCAAGGGCTTTGTCGATATCTCTTTCGATCTTTATACGCAACTTATCGACAAGCGTTTCGCTGCGTTCGAGAGCTTCCTCTACACGAGTTTTCGCAGCCTGGATCTCAGCAAGGAGCTTCTGCTGTGTTGCCGTCTCGGCCGCGAGCGACCTCGCTTTTGCCTCTCGAACCTCTTCGGGATGCATCGAGCCGCCCATCTGGACAGTAACGCGATCGATCATCTCGGGACGGCTTTGGTACGCAAGCTGGTCGAGCTTTGACTGTACTGCGGCCTCTTTTTCCATCAACTCGAAGGCTTGTTTGCGTAAATTCTCAGTTCGCTGCTCGGCACGGGTGAGAATGTCGAGGTTCATCAACAGGTGCTTCTGCTGTTCGTCATACTTGTCCGAACGTGAACTTTCGAGAGCCTTGATCCGAGCAAGCAGATCTTCGGTCGTCGGTGCATCGGCCCGGGGTTGCGACGAAGGGTCTGCGGAAGGTATCTGCTCGACATCTTCCGGTGAAACGAGCGGCCTTCCCGGCTCCTGGCCGATGATCTGTTCGCCTGTGATCTGCACGGGCGTCGGAGTCGGCGTGGTGCGGCGTTTTGTCGAGTATTCGGCCGGCGTTGTCCGAAAGCGTCGGCGGTAAAGGCAAGGCAGAAAAGTAATGTCGTAAAAAAAATAAATCTACTTGCCATTTTTACCCTCAGCTGTCTTCTTGTCCGGGATGAGATCGCCCCGTAAAAGTTCGATGCCATTCTTTGCCAGCCCAACTATCGGTATCGCATCGAGGCCGGAATTTATCAGTCCCTTTACGACTCCTTTCCGTCGAATATCCGAACCGACAAGTACGATCACGACCGCCGTTCCGCCGAACGGAAGCATTTTGGCTCCTCGTTTTACGACCTGCCATCCGCCGGCGCGCAGGAGTTTCTGTTTTATCGACCGCTCCATTTTCAAAGTCATCTTAACGCCCGTTGATCCACTTGCAAAGCTCTGATGACAAAAGCATACTCGTGATTGCACGAAATCTCCTTCTAAAAGGTTGCAAAACTATGTCCTTAAAGCTCGACCGCCTCTCAAAGCGTTTTGGCCATAACAACTGGGCACTGCGAGACGTTGAACTTACGATCGCTGACGGTGAAGCGTTCGGGATACTCGGCGAGAGCCTGAGCGGAAAGTCAACGCTCCTGAAATTGATCGCAGGGCTTGAAAAGCAAACGACCGGCGAGATCAACGTCGAGCCGGCCGAGAAAGTTCGCTATCTTGACGGCTCCTCCGGCGGCCGAAAGAGCTTTTTCTCGCGAACGCAGGCGACGGTGAACAAGACGGCCATCCGGGACGCTCTCGCCGAAGGCGGCAGCGACATCATTGCATTCGATAACTGCTTTCAAGGGCTCGACGGTTTCGAGAAGAGGAAGGCGATGGAGGCGATACGTGGCCGAAGCGGCAGGACAGTGCTTTTTGCATCGTCGAACTACCGCGACCTTGCGGAGATATGCGACCAAATTGGCATCCTCGTCGGCGGTTATCTCGTTCAGGTCGGGACGCCGCAGGAAGTTTACCAGAAACCTGTCTCGTCGGGTGCCGCGTTCGCAACCGGCGAACTCAACCGCTTCGACGGACGCCGTTTGTCCTCGACAGATGCCGGAATTCCCGAATTCTATACTGTCATCGGCGGCCACCGCGTCTTTGCTCAACCGACCGAAAAGGCGGCCCTTGGCCCGCTGAACCAAACGATAAATCTCGCGATCAGGCCCGAGCACATCTCCATCTCGACCGGGGCCTCGTTCCCGGAGGACAACCTCCTGAAGGCGATCGTTAAGGATATTCGATTCCTCGGGCCAACGACACGCGTCCTCCTCGATGCGGACGGCCTGGAACTGAATGCATCGGTGCCACGCGTCGTCGGCCTGAGCGTCGGCGAAGAGTGTATGATCGCCCTTCCGCCGCCGCGCGTCCACGTCCTAAAGTATTAGGGCCTGACGGACAAGACGATCAGCATCCTTCGATTTTTAGCGCGATTCTTTACCGTAGTGTTCGGTGCGATCGGCATCGACGCACCGTAGCCCTTCGCACTCAGCCTGCCATCAGCAACACCTGCCGACGAGAATCTCGACGAAACGGATCGCGCACGGCCGTCGGTCAGAGCCTGAACTGTTTCGGGCTTGCCGGAGTTGTCCGTGTGCGACTCGATCGAAATGTCATACGCATCGTTGTCCGCCAACAACGCGGCAAGGGCCTCAAGTTTTTGATTACCGCGAACCGAAAGATCGGTCGAACGCGAGTTCGCCCAGAAGCTCTCGGGAAGTGTGACCTCAATGCCCCGCTGCGTCTGCGAGACCGTGCCGAACGAACGCAGAACCTGAATGAACGCGGGTTCAGCGGCCTTTATTCGCGCCATACGCTCGTCGGCGGCACGCTGTTCCTCAAGCTTCGTTTTCTCGGACTGGATCGAGGATAGCTGCCGTTTCGCGTTCTCAAGGTCGATCTTCGTGCGCGTCAGCTCTTCGCGAAGCTTTGCATTCTCATCCCGAAGGTCGCGAATGACGTTCGACGAATTCTCGACGTCGCGTTCGGAAAGCTCGCGATTGCGCGTCTCGCGTTCGAGTTCGGCCTTTAGGTCTGCGATCTCGGCCTGAGCGTCAGAATACTTCCGCTCGGCCTGCCGGATCTCGGCATCAGAGCGTGACTTCTCGTTCCTCTGGTCGCGTGCGAGCTTCCGAGCTGCAGCCGTTTCCTCGGCCTTCACTGCGGCCGAGATGGCCTTGCGGGCCGTGATATCCACATCTTCCTCACGACGGCCGGCACGCCAGCCTGCCTCGGCATTCGAGAGAAGCGTGGTCGCCTCGGCGAGCTCCTGCGTTGCGTCGCGTTCAGCACCCGCGAATTTTGCGAGTGCGACCGCCTGCCTTCCCTGCAGGATCGTCGAAGGCATCTTCGAATAATCGATCTCCGCGATCTCCGGCGTCCGAGAATCCTGGAAATAGTCACTCGAGTTACCGAAGTACTGCGCCGTCGAAACTGTCCCGATCGTCCTGCCGCTCTTCGAGTACGGGTTAAGGTTCTCCAACATCACTTGCTGGCTTGGGCGACGCACAAGGAAGTGCGGTTCGGCCGTAATAAGAAGCGCGAAGGTTTGAAGCGGCGTGGTGACCGCGATCTTCGAATCGAATTCGAAAAAGCCGCGGCGTTTGATCTCACCGAGATTGTCGGCCCGTCCGTCCGGCGAGATAGCCCAAAGAACATATGTCGCGTAGCCCGCACCGAGCTCGAACGGCCTCGGCATCTTTGAGACGCTCAGTTCGATCTCCGTGCCGTTGCGCGACGTTCGTTTGATCCGGGCCTCGCCTTTCATACGCGGAAAGCGAGTCGTCCCGCGAAAATTAACCATCACGACCTCATCAAGCGGGTAGGTGATCGCCGTCGTCCGGCGCGCAACATCAAGCTGCGCGAACGCCGACATCGCCAAGGCGGCAACAAGAAAAACGACGGCCGAAGGAACTAATAGCTTCTTTATCATAATTTCAGTATGTATTGACGGAAAGTCAGGACTTCCACAAAGCGCGTTATCTGAAAAGATGACACATTGCGTGTTCGAGTTGCAAACAAAGGACTTGGACACTTGTGCGGCTTCTAAAGTATATTCAAGAGTTTGCAGCCGTCGATAATGGTCGGCGATAACTGCGGCCGTCTGCCGTCATAATGGAAGAATTCAAGCGTCTCATTTCATACGTCAAGCCGTATTGGGCACTCTTTGCCGCCGCGCTCTTTGCGATGGTTATGGTCGCCCTTTTTGAGACCGCAACGCTCGGCCTTCTAGTCCCGATCGTCGATCAGTTCGTAAAAGTTCCGGGAAACGGATCTTCAACGATCTTCGACCTGCATATGCTGATCCCTAAGGACGACTGGTTCAAAGCATGGCTCACAATCTCCGGCCTTTTGTTCCTTTTTACGGCTTGCAAGGGCATCGCAGAATACTTCTCTTCCTACCTGATGGCGAAGATCGGGCAGTCCGCCATCCTGAATCTTCGCGAACAGCTTTACGACCATCTTCTCAAACAGTCCGCTTCGTTCTTTGAGAAACATCGCACGAATTTTCTTGTCTCGCGGCTCGTGCAGAGCTGCTCGCTGATCGAATACGCTGTAACGGGCAACCTCCGCGACGTTCTTCGCGAGAGTTTCATTCTCTTCGGCTGTTTTGCGACGGCGTTCTACTACAACTGGCGACTGACGCTCGGAGCGATCATCGTTGCGCCGATAATCGGTTTTCTGACCACGAAATTCAGCAAGCGGCTCCGTCGCTATGCCGAAGATTCCGTAGAAGGCAATAAACTCCTGACAGACACAGCGCAGGAGACGCTTTCGAGCCAAATGATCGTAAAGGCTTATGGCGCTGAAGATCGCGAACGCAAGCGCTTTTCCCGCGTTGCGAATTTCATCGCGAACGCGAACCTTCGTTCGAGCCGGACGGCCGCCCTTTCGCCGCCGTCGATCGACATCATCGGCGTCCTGATGATCATCCTCTTGATCTTTTTCGGGCTTCGCGAGATCAACGCCGCGAGGATGGATGCATCGCAATTCTTCGCGTTCCTCTTTGCCCTTTTCCGCAGCTACGACCCTATGCGCAAGATCTCGCGTCAGCATAACGAGATCTCACGGGCCTTCGCTGCGGCACGTGATGTCTGGGACGTTCTCGACGAGGACGACCATCTACCCGAAAAGGCCGACGCCGTAAAGCTACTGCCGCTGAAGGACAAGATCGAACTCTCGCACGTTTCCTTCAATTATCGAGGACATTCAAGACAGATCCTGAAGGACATAAACCTTGAGATACCGCGCAATTCCATCGTCGCTCTCGTGGGCGAAAGCGGAGGCGGAAAATCGAGCCTGATAAAGCTCCTTCAACGACTTTATGACGTCACGGACGGCAAGATCCTTTGGGACGGGATCGACCTTCGCGATGCCGACCTCGCATCGCTAAGACGCCAGATCGCACTCGTCACTCAAGAGACCGTGCTCTTTAATGACACGGTAAAGTACAACATTTCTTATGGGCGGCCCGATGCGACCGATGCCGAGATCGCGGAAGCCGCCCGCATCGCGTTCGCTGACGAGTTTATCGAGCAACTCGCCGAGAGATACGATACGAGGGTCGGCGAACGCGGCTCGCTCCTTTCGGGCGGCCAGCGGCAGCGGATCGCGATCGCTCGTGCGGTCCTGGTCGATGCTCAGCTTCTGATCTTTGACGAGGCAACGTCCGCCCTTGATACCGAAAGCGAGATGCTCGTCCAAAAGGCGATCGCCAACATTACTAAGGATCGCACGACCGTCGTTATTGCCCACAGGCTTTCGACGATACGAAGGGCCGACAAGATCGTCGTGATGGAAAAGGGCGAGATCATCGAGGCCGGCACACATTCTGAGTTGATGGCGGCCGAAGGAAAATATAAGAAACTTTACGAATACCAGTTCGCCGAGGAGGCAGAACTGACCGAAACACTATGAGATCAATGACCGGTTTTGGCCGCGGTGCTGCCTCAAATGACAAAGCTGACGCGTCCGTCGAACTCAAGACAGTGAACAATCGCTTTCTTGACGTGAACGTGAAGCTTCCGTCGGACCTTCAACACCTAGAAAGCGGCCTGAAGCGCACGATCACGGGCCGACTAGGCCGCGGACGCGTCGATATGACGATCCAGTTCGAGCGAACGGAAGATGTCACGTACGAGATAAATCGCAGTTTGATCGCGGGTTTCCTCGACGCGATGAATGACCTCAAGCAGGAATTCAACCTCGCCGGAGAGCCCGACGTTAATGTGATCGCACGCATACCGAATATCGTTTCTGCAAAAAAGGCCGACGTGAGCGCCGAACTAGAATCAGCCGTGCAGGCGGCCCTCGAACTCGCCCTCGACGATCTTGAGAAGATGCGCGTGACCGAAGGCCAAATGCTTGCCGCCGAGATCGAAACCAGACTTCGCGGCATCGAAGAACGCCTTATCCCGATCGAGCGCGGCAGCGGAAGTCGCGAACGAATTCTCGGAACGCCTCACAAAGCGGATCGATGCCGTACTCGAAAAATTCGGTACGGCGGTCTCGCCCGATCCGGCCAGGCTTGCTCAGGAAGTCGCATATCTTGCTGACCGCGTCGATATTTCCGAGGAGATCGCACGGCTCAAGGCACACGTCGATCATTTCCGACAGATAATGTCCGAAGAAAAGGATGTCGGGAAACGGCTTGATTTTCTTACGCAGGAATTGAATCGCGAGGCCAACACGATCACGTCAAAAACGAATAACCTCGCCGTAAAGGATAACGCACTTGCGATCAAAAGCGAGATTGAGAAAATTCGCGAGCAAGTCCAAAATGTCGAATAGAGGTTCGTCCGCGAAGCTCGAAACCTTGTTTGATCCCAATGATAGGAAATCTCATTATCATCAGCTCTCCTTCGGGAGGCGGCAAAGGAACGTTGATCCGCGAAGTGCTGCGCACAACGCCGGACATCACGTTCTCGGTTTCTTACACGACGCGCGAAATGCGTGCCGGCGAGAAGGACGGCCGCGAGTACTTTTTCGTTGATGTCGAACGCTTCAAGGACCTTATCGCCGCCGGCGAGTTCTTGGAGTATGCCGAAGTTCACGGAAATTATTACGGTACATCGCGTTCGCAGGTAAACGACCTTACGAGCTCAGGCAAAGATGTCCTGCTTGAGGTCGATGTCCAAGGCGCAAAGAACCTGCTCGCGAGCGTGCCTGATGCGGTAAGCATTTTCGTTCTTCCGCCTTCCTTCCCGACGCTCGAGACCCGACTTCGCCTCCGGGCGACCGAATCAAGCGGCGACCTTCAGGTCAGGCTGCGGAATTCTTTTTCCGAGATCTTGGAGTACGACAAGTTCCGATTCGCCGTCGTAAATGACGATCTTGAGACCGCAGTAGAGGAAATGCGGACGATCATTCGGTCCGAAAGGCACCGCACGAATAGACAAAACACCGCATTTAAGGCTATCCTAGATAGTTTCGACGCCGCAAAGCATCGATTTGAAAAGGAGCCGAACTGAAAATATGGTTGATGAGACCTTGGAAGAGAACGCAGAGATCGAGGCCGAAGTTTTTGATCCGCCCGAGATAGATTCGAAATACAGAATGATCATCCTGGCCGCGCAGCGCAGCAAACAGCTACAGCGCGGTGCAGATGCCCGCGTAGATGTTGATCGTAAGAAGGTCAAGCCGACGCGCATCGCAATGCGCGAGATCGCGGCTCGGAAGGTGAATTTCAAGTTCACGGATCAGGAAGAGGAGAGCGCGGCCGCCGCCGAATAGCTTCTTCGGGAAGAGCTCAGAAAATAGGAAACCTCTGTTAGGCTCGACGGCCCAGCAGAGGTTTCTCGATCTTGGAGCAAATTGTCGCGGCCTACATTCCCTTGTAGGTCGGGCCTCCGCCGCCTTCCGGCGTGATCCAATTGATTATCTGGTACGGATCGGCAATGTCGCACGTCTTGCAGTGAACGCAGTTCGAGAAGTTCACCTTTAGCTCCCTGCGGCCGCTCTTCGGATCGTCCTCCATCTCGTACACGGACGCGGGGCAGAAGCGTTGGCACGGATTGCCGTATTCCTCGACGCAACGCGTCGCACAGATCTCGGTATCGAGAACGTGAAGGTGGCAAGGTTGATCTTCATTATGCGCGACTCCCGCGTGGAAGACGTTCGTGACCTTGTCGAACGTCAGGTCCTTGTCAAACGCCACTTCCCGATAGCGTTCGGCCTTCAAATGATCCGTCGGGCCGAATGTTCCCTTCTCGCCGCGTTCGCGCAGTTCCTGCATACGCTCATAGCCCGGAACGTGGTGTTGCTTCGGCATAAATCCCCACGCCATTCCGCCCGTGACGAACTGCAGGCCGGTGTTGATGAGGGCTGGCCAACGGCCGCTTTGGAACGCACCGTGAAAATTCCGCACGGGATGAAGCTCGTCGTATATCCAACTGTGGAAGACCTTTTCGTCGTACGCGGCAAGCGTTCGACTTGAGAAATCCTGTTTTTCGAAGGCGTGAATGATCGTTTCGGCCGCGAGCATACCGCTCTTCATCGCAAGGTGAATTCCCTTGATACGTTGGCCGTTAAGGAACGCGGCACATTCGCCGACAAGCAGGACGCCGTCCGAATACAGTTGCGGCATCGTGTTCCAACCGCCTGTATTTATCGTCTTTGCACCGTATTTTGCCATCTTGCCGCCTTCGAGAACGCGGGCGACCATCGGGTGCGTCTTGAATTTCTGGAATTCCGCGTGCGGGTCAATGAGCGGGTCTTCATAATCAAGGCCGGTCACGTAGCCGATGCTGACCATGTTGTTCTTGAGGCCGTAGATCCAGCCGCCGCCGTACGTCCGGCTGTCAGAAGGAAAGCCGAGCGTGTGCACGACCTTGCCCTCGGGAAAATTCCCTGCGGGCACTTCCCAAAGCTCTTTGACTCCGAGCGAGAATGCCTGCGTCTCGCGGCCTTCGTCCAGGCCGAGCCTTGCGGTGAGCTGCTTCGACAACGAACCGCGTGAACCTTCGCCAAGAACCGTGATCTTTGCAAGGATATCGACGCCGGGCTCGTAATTAGCCTTCTTGCGGCCGTCCTTATCGATTCCCTTATCGCCCGTGCGGATGCCGATGACGGCGTTGTTCTCGTCGTACAGAACCTCGGACGCCGGGAACTCCGGAAAGATATTGACGCCCGCCGCCTCACACTTTTCGCCGAGCCACTCGCAAACACGGCTTAGGCTGACGATATACTTGCCCTTATTCTTGAGCGGCGGCGGAACAAGCGGCGAGTTAAATCCTTTCTTTTCATCGAGATACCAAAACGCATCCTCGGTCACGACAGTGTCGATCGGACAGCCTTCGCCCAAGAAATCCGGCATCAATTCTCGGATCGCACGCGGGTCCATCACCGCTCCCGAAAGGATATGAGCGCCGACGGCCGGGCCTTTTTCGACGATCGCTACTTCGAGATCCTCGACTACCTTGCCGAACTTCAGGCCCTTCTCGACCATCTCGTTATGCAGCTTGAGCTGTGTCTTCAAGTGAAGCGCGGCCGCCAGATTCGCCGGCCCTGCACCAACGAACACAACATCCATCGGAACTTGTTCACGTTCGCTCATAAAATTACCCAATGACTGACGAGTATAACAAAGCCACGGCTGCACGTCATCGGCGGCAGCGACCTACTTCCGGGAGAGGACATTCTTAACGTAGTTTTCCAAGTCGGCGCGAAGGTTCTTGCGCCTATTGTACTTCCGGGCGGTGATCACATCGACGAGATCGAACGCCTCTGACCTTTCGTCTTCTGAAGCGGACCTTATCAAATTACCGAGGTCGATGACATCTTGCGGCCTAGTGTCGAAGTTGGCTGATAGGACCTTCAATGCAATAAGCGCAGGACGAGACGCAACCTTTACATTTAGTCCCGGAAAGATCTCGATGGGGTTTGCCCGTTCGATCACTTCGCGTTCGATACCCGAAGAGGCGAAAAGGAGGTCAATGAATATCTCTCGTTCGCCGCCGGATATCAATCTAACGGTCGCAAGACGTCCCTCAACCTCGCTTTCGAGCACGAAGCCGATGCGGTATCCGAGTTCGGACATGCTGGCAACGAGAGCCTCGGCTTGGCCATCGTCCGTTACAGCGACGGCAAGGTCGAAATCCTTTGTCGTTCTTTCGATAGATCGGAAGGAAACGGCGATACCGCCCACG
This sequence comes from Acidobacteria bacterium OLB17, assembly GCA_001567505.1. GTDB lineage: Bacteria > Acidobacteriota > Blastocatellia > Pyrinomonadales > Pyrinomonadaceae > OLB17. The sequence continues at coordinate 6,377 of LLEU01000015.1, read as the reverse complement.
ACGGCACAATCCACACCCAGGGCCTTAAGGTGTGTGATCGCTGCTTTTGAATGTTCTTCGAGATAGCGAATAAAGTTTGCTAGGTCTACTTCGGCTTACGCCATTCACGGACGCGGCGACCCCGTCGCCGAACTCCGCTCCGGGGCGGTCCTTGTACCATTTGCCCACCTCTTCTTCGATCTCTTGAGGTGTTATATCGGGACGCTCCTCTTTGAGCTTATAAACAAAGGCCCTTTCAGCAAGCCGCTGAAGCTCCGCTATCGTCTCAAAGGTCGCAATTCCGCTCTTCACAAGTCAATTTTACCATACTTTGAGCCTTAAATTAACGGTTCAGAGCCTGCCTCAAGCATTCTCTAACTGCCTCTTCAAACTTTCGACATAGGGCGCCCGTGCGACGCCCTTTTCCGTGATTATTGCGGTCACGAGGTCGTTCGGCGTGACGTCAAAGGCGTAGTTCGTTATGCCAACCTCATCCGGGGCGAGCTGGTGGCCCTTGACGTGAGTGATCTCGGAGCGATCTCGCTCTTCGATCGGGATGTCATCGCCGGTCGGGCAGTTGAGGTCGACGGTCGAGAGCGGTGCGGCGACATAGAACGGGATGTTGTGCCGTTTTGCGAGGACCGCGACCATATAGGTGCCGATCTTGTTCGCAACATCACCGTTCGCGGCGATGCGGTCGCTGCCTACGACGACGGCCTGCACACGTCCTTTTTTCATCACGTGCCCGCTCATATTGTCGGTGATCAAGGTAACCGGAATGTCGTCCTCCATCAACTCCCAGGCGGTAAGGCGCGCTCCCTGCAGGTATGGCCGTGTCTCGTCGGCGATAACGGAGATATGTTTGCCCTGATCGACGGCCCCGCGAATGACGCCCAGCGCAGTTCCCCAAACGCCGCCAGTTGCAAGCGCTCCCGCGTTGCAATGCGTCAGCACGGTCGAGTTGTCCTCGATCAGTTCCCCGCCGAATTTCGCGATCAGGCGTTGAGCTCGATGTCCTCGTCGTGGATGGCCTTTGCTTCGGCTTCGAGAACGGCCTTGATCTCGATCACGCTCTTCCCTTCCGCCTTCGCCTTTTGGAATGCGGCCTTCATCCTGTCGATCGCCCAAAAAAGATTGACGGCCGTGGGCCGCGTCTTGCCGAGCACATCGCCGGCGAAATCAAGCTCTTCCTCGAGATCGGCGACCGTCGTTCCGACGAATGCCGTTGCCGCGAGAGCCATTCCGTAGGCCGCGGAAACCCCGATCGCCGGTGCGCCGCGAACGACCATGTCTTTGATGCCTTTGGCGACCTCATCATAGGTCTTCAAGGTGAGCCATTTCTCTTCGGTTGGAAGAAGCCGCTGATCGAGCATTTCGACGCCTGCGTCGCTTCTTCGGACGGGAATGATATTCAATTTCATAAAATTGCGCCTTAACCGGTTGACCCGACCTGCGTGCCGCCGGCCAAAGTAAGAATCTTACCGAAAAAGAGCACGACGCCAAAAGAGACAGAACTTTTTATGCCCGGTTTTTCGTAATGGTGGTTGATATGCGAATTGAAGACACACTTGACAAGATCCACGCGGCCGTCACGCGGAAATGGTGGACGCAGCTCTTTACGGCGTTCACGAGGTGCATCATCGCGGTCGGTTTCATCCCGCCAAGCATTCCGAAGATCCTGCACAAGCCGTTTACGGTCTTGCCGGACTCGAACCCCGTAGGCCATTATTTCAACGCACTGCTCGGAACGGGCTATTACTACGAGTTCATCGGATGGTCGCAGCTCATCGCTGCGATCCTGCTTTTGATACCTCGAACATCGCATATCGGAGCATTGCTTTTCTTCCCGATAATTTTGAATATTGCCGTACTAACGAACAGCGTTGGCTTCGCGGGAACGTGGCTGATCACGATCTTTATGGCTCTCGCAGGCCTGTATATGGTCGCTTGGGAATACGATCGCCTGAAGCCGATCATCTTCTTCAACCGAGACGGCCGGACGCGTCGTTTCAGCTTTCAACTGCTCCTGATCCCGATCGTCTTTGCTGTTGGCGGCATCATTTGCGGACTGCTTGCATGGTCGATACGGCTCGGCAATTTGCCGAACTACTTTGGCACTTCGATTGTCTTGGCAGGTTTGGGTGCGATCTTCGGCTTTGTCGTCGCGATCCATTACCGAATGATGCGTGTCGGCTCTTTGTCTGACCCGCTGAGATAAGCCGCCGGGAACCGCGTCCTCTTAAGAACTTAGGCCGTGAGCGAGCGGATCTCCGATTCCACGGAGACACTCGCTCACCTCCACCTTCAAGTCCGACGCGGCGGCCTTTCGTGACGCGCGTGGCCAAAGCCGCGAATTTACGTTCTCTTGCTCTTCACTTTCGCGTCCGTTATATTCGTTCAGTACCATTCAAGCCAGAATTATGAGCGAAACCGCGCAAGAAGCACTGCAAGATACTCCTACGACCAATTTTCGAACTGACTTCAATATCGACCGCCGGATCCCGGAAGCACTTAGGCCGCTTTTCGAGATCTCGATGAATTTCTATTGGTCATGGCAGCCGGAAGGCGTCGCACTTTTTTCGCGACCTTGATTCGCGGTTTTGGGATAAGAGTGAGCAGCGGCCGCGCGCTTTTTTGGAGAACGTCGAGAGTTTTCGCCTTTGCGTGCGTGCCTGCGACCCTGCGTATGTCGGCCGGCTGAAGCATTTTGCGGAGCGTCAGGCTGCATATTTGGCAGTTCCGCCCGACGAAGGCACGCCTCTCGCTCCGACGCCAAAGATCGCATATTTCTGCGCCGAATACGGCGTTCATAATTCATTACCGATCTATTCGGGCGGCCTCGGCATTCTTGCGGGCGACCATCTCAAATCCGCGAGCGACATGAATCTCCCGCTAACGGCGATCGGCCTCCTTTACCGCTACGGATTCTTTCGCCAGCACGTGAACCACGAAGGCTGGCAGGAAGAGACCTACAACGACCTTTTCGAGTCCGAGCTCGCACTCTCGCCCGTCCTAAGGGAGGACGGATCGCGCCTGACCGTTTCGGTCCACATACGCGGCCGCGAGGTCGTATGCCAGGCTTGGCTTGCAAAGGTCGGGCGAATTTCGCTCTACCTGCTTGACACGAATGTGCCGGAGAATTCTGAGGTCGATCGGCTGATCACCGGACATCTCTACGGCGGCGATTCCGAGACGCGGATCGTGCAGGAAAAGGTGCTCGGCATCGGGGGAGTAAGGCTTCTGAGGGCGATAGGTTTCGAGCCTGATGTTTATCATCTGAACGAAGGCCACGCCGGCTTTTCCACGCTCGAGCTCGCTTACGAATTCCTGTTGCGAAATCCGGATAAGAATTTCGCCGACGCGATAGAGGCCGTGCGCAAGCAGTGCGTTTTCACGACGCACACGCCTGTCGCCGCAGGCAACGATACTTTCGAACCCGGCCTGCTGCTCGAATGTTTCAGCCAAGAGTATCTTCAGGCCCTAAAGATCTCTAATAGCGAATTCCTTGCGCTCGGCCGTGCGAATCTTGCCGATGACAAGGAATATTTCGGGATGACACCGCTTGCGATACGAATGTGCCGTTCATCGAACGGCGTCAGCGAGAAACACGGCCACGTCTCACGCGGCCTCTGGCTGAAGATGTTCCCTGGCCTCTCCGACGCGAGGCAGTACCGATCACTTCGGTAACGAACGGCGTGCACGCCCCGACGTGGATCGCGCCGCTCTTTCAGGGTTTGTATTGTCGGGAACTTGGCGACGAATGGCATTCTTCCGTTTGCAACACGGAGAAATGGGCGTCCGCCATCTGGAATATCCCTGACGAAGACATCTGGACGGCCCACCAAGCCCTTAAAGGCCTGCTGATCTCGTACGTCCGCAGGCGCACCGCAACCAAGGATGCCGGAACGGTCGAGACCATTCATGAGAATGAGGAAACGGCGACGCTATTCTCTCCCGAAGTGCTGACGATCGGGTTTGCACGGCGTGTCGCAGAGTATAAGCGTTGGGATCTCATCTTTTCCGACCTGCCGCGACTCTTGAAGATGGTCGATGACGAAGAGCGGCCTGTGCAGTTCGTATTCGCCGGAAAAGCGCACCCTCAGGACAAGGTCGGGAAATCCGTCCTTCAGGAACTCCTGCGGATCAACAGCGATTCGAATTGGCAGCGGCGTGCGGTCTTTATCGAGGATTACGACCAGGAGGTTGCCCGCTACCTTGTGCGCGGAGTTGACGTCTGGATGAACGTACCGAGACGTCCGATGGAGGCAAGCGGCACTAGCGGGATGAAGGCAGCGATGAACGGAGCCTTGAATTTTTCGATCCTGGACGGTTGGTGGATCGAAGGCTTCAATGGTAAGAACGGCTTTGCGATCGGCGGGCTCGAAGCGTCGGGAACAGACGAGGAGATCGACCGACAGGACGCGGATGCTCTCTACACGACGCTGGAAACCGAGGTCATCCCTGCGTATTATGAGTTCGAGAACGGCATTCGAAAACGCTGGATCTCGATGATGCGCGAGGCGATCGGGACATTGACCCCGCAATTCTCCACGAACCGCATGGTCGGCGATTATCTCGAACGCATCTACAAGAACTGATTCGCTAAAGAACGGATCCCTATGGAACTGCAGTTTACGACGGGACAGATACGGCCGGCCGAATGTGTCAAGGAAGGCTTTCGCCTGATCAAGCAGGATTACTGGCTGCTCTTTGCCATCACGATCATCGGCCTCTTTATAGGCGGATTCAGTTTCTATATCCTGCTGGGAGCGATGTTCTGCGGCGTTCTGACCGCGTATCTAAGGGTCTTCGACGGCGGCCGTGCGGATTTTAACGACCTTTGGAAAGGCTTCGATTATTTTGGGAAAAGCTTGTTGGCCGTCGTTGTGATACTCGTTCCGGGCCTCATTTACGGCGTGGTCGTGCTGCTGACGATCTATTTGCCGATCATTGCGATGGCGGTCTCCGGAGGTAAGATCAGCCCGGACGAACTCATTCCGGCCTTTATAGGAGCGTTGGTCATTGACGTCATAGTGGCTCTCTTGATGGTCGGTATTCACTCGCTCCTGATGTTCGTGTTTCCGCTGATCGTCGATCGCGGACTTTCGTCCTGGGACGCGATCAAACTTAGTGCGCGGGCCACGCTCAAGAACCTAGGCGGCGTCGCCGGCCTGATCGCGGTCAATATCGGACTCGCCATTCTGGGATACCTCGCATTTTGTGTGGGTGTTTACCTTGCGATACCGATCATCATGGCGACGAACCTCGTTGCCTATCGACAGGTCTTTCCGAAGGCCGCAGAAGCTTCATATTAAGAAATGCTCGAACCGATCCAGATCGTCGAAGAATCCGACACCGAATTCACTATCACCTGGTCTGACGACAGCCAGACACGCTACAACGCACTCTTTCTCCGCCGGAGATGTCCATGCGCAATGTGCATCAATGAGTGGACGGGCGAGAAGATGCTCGTAGATGAATCGATACCTGATGATATCAAGATCACCTCGACCGCGGTCGTCGGCCGCTACGCGTTGAATTTCGTATTCTCCGATCAGCACGACTCCGGGATCTTCAGCTTCCAATACCTGCGTGAGATCGCGGAATAAAAACCCCCGTGTTGCTGTGGGCCCGTGGTAAAATTCAGGTATGAACGAGCGCGATATCTTCAACGAGCGTCAAGAGATAAAGAAAGCGAATTTTGCCTGTCCCTACTGCCGTGAGCGGCAGGACTATGATATTCGCTGGCTGAAGAGGACAAAGAAGAAAGAACTTCCACGAGGCCTGAACGAACAGCAGAAGGCGGAATTCGCACGATCGAGGGATTATATGGTGCGGGTTGACGACATGCTCGTTTGCCGCAACATCCGGTGTCGAAAACGTTTCGAGATACCGTCGTCCCAGAGCGTGGTCTTTATCTAGATAAAAAAAAGGCATCCGGAAAGGATGCCTTTTATTGTGAGTTGTGGTCGCGATCAATAGATCGCAAAGCTGAAATTCGACCTGCCTCGTAACACTCCTTGCCTGGCCATTGACCATTGCCGGGGTAAAGCGGATCGCGCGTGCGGCCGCGATCGCCTGTTCGGTCAGGCCGTACGGCAGGCCCTTGACGGTCGAAATTTGACCGATCCCGCCCGAAGCAAGGAACGTAACGCGAAGCGTCACCTTGCCTTGAACCTGATTCTGGCGGGCCGCATCTGTATAGCTCGGCCGCGGCTTATACGTCACCTTCAACGCGGTCGTCGGGCCGGACGCGGGCGGTGGGCCCACGCCATCGTCGCCATCGCCATCACCGTCACCGTTTCCATTTCCATTTCCGTTACCAAAGCCTGAGCCGTTCCCGCTGCCTGCACCGGTACCGGTACCGCTGCCCCTGGCCCCGTTCCCACGCCCCGCTG